>CAYGRR010000134.1:0-1045 GCA_964352295.1 uncultured Pseudohongiella sp. | reverse complement strand
CAATACATTCACCAAGGGGATATAAACCGCCAAACAGAGCGCCGCCGTGACAAGACCCCTATCACCATAGAGCACATCGATGCAGGCCAGGCCGATATAGGTGTTGAAGCGGATGCTGCCTTGATAGACGGAACTGACCGAGGCCGAGTCGCTGCTGATGAGCCGGCGTAGCGACACTACCAGGACGGTGATTACGAACAGCGCAAAGCCGATCACCTTGGTGATGTCGGCTATGTCTACCCAGTCGAAGTTAGAGGCCGCCAGGCGCAGCACGAGAAGAGCAGGAAAGAACACATAATAGGTAAGGCGCTCAAGCTCCGACCAGACAGCCTGACTAGAAACAGGCGTGCGACTCAGCAGGAACCCCAACAGGATGATGGCAAAAATGGGAGTGAGCGCGCTCAAAATCATGGCGGCATACTAGCGTCACCGCTCCCTCAATACCACCCCCTTCTATAGAGTTGAGGCGCCGCCTCGCTTGACATGAATTCGAGCGGGAGAGATACTTTCGCCCACTCTAAGAAAGGCCTACCTGCCAGGGCCAACAAGAAACTTCTAACGCACGCAACTTCACATTGTCGGAGAGACCCAGTTTCTTCTGACTCCGCGGCCTGTTGTTAAATTACTAACCGCTGACGCCGAATGTGCCAACACTAATCGCTGAATACGAATCGTCACTATGGAATATCTAGCAATCATCGCCTTCTCAATCACCGCTTGTGTGACTCCCGGCCCCAATAACGCCATGATGATGGCATCCGGAGTTAACTACGGCATCAGACGCAGCATGCCCCACTACCTAGGCATCGTTCTTGGGTTTCCCACCATGGTACTCGCCGTGGGTCTCGGCATCGCACAGCTATTCGAGGTGTATCCAGTCATGCATCTAGTCCTGAAGATTGCCGGTGCCGCCTATCTCAGCTACCTGGCCTACAAGATCGCGACCGCGAAGGTGTCGGAATCGAAGGGTAGCGAGGGCAAGCCCTTCACGTTTATCCAGGCCGCCGCGTTTCAGTGGGTTAATCCCAAGGCCTGGGTACTAGCC
>CAYGRR010000133.1:0-1055 GCA_964352295.1 uncultured Pseudohongiella sp. | reverse complement strand
CTTGCTTATCTTAAAACCCCTTGCCGATAAATTGCGACAACGCGGATTGATTTACCACACATCGAAAACCAGTATGGTTTGTTGAACTGCTCGGCTCTGCTGGCATTCTTGCGCTCACCCGAAAGCCGCTACAGTAATTATCAGCACATAGAAACGACCCGCCCCGGACCGAGCGTTTTGGAACAGCGGGTTCGTTTGGATCTAAACTGTCTGTCTCGGAGACACCTTTTGGATTACGCGTTGGGCTCATTGCATAAAACTGTGGGTGGTACCAGTCTTGAACCCATTCCCATACATTGCCTGATAAATCGTAGAAGCCAAAATCATTAGCGGGAAAGCTGCCAACTGGTGCTGTATTCAAATAACCATCGTTGCCCTGATTTGTCGTAGGAAACTCACCCTGCCAGACATTGGCTACTTTGCCAGATTCATGCAGTGGCTGGTTGCCCCAGCTATAAATGTTGCCGCTGTTTCCTCCTCGCGCCGCATATTCGAACTGCGCTTCGGTGGGAAGCTCTTTATCGCGCCAGTGGCAATAGGCATTCGCATCATCATAACTGACATGCACCACAGGGTGATCGAGCTTGTTAGCTGCTGAGGAGCCTTCTTCGGAATGGGATTGCCAAGTGGCATTTTCAACTAATGACCACCAGTCTAGCGGTCCCATGCGCATCGCATGATTTTCTGCTGGGGAATCAAATACTAACGAATCGCCCACCTTTTCGGCAGAAGTGATATAGCCAGTTGCTTCAGTGAACTCTTGAAACTGACGGTTGGTGACTTCAAATTTGTCCATCCAAAACCCAGACAGACTAAGCTCGTGAGCGGGGCTTTCGTCAGGAAGACCTTGATTCGAGCCCATTACGAATGTGCTTGGTGCTAGCCAAATCATATCTTCCGTGTCCAAAGAGGTTTCAACTACCACGAAATTGTCCAGCAGCCCAACCGCCACGACAAATAGTGCCCCTCCAAATAGATCTTTGTTACTGCTCATAGATGCCTCAACAACAGGATAGCTAGCTTGTCATACTTTATGGTTCTTCGGAATGCTTTAA
>CAYGRR010000132.1:0-1056 GCA_964352295.1 uncultured Pseudohongiella sp. | reverse complement strand
TCAAATTGCGGCCAAATTGGTCTGCGGCGCATACGAACTATGGCAATTATTTAGCCGCGCTTGATCGCCAATCGCAAGCCGTCAAAGCTTATGATAAGGCCCTGAATTTTGATTCAGAAAACGTAAACGCGAGGGTAAACCGGTCACTGGCGCTGTTAAGCCTTGGCGACTTTGAGGAGGGCTGGAAAGACTATCGCTTGCGGGCGGACTCAGACGCCCCGTATTACAGAAGTGTAAACCTTTGCATTCCGCGTTGGAACGGTGAAAGCGTCAAGGGTAGGAAGGTCTTAGTTTGGGGAGAACAAGGGCTCGGCGAAGAAATCCTTTATGCGGGCCTCATCGCTGAACTCGTCGGGTCTGCTGAGAGCTGCATATTGCTATGCTCTCCAAAACTCTTAAGATTGTTCAGAAGGTCATTTGCGAATCTAGAAAATCTGTCCATCGAGTCAGGCAGAGCAGATGAAATGAGCACAGACAGGTTAAGACAATTCGACTTTCATCTCTCATTGGCTGATTTGGGGGCTATTTTCCGGCCAACGGCTAAATCCTTCCCCCCGCCAGCCCCCTATCTGATTGCAGATTCTGAGAAAAGCCAGCTCATCCGGCAAGGCTTAGAGGCCAAATACGGAAAAGAAATGCAATTCGTTGGTCTTTCTTGGGCCAGTTCCAATGCGACAATCGGATCTGACAAAACAATTCCCTTGGACCAATGGAAAAATGTGCTCGCATTATCAGGTCTTATCTTCGTGAATGCCCAATATGGTGACGCGTCAATAGATGTTCATCGGTTACCAGAAAATTTAGCAAAGTCCATAGTTACACTAGACACGGTTGACTTGGACGGAGACCTTGACGACACCTTGGCCTTGCTCGCGGCTGCGGACTTGGTTCTGACCTGTAGCAACACCACCGCTCACCTTGCAGGCGGCGCTGGCCTGAACACTTGGGTCATGGTGCCGGCGGGACGTGCCCGGCTTTGGTATTGGTCGACAGAGGGCGAACGCAGCAGTTGGTACGAATCCGTGACAATTTATCGCAAGCCTATCGGTGGCTTGT
>CAYGRR010000131.1:0-1089 GCA_964352295.1 uncultured Pseudohongiella sp. | reverse complement strand
ACTCAAAAATTGACGCCATGAAAGCGGCGGGTATTTTTGTTGCTGAAAGCCCGGCCGCCCTAGGGTCAACCATGCTCAAGGCCATGAAAGGCTGACGCAGCGGCCCAGTTAATACTGTCGCTGTGCCAGGCTTTTCCTGGCATTTTGCGCCTTTAGCCGGTTACTTTGGTGGTATGGGAGGGAACTTCCAGCTCCGTCAAGCGTTTGCATGAGTACCAAAGGTCCAATTCGGGCCTGTTCGGCCCATTGTATGGGCGCTAAACCGGAGAGTGCTTATGCGCGACTCTGTACTGGCGGCGCTAGCTGTTACCTTATGTGGCATTATCTCTTTCTCATCCTCCGCAGGCCCGCCTGCTAAGGTGGCCAGCCAAGAAAAAAATAAGGTCAATGGAAACGGTAACCCAACCGTCTTGATTGATCGCAACCAAGACGGTCGCGTGGACATGGATGTTGAAGTGCCGATCAGCGTAACCGTGTTCAGTCAGGGCGAACGCAACGCGATCGCTGATTGTTATCGCGACGCGTCACCTACTGCACGCGGTCTTCCCCCACGCGATGTCCACAGCCGCGAGATTGTCGATGACGATGTGCTGCTCATGGCCATTGCCACCGGCGTGGTGGCCGACAGTATTGAAAACGTCATCAGCTAGGTTCGGTGGAAACGCACATCCCATCAAAACTCACTCTTAAGAGGAAAGGTGTTTCAGTTATGAAAAGTTTCAGCACACACATCAGCCCTAAAGTCTGTCTCGTTGGCGGCGTGCTTCTTGCATTGTCTGCCTGTGGCTCCACCGAGTCCGAGACGGCCTCGAACACCTGCTTCTACATAGATTCGGTGGATAGCTTTGAAGCCGTGGATAACGATACTCTGCGCATTCAAACCGATCCCACCACTTGGTATGAAGCTGACCTGTTGGGCCCGTGTCTCAATCTTCGCTTCGAGCAATCTCTGGCATTTGAAGGGGGGCTCGGCAATCGAATCTGTGATGGCGCTGCAGGCGGATATGTCATCACCGATGAGGATCGCTGCGCTATCATCGCCCTGCGTCGGATTCAGGAGCCGGAGTAAGCGGTCTTCTGTATCGCCAA
>CAYGRR010000130.1:0-1097 GCA_964352295.1 uncultured Pseudohongiella sp. | reverse complement strand
TCTTTTTGGAAAGTCCAAAGTCAGTCTTACGTAAAAATTGCCTGTTTGCGATAACTCCTTATTTTGGGCCATGAACTTCGCTAAAATGTATTTAGGGACGAAATGACTAGTTCCTTATGTTTTTGGGTGGGTGAATATTGCTGGCGTTATTTGCTATAATGGCTAAATGGCCTATCACTTTAGTGGCAATAGTTTAAGTGGATTTGGTAAAGGAATCGTCGCTCCTGCACCGGCACCACCGCCTACACCTACTGCTGCAGTACCGGGCAGCACTGCTGACTATATACAAGACCCTGCTTGTCCCGAAGGCCAAAAAATGACCGCTTGTGAGGGTGCTGATTGCGATCCAGGGGAGATGGAATGTGACGAAGATCCAGTCTACATATCTCTCATGGAAAAATTAAATGCTGAGCTACGTGCACTGGATTCACAAGAAAAAGAGGCTGCGCAAACCGTGGGTATAGAAGAGAAAAAGGCTGCTCAGACGGCTACTCTCGAAGCTGATAGAGAAAGGCTTCGAATTGAGATGGAACAACAACGTATTTTGCAGGATGAACAACGCCGTATAGCAAAGATAGAGGAAGAAGAAAATATTAAGAAATTGGTGATTTTTGGTATTGGTGGTTTGGGCGTTTTAACTGTAGTTACTCTTCTTATCAAACTTATTTTCCGATAGCCGTCGCTATAGACTCTTCCCTTTTTTTTGTTAATATACTTACAAAAGCAGGGTTTGGCAATGATTCTAAAGAGCTGTTTGAGATGTGGCTGCCAAGCTGAATTGCTATTAAATGTCATGCGGTGCACTAGCCCACGTTGCCAAAATTTTGATGTTCCCTTTTTCAAATCTTGGCTTTCTACGCTACCCAAAACTTATAAAGTTCCATCAGAAAATTGGCTCTATCTAGGAACATTTAATCGTTTCGACTTATATGCAAATGGTGCAGATACATATGCAGTATTTGGTAGTAAACTTGAAACCATTTTTGCCGGGAATGCTCTAGGGGAACCTTTTGGGTTTTTTAATATTTTCTGGTCAGGCCCTGAGGATGTAACCCAAGAAGGTCGTGAAGCTCTTCGTGAAGCAGCGGCGCGGAAAA
>CAYGRR010000129.1:0-1106 GCA_964352295.1 uncultured Pseudohongiella sp. | reverse complement strand
CAGAATATTCAGGAGATCTTGGTAATAGGCGTGCGAGACACTCACACTATTGTCACTGACGACACGCTGATCGCACCGGCAGACACGGCGCAGATGCTGCGCATGATGCCCGGCGCGAATATCAACAAGAACGGCGAGCTAACCGGCATCGCCCAGTATCGCGGCATGTTCGGCGATCGAATCCAGGTTAGTGTGGACGGAGCGCAGATAAGCGGCGCCGGACCCAACTCGATGGACGCTCCCTTATCCTACGCTCCGGTGGCACTGCTGCAGTCCCTAACAATCAACAGAGGTATAACTCCGGTAAGCGCGGGCCAGGAAACCATCGGCGGTTTCGTGAAGGCACAAACCTACGGCGGGGAATTCGGCGACTCTAGCGACTTCTCATTCAATGGCCGCACCTACTTCGGCACACAATCGGTGAACGGCGGCAATGTGGCGAGTGGCTTCCTCTCGCTGGCGAATCGCAATCACATCTTCCGCGGCTTCGTAATGAACGAGAGCGCCGATGACCTGGAATTCCCAGGTGGAGAGATACTACCGAGCGAATACGAGCGAGAGCGGTTCGACCTGGGGTACGCTTACACGCGCGGCGATCACGAATTCAGCGTGGATATCGCCCGCAACAACACCGGCGATGCGGGCACTCCCTCCCTGCCGATGGATATTCGGTCGATAGACAGCGACCTGTTCCGTTCACGTTACAACTGGACGGATGGAGATTACAGCCTAACCGCTGAACTGTTTGGCAGCGACAACGCACACTGGATGTCCAATTTTCATCTGCGCAGACCGCCGCAGAATGCGGCTACGATGACGGCGGACCCGATGCGCTTTCGACAGACCTATGCCGTAAGCGACAACGTGGGGTTCTCAGTGAAGCTAGAGCAATTTGTTTCAAACGGCTCCTGGCAGTACGGCATAGACGGACACTTCACCGAGCACGATGCGAATATCTCTAATCCCAACGCGGCGCCTTTCTATATAGACAACTTCAATGGCTCGACACGCGATGTGCTGGGTGTATTCGCCGAGCGTAGCCTTTCGCTAAGCGACAAACTGGGCCTCGATGCAGGCATTCGCTTCAACCGCGTCAGCGCCGATAC
>CAYGRR010000128.1:0-1217 GCA_964352295.1 uncultured Pseudohongiella sp. | reverse complement strand
AATTCTTCCTGTTTTGCAATCACCACGGCACGGTCGCCACGCCTCACTCCGTGCCTAGGTGCTCCTTGAGACTTCCTGCCCCCAGATCTACTCTATCCGGGGGCAGGAATGTTTTTGGAGACCGGATTCGAGCCTCTCATGTAGCAATCCCCATTTAGTTCCTTAGCCCTCAACCGATAGCCTGAGAATATCTCTGTGCCATTAACTATGAATCTTAGTCATGGAAAACCCGCGAGAACTCAATGAAGCTGTCGACCACTGCCTGAACTGCGCCTCAGCGCTGACTGGTCCTTACTGCGGCAATTGTGGCCAGGAGGCGAAGGAATTTCGCCGGCCCTTCTTCAGACTCAGTAGCGAGGCGATTAAGTCGCTGTTTGAGCTGGACGGTCGGGCCTTCACAACACTGTTCTTTCTGCTGACAAAGCCTGCCTACCTGTGTCGAGAATACTTCAATGGCAGGCGCACCCGTTATACACCGCCACTGCGCCTGTTTCTGGTAATCAGCGTATCGTTCTTCCTAATGGTCAGCTTCTACACATCTATTAGATCGATGGAGGGCATGCTTAGCGGAAATGGCGAGGTGCCAAGCGAATTAGTCTCTACGTCGCCAGACTCGCAGGTCGGCGTGTCCGAAGAAAATGATGTAGATGTTGACGATGATCCGGATGACGGCCTGTCTGACCTGCTGGCCTTGGTGGAAGTCATCAACATTCCGTTCTTCGATGAACAGACGAATGCCAATTTACGCAGGGCCATGAGCGCGCAGGCTGAGACAAATCTAGACCTGCTAATCGAAGACCCTACTGAATTCTCGCGGGGCTATTTGGATTACATAACTGTTTTTATACTGCTGATGATTCCGCTACTCGCACTCATACAGAAGCTGGTCTACATACGCTTGGGACACTTCTATGTAGAGCACTTAGTGTTGACGTTGCACAATCACGCCTTCTTGATCTTCGTGATCTTTGTCGGCGCGCTGATTGGTTTTGTGGAGGAAAGTCAGACACCGATAGTGAGCTCTCTATTCGGCTATTTGGGAAATGCGCTTTATATCTGGATGTGGGTCTATCTGTATCTAAGTCTCAAAAATTATTTTCAGCAGGGTTATGGCATAACCCTGCTGAAATATTTGGCAACCACAATTCTCTATGGTCTGACTCTTAGCACCGGCGTTCTCTTGTTTGGAGGAATCTTGTTCTTCCTCTTCTAGAGCC
>CAYGRR010000127.1:0-1377 GCA_964352295.1 uncultured Pseudohongiella sp. | reverse complement strand
CAATACAGCAAATGGATTGCAAAAATATCTACCACCCCCAGTGGTATGACAAAGAAGATATTCTCTATAGAGAAGAAACAATTAGTTTTCCGCATACCAAGGTACAAATGATTGTCAAAGACCCTGGAATTGCAGCCAGAATTATAACTATATACAATAGATTTGAAAATATCCAATTAGCTTGCAATGAAGGGTCCCCTGAGGAAGATATTGACTTTTATAGAGACACAGAACTTGCGCAAAATCATGGCTGTGTAGAACATCAACGGCTATTTGATAACATCTTTATGTTTGTTGCAGAATATCCCGAAAACAAAAAGGCAAATTTTCAAATTATTTCACCGCCTGCAATAGATATTAACAATCCTCGAATTAAAGAATTAGTTAAAAAAGGTGCTATTTTTGGCGATATTAAACAATTAACACGGCCTACCATTCAAACTATTTATGGAACTGTAGTTTTTGCGAAGATGGCAGATAAAGATCCAGAATATAATCAACTACCTTGGCCCTGGAATGAAGCAGCCAGAGATGAAGATGGCCTTCCTATTCAAGTCGAGATAGAAAGTTTATCTGCTGATGAAGTAGAGCGAATATTAAAATTCCTTGAAACCGGAATATTAAGCCAATAATGAATGGGCTAAGCTGTAAATTCTGTAGAGTAAAACTTGAGCCAGATTATTATGCTCATGGCAAGGGCCTGTCTTTTATCTATAGAGTTGCTAAAGATATTAATGAAGACTGGATAGGCGCTATTCAAGGTGCTAATGCTTATTGTCGGATTTGCTTAAAAAAACGGTATATTATTTTTGGAGGCTTCGATCTTTGTCGTCCGAATATAGAATCAAACTAAAAAAGCAGTAATATACAGCTATGAATGTAACCAACACAACCTTAGTTGACGCAGTCCCGGTTCTAAATCAATTAGTTGATCTTTCCTTGCCTATCAAAACAGCTTTTAAAATAGCTAAGATAACAAAAGCGCTACAACCAGCCTTAGACTCTTATAATGAGGTGCTGGGACGCTTGCAGCAGGAGCATAGTATTAAAGGTGAAGATGGTTCCCCCCTCTTGGAGGAAACCGCTGATCCAAATATTAAAAAAATTGTCTTCCATGACCGAGAGGCTTTCGACAAAGCTTATCAAGAATTATCACTTATCGAAAATAAGTTTAGGCTAGAAAAATTATCTATTGAAGAATTCGGTGATGTCGATATAACACCAGCGTCCCTGTTCAAAATAGCTTTTCTTATAGATGACCTAGATTAATTATTACACATTATTATTCAAAGCCTTGAGCGTTGAACTTTGATCGTAGATCGTTTATCATAGTCGCATATCACCCCAGCTACAAATAAACACAATATATGACCGACT
>CAYGRR010000126.1:0-1378 GCA_964352295.1 uncultured Pseudohongiella sp. | reverse complement strand
CATTAGCTGCTTTTGACGAATTTAACTCCGATGCGGTGACAATTTCATTCGATGGTGATGAAGTCACTATCGAATCTAATGGTTTGCCAAATCATACCTCTCCATATTGGGAAGACACAAATCCCTTATACATAGAGCAGACCTTTGGAGACCACACTACTCCGGGACGTATTGCTGAGGGAAGTTATACGGTAACAGTTTCTCTTTACCCAGAAATAGCATCCTCAAGCTCTGCTACGGGTCTGGGGCCTATTGGAATTTCAGTGGCAGGCCCGCCCATATTTAATGACGAAGAAGGACCTAACAGACCTTTTGATGAACCAACAGCCACCGGGCTCGATTATGCTGGTGCCCATAATGGACCCGGAGGTTATCACTATCACTTAGAGGCTGCCGATGTGCCAGAAAACACTACTTTATCCTTTGATGATGAAGCCTTGGTTGGGATCATGGCAGACGGATTTCTGCTCTATGGGAGAAGGGAAATGGATGGTTCATATCCTGCAGATTTAGATGCGTCCGGAGGACACACCTCTTCAACTCAACACAGCGATGGAGTAGAATTTTACCATTATCATATCATCAACGAATACTATATCAACTCCTACATAATATTGTTTGGTGGCGATTTGCAAGGCACTCCAAGCAGCATCATGTAACAATGCAAAAACTATCTCAAGGTGACCAGCTCGCATTCTGTGAATGTGAGCTGATTACTTTTCAGGCCGATCAAGCATGCTTAAATCTTTTTTATGAAAACAACTCCCCTTTGGACGCTTTTACTCGGAATTTTTCTACTGATAAATTGCGCTGAAAGGCCAAAAAGTCCTACAAAAAGCAATGTAAGTACCGTTGCTTATGTAGTGCCCGAAATGATGGTCACAAAATCCAAGTTGACATACGATCATAAAGTTTCTATGTGGCTGCTCAATGAACTACCTTTTTCTGGTTATGCGGAGAGTTACTATCCCGACGGTAGTTTGAAAGAGAAGATTGGGATTGTAAATGGGAAAAAACAAAACGAAGCGATCCAATGGTACGCCGATGGGCATTATAAAAATGTTTCAAGCTACCATGAGGGGAAATTGCATGGAGACAAGAAAGTATGGACCACAGACTCGTCACATGTACTCATTGCCCACTACACTTTTCAAAACGGGAGCGCACATGGGGAGCAAAAGAAATGGTATCCGACTGGCGAGCTATTTAAGGTGCTACACCTCAATATGGGAAAAGAGGAGGGCATTCAGCAGGCATATAGAAGAAATGGTGTGTTATATGCCAACTATGAAGCCAAGGCAGGTAGAATTTTTGGGTTAAAAAAAACAGCCCTTTGTTATGGTCTGGAGGATGAACAGATCAAACCACAGAATAATGA
>CAYGRR010000125.1:0-1529 GCA_964352295.1 uncultured Pseudohongiella sp. | reverse complement strand
TCAGCCTGTTGTCTATCATTCAGGTACTCGCCATACATCAGATAGGCGCCATAAGACGCGCCTCCCATCGCGAAGACGATGAGTGTCAGCATGATGCGGACCGGCCATGTGCTCACTTTCACCTTCTCGGTATAGTGCCCGGGCCGGACTATATCTTGCCCCTGAGCCCGTTTATTGCTGCGGTGCGTAGCCACATCGTCCCGATCGGGGACTATGGGTGGGATGCTGCCTAGTTCGTGGTTATCTTTCATAAGCGCGCATTATCCTAGAAATCCCCTGCGCATTCCATCCCCACGATCACCCGATAGCTAAGTATTCTGGCCGGTGGTAGACTGCGAAACAGCCTTGCGAAGGTGTGCGGTGCATGACTTTGGCCATAAGAATAATTAGATCAATCAGCTTTTGGAGCCCCCTATGGAATTAGAAAATTTACTGTCCTACCTATTTCGATGGATTCACTTTTTTGCTGGCGTTACCTGGATCGGCATACTGTACTACTTCAATTTTGTGCAAACAGAGTTCTTTAAGGAGACGGACGCCGCAACCAAGTCCTCGGCCATATCGAAACTCGTCCCCAGGGCTCTCTGGTGGTTCCGTTACGGCGCCCTCTTTACGTTTCTGTCGGGTCTGGCGCTAGCCGGCTTTCTGGGTGCCGCAACCAACTTCTACATTATGGTCGGCATGATCTTGGGCACGCTTATGTTCCTCAACGTCTGGCTAATCATTTGGCCCGCCCAAAAAATCGTTATTGCCTCAACCGATGCTGTAATCGGTGGCGGCGAAGCAGATCCTGCCGCAGCCGGAGCACTTGCGAGGGCTGGCCTGGCATCGCGCACGAACACGCTGTTCTCACTCCCGATGCTGTTCTTCATGGGCGCATCGGCTCATCTGGGAGGAGCGGGACGACTACCGATGTCGATGGACGATGGAGTCAGCAGCTTGGCGCAAATCCTCTGTCTAGTTATCATCCTAGGCTTGGAGTTTAATGCTATCAAAGGTAAGCAGGGGCCGATGACAAGCGTAGTTGGCGTTATTCATTGCGGCGTCGCTCTCGCTGCGGTACTACTTCTTATCATGCAACTCCTCTAGAGTCAGATGCATAGCGCGCGTGCCGAATGCCGAGTTGGTGTCGGCACGCGCAGCTTCTACTCCTCTTCTTTCCTCTGCCCTACTTCGCCATCCTCCCGCTGTTTTCTGTTAGAATAGGCACCCCCTAGCACTGACAGGTACTCTCTTATACTTGGCTTCGCCGGGTATTGTGCTGAGTGTTTGTTTACATTTTTAATCCGTTAACGAAAGAGGAAATTATGATTTTAGAGTTACCTGAGCTTCCTTTTGCAAAAGAAGCGTTAGAGCCACATATGTCCGCTAACACATTGGACTTTCACCATGGCAAACATCACAACGCTTATGTAGTAAAAGGCAATGAATTACTGGCTGCTGCGAATATAACAGCGGACAGCCTGGAAGACCTGGTACGAGAAACTGCAAAAGCAGGCGGAGCCCTTTTCAACAACGTAGGCCAGCAC
>CAYGRR010000124.1:0-1548 GCA_964352295.1 uncultured Pseudohongiella sp. | reverse complement strand
GAAGATGAAGAGAAACGTCTTTTGCTAGCTCTTTCTCAGTTTGAAGAAATAGTAGTGTCAGCAACAGAGGCTTTCGATCCTGCTATTCTTTGTCAGTATTCGCTCAAGCTTGCTCGGTTAACTAATAAATTTATTCATAATGTTCGCGTCATCCAAGAAGATAAGCAACTTCAAGTAGCTCGTGAAGCACTGCTTCATTGTGTTACTGTAGTTTTGGGAGAAGCACTTCGCATGATTGGTATCGCACCATTGGAGGAAATGTAATTGAAACAAACAACCCGAAATAACCTTGTCGCTCAAATTGATCTAGATGGGACGTTGGCTAACTATAATAAAGCTATCCTAGAAGGTCTAGAGTTACTTCGCGGTCCTGATGAAGAAATTATTCATCCAAATTTTGGGGAAGAGCCCCCCCACATTAAAAATAGAATTCGTGCCATTCGCGCTAAACCTGGCTGGTGGCGGGATCTAGAGCCAATACCTTTGGGTTTTAAGGTGTTAGATATACTTCGCAAGTATGGTTTTAACTTAAATATTCTTACGAAGGGACCTTGGTCTAACTCAGCTTCTTGGACAGAAAAGGTAGATTGGTGTCGAAAGTATGTACCCGATGCAGCTGTCACTATTACTGAAAATAAGAGCAATGTCTATGGCAAGATATTGATGGATGATTACATTCCCTATGTTGAGGGCTGGTTGGAATTCCGACCCCGGGGTTTGGTTATTATGCCTGCCTGTCCTTGGAATGAGGGTTTTGAGCACCCCAATGTTATTAGGCTGACAGAGGACAACCTGCATGAAGTTGAAGTTAGAATTGTTGAACTAGTTGAAAAGTCTTTGGCAACCGATGACTAAAGAAATTTACAGTGATTACTGCTTTGATGTCATGTATGATGGGCGCTCAGGAGAATTTTTCGGAGCTTTCATTTTACCTGTTGATGATTTAGAGTTTGAAGGCAATGTGTTTATTGCAGGAGGGCCTCCTCTTCCTGCTGGCTGGAGAGAAGAAGATCAGCATCTATATCCCACTAAAAAGTTAGAACATTGGGAGGTTGCTGAGGAATTGCAGAAACTGGGGTTTAGACCAGCGTGGATGATTCCAAACTAAAAAAACTCAAAGAACTGGGTTATCAGATCCTACCCTCTTGCGGGAGATGCAAACATGGCCAATTCAAGGGCTATGAGTGGGGGACCTGTGCATTACATACTTACGTGCATCAAAAACATACTGGTCTTGCAAGGCAATTAAGCATTCATCAATCTGGGTACTGTAACCCAGAAAATTTTGAACCAAAACCAACAGAGGATTTACATGGCTTCCAAGAATTTGAAAAATAAGCAGCTTCCTATTCGTTACGATGAAGAAGATGGTTGGGCCCTCGGAGAAGAGGATCTAAGCAACCATATAAAAAAACATTTCGATGAACTAAGACAGCATGCCCTGGCTGCTAAAGATATTAGTAACAAAAAAATGGGTTTTGTTGTTTTGCTAGTTGCTGCCATAACCATTATAGTATCCGCTATGGCTCTGGCAGGAGCGCATCTGTT
>CAYGRR010000123.1:0-1551 GCA_964352295.1 uncultured Pseudohongiella sp. | reverse complement strand
CTGGGATGCCACCGCCGCGATGGCCCAGGACGGCGAATTCATACCCTCAGGCTCTATTGCGGTAAACGGACAACGGGGCGATTTTAACTACCTGTTTACCCTGCGCAGCAATCCGCGCTACAACCACTCGGTTACCCACGAGCGCAGTATTCTGGCCGATTTCCAGCGCAACGACGTGATCGTTGAGCACAGCATTAACGACAGCAAGAATAACGAAGTAAGCATGAATCTTGGCTACAATTTCTCGCCCAATAGCAGTGCGCGCGTGAATGCCCTATTTGCCGTGAGAGATTCCCCAACTGAAATAAGTCGAGTCACCAACAACCTGCGCACCACCCCAAATACCCTAACCACCGAGAAGGAGGATAATCCCTCTGACCGTGACAACTGGGAAGTGGGCGGCGACTACGAGCTAACGCTGGCAAGTGGCTCTCGTTTCAAATTACTCGGCATTGCCAATCAGACCAATCAGGATTCTACGCGGGAACGATTCAAGCTGAGCGATGCTGACGTGTTCGAGAATAACTTGTTTCTGAACAACAACAGAGTCATTGAGGAGCGAATCGTACGCGGGTCCTACACGATGGATGTATTCTCGGAGCAGAGCATCGAATTCGGTGTTGAAGGCGCGCAGACAATTCTCGATTCAAGCCTGGCACTAGGCTTGGCGAGCTCTACCGGGACACCTTCTGCTGCAGTAGGCGGCCTTGTGCCACAGAACGTCTCCAACGCAAATTCGCGAGTCGAAGAGTTGCGCTACGAACCGTTTCTAATTCATAACTGGACGATCAGTCCGAAGATGTCTCTCGAGTCGACCATAGTCTACGAGACATCGGAAATTTCGCAGACTGGCGATGTCACCAGAACCAGAGACTTCAGTTTCGTTAAGCCGAAACTGGATCTGCGTTACGACCTGACGCCCATGCTGCAGCTGCGCGGTACCGCCGAGCGCATCATCAACCAACTCAACTTTGCCGACTTCGTCGCCTCGAACGACGAGCAGGACAACGATCGCAATCTCGTATCGGGCAACGCCGGCCTGCGCCAGCAGACACAGTGGCGCTACAGCTTCAGAACGGAGTATCGCCTGCCTAATGATGTCGGAGTCATTAGTGCCGAAGCCTATTACGCCGATCATCAGGACGTGATCGACCGTATCGATGTTTCGACCTCCGATGACAATCTGGCATCCGCCAACGGCAATATTGGCGATGGCACGGAATACGGGCTGGACCTGAATGCGAGTCTCCGCATGGGTATCTTCGGACTGCCAAACGTGCTCGTCTCACCCTCGTTCCTGGTGCAGGACTCCCAGGTGACCGACCCCTTCACCGGTGTAGAGCGTCGTTTCGCATCGCAGTTCCGCGGCATGTTCAGACTCACCGTGCGCCATGACATTCCCGAATGGCGGTTCAACTGGGGTTTTCAGAACTTCGACCGTGTCGACGGCGGCCTATACCGCTATGACGTAGACGATATCGAGTTTGAGATTGGTGATCCGCGTTATATGTTGTTCGCCGAGTACGTGGACAAGCGTGGGCTTACGCACCG
>CAYGRR010000122.1:0-1658 GCA_964352295.1 uncultured Pseudohongiella sp. | reverse complement strand
TTGTGCCGGTTAGCGCTGCAATTTGGTCAGTCTGATTGATGTCGTTGCCCTGATACGGGCCCGCAAAATAGCGATCGCTTTCCAGCACTTCAGAATTTTTCAGACCTTCAATGGCGATCACTGCTTCGCCGCGACCATCCGCCCATTCGAAACCAGTTGCAACCGAGAGATACTGCTCGTCGGAGTCATAGCGGCTAGACAAACCAGTTTGCGCCGTCACTTCGATACCGTCGAAATCACCGCCTTCTTTTAGGACAAAGTTAACAACACCCGACACGGCGTCGGCACCGTAAACTGATGATGCACCGCCTGTCAGGGTTTCAACACGCTGCACCATGACAGTTGGAATAGAGTTAACGTCAACGGCAGCAGTTCCTTGTCCACCGGCCACGTGGCGTCGACCGTTCACTAGGGTCAGGGTACGCTGCGCACCTAAACCACGAAGGTCTAACAAACCAAGACCTACGTCTGAGTCAACTGAGCCAGCATCATTGATCGCGGAGAAGTTTGCCGGGAGTGAGTTGTTTAGCTGCGGTGACTCACGAAGGAGTTCGCCGATGTCGGCCTGACCCGACGTGCGCAATGCATCACCGCCGATAACGGCAACAGGGCTAGCCGCTTCAGTTGCATTGCTTCTGGCGATGCGCGAACCGGTAACTACCACTTCTTCAATTTCATCTGACTGTGCCATCGCCTCGGTGCTAAGCAATGTGGTGGCGCAGATTGCACCGATAGCACGTACTAAAATCTTTCTCTTCATTGTGTTCCCCTTGTAGCGGAATGTCATTGTGTATCCCTCATTGCAGATTGCCGGTTGTCACGATGTCACGACTCTCCAAATTTCTGTTTAACGCTCCACTTGTCGCGCTTGCTTTAGTTTTTTTAGCGAACGGCGGATTGCACTAGGTCAACGGAATGCAATAACAATGCCAGACAGATTTTTACGTCTACGCTGCATAAAAGCGCTTGTGAAAACCAGCTTTTGCTCTAAAAAGGAACAAAGAGGAAGGCACCACTGCTCTAAAATAAGGCCATGAGTATCTTTTTAGGGCAATCGACTTAACCCAAATTGGTGCCGCGTGTGCTTGTTTTACCGAGTGATAAACTTATGCAGGCCTACAATTAAACAGTCTTTAAACACCGACTGCTCGCACTAGATAAGTTAAATTTTTCGAAGCTTGCCGCTAGAATTTAGTTGTCTAGCAAAGGGTATAAGTAGTTTTAAGTGCAGCTTGAATTTGGTCTATCGATGTTGGCAAGCTTACTTCGTTATTTTGATTTTTACTTTGACCATGCCACTTTTTATTGTTCTACTCTGCCAAAGAATATGTTTGCTGCTTAATTCGTGCTGCTAAACACCTACTGTTATTTCTCGGAGAACTGTCCATGTATAAGTCGCTTACTAATCGATCTGCAATTATCATTTTCAGTTTGGCTAGCCTATCAGCATGCTCCAATGGGGAGGATAGTGCTTCGAAGTTGGCCGCTAATATCGAGACTGCTGAGGGTATGATTGATGCGTTTTATTCGTTTGATGCCAGCAAATTGCGACCTTTTTTGAGTGAAGCGGGTGATGCACAAGCTTCAATCCTCGACTACCAAGCTTGGGCCGAGGGCGGCAATTATATTGTTATGGAGCGTGCGCCTTGCATTAGCGA
>CAYGRR010000121.1:0-1675 GCA_964352295.1 uncultured Pseudohongiella sp. | reverse complement strand
GGGAAGTGCTTTATGGATTTTTGATACAAAAATTTGGTCAAAGAGTTAGCTTTCTCTCATTATGCCGCTTTCTTGGCAATGTTGTGGGCTATGGCAAGTAACCCTGCTTCTATCTGTACTTTTTTCATTCCCCTGAGCCTGAACCGTCTGAAGTTCCGGTTGTGTTTAATGGCGGCAAAGGTGGCTTCTACGTCGCATGGCCTCTTCGACCTATGCGCAAGTCCTTGCCTTGATAGTAGCTTTTTCCTAACTCGTTCTTTATGTCGTCGAAGGTTGTGGTTGATTTCAACCACCCGATTGCCTTTAGCTTTATGACATCTGCTTCTTAGTGGACAATCCTCACAGTTTCTGGCTTGGTAACGAGCATAGGTTTGCAGATGCCCACTAGCTGTTTTTCGTTGACGATCTTCGATACGATCCATAGGCTGCCCCATAGGGCAGTAGACCTTGTCTTTCTCTTCATTATAGTGAAGGTTAGCTACTTTAAAAGGGTCTTCTTTCCATTTTTTGGTTTGCTCCTTGTGGAAGTAATTGTACTTCACATAATGGTCGATATGCTGTTCTTCCAGGTAGTCATAGTTCTCTTCGCTTCCATACCCTGCATCTGCACAGATGCAAGTGGGCATGTTTCCATAAAGGTTTTCGTACTGTTGTAAATGAGGTTTTAAGGTGAGTGTATCTGTAGGGTTCTGATGAAGGGAGTAATTAACAATAAACTGATCTGAGGTACTAATCTGCCAGTTATAGGCAGGTTTGAGCTGGCCATTGAGCATATGGTCTTCCTTTAGCCTCATGAAGGTCGCACCCGGATCGGTCTTGGAAAAGCTGTTTCTTTTACCCAGTATAGCCTCTTTTGCTTCATAATCATCCAACTTGTCTCCCCAGTTCTTCTTCGCATAGTTTAGCTTCTGCTTAACCTTTTTGTCCACTGGCTTATCGGACAATGCCCGGTCAATCTTTTCAATAGTCCGGATGACTTTTTCCTTGTTGATTTCCTTGAAGTCAGGAGTAATTTCATCTCTTAGCTCTTCCTCCGCTAGCTTTTGGGTATAGCTCCATAGCTCATCAAGTTGTTTTGCGATGCGTTCCTTACTGGTTTTAATGGCTCGCCCCCATACAAAGCTGTACTTGTTGGCGTTGGCTTCAATCTTGGTACCATCGGTGTAAATGTTTTTAATACTGACTAGCCCTTCTGCTACAAGTAACTCAACAATCTGTCCAAAGATTGGACGAAGTACATCTTTGAGTCGTTCACTTCTAAACCGGGCCAGGGTGTTGTGATCAGGCTTGTTCATTCCACTTAACCACATAAAATGAATGTTTTCCCTTAGAGATGCTTCCATCTTTCGTGAGGAATATACATTACTCAGGTAGCCATACACCAGTACTTTGAGCAACATGCGAGGATGATAGACAGAAGTACCTCCTGGTTTATAGTGAGTCAAAAGAGGGTCAATGTTGATTTGATCAATGACTTGGTTGACCACTCGTACAGGATGATTCTCCTCTATCAACTCCTCCAGAGATGGAGGAAGCAACATCTGTTGGTTAGGATCATAGCTCTTGAAGACGAGCAGTTTCGATTGCTTTTTCACAATCCTAAGATAATAATATTACAACTAGCTGATTAATAAAATTACTAAAAAAAAGAGAGTGCCTTTTGAGACACCCTCTT
>CAYGRR010000120.1:0-1706 GCA_964352295.1 uncultured Pseudohongiella sp. | reverse complement strand
TCAAAAAGGAAGCAGTGCTTCGCGACTGCTCCTATTATTAAGGGCGTTATGTGTCCAAGTTACCCATAGAAAGTAGACACCTCATAACCACCTAACGAGGGTCTTAACATGAGTGTGAAACAGAAGAATAAATACAACCATTATACTGAAGAGTTCCGCCGCGAAGCCGTCCGTCGCTCCGATGAACCTGGAACCACAGCAGCAGATATTGCTCGCGAACTCGGTATTCATCCTGGTCAAATCTACAACTGGCGAAGACAATACAATCGCCTCTCAGATAAGCAATTCAATTCTATGAACGGTGTCGATTATTCCAAAGCAGAAAGCGAAGAGATTAGAAAACTGAAACGCGAAGTCGCCAAACTCAAGGAGGAACGCGACTTTCTAAAAAAGGCGGCAGCGTACTTCAGCAATCAAAACGACTGAAGTACGCCTACATCCATTCCTTGGCGGGGACCCATGCCATCACCTCCATGTGTGAGTGGCTTTCGGTCCACAAATCAAGCTACTACAAGTGGCGAGACCGCAAGCCCAGTGTGACAGCCATTCGCAGGGAGTATGTCAGCAAGGCAGTGGTGATTACTTTTGATCAATATAAGAAGCGGTATGGCGCGCCAAGGATCGCTGAAGAGTTGAATGAGACTGGGATACCTTGCAGCGTCAACCACATTGCCAAACTAATGGCTGAGAAAGGGCTGAAAGCCCGCAACGGCAAAGGATTCAAGTATTGCTCCTCCACCAGCGGTCAGAGCAATATCAGTGACAATCTGCTTAATCGGCAGTTTCAGGCCAGCAAACCCAATGAGAAGTGGGTTTCAGACATCACCTACATTGAAGTCCCACGGGGGCACGTCTATCTAGCAGTGATCATGGATCTGTTTTCTAGGCAAATCATTGGTTGGGCGATGGACAAGACGATGACGACTGATTTGATTATGCAAGCCTTCAATATGGCCGTGGCAACCCGGCAGACCGCGCCAGGCTTGATTCTTCATTCTGATCGAGGGGTTCAGTACCGCTCTAAGGACTATCAGCTAAAACTGGTAGATAAAGGCATTCAATGCAGCATGAGTAGGAAGGGGAACTGCTGGGACAATGCGGCCATGGAGTCGTTTTTCGCCCGGCTGAAGGTTGAATCGCTGCATACCGAGTCATTCCGTAACTACGATGAGGCGTATTCAGCGGTATTTGAATACATAGAATTGTTCTACAATCGAGTCAGACGCCACTCTACCAATGGGTATAAGAGCCCGATAGAGTATGAGAATCAATATTACAGAAAGTGTGCCTAACAGTGTCTACTTTTTGTGGGTAAGACCAGTGCACAATGAACTATCCTGCAAGATTCGCATCCTTGTCACTAGTTGTATTTTTGGCAAGTTGCAATGATCAAGGAATTATTCCTCTCTATTCCACGACTGAATTTTGCTCTACGGACGCCAGCTCAATAAATGAAGTTCACTTAGAACTTGAAGCCAACAATATCAGCCACTCCTATGATCCTATAAAGAATTGTGTAAGTTCTAACCGTGACATTGATGCTTACTTGCCAGAGTATGATGATGAGCCATCTACAGTCAGCCAACCCCCAGAGGGGCTTAAACCTGGCATTAGTACATCTTGGGGAGAGCGCAATAATGAACTTATTGCAATTCTGGAGGCTAACGACATTGAGTTTGGAATTATCGAGTATGAAGGAATAGAGT
>CAYGRR010000119.1:0-1725 GCA_964352295.1 uncultured Pseudohongiella sp. | reverse complement strand
TGCTTCTAAGCCAACGTCCTGGTTGTCTTGGCCTCCTCACATCCTTTCCCACTTAACTGTGACTTAGGGACCTTAGCTGGTGGTCAGGGCTGTTTCCCTCTTGACGACGGACCTTAGCACCCGCCGTCTGTCTGCCTAGATTGCACTCTTCGGTATTCGGAGTTTGGTTAGAGTCGGTAAGGATCGCTCCCCCCTTCCCCATCCAGTGCTCTACCCCCGAAGGTGAGACTAGACGCGCTACCTAAATAGCTTTCGCGGAGAACCAGCTATTGCCGAGTTTGATTGGCCTTTCACCCCTAACCACAGGTCATCCCCGTCTTTTTCAACAGACGTGGGTTCGGTCCTCCAGGGCGTGTTACCGCACCTTCAACCTGCCCATGGCTAGATCACTCGGCTTCGGGTCTAATCCGACGAACTTAAACGCCCGTTTAAGACTCGCTTTCGCTGCGCCTACACCTATCGGCTTAAGCTTGCTCGTCAGATTAAGTCGCTGACCCATTATACAAAAGGTACGCGGTCACCCTTGCGGGCTCCCACTGATTGTAAGCGTTCGGTTTCAGGGTCTATTTCACTCCCCTCATCGGGGTGCTTTTCACCTTTCCCTCACGGTACTGGTTCACTATCGGTCGCATGGGAGTACTTAGGCTTGGAGCGTGGTCGCCCCATGTTCAAACAGGATTTCTCGTGTCCCGCCCTACTCAAGGACCTTATCGTTGCTGTATCCGTACAGGGCTATCACCCATTAATGCCAAACTTTCCAGAATGTTCCGGTTACAACAATAAAGCCACTGGCCTAGTCCGCGTTCGCTCGCCACTACTAACGGAGTCTCTTCGATTTCCTTTCCTACGGGTACTAAGATGTTTCAATTCCCCGCGTTTGCCTCAACACCCTATGTATTCAGGTGCCAATACCCCAAAGGGGTGGGTTTCCCCATTCGGACATCCCGGGATCAAAGCTCTTTGGCAGCTCCCCCAGGCTTATCGCAGCCTAACACGTCCTTCATCGCCTCCATGCGCCAAGGCATCCACCAAACGCCCTTAGCATACTTCCAACCTAACCCCCGTATGAGGATAAAAGTCGTATGTTTAGTCTCTCACTCGCCGCGGCCCGAAGGGCCTTGGCTTACGGCCTCTCGGCCGACCCGCAGTCGCGGGCTGATCTCGGTGATTGGTAATCACCTTTGATTCAGTCAGACGCATGCAACACGGCATCTTCACAGATCCCGCACAACAAACACCAAGTGATATCCTCTACACTCAACCTTACGCCCCAAAATCGGGAACCAGGGTACACAACTCATATTCAACGCATATTCTCCAAGACGTCTTGCGAGAGAACATCGCCGATCTCTTTCTTACAAAATCAATCACAGCATGTCTCAAACGCAAAACCCAAAAACATGAACTTACATCCACACAAATCAGCCCCGTTCAGACACATCCGCCGGTCCATGACACATCGTCTTGCGACGACAAGCCTTTCGACCAACCGATCTATCCGTCCGAAGCCAGTGCAGATGCATTCCTGCTTTTAGCTTCAAAACACCCTCTTCACCATGTCAAATAACCAACTTCCAGACACATCCAGATCCCTAAAGATCCAGTCTGAGCCCGAACTCGTGCTCTTCTCGCTAAGTAGATTTTTGTTCCGATCAACTCACCTGACCCTGCGCCCTGATCTTGCTGCAATCACGCGCGCCGGGTTGGCCGGCGGCGGCGCGCAAA
>CAYGRR010000118.1:0-1740 GCA_964352295.1 uncultured Pseudohongiella sp. | reverse complement strand
CCATCAGCCTTGCCCGCACAATGGACTTTGGAGCATTGGCTTACTAACTTCCAAGCCTTGTCGACACCATTGTTCAATACGCTCTTCATTAGCGTGATGGCCACACTACTAGCACTCTTTCTTGTAATTGCTACGCTGGAATCGGAACGGCAACAAGGAGGGCGAAAGATAACCGCTATGTGGTTGCTGTATTTGCCTTTGCTGGTGCCACAGCTTGTATTTCTATTCGGCATCATTGTTATGACAGAGTTCGCACGATTGCAGCCTAATCTGAGCCTAGTCGTTTTTGGCCACCTCCTTTTCGTGTTGCCCTATGTATTTCTGTCTCTCTCAGGGGCCTATCGCCAGCTAGATCCTCGTTGGTCTCAGGTTGCGGCAACGCTGGGTGCGAGCCCATTTAAGGCGTTCATGCGAATTCGGATTCCGCTACTGCTCGCACCTTGCCTGACTGCATTGGCTATCGGCATGGCGATTAGCATCAGCCTCTTTCTGCCTACGCAATTATTGGGAGCGGGCAGGATCACGACGGTAACTACCGAAGCAGTCGCACTGACTTCAGGAGCGAGTCGAAATCTGATTTCTGTTTGGGCCATAGTGCAACTGACGCTACCGATGTTAGGCTTCATGGCCGCGCTATTTGTTCCGAAATTATTCTGGCGCAACCGCAGCGGCATGCAGGGAGTTAGATGAGCGACAAGACTCTTCAATTGAACGATGTAAGAATTTCGCTAAACGGGAAGACGCTACTCGCGATTGATTGCGCCGTCGGTCCCGGCGAAATACTCACCGTCATGGGGCCGTCTGGCTCGGGTAAGTCTTCTTTGCTGGCTTACGCGGCCGGGTTTCTAGCGCCCGCCTTCGATGCCAGCGGGACGGTAATTAGCAACGGCGAGGACATTAGCCTACTCCCGGCGGAACGCCGTCGCGTTGGGCTGCTGTTTCAAGACCCCCTGCTATTCCCCCACCTTTCTGTTGGCGGTAATTTGCGCTTCGCTCTGGGCAGCGATATCGAAGATAAGGATCTGCAGATACGGCAGGGTTTGAATGAGCTAGGCCTTGCCGGTTTCGAGCAGCGAGATCCGGGAACCCTCTCCGGCGGACAAGCCTCCCGAGTCGCACTGCTGCGACTCCTACTCTCGGCCCCCAACGCAGTGCTCCTCGATGAACCCTTCTCCAAGCTGGACGCACAATTGCGAGAAGAAACCCGCGAGTTGGTGTTCGGCAAGTTACGCGCCGCCGGCTTGCCGACGATATTGGTAAGCCACGATCGAGACGATGGCGACGCTGCCGGCGGCACCGTAGTCAACTTGAGCTAACTATCTGTCTCATAAGTAATTCTTCTCTTCTTAGCCTGTAAAAGTGTGACTCGGGTCGCAGTTTTTGGGCACGCTTTCCCCGACTATTGAAGGGTTTTCCCGTGAATGTGGGTAGTATTTGGGATGACCTGTTAACCTGATGGTATTAGCTCATAGCGAAGTGACGACGTCTCACGTCGGGTTACACCGTTTGAATGGACTTAACGCATTGATAGTAAAGAGCAAATTGGAGCATTGCTATGACTATAAAACCCTCTCTTCTAGTTGCCGATGATGAAATTGAGATCGGCGAGATTGTAAAAGCTATCGGTGAAGAGCTCGGTTTTGAGGTGACCTGTGTCGCAGAAGGTTCGGAAGTTGTGAGTCTAGTTAACCGACTCAAGCCAGATGTGATAGCGCTTGATCTGAGAATGCCTGGTGCAGA
>CAYGRR010000117.1:0-1763 GCA_964352295.1 uncultured Pseudohongiella sp. | reverse complement strand
CCGCAAATTCTTACGACACTCGCTCTATGGTGCGCTCGCCGTTCCTTCGTCAATGCTTCTACCCTCTGCCTTACTAGCGAGCGAACTGCCCGCCGACATTACGGATCTCTCGGCAACCAAACTCTCCGCGGCAATTCGCGAGCGGCAGCTCAGCTGTGTCGAAGTGATGCAGGCCTATCTTCAGCACATCGAGCGATACAACCCCGTCTATAACGCGATAGTGAATCTGGCCGAACAGGACAGTCTGTTAGCTCAGGCTCGCCGTGCAGATGTCGCGCTGGACAACGGGGAGTACTGGGGTTGGATGCACGGCATGCCCCACGCGGTGAAAGATCTCTCCAACGTAGAGGGCATGATTACCACGAGCGGCTCGCGCATCTATGAGGACCGCATCGCAACCAGCGACAGCACGCTCGTGGCCAACATCCGCAGCCAGGGAGCTATCTTCATCGGCAAGACCAACACCCCAGAGTTTGGCCTGGGCTCGCAGACTTACAACGGAGTATTCGGCGCCACAGGCAGCGCCTGGAATCCGGCGCTCACCGCCGGAGGCAGCAGCGGCGGTGCGGCCTCTGGCATCGGCACACACATGCTGCCCGTGGCGGACGGTAGCGACATGATGGGCTCGCTACGCAACCCCGGAGCCTTCAACAACGTCATCGGCTTCCGCCCCTCGGCGGGTAGAGTGGGCGGAGGAGATCCTTTGAGTCGTGCGCTTTCAACCGGTGGTCCCATGGGGCGCAATACCGAAGACACGATTCGGCTGCTGCTAAGCATCGCCGGGCCGCTAGGTGAATTGCCGAGCTCTCAGTACGGCAATCTGCCCGATGCAGAGCAATTTGCAGCACTGAACCTGCGCGATCTCAAGATTGGTTGGATGGGAGACTTCGAAAACTATCTGGCGATGGAGCCCGGCGTGCTCGATGTGTGCGAGGCTAGCCTAGGAATTCTAGAAACTGCGGGCGCGAGGGTCGAGCCCTGCATGCCCGATTTTGATATGGCAGAGCTCTGGCGTACCTGGGTCAATCTTCGTAACCTCGGCCGCAGCAGCGCACTGTCGATGTACAACGATCCAGCGCAGCGGGCACTGCTCAAGCCAGAGTATGTCTGGGAGATTGAGCAGTCTTTAGAGCTCAGCGCGCAGCAGATCTATGAGGCCGAGAACGCCAGGCGCCGATGGTACCAGGAAGTTGTACGACTTCTAGACGAACACGATTTCCTGGTGCTGCCGTCGGCGCAGGTCTTTCCGTACTCCAAGGATATCCACTGGCCGACGGAGATTGCGGGCAGAAAGATGGACACCTACCACCGCTGGATGGAGGTCGTCATCGGCGGCAGCCTCGCGGGCAACCCCATCGTGAACGTACCTGCCGGATTCGATGCGCAGGGCAGACCCATGGGCATCCAGGTCATGGGCCGCTATGGAGAAGACAAGAAGGTGCTGGAGTTCGCGCTCGCCTATGAGCAGGTAACGGACTTCCTGCAGCAGCGGCCGAATCTGGTGTCGGGTAATTAGTTTTTAATTGCTTTTACAAACTAAGTCTGGCTCGCAAGAATGATTAGGTTTCAGTGTCTGGCAAGCTGCTAGAGGTGTAATAACGACTTGTTTGCAGCGCTTCATAGTCAGTCTGTGATTCTATTCACGCACTATATAAAGTGAACATGCCGATACCAATAAATCCGACACCCGCCATGTAGTGCAGGTATCTCTCATTAATGTATTCCGACAGCAGGCTTCCAGCTAGCACTCCCAGAGCGGAAGC
>CAYGRR010000116.1:0-1849 GCA_964352295.1 uncultured Pseudohongiella sp. | reverse complement strand
GACGCCCGCAACCGCATCGGGGTAGTTCTCCATCGCGTGAATCTGCGCATCGTACTCATCTACAGAAGTGAGATATTGCCCATCTACGGACGCCTCGTCTGTTTCTTCTGCATCTTCTGTATCGGCGACCGCTTCTTCTAGTACGGCCCGCTCGCGCCGAATCGATAACAGATCAACATCGGGGTCGGCGAGAAAACGGGTGGCATTGCCTAGACCGATGATGACACCGCCCTGCCTTACCCAGGTCTTTAAGTTCTCGATGCCTGACTCGCCCAGTGCCGACTTGTAACCGGCGCCATTCATCAGCGGTAGGATGAGAACCTGATACCGATTCAGATTCGCCGATCGTAAGCTATCCACTCGTATAGCGGTGACGGGGAAATCAAATTGGCGCTCGATTACGAAACGCGTATTGCCCGCACTGTAAGAGGCGGTAGGCTCATCCCAAGCCATAGCTACCTTAGGTTCGTTGTGACGCACCACATTGGCACTGCCAAAACTAGGACCCTCTGTTACCCAGCTATCGTTAACTGCAACAACGTTTGCACCAGTCTCTGCCGACAG
Source organism: uncultured Pseudohongiella sp. (assembly GCA_964352295.1). Lineage (GTDB taxonomy): Bacteria > Pseudomonadota > Gammaproteobacteria > Pseudomonadales > Pseudohongiellaceae > UBA9145. Next base: position 1,285 of record CAYGRR010000116.1, on the reverse strand, counting down.
TAGCCTGACAGTCTCGTGAACTGACGCGGGGTTGTCTATGACATCCAGGATCAACGTACCAGCCGGATACTCGTTCCCGATATTCGTAAATGCCTTATCGTTGCTCTTTACGGCCAATCCTGCGCGCAGGGCTCTGCCAAGAAATTTCGCCGCTGGTGCCGATCCCCATGGAACCAAATAAGCAACACTCGCGCGACCACCGGACACGCTACCCGGCTCCAGCAGGTCGGTCCCTACTAGTTCGAATTCACCGCTTGGAATGCGCCCACATGTCTCTGTCCTAACATTCATCATCAGTGGCAACGACCATGCCGTTACGTCATATATCTCATCAGGCAGGTTACGAGCGCGACGTCGCTCCTGTTCGGCCAGAAAATCTTCCTCCATACCAACCTCAACATCTAGCAGGGTTCGAATAAAGCGCTTGGACGGTTGGTCGGTGCGAATAAGATAGGAGCCTGCCTCGTAGGACTCTCCACAGGCATTGAACGACGTCACAGCACGCCGCACTTCGACATCCTGCCGGCTCAGCAATCCCGCTAGCTTATTCGCAGCAGCCTGGTCTGCCTGAAGAGGTAAAATATAGGCTCGTATATCTTCACTCTCACCCTCTTCGATAGCCGTTGAGCGATAGTCATAGAACTCCTGGAGAAACTTCTCCCTATTTTCGGCAACCGTTTCTGCGGTAGACAGCGATGTGACGAAGTGATTTCTTACGGCATAGCGATAGTGCAGATCGTTGCCATCGTATTGCCTAACTACTAGCCCACGCGAAGAGGCTTGCTCATAGGTCATGGCAATACTTCCAAAGTAGGAAGGCCAGCTGGCACCATAGCCAGGGTAGAACGCGTCATATACCTCGCGCGTAAAATAGTCGAAACCAAAGCTATCGAAATAGCGTGCATTGTTGCGCCCGAACAATTGCAAACTTGCTCGCTGCGCCTCTGCCAGATGCGGGTTATAGGGTATTGCCTCAGGCGCGAAGAAATAGGTGCCATCCGAACCCATCTCATGGGCATCTACATAGGCGACTGGATACCACTCCAACATAGCTTTGGTCCTGCCCTGAGTCTCCGGTTGGGTTTGTATAAACCAATCGCGATTCATGTCGAAGAGGTAGTGGTTTGTTCTTCCTCCTGGCCAAGGCTCATCATGCTCTGCCGAGAGCCGATCCGAATCCGGCAGCAGCCCCTCAGCCGTTACGAAATTGTGAATGAAGCGATCGCGTCCATCCGGATTCTGCATCGGATCTATGACCACGATGGTGCTATCCAATATCGAATCC
>CAYGRR010000115.1:0-1858 GCA_964352295.1 uncultured Pseudohongiella sp. | reverse complement strand
CAAGCGCGAAACTGGATTGTGCTAAGAAGCGTGTCGAAAATACGACAGTAAAGCGCGTCAAAACTTGCTGATTTCTACCTAACCCAACTACGCTAGCTTACTAATGCACTGGAAAGGATTCCGGCATGTTACCGGCAGGGACTGCCCGCTTGAGCGATCAGCTACTTGGTACGTCTGCACCCAGGTACGAGCGCCACAGGCCCGAACAGACACTTCTCTATCAGATTGTCGATAAACACTATCCTGAATTTCTGGCACAACTGGCAGTCGAAGGTAAATCGCTGCCTGACCATGTCCAGCGGGAGTTTACTGACTACCTCAAGTGCGGCCTTTTGGAGCACGGATTCTTACGCGTTCGCTGTGAAAGCTGTCACCACGAGAAGCTGGTCGCTTTCTCCTGTAAACGGAGGGGCTTTTGCCCAAGCTGCGGTGCCCGCCGCATGGTGGATAGTGCAGCGTTGTTAGTGGATGAAGTGCTACCGACAAAGCCGATTCGCCAATGGGTCTTAACCGTACCGTTTCCCCTGCGCTTCCTGTTTGCCGCTTACCCCGAACTCATGAGCAAGGTACTTGGCATCGTCACCCGTGCACTTTCTACTCACCTTACCCATCAAGCCGGATTCAAGAAGAAGGACGCTTACACCGGGGCAGTCACTCTAATTCAACGTTTTGGCTCGGCTCTCAATCTTAACATTCACTTCCATATGTTGTTTCTGGATGGTGTGTATGTGCAGGACAGCGCTGGGAATTTCATCTTCCATTACAACAAAGCCCCCACTGTAGAGCAGCTCACCGAAGTATTACACGTCGTCAGCCAGCGGGTTTCCAGCTTTCTGGAAAGGCAGGGCTTACTGGAACGGGATGAAGACAACAGCTATCTCACCCTGGATGGGCTGGATGAAGACCCGATGGGGGATATCCATTCCCACTCGGTGACTTACCGAATAGCTATGGGTCCTCAGCGAGGGCGAAAGGTGTTTGCCCTGCAAACCATCCCACCCAAACCAGACTTACCACCGGGTTCTGACCGTGTGGCCAAGCTGGCCGGATTCAGCCTCCATGCTGGCGTAGCAGCCAAAGCCCATCAACGCAATAAAGTAGAAAGGCTGTGCCGTTACATCGCTCGGCCCGCCGTGTCGGAGAAGCGTCTGTCACTCACCGCCACGGGCAAGGTGCGCTATGAACTCAAGACACCTTATCGCAATGGCACCACCCACGTCATCTTTGAGCCGGTGGACTTTATTGCGCGTTTGGCTGCCCTGGTGCCAAAGCCCAGAGTCAACCTCACCAGATTTCATGGAGTCTTCGCCCCCAATAGCAAGCACCGAATTCACGTCACACCAGCCAAACGAGGGAAAGGCCGCAAGGACCAATCTGGTCAAACATGGATAGCTAAGACACCGGCAGAACGGCATGCAGCCATGACCTGGATGCAAAGATTGAAAAGGGTATTCGATATTGACATCAAGGTCTGTGAGAAATGCAAAGGGCCAGTCAAGATCATCGCCTGTATGGAAGACCCGGTAGCCATCGAGAAGATTCTCAGACATCTCAATGAGAAGGCTGTTTCCACTAACACTGCCCGACTTCCACCAGGAAGAGCACCACCACAGATCGAGTTGTTTGACCGCTCTTAGCTATGCTGCCAGGGAAGGCGGCAGGACAGGTTCTGGCTTGAAATTGCAAATGCCTGAAGAGTGATTGGCCAGAAAGTAAATGAACCGTAACAATAGTAAATGCCGCGGTAGTTAGGGAGATTTCTGAGGTTTTTGGAGCTCTTTTGTAGCAAGCAAGATACTATCTCAGGCAAAGGAAAGCATAGACTTGGATGGAGGTAGCTTTTATTCTACTTATACTC
>CAYGRR010000114.1:0-1923 GCA_964352295.1 uncultured Pseudohongiella sp. | reverse complement strand
TCGGCGGCGCTGCCCCAATAGCGGCCAAATAAGGTGGTTTGGTTTTTGAAAAAGAGCGCGGCTGCAATGTCTCGCCCTTCTTGCTGGGCGGTGATTAGTAAGATCTGATCTGGCATGGTTTCGGCCAATTTTAGAAAGAAGCGTTGGTTCAAGTAGCCTTGCTGGCCGCGCATCATGTAGGTGCTTTGGTAGAACTGATAGAAGTTTGCCCATTGATCATTGCTGATGTCTTTGCCCTCAATCCGAGTAAAGCTAATGCCCTGTGCTGCCACGTTGGCCCGCTCCTTTTTAATGGACTTACGTTTGCGAGAGTTTAACTGGCCAAGAAAATCATCAAAGGTTTTGTAGTTTCTATTGCTCCATTGAAACTGTGTGGCAATCCTTGGCAGCAGCTCTAATTCTGTCAGCACTTTGTTTTGCTCGGCGGTGGGAAACAGCACATGCCAAGACGACACGCCAAGGTGGCTGGCTTTCTCTTTTACTGCCTCGGCGATCACCTTTGCTATTTCCTTGGCGTACTCTGAGTTGGAATCCGCCATCTTTGACTTGATAAAAAAGCGATTGCCCACCGACGGGGTAAATGGGGCCGCAGTAACGAACTTGGGATAGTAGTCCAGGCCATGGCTTTGATACGCATTGGCCCAAGACCAATCAAAAACATACTCGCCCCAGCTATTGGTTTTTAGGTACAACGGGGCAACAGCCATTAGTTCTTTTGCACCTGCGTCTTTTGTTGTACCTGCTGATTTCTCAACTAGTTGGTAGACAGCTACATGCATAGGCTGCCAGCCGCTTTGCTTGCTAGTGCAGCCGGTGTATTCCAAGGCGTGAAGAAACTCATAGCGAGTAAAGGGATTTTCGGTGCCTGCTATGGCGTTCCAATTTTCTTGGCCTATGACTTCGATGGAGTCGACAAACTCTACACTCAGGGTATTCATGGTTAACTTGAATGGTTCCAATGCCAAGGCAGATTTTGCGAAGTCAAAACAAGTGCTATGCGTGTCCAAATTGAGTAGCATTGCTGCATGTTGATCAACCCCCAATTTAGCAGGTAGCGCTTGGAATCACCAAACCTGATCCGCCGTATCGCCGATAACCTTAGCTCACTGCGCAAGAGCGAGGCTAAGGTAGGTCTATTCGTGCTAGAAAACGCTAACGATGTGATCAATATGCGCATTGTAGATTTAGCAGCTCAAGCGGCTGTTAGCGAACCTACCGTTATACGCTTTTGTCGGGCCATCGGATTAGACGGTTTTCAAAACCTAAAGCTGCAGTTGGCACAGCAGCTTAGTCTAGGGGGGGTTTTTACCCAGTTTGCAGTAGACGATACCGACACCGTTAAGGATCTTCGCAACAAGGTGTTTGATACTACGGTGGGCTCTTTATTAACTGTGCGCGATCAGCTTGACCCAGTTGCGTTAGAAAAAGCCATCAATTTAATTAGCCACGCTCGTCGAGTTGAATTTTACGGGTTTGGCGCATCGGGCTCGGTAGCGTCTGATGCACAGCATAAGTTTTTCCGCTTGCAGCTTTCCACTGCTGCCTACACCGACCCTCACATACAGCATATGTCTGCAATTTCTCTTAGTGACAAAGACGTAGTGGTGGCAATCTCTCAGTCGGGGCAAACTAAAGCGTTGCTGGAGAGCGTGAATCTAGCAATGGATACCGGTGCCACAGTGATTGGCCTGGCGCCTCAAAATACAGCGCTAACTAAACGCTGTAGCGTGCCAATTTATGTGAACATGAAAGAAGAGCATCAGGCGTTTGCCCCGGTGTCCTCGCGCATCGCCCACCTAGTAGTGATCGATGTGTTAGCCACTGGAGTGGCGCTGCATCGTAAGCCTCTGTTAAAGGACCACCTTGCTAGACTTAGCAAGAGTCAAAAAGCTCTGCGTAGTGGTGATTAACTTTCGGTGTCGG
>CAYGRR010000113.1:0-1933 GCA_964352295.1 uncultured Pseudohongiella sp. | reverse complement strand
TGCATGAGCCCATTCTCGCTTAACACTGGATGGGGAATGAATGCTGTGGAATAACTCGACTTATAGGCATCGAGTGAAAAAAGCAACTTGCGGCATAACAAGGTTTTGCCCGTACCAACTTCACCGGTAATAACAGAAAATTGCTCCTCCCCGTGCAGTGCTTGTAAAAGTTGCTCAAAGGCTCGTTGATGAGACGGTAGTTTGAGGAAATAGCGGGTGTTCGGCGTTAGCGAAAAGGGGTATTGAATTAGACCAAAATGAGTCGTGTACATTTGAAGCTCAATGAATATTGAAGACTAATGTGCTAGTTGATTGCAGCCTTTTTAAGAATCGCCTTCGTTTTTGCGAGCTCTGACTCCAGTGATGACCGGGTTTCTGCTTCGATAGTTGGGTTTGAAAGCACAAAATAGGCAGTTCTCACTACTTCTCGCCAACGGGGTATTTTAGGAAGTTGCTCTAGTCTGAGATAACGGTCAAAAGTCCGGGTTCTAAGTCTGCCATCATCAATGCTAACCGCCCAAATATTGCTTTCCTCAGCCAGCTCAATCTTAGATTTTTGCGTTGTTACTTCCCAAGTGTGCAACGCCGAGCGCATGAGCGTTACGAGCTGCTGGCGATATTCTCCTTCATCACTAACATTTGGAAGTTCGTTATCAATATAGTGAACTAATTCTTCAATGCCGCTAAGTTTGTCGAGCATTGCAGGGTGTTTAACCAATTCATCAGGAGACATAACGCTTAAGCGAGTACCAATTCTGCGAATGTTTTGCTGTGCTTGGCCTAGTAGGCTGACTAGTTCGACTGTGTCGATCACCACGCTATTCTGCATAGCTTTGTCTAGTGGCGCCCCGTCTTCAAGAAACAAAACACCCACCCCTTCTTCAGTGCCAAAAAGTTTTAGCTTACTGTTGAAACTAATTAGTTTGCTATTAGTCTTGCTGCCGTTGTTGTAAGGATACACGACTTCGATATCGACACTGAGAGTTTGAGGCTGAGTAGTGTCAGTACTACTGTTTGAAGATTTTTGCTCGTCCCCAAGCTCCCAATTAACAATGGCTTGTTGAATTGGTGCATTCAGTTCGGAATCACTGAAAAGTGAATTGATACTCTTATTCATTAAGGACTGTTTGTCTGTGCCGAGCAGTTCAGCAGCTCGCTGGTTTAAACTAAAAATATTCCCAGGTAATTCAAACGCGATGAAACCGACTTGAATGGTTTCTAAAACATGTTCGAGCCGCAGTCTTGACGAGCGTAGCTCACTGCCCGCTTCGACATAATTTTCAATTTGTGCTCGCAGTTTGGCATTGTCTTCGCTAACGCGATGAAGCATGGATAGCCGTAGCTGGTTTTGTACTCGAGACTTTAATTCTTCACTATGAAACGGTTTTGCCAGATAGTCGTTTGCCCCAGTCTTAAAACCTTGCGTTAGGTCCTCCAAGTGGTTTTTGGCTGTAACTAATATGACAGGTAGCTCGATCTGATTGTATTTTTGCCGAATCTTTTGGCAAACCTCATAGCCATTAAGCCCAGGCATCATCAGGTCTAATAAAACCAAATCAGGTTTGTTTTCCTCTATTACCGTAAGTGCGTCGAGCCCATTAGAGCATTTAACCACGGTATACTCTTCTAACTGCTGTCCCATTACAACCCGATTGATCTCGTCATCATCTACCACAAGAATTGTTGTTTCCTGCTCGCTGCGCAGTACTGGAACTTCGCTCATCTGATTAGCTTTTTGTAAGTAATCAGCCCGCCTAATCATCTGCCGTTGAACTGTTGTGTCTTTTACTGCTCGGGTTTGGTCGAGCGAAATGCGCAAATCAAAACTAAACTCTGATCCCAGATCGAGCTCACTAGTAAGCCTCAATTTACTCTTGTGCATTTCTACCATTCGTTTCGCTAGCGGTAACCCTAAGCCTATGCCGGTCGCGTT
>CAYGRR010000112.1:0-1992 GCA_964352295.1 uncultured Pseudohongiella sp. | reverse complement strand
ACACTAAAACCAACGGCTCCGTCAGGCTTGTTGGTTTTTTTGTGCCTGGAATTTGGTGAGTCTTAGAATTTGCCGATCAGTGTGTTGCGCCGAACTTACGCCTCAGGGTCGACCAGCACATCAATCAGCGTCGGTCGGCCCCGCGCCAGAGACGCCATGGCGCGCTCAAATGCTGCAGGTAAATCTTCCGGCAGAGCCACCGGACCAACGGTGGCCCAGCCTTGGGCTTTGGCCAGTCCACACAGATCTGGCGGCGGATCATCCAGCCGTTGTCCCACCCACTTGTTCGCGCGGGGGCGCTCCCGGGCTTGGGCGACGCGATCCTGATGCCGTTCATCATTGTAGAACGAGCGGTTGTTGTTGATCACTGCCAGGATTGGCAGTTGCCGTTGCCCTGCGGTCCATAAACTGGCCATGCCAGACAACAAATCTCCATCGCCGGTGGCGCACACCACGATGCGCTCCGGGTCGGTGCCCTGCATCGCCAGCGCAGCGCCAATTGCAAACGGTGGACCAGCGCCGATGACCCCACCAGCATCCGCGCCCAGATAGTCCAGCGGATGATCAAACGGAGACGCCTCTACCGGCCAGCCAAACGGCAGGCAGGCGTAGCAGGTTTTATGATGACGCAGAGCGTGTGTTGTCGCCTCTGCCAAATGCGCCATCGAGATGGTTGTTGTCTTTGGCACTGAAACCACGCCAGGTTTTACAGCCACCTCAGTTGAGGTCTCGGGTGCTTTGAGCGCTGTCAGAAGGGCTTTGGTGGTGCTGTCTGGGTCAGCCAGCAGCATGATGTCTGCCCGCGGCAGGCCCAGGTAATCCATCACGGCTCCGGTATGGGCGTAGCGGTCCAGCGAGGCATGTATCACGGTCAGCGAGTCGTCCTCACTGCGACCGACCGTATCCAAAATCGCTTTCACGTCCAGCCAGTCCAGGCTCAGCACGACATCGGCTTCGCTCAATGCCTGGAGGTCGTCTGGGGTTTGAAACAGCGGCAAGACTGCTTCATGCAAGGGATGTGAATTGGGAAATGATGCGGCCAGTTTCAGCGCTGTATACACTTTTGCATTCAGGGCTTCGGCCAGTTGAATTCGGCGCGCCCAGTCCTGCTCATCGCGCGAGACACGCCCCGCCAGAATGACCACGTTGCTGCCGTTGCGAAGCGCCTCTGCTGCGCGCTCCAGACCCTCTGCATCCGGCCCTGGGGGTGCGGCCACGGGATAATGTTTAGGATCGGGCAGGGCGATTGGCTCGTCCAACGCCTGTTCTTGCAGGGCGGCATCCAGGCACACATAGGTCGGCCCCATCGGCGCGGTCGAGGCCATCAGGTATGCCCGCAATACGGATTCCGCAATCGCCGCAGCAGACCCCGGCTGATCATCCCATTTGAGGTAATCCCGCACCATCGCCGCCTGATCTGCAGCGGTATGAATCCAATCAATCCAGGGGCGGCGTTTGGCCGCATCCACCGGACCGGTCGCGCCCATAATCACCATCGGCATACGGTCGGCAAAGGCATCGAAGATGTTGATCGCCGCGTGCATCACCCCAATGTTGGCGTGCAGAGCAACGCCCATAGGTTTGCCGGTGACTTTTGCATAGCCATGGGCGATCGCCACGGCCGCTTGTTCGGTCAGGCACAGCACCATCTCGGGGTTTGTGTTGCCCAGGTAATTGACGATGGAGTCATGCAGTCCGCGGAAGCTGGCGCCCGGCACCAGACTGATATACTTGAGGCCAGTGCGTTGCAGCATCTCGGCCGCCACATCGCTGGCCCAGCCAAGCTTCGGCTCTTGCGGCGGAACAAACTCTGACATCCAAGCCTCTCTTAAATGGTTGCGACGCTGCGAGCCTTCGACGATAAGGCGCGGCCCTTGAGATACAACGTATCGTATTCGCTTTTTTCTGCCCCTTGAGAGGCATAAAACTTAATTCCGCGGCGGTTAAACTTGTGAACCACCCAGACCACACCAATCGCGCCTTCCTGTTTTG
>CAYGRR010000111.1:0-2173 GCA_964352295.1 uncultured Pseudohongiella sp. | reverse complement strand
ATTCAGAAATTCCTCAGAGAATTTCCGCATTACGGAACGATTCACTCGGGTTTCGCACACCGTGATGAACTACAGCTTCACAGCCGAAGACCCTGACACCTTCGTCCAATCCTTCTCCGCTGAGATGCCGATGAACCTAACAGACGATATACTGTATGAGTATGCCTGTCACGAAGGCAATTATTCACTGCCAGGCGTACTGGCAGGGGCACGGCTGGACGAAGCTGAGCAATCCAATTAAACGCGGTGAACAACAGAAGAGATCTCTTATGAGCAAGAAGCAACAAGCGGGCATACGCGAACTGTATAACAAGGACCCAATAGCGGCAGACCGATTTATCTGGGGCCGCGAAAGTGATCCGCTAACGCGCCGCGGATTCTTGAAGAAGAGCGGCTTGGTTGCTATGAGCACCGCGCTTGGCATGACTATACCCTTCTCGCGTTTCATGCCGGCAGGATTGATCCCGGCAGCCTTTGCGGCAGAGAGTTCGCCGCTGCAGATTCCCGGCAAGGACGGGCTGATCGTGCTCAACGATCGCCCATTGAATGCAGAGACTCCCGCGCATTTACTCGACGACGCTGTCACGCCAAATAATCGCATGTTCGTTCGCAATAACGGTGTAGCCCCAGAGAATATCGATGCCGACAATTGGCAGCTCGAGATCGGCGGCGAATCAGTAGAGCGCGCCATGACCTTCACGATCGCCGAACTGAAAGAACGCTTCGAGACCGTCACGCTGCAGCTGCAACTCGAATGCGGCGGCAATGGGCGCAGCGAATTCGTGCCGGGCGCGAGCGGTAACCAGTGGACCACCGGAGCCATAGGTTGCCCCGAGTTCACCGGCGTGCGGCTCAGAGACGTACTCAATTACTGCGGCGTTCTCGCCGACGCGGAATACATTGGCTACTACGGTGCCGACACCCATCTCAGCGGAGACCCGGATCTCGATCCGATATCGCGCGGTGTACCCATCTCCAAGGCGCTAGAGCGTGAATCGCTCATCGCCTGGTCAATGAATGGCGAAGATATACCCCTCCAGAATGGCTATCCCCTGCGTCTCGTGTGCGCCGGCTGGCCAGCCTCGGTGTCTGGCAAGTGGTTGAACCGCATCGACATACGTAATCAGATTCACGATGGCGAGAAGATGGCACCGCCCTCCTATGCCGTTCCTGTTGAGCCGGTCGCACCCGGCGCGCGTGTGCCAGATGAGGACATGCGCATCATCGAGTCGATGCCTGTTAAGTCACTCATCACCTTCCCAGAATCGGGAATCACTCAGGATCTAAGAGAACGCATGACAGTTCGCGGTCATGCCTGGGCGGGCGACGACCAGATCGCAGGTGTCTTTATCTCCATCGACTTCGGCGCCACCTGGCTGCCCTCGGCATTGGCCGGCGCGGCGAATCGCCTAGCCTGGCAGAACTGGGAAACCTGGGTACAGTTTCCTGAGCCTGGCTACTACGAGGTGTGGGCAAGAGCTATGGACGTGCAGGGCCGCTCGCAACCGATGGTTGTGCCTGGCTGGAATCCACGTGGCTATTTGAACAATGCCTGTCACCGCATCGCCGTGCAGGTCGTGTAGTGCCTGAACACCGACATCCGAATTCGGCACTAGAAACCAGGAAGAACAGAATGAAAATAGTAGGCACAGCACTTACCGGACTGACCCTATCGTTCGCGCTATCGACAACAGGCTCGAGCGCACAGGACGACTCCTCAGCGGGCGAGCTGATGCAGGCCCAGGGCTGGGAGATAGTTCGCGACAACTGCACGCGCTGTCATTCGAGTCAGATCATCGTGCAGAATTCAGGCAATCGAGAAGTCTGGAAGAGCCGCATCGAGTGGATGCAAGACTCCCAGGGGCTTGGCGTCCTGAGCCCAGAGGTGGAAGATACTATCCTCGACTATCTGAGCAGCAACTATGGGCAGAAGATTGCCTCACGCAGACCGGCGCTGCCTGCACACCTCATGCCACCCAATACCGATTCACAATAGATTCAATGACAGCCGACCAACTCTCCATGTTTGAAGAAGACAGCTCTGAGGCGAAGCAGCCTGCGGAAAAATTTAAGACGTTCAGCGTCTCGCTGAGCAGGACCGTAGCCGCGCCCGCGGAGAAGATATTCGACCGCTGGCTAATTCCAACCTTCGTAGGCAACTGGATGTTCGGCA
>CAYGRR010000110.1:0-2212 GCA_964352295.1 uncultured Pseudohongiella sp. | reverse complement strand
TTGCGGCCTTTTTTAGAATATCGCGTTCCTCTGTCATTCGCTTCAGGTCAGCTTTCAGGCGGGCATTCTCTGCCGCAAGGTCAGCCTTATCAGCCTGGCGAGGGATTGGCTCACCGTATGTCTTAAGCCAGTTGTTCAAGCTGTGAGACGTCGTGCCCAACCTCTCGGCAACCTCGGCCACTGAATAACCACGATCGGCAACCTGTTTAACTGCCTCTTTTTTAAATTCCTCTGAATACCGTTTGCCTTTCATAAACACCTCCCATAGAGCTACATTTTAACGCTATTTGGTGTCTAGCAAACCCTGGGAAGTCCAGGCAGTTGAATTACAGCCGCAGACGCGCATAGTTCTAGTTAGCGGATACAGTGATATGACGGATGTTGTCGGCGCCTTTGATGAGAATGTTATTCACAAATTTGTAGAAAAGCCTTGGGATAATAAGGAGTTGCTGGCTTATATAATTGAGCAATTATGTATGGCTGAAGAGCAGTAGCTAAAGTTAGCTGAAAATGGTTTGTCCTGAGGTGTCTTAGCTTGGGCTTATTGTAATTGAAAAGTTCCAACGACGAGATGGTTCCTACCATCTGAAAGATCAAATACACGAATTTAGGAATTTAGGGGACACTAATAGCTTAGGGAATTTAGGTAGGGAATTTAGGGGACACTAATAGCTTAATAGTTTAACCGCACACTTTGCTTCTCATGAGACCAGCTCGCAATATTGAGCAATCAACCTTCTTAAGTTATTAAACTAATAGTGTCCCCTGCATTGTCCAAAGTTGAGCACCATATCCCAAACGCTAATCGAACATTGTCCTCAAAGTTGAAAACCCTATACATCGAAATTATCGAATATTTAGATCGTATATATTGAACTAAAGATAAAATCTATTCCTTGCTCCACCGCCGTGTCAGCTTGTAGTCTCAAACCCCAAGAACGTTTCTCTTCTCAGAATCAGCAGGTAAAGGCGTAGGTTTTATTATAAATGTTAGGCACTGCTAGTTAGTGAGCTTGTAGCCGCCATCACCAGTTCAGTGAAACGAAATTAGAGAGTCTCGTCTCATAACCTCACGGTTAAAAGCCTCAATATGGAGATTAGGAATTTGATTGGCGCGAAAAACACGCTACTACTGGGATTAACCTTTGTTCTGATTAATACCTTTACGGCTTACTTTGCCATTATTTTTCAATATGATTCTCTACACTCTGAAAATTCAATCCTCGAAAACTCACAGATAGCTTTTCTGGTGTTGGCTGCAGTTGGCTACTTATTATTTCAATCATCTGCTCAGGACGAAAGAATAATTCAAGTTGCCATTGCGCTTCTCTGCTTTAGTTTTATCTTGCGAGAAATCGACTTAGAACACTTAAATCTCCCAAGCCTATTTATCGCGCTTGGAAGCGGTATAGGAAGGAATATTCTGCTGGCTGTTTTGTGGATTTCCCTCGGCACTTTTAGTTATTTTACTGTTAAAAATCGCGTTAGCTTTATCAAAAAGTTCGTCACTTCAATTGAATTCCTAATTCTGACAGCCGCATTTTTGCTTCTAGTAATAAGCGCGGTTATGGACAAGCAAGTGATTAGTCTTACCCACAATATGCTGTTTGAAGAACTTGCTGAAACAAATGCCTATTTTTTAATAGCCTTGCCGGTAATATATAGAGCGGGTTTCTGGATCCAAAAGACCGCCCCTAATTTCTTCGCAGAATATATACTAGCAAGAGAGTCCTCCAACCAGTCCGACTAACCGCAACTAGCTTGCTTGCTAGCTAAATTTTATAGCTGAAAGGATACAAGGCTCATGATCGTGCGATGCGAATTTAGGCGAATTTAGCGAATTTAGGGGACACTAATAGCTTAAAGTTTAACCGCGAATTTAGGGGACACTAATAGCTTAATAGTTTAACCGCACACTTTGCTTGTCATGAGATCAACTCGCAATATTGAGCAATCAACCTTCTTAAGCTATTAAACTATTAGTGTCCCCTGTAGTGCCTCGCCTGACTAACTGCGCAGCAGTTTGGACCGCGAAGCGGCCCCGAAGGGGCGAGATTATTAGCTTAGCTAATAATCGAGTCACTATGACCGGTCACTTGTCAGCTTTCCAGACAGACAAAAAAAAATCCCCACACTCAAACGAGTGCAGGGATTTCCTTATTTAGATGCCTGACAATGACCTACTCTCACATGGGGAAACCCCACACTACCA
>CAYGRR010000109.1:0-2279 GCA_964352295.1 uncultured Pseudohongiella sp. | reverse complement strand
CTGACGTGGTCGATAAATACAAAGAAGAGCAGATTATTGAGGCTACTGTCAAATCTATTGTCCCTTACGGAGCTTTCTTAGAGATAGAGCCTGGAGTTAATGGATTAGTTCATGTCAGTGATTTAAGCTGGTCGGATCATGTTAAACATCCCAAAGAGATACTAAATGAGGGCGATGCTATAGAGGTAATGATTCTTGGGATTGATGCTGAAAAGCAACATCTTTCACTAGGGTTAAAGCAGATTTCGGAAGACCCGTGGCTAACTATTAGCAGCAGGTACTTAGTGGGTTCTGTTTATGAAGGAACAGTAACAAATAAAACTAAGTTTGGTGTTTTTGTGGAATTAGAAAAAGGTGTAGAAGGCTTAGCGCATCACACTGTTGATTCTAAAAATATTCCTTCCGGCGCTCAGGTTAGCGTTTCCATATTACGAGTTGATTCAGTTAGAAAGAAAATTGCACTTGGGTTAGAGTAGTAATTCAAAAATTAATTGGACAAAAAACAGCCCTAAAAAACTTAGGGCTGTTTTTTTATTTGTATTATTTTTAGATATTTAAATTCAATTTTCAGGGAAATAGCCAATTAGGGGCGATGAAAAATAGGAAAAAATACTGAAAAATAGAAAAAAATGTTGACAATTAATCTATTTATTTTGTAAAGTTAAAGCACTGAACAAACCATTAACGTGGTAACAAAAAAGGAGATAAAATGGCTCGTAGAAGAAGAAGTCGCCGCAACCCTTGGAAAGGACAACCAATCCGTCACAAGAGAGCAGCGAAGAAAGGCGTTCGTCGCCGCAAGCTACGACGCGCAAAGCGTCGTAAAGCAGCTCTAAAGGGCTGGAGAAAACGTCGTGGTGGCAAGAAGAGCAAAGCACGTCGTCGTAGAATCAAGCGTCTTCGCGCCCGCAAGGGTGGCCGCCGTCGTCGCGGTAAGAAGCTAACCAAGGCACAACGTCGTAAGATTGCTATCCGCAATTTACGTAAGGCTTGGAAGAAAAACAAGAAGGGTGGCAAGCGCCGTCGTCGTCGCACCAAGCTAACCCGTAAGGCAGGCCGCAAGGCTCGTCGTCGTCGTGGACGCACCAAGGCTCGTCGTCGTAAGAGCCGTCGTTGCCCCAAGACACGTAGCAGCACTTCACACCGCGCAGCTAAGTCCTGCATCCGCAGAGGCAAAGGCCGCAGCATCGCTAAGCGTCGCGTCTTCAACCTAGCAGTTCGTCGTCTACGCAAGAGCAAGGCCGGTCGTACATGGCTGAAGAAGAACCGCGTCAAGATGGCTAAGGGTGTCCGCAAGGCACGCAAGAGCCGTCGCCGCAGTCGTCGTAAGGCACGTAAGAGCCGTCGTCGTCGCAGCCGTCGCTAAGCCTTTTAGTGATTTTCATGGAAACAGGGAGCTAATGCTCCCTGTTTTTATGTACTAATTTAAAGTGTTTACGTATTAACACAAATTTTTTGTATAATGTAAAAGGAGAATAATAATGTTTGGATACTTTGGCAAAGGCGTAGTCGCACCACCCCCAACAACACCCCCAACAACACCGGGAACAATTCCCTTACTGCCCATATCACCTATGACCACTGCTGGAGATGCAGCATTGACGGCTGAAGAGGGTGTAGCGGAGGAGGTACCAAATCAAGGGCTCTACCAGCCTGCTACTGGCACTACAATACCAGCAAATGAAGGTCCTACAGAAAATGATATTATACGTTCCAGGTTACAAGCGTTACAAGCTTCTATAGCAGCTAAGAAAGCCGAACAAGAAGCTAAGGTACAAGCAGTGCAAGCAATGCAGGCGAAGCAAGCCGCATATGGTCGTGATACTCAACAGGTAAGGCCAAAAGAAGCTGGTTATGCAACAGAATCAGAAAAAATAATGGGAGGCCAGACGGGTTATGGTAACTATTCTCCTTATGGATATTTTGGACAAACAACAGTTGATCAAGCCGCATCAGAGGTTCAGCAAGCTACAAAAGTTGTAGAAAGACTGACTTATGATGTCAAAAAAGGGATGGCTACCAAATCCGAACTGAAAGCTGCTATGGATGATTTATCCAAAAAAATAGATATAGCTAAAGAGGTAGCAAAACAAGCTGGCTTAAGTGGTTATGGAAATGATACAAGTAAAAGCTGGAGCCCTTTATGGATCATAGTAGTAATCGGAATAGCTTGGTTCTTCCTTAAACCAAAAAAGGTATAGAATGTTTTGCTTTTGCGCCTGCGCTGGATTTATATTAATATAGTAGTATGAAAAATAAACCGGCTGAGCCTTCACCTC
>CAYGRR010000108.1:0-3133 GCA_964352295.1 uncultured Pseudohongiella sp. | reverse complement strand
GGCTTGCGGCGGTATTTTTTAGTCTTTTTGGGGGATTCGTGGTTAAATTCGCAGCCTTAATATCGAACTACTTGAACCGCGCCACGCCGAACCGGATAGGGAATGTTACTAACTCTGCTGCGTGAATGGATGCTGACTCCGTTCACCCACTACAGGCTCTTTCACAATTTCGCCAAGCAGGATTTTCTTGCCCAATTCACGGCGTCCATAGGCGGATTTCTGTGGCTGATCATCACCCCGATCATCCACATCATGATCTATGCTTTCGTGTTTGGTGTGCTCTTCAATCAACGAGCAGCAACAGGCTTTGAGGAAAGCACGTTCGTCGTGTTCATGATGGTTGGTTACCTTCCCTGGTTTGCCTTTGCCGATGCTATTGGCAAATCCACAGGCCTATTGATCGAGAAGGCCCCCTTAATCACAAAAGTGAAATTTCCCGTTCAGGTTATTCCAGTAGTGGGTGCAGCCATCCCCTATTTAACACACGCCATCGGTTTCGGCATATTGTTAGCCTATTTGGCCACTCAGGGTTACTTGAACTGGATGTGGTTCTATCTTCCCTTCGTTTTCTTTTTCCAATTTCTATTCGCGTTAGGCCTGGTTGCTATTCTTTCATCCTTGAGTGTGTTCCTTCGAGATCTACAACAGCTAGTTGCACTCGGTGTGACTATCTGGTTTTTCCTTACGCCGATAATTTGGCCAATATCGATAATAGAAGACGAGGCGCAGCGAAACATATTCTTACTCAATCCAATGCATAGCTTCGTTAGCCTGTATCGTGAGATCGTGCTTCTAGGTCAGCTAACGTTCATCCATGTACAGATAATAATCCCCGTCTCGATCATTACTTACTTTTTCGGCGGGTGGTTATTCATGAAGATCAAGCAGGCATTTGGCGATGTTCTGTAGATCTCATATGGCAATAGGAAGTCGATAGTGACTCGCGTATCCGTACAGAATCTTAATAAGGATTTCAAAATTTACGAACGGCCACAGGATCGTTTGTACGAACTTATTCTGCGGAAGCAGCGCCACCAGCTCTACCATGTATTGAGTGATATATCGTTTGCCGTGCCTGATGGCAAGAGTTTGGGCATCATCGGCGACAATGGGGCAGGCAAGTCTACCCTGCTCAAACTACTGGTAGGAACGCTGCAACCCACCAGTGGTGATATCGCCATTAACGGCCAGGTTGCTGCACTTTTGGAACTCGGCGCTGGCTTCCACCCAGAGTTTACCGGTCGCAAGAACATCTTTCTCAATGCGGCGCTGTTGGGCGTACCGGATGACAATATTGCCGAATTGGAGAAAGACATCATCGCCTTCTCCGAGCTCGACTATTTCATCGACCGCCCCGTTAAGACCTATTCTTCCGGCATGTATGTGCGTCTCGCTTTTTCCATCGCGACCATGGTTCGGCCCGATATTCTCGTCATCGACGAGGCTCTCTCTGTTGGTGATATGGCATTTCAGAAGAAGTGTGTGCAGCGCATGAATGAGTTTCGAGAGCAGCAGAAGACGATGGTGTTTTGCAGCCACTCGATGTTTCACGTGCAAGAGCTCTGCGATATCGCGATCTGGTTAAACAATGGAAAGATTCAAGAGATGGGCGACAGCGACAAGGTCGTTGGGCACTACGAGGACTTCTGCAATTCCAAGAAAACCTACAACAGTATTCGCGAAGACATTCCCAAGGAGCTGCGCGCCGCTGAGGCCGATAAGAAGGATGACATACAAGACTGCCGCATAAACTCTATCTCGGTTAAGTCGCTCGACGGCAAAGACATCACTACCATCAAGCCCTTGAGCGATGTGTTACTCGAGATGGAAGTTGAGGTTCTAGTGGACGATATGCAGGGGCATTTCGGCTTCGCCTTCATGAAGTCTGCCGAGGAACCGATCGCATCGTTCCTCACCACTAACGCCGATGAAATCGAACTCGGCTCCTTCTCCAAAGGCGATGTGTTTAGAGTCTCTCTGGTTGTCGAGAAGGTGGCCATGCGAGTGGGGGAGTTCTATGCGCTGGGCGGGCTAGCCGACAAGAGCGGCCTGCTCTGGTACGAGACAAAATTCAGCAAGCTGCTCGCCATGGAGCCAAGCAAGGGCGTCGGGCCGATGATAATGAAGTGTGCCTGGCAGCTCGATAAGAAGGACTAGATCTCGATTCCGTATTCCTCGACTCGCGCCTTCGCGGTGTCAGGCAGCATGCCGTAGGGATCGACCTTGTAAACGATGGGCAGGGCATTGCCGCTGCGCACTTCTACGATCTCCATATAGGCTTGCCGTACGCCGTCCTCGAGCGCAGCTACAGCATCCCCATCTTCCTCCGACATCGCCAACTGGCCGGTAAGAGTGCTCCCGCTCGACTCCTGCTGTGGATACACGAACACGGAATAGATGTTAGACGTGTTCGTACCAACCCAGGGGAGCAACTCCTGGAGATTCTCGAAGGGAACTATCTCGGCGATCTCCGCCCTGTCATTGATGTCTTCCTGCTCGCGAACTGCTATTAGGGTTTCGATAAGCTCTTCGTCCAGGCCCGGCAACAGCCGCATAGCTTCCCGGGACGCTACATTCAGATTCACGGTTCTCGTGTTTCCATAGATGGTGAAGGCAGCCTCGAGGTTGATGCCCTCAAACAGTTCGGCGAAACCGCGCACGTGCAAAATTTCTTCGACGGTGTCTAACTCTGGATTATTGCGAGGAACGTAAGCCGGCTCTAGCCCCTCATAGTAGTCTCGCTCGGCTCCGTTTAGCCCTTCCAGATCATTCAGGTCCGTCCAGTCGGTCCAGGCAGCCAACAGGTCTTGAACCTCTTCGGGATCGGCGTCCTCTCCTCCCAGTAACTTCTCTATCAACAGTTGCATGTTGCGACGCGGAATTCGATTCAGGTTTATCTTCCCCGAGTGATCGTAGATGCGAACCACCATGTTCGCAGGCGCAGCGTAGCTGAGATCAAGCGCCTCTCCATTGAAGCGGTAGGCCGGGTTTAACACTTCGCCTTCCTCTGTCTCCTCGGGTTGGTAATCGATGGGCAGGGGCATGCGCTCGAGCATGAGTTCCATCTCAGCGAAGTTTACGGCAGCCATAAGCTGCGCCCAATCCTGGCTTGCGTCTCGGTTATGAACAGCGG
>CAYGRR010000107.1:0-3161 GCA_964352295.1 uncultured Pseudohongiella sp. | reverse complement strand
TCGCACCGGTGCGATGCGATTTCCCCGTGGCGAAGTGGCTACGCCTGCGTTCATGCCAGTGGGCACCTACGGCAGCGTAAAGGGCCTGAACCCGCAGCAGATTCGCGACACGGGTGCCGACATCATTCTGGGCAATACCTTCCATCTGATGCTCAGGCCCGGCACCGAGGTAATAATGAATCATGGCGATCTGCATGATTTTACCGGGTGGCAGCGGCCGATGTTGACCGATTCTGGTGGCTTCCAGGTGTTTAGCCTCGGAGAGATGCGAAAGATTTCGGAGCAGGGGGTCAAGTTCAGATCGCCAGTGGATGGCGCGGAGATATTCCTCGGCCCCGAGAGCGCTATCGAGATTCAGCACCAGCTCGGCTCCGATATCATCATGGTGTTCGATGAATGCACGCCGTATCCGGCTACCGAGAACCAGGCGCGGGACTCTATGCAGCTGTCTCTGCGCTGGGCAAAGCGCTGCGTCCAGGCCCATGGTGAGGACACGGCAGCCCTGTTCGGTATCGTGCAGGGAGGGATGTTCGAGGCGCTGCGCGAGGAATCGCTGGCTGGACTGCTCGAACTGGGTTTCGATGGCTATGCATTGGGTGGGCTCTCAGTGGGCGAGCCGAAGGAGGAGATGCAGGCGGTGGTGGAATTCTGTGGCGAGAGATTGCCGGCAGACAAGCCGCGCTACCTTATGGGTGTAGGCACGCCTGCAGACATCGTCCATGCCGTCAGTCAGGGAATCGATATGTTCGACTGCGTGATGCCGACGAGGAACGCGCGTAACGCACATATTTTTACCTCGCAGGGCCTGCTTCGTCTGCGCAACAGTCGCTACCGCAATGACACCGGGCCGCTGGATGAGCAATGCCCCTGTTATACCTGCCAGAACTTCAGTCGTGCCTATCTGCACCATCTGGATAAGTGCCGCGAAATGCTTGGTGCGCAGCTCAATACGATCCACAACCTGCATTACTACCAGACGCTGATGGCGGGTTTGCGTGAGGCTATCGAACAGGGTAGATTGAGCGCCTTTGTCAGCCAGTTTCAGGAAGAGCAGCGAAAACTTAGCTGAATCGCGATCGAAACTGGCAATAGACACTTGAAAATAAAGCAATAATCCCAAACTAGAGTGAATGCAATTCTGCGACGGGCCTCGGGCCATCGCGGCAGCAGTATATAGAACAACTAAGTGGTGTTCGCAGGCGTGCTAGTGCGATCACAATAATCGATATAAGAAGCGCCCATAAGCGGGGTACAATCCCCGTCTTTTATGCCAGAGCGGGATGTTACTGTCCCTGAGAGAGTCATTTATGAATTTAATCTTCCCTACAGCCTATGCCCAAGAAGCCGCCGGGCAACCTTCGATGACTTATAACCTGATCCTCTTCGGCGGCATGTTTGTGCTGTTCTATCTCATCTTATGGCGCCCGCAGTCAAAGCGCGCCAAAGAGCATCGCGATTTAATTGCCAGCGTCTCAAAGGGAGATGAGGTGATGACTTCTGGAGGACTGATGGGCAAGGTCACCAAGGTCAATGAAGATTATATCGCCATCGAAGTTGCGCAAAATGTAGAGCTTAAATTGCAGAGATCTTCTGTCGCTGCGGTTCTCCCCAAAGGCACAATTAGTAAGATCTAATTGTGTCGAACGCGTCTATTCACCGTCGATAAAGAGCTAGCTGGTAGCACACTATGTTAAACAGATACCCGGCCTGGAAAAATATCCTCATTCTTTTAGTGGTTGTCTGGGGGTTTCTGTATTCCTTGCCAAACCTCTATCCGGACGATCCTGCCCTGCAAATTTCTCATGAGCTCACCGAGTTGAGCAGCGGAGACATGCCTGTTATTACTTCGGCGCTGGAAGCGGCCGAGGTCGACTTCTTTGGCGAGGAGGTAAATAGCGAGAGCATCAGCATTCGACTGAATAGTCTCGATGATCAGCTGCGTGCCAAAACCGCTATCGAAGACGCCCTGGGCGATACCTATATAGTTGCCCTCAATCTAGCGCCCACTACACCGAGATGGTTGCAGGCCATCGGTGCCGGCAAGATGAATCTAGGATTAGACCTGCAGGGTGGTGTGCACTTCATGATGGAGGTCGACATGGACGCCGCCTTGTCGCGTCGCATGGAAGACAATTTGAGTAATGTTAGGACTATTCTCCGGGAGCAGAGAATTCGCAGTCGCGGCCTCAACCTGATCTCAAATTCACATCTGGAGGTGCGTTTCGCCGATAGCGATGATCGCAGCCAGGCGAGATCGGAACTGAACGATATCTTCCCAGAGCTGCAGTTTCAGAACCGCGAGGCAGAGGGTGTGTTCATTCTCGATATGCGAATGACGCCCGCCACCGCGCTGCAGATTCAGAACGATACGCTGCAGGCGAACAGGACAACGTTGCTGAATCGTGTCGATACCCTGGGTGTATCGGAGCCCACTGTGCAGCAGCAGGGTTCTGATCGAATCGTCGTCGAGCTGCCCGGCATGCAAGACCCTGCCCAGGCTATACGCATTCTTCAGCGCATCGCTACATTGGAGTTTCATCTCGAGGCGGAGGTGGGCGCGCCTAGCCTGAGCTACGAGACCTATCAATACGAAGGCATACCGGTCAATGTTGACAACGATGTTGTCCTGCAGGGCGACCGCATCAGCAATGCGGTGTATCAACTGGATCAGAACAGCCAGCCATCCGTGCTGCTGAGCCTCGATGCGCAGGGCGGCAATCAGATGAACCGCGCCACTCGTGACAATGTCGGTCGACGTCTGGATATACTCCTGATAGAGACTAAATCACGCACCATCACCTCTATAAATGATGAAGGTGAAGAGGTCGAAGACATCGAGTTCTATGAAGACAAAGAGCTCATCATGCATGCGACGATCCAGCAAGCGCTCGGGAGACAATTTAGCATTACCGGATTGACTCCACGCGAGGCGAGCGACCTCGCGCCGCTGATTCGATCGGGTTCCTTGGCTGCCCCTATGACGATTGTAGAGCAATCTGTTATCGGTCCGTCTATGGGTCAGGAGAATCTGGATCAGGGACTACTCGGTGTACAAGTCGCTGCCGGGCTCGTCGTTCTCTTCATGCTCGTCTACTACCGAGCCTTCGGCATGGCGGCGAATGCGGCGCTTATCATGAATATCCTGATGATCGTCGCAGTGA
>CAYGRR010000106.1:0-3499 GCA_964352295.1 uncultured Pseudohongiella sp. | reverse complement strand
GAGGCCAGTTTCCGCGATTCTAGTTGCCATTTAGCTCGGCGCAGGGGCCCAAAGAGTCCCTTCAAAGCGGCCTTTTTCGATGCCTCGGGAAGGGGGCTCAGGCCCCTAAAATACTGTCTTATCCGCTTCCAATCGCCTCTCAATTAACATAGAATACCCGCCTTTTTACCCGAGCACGTCAGTTTCAGAGGCAAAATCGCCCCGGCTCGCGTAACTCATAAACATTGGAATGACAGGAAATACTTATGGTCACGATTCGATTATCACGTGGTGGAGCCAAGAAACGGCCTTTCTATCACATCACTGTGACTGATAGTCGCAATGCGCGTGATGGACGTTTTATTGAGCGAATTGGCTTCTTTAATCCGCGTGCTAAAGGTCAGGAAGTGCGTTTGCGCCTTGATCGTGATCGCATGGACTTCTGGACAGCACAGGGCGCACAACTGAGTCCTCGCGTATCTACTTTGTCGAAGGTTGCGGTAGAGACTCCAACCACAGAGGCGTGATCTTGAACTCGCGTTGTCTGGGTGGTGAGTAAACCCGAAATAGATAAAGAATGGGTGGTGCTCGGTGAAATAGGCCGAGTGCACGGTATTAAGGGTTGGCTCAAACTAATTTCCTTTACCTCCCCGATTGAAAATATCCTCGATTATTCGTGCTTTCACGCGACTATCGGGGGACGGTCTCAGAAGCTAGAGATCGATGAGCACCGCCGTCAGAACAAGGCTCTGCTAGTCCATTTCAAGGGATACGATGACCCGGAAGCGGCAAGAGAGTTGACCGGCACAGAATTAAAGATTGCGAATGAGGAACTGCCACAGCTAGAGCGCGGCGAGTTCTATTGGCATCAGCTGCAAGGTCTTAAGGTGATTAACCAGCAGCAACAGCTGTTTGGCCGAGTGAGCCATCTGCTAGAGACAGGCGCCAACGATGTGTTGGTGATTAAGGCGGATGAGGACAGCATCGATGAGCGGGAACGGCTAATTCCCTACCTGATCGATTCGGTAATTATCGAGATAGATCTTCAGGCGCAGACTATCCGAGTAGATTGGGAAGCAGATTATCTGGATTGAGCGTTGAGTTAGCTCGATCTGTGTGACAGAGGTGTAAGCGATGCAGCTTGGAATTATCACCCTGTTTCCTGAAATGTTTGCAGCTGTAACGGAGCATGGCATCAGTGGTAGGGCGGTACGC
Organism: uncultured Pseudohongiella sp.; assembly: GCA_964352295.1. Lineage (GTDB taxonomy): Bacteria > Pseudomonadota > Gammaproteobacteria > Pseudomonadales > Pseudohongiellaceae > UBA9145. Next base: position 2,305 of record CAYGRR010000106.1, on the reverse strand, counting down.
TCGGGTCTAATGAATCTCGAGTTGTTCAATCCGCGAGACTATACGACTGATAAGCACCGTACCGTGGACGACAAGCCATTCGGAGGCGGTCCCGGCATGCTGATGAAGACTGAGCCGCTACTGGCATCGATAGCCGCGGCGAGAGCGTCTCTAGCAGAGAAACAAACGACGGGCGAAAGCGCGAAGGTGATATACCTGTCACCTCAGGGCAAGACCCTAAAGCAGGATGCGATTATCGATCTTGCTCAGCGCAGCAGCATGGTGTTGCTATGCGGTCGCTATCAGGGCATCGACAACCGTGTCCTTGAGAAAGAGATTGATGAAGAGTGGTCGCTGGGTGACTTTGTTATCAGCGGCGGCGAACTGGCAGCGATGGTTCTGATCGATGCCATGACGAGATTTCAGCCTGGTGCATTAGGCGATGAGGGCTCGGCACTAGAAGACAGTTTTAGCAATGGCTTGTTGCACAGCCCGGAGTACACCAGACCGCAGAGTATCGAGGGTCAGGATGTTCCAGAAGTGCTGCTAAGCGGAGACCACGAAGCGATACGCAAGTGGCGGCTTAAGCAGAGTTTAGGTGCAACCTGGCTGAAGCGGCCAGACCTGCTTGAGGCGATGACGCTAGAGCAGGAGCAAGAGGAATTACTAAAGCAGTTCAAGCAAGACTACAGTCGCGATAAGGCGTAGTCCCCTGAATTGCCGGTTTTGAAAATTATTACTTACTAAGAATTTGGCAACTGCCAACCGCTACAAGAGTTCAGGAGCAAGACGATGGGCAAGAACAAAATCATCCAGCAGATAGAGAACGATCAGATGAGCAAGGAGCTGCCAGAATTTGGTCCGGGCGACACGATTGTCGTTCAGGTAAAAATTCAGGAAGGCGACAGAGAGCGTCTGCAGGCGTTCGAAGGCGTTGTTATTGCTCGCCGCAGTCGTGGTCTAAATTCTTCCTTCACGGTTAGGAAGATTTCACACGGTGTAGGCGTAGAGCGTGTATTCCAAGCCTACAGCCCGGTTGTGGATAGCGTGCAGGTGAAGCGTCGCGGTGATGTGCGTCAGGCGAAGCTGTACTATTTGCGCGAACTGACTGGTCGAGCTGCAAGAATCACAGAGAAGCTGGAAAAGAAGTCGAGCTAAGTATCTCGCTCTGCTGCCTCGAGAGACTATCGAGGCCTGCAGTCCAGCCAATCTATGCAATCGAATGGGAAGCCTGTCCGCAGTCTTCCCATTTTTATTTCTGCCGATATATTCGATAGATGGCTGTATCTTGCGTGAACACTCTTTCGCACTGCGAGGAACTCGGTGCTGAAACCGGCTTGGCGGTGGGGAAGTAAATTTAGGGGGTTCTGAACTAGATTGAGCAGCTACAGTTAAAATGCTATAAATAGCCCCTTGAGTGCATAGCCCAGTTCATCTGCAAGCTACTACCACTGCGCCTCTCAGGCGGCAGGAACAGAAGGATAGAAGTCATGATGGTAATTCTAAAGCGAGTATTTGCTGCATTGGGGCTAGTTGCATTGCTGGTCTCTATCTCGGCCTCTCAGGCGCAGAATCGCGATCAGTCGCTGCGCGGCAAACTCGAGCAGGCGATAGTCGGGGCCTCTCAGAATCAGCTACAGATTGTCAGCGTCTCTGCCACCCCACTCTCAACTATCTACGAAGTGCTACTGAATACCGGCGAAATCCTCTACGCTGATATTTCCGGCGACTATCTATTTGCGGGTGACATGTACAGGACCAGCGACTCGGGCCTGCTAAACCTCTCTAACAGTAAGCGGCAGGGCAGGAGTCTGGAGAAGATCGCTGCCATTCCCGCCGAAGAGATGATTATTTTCTCACCGGAAGTAGTAAAGGCCTCCATAACAGTCTTCACCGACGTCGACTGCACCTACTGCCGAAAGCTGCACAGCGAGTTGGACGATCTCATGGCTAGGGGCATCGAGGTGCGTTATTTAGCCTACCCTCGCGGCGGGGCAGAGGCTGCCTCCTTCGATAAGATGATCTCCGTGTGGTGCTCCGACGATCGCAAGAAATCCCTGACTCAGGCCAAGAACGGACAGAACCTGCCCGCGGCTGAATGCGATTCGCCCGTGCTGGCTCATCACGCGCTAGGCAATGAACTGGGCATCTCCGGCACCCCTGCCTTGATATTCCCCGATGGGCGAGTAATCCCTGGCTATATGGATGCTAACCGCTTGGCGGCAATGCTCAACATCAACTAACAGTCCTCAGGGTCTCGGCTTTCTGTCGAGGCCCGACTCGAATGCATTAACTCCTTGTTGAAAACACCCAGCCGTCTCAGGAT
>CAYGRR010000105.1:0-3681 GCA_964352295.1 uncultured Pseudohongiella sp. | reverse complement strand
CAGAAGACAGGCATGATCGCCGGTGTAGTTTCGCAGATACAGAGCCCACTGGGACGCATGCTCTATGCACGCGTTAACTATGAGTTCTAAAGACGCAGAGAGTTAAGTCTCCGCAAGGTAGAGAAAGCCCAGCGCCGAAACGCTGGGCTTTTTTTATGCCTGCACATTACGGGCCGATTCAGAAGACGCACCACTCTCGCTAATAATTGCTTATACATACCAACTGATATGTCCTACCATTCATGCCCATGACACTCACACTGGAAGACATACAGCAGGCCGCCGCGCGCATCGCCTCAGCAACCATCAACACTCGTTTCGAACATTCGCAGACTCTGTCGGCGATGGCTGGCACCGAACTCTATTTGAAGTTTGAAAATTTTCAGTTCACCGCCTCCTTCAAAGACAGGGGCGCTCTGAACAAGCTTTTGCTGCTACAGCAACTTGGCGATGACAAGGGAGTGATCGCCATGTCAGCTGGCAATCACGCGAAAGCCGTGGCCTACCATGCACAGAGACTGGGCATGCCGGCGACTATAGTCATGCCAATCAATACGCCGAATGTGAAAGTAGAGGACACGAAGAACTTCGGCGCGCGCGTGATACTGAACGGCCGCACGCTCGACGAGGCGGCGAGTCATGCACGGCAGATCGCAGCGGCAGAAGATCTAGTATTCGTGCACCCCTATAACGATCTAGACATCATGGCCGGGCAAGGAACTGTCGCTCTGGAGATGCTTGAGAAACAACCCGACCTCGATTGCATCGTCGTGCCAATCGGCGGAGGCGGCCTGATTGCAGGGATCGCGACGGCGGCGAAGGCCATCAACCCCAAGATAAAAATAATCGGCGTGGAGGTCGAGGCCTACCCCAGCGTGCGCAATGCCCTCAATGGTATTCAGACCACCAAGGGCGGCTCCACGATAGCCGAGGGCATAGCGGTAAAGCAGCCGGGCGAGTTGAATCTCGAGATAATCAGCAGACTGGTGGATGACATACTCCTAGTCAGCGAAGAGTCCATCGAGGAAGCCATCAACCTACTGCTCAGCATAGAGAAGACGGTGACCGAAGGCGCCGGCGCAGCAACTCTCGCTGCGGTGCTTTCGAATACGAGTACTTTTCACGGCATGAAGACGGCACTCATTCTCAGTGGCGCCAATATCGACTCACGCATACTCGCCTCGGTGCTTATGCGAAGACTGGTGAGCAAGGGACGCATTGTGCGTTTTCTCGTCGAGATTGATGACTCGCCCGGCAGCCTGTCAGATGTCGCAGAGGCCATCGGAGAGTTCGGAGGCAATATCCTCGATGTATCGCACCAGAGAATGTTCGCAAGCGTGCCCATCAAGAAAGCGGATCTCTACCTCACGGTGGAGACACGTGATGCGAGCCAGAATCTGGAAATACTCGCGAGACTGAAAGAGCTAGGCTACGACGCCGAACTATTGAAGGAGTAGCTGCTGCCCCTGCGAATTACTAGGCCGCCACTAGCAACAGGAAGACGCTGAGCGCGACCAGCAGGATCCCAATGTATTCCTTAAGAGAGATCTTCTCACCGAAATAGAAATAGCTTATTAGCAGAGTGATGACAAACTCTGTCTGTCCTAATGTTTTCACCACCGCCGCGTCCTGCAGACTCATAGCTGTGAACCAACCCACGGAGCCTGCCAGACTGCTAAAACCGATAAAGACACAACTGCGCCAACGACTTAACATGAGTGCTATCTGACCCCTCTCGCGAAGTAGAACATACAGCAGACAGATTGCAGTCTGCAGCAGCACCATATAAAGCAATACCGCCGACGCACTATAGAGACGAGACAGCTCCAGAGACAGGGAAGCCTCTCGTATCCACAGCGACGCAAGAGCGAATCCCAGACCAGCACCCACTCCGTATTTTAGGCTCTCGTTCTTAAACAGATCTGAGAGACTTATCTTCCAGTTGCTCGCGATAAGCACGCCAAGCACACCCAGCAGCACTGACAGATAGGCGATCGGACTCAGTACCGCCGAGAAAAACAGTGCGCCGATAATTGCCGTGAGCAGCGCCTCCGTCTTCGCCAGTGCGGTACCGACCGCAAAGTTTCGCAAGGTGAGAGCCTTGATCAGGAATACGGTAGCAAATATCTGCGCGAATGCGGCTAGGGTCGCGGCACGATAGAACACCACGTTGCCGAGCAGGGCCTCATCTTGATAGCTGTAGCGGAGGAAGATGAAATACGCGAGCGCGAAGGGAAGCCCGAACAGGTAGCGTATGAGGGTCGCGGTGGGCGCCGAAAGACTCCGCGCTATCTGCTTCTGGGCCGCAGTGCGCACAGACTGCATCATCACCGCGAGCAGTGTAAAAAGTATCCAAGATTCCATGCGGGCACTATACAGAATGTGCCTGGAAAAAACTGGGCTGGATTTACCGGCTCAAAAGACCTTCCGAAGGATACTAACGATCATCTGTTGGCGGATTTCGGTAGCATGCTAGAATCGCCGAAAGAGAATAGTCGCTTGCTAGCTGAACTCAATGGCAACGAGGGAAATTAAATGCGCAACCACAGCAACACCTTAGTCGATAGCGGCAAACTACTTTTCGCCGCGCTCCTATTATTCTCCAGCCAAGCACATGGGGCCGAGAGCTCCGAGCAAACGATAGACTTAGGCCATGCACAGCTCAATGTTCGAGTATGGGAGTCCTCCGCCAACAGACAGGAAACCATTATCGCCCTGCCCGGCTCTGGCGGCGACGTCAGTCGCTACAAGACCCTAGCGCCACTGTTGGCCGATGCGGGATATCGTGTAATCGCCGTCAATCAGAGAGGGATAGGAGGCAGCACTGGCGAGCTACAGGGCCTCACCCTGCATGACTACGCGGCAGACGTAGCCGCGATCATCGACTCGCTAGCGCTTGAGAAGGCGCATCTGGTCGGCTGGGCCCTGGGAAATCGAATCTCCCGCGTGGTAGCTACAGACTTTCCTGCCAAAGTTGCGAGCATCTCCCTCATCGCAGCCGGTGGTCTGGCCCGGCCGCTAACCGAGCCCGGCGATCTGGAAAGGCTTCTAGGCGAGACTGACCTGCCCGAAGCAGAGAAGATGTTCCTGGCAAGGAAAACCCTGTTCTCCCCGCAATCGGACGAGGCGCTCGTGCGCGACTATGTACGAGATTTGCAATACTGGCCCGAGGCGCGCCGTTCGCAGCGACAGGCCAATCGAGACACTCCACTGGAGCAGTGGTGGGCCGGCGGAACGGGACCGATGCTGATCGTGCAGGGTATCGACGATAAGACTGCTCCGCCCGAGAACGGCACTCTCATGCAACAAGAATTCGGCGAACGCATTACGCTTGTCAATCTGGAGGGTGCGGGACATGCCATGGGACTCGAAAAACCCCGCGAAACCGCAGATGCAATTCTCTCGTTTCTCGCTCAACACCCCATCACGGCGGCAAACTAAGTACTAAAGCGGCCTAAAATAGAGCGCCGTAAACTAGAGTGGGTTAAACTGACACCCCTATCGCGACTTAGGGAGCACGAGGCGCATAGACGGTAGGGAAGAAAAGGGGCCCAGCTTTGTCAGTAGTAGCAATTCCAAAACCAGCGAAGAATCCTTCGGCAGCCAAGTCGAGTCGAAAGTGGCTTCGCTTCGTCACCGCCGCCAGCCTGTTCGACGGCCACGACGCCGCCATCAACATCA
>CAYGRR010000104.1:0-3705 GCA_964352295.1 uncultured Pseudohongiella sp. | reverse complement strand
GGTCAGGCCAGCCCCGGCAACAGATTACGCAGGCCGCCAACGATGAACTCGACCGACATGGCCGCCAGGATCAGGCCCATGACCCGCGTCGTGACGTTCATCGATGTCTGGCTCATCCTATCGCCGATCTGCGGCGCGAAATGCAGTATCCCCCAGATGACTATCGCCACGAGCTGACACACTACGAAGAGCGCCACATTGTCCGCCACACCCTCTACCTGATTGCTAAACAGTATGACCGTACTCATGGAGCCCGGGCCCGCGAGCAGGGGCATAGCCAGTGGCACGACGGCAACCGATGCGCTATCCACCGCCTCTTCGTCTTCCTCGGGCGTATGGCCGGTGCGATTTATCTTGGCCTGCAACATGCCAAAGGCAATCGACATGAGCAGAATGCCGCCCGCTACACGGAAGGCATCTACGCTGATGCTGAAAAAGGAAAGTAGAGACTGACCGACCAGCATAGTAATCGTAAATATAGCCGCCACTGCGAAGGCAGTTGTTCTGGCTACGACGGGTCGGCGCCGCTTGATGTTCTCGGTAAAACTCAGATAGAGCGGCACAACGCCTATCGGACTGACGATGGCAAAAAGTCCAACGAACATGCGTGTGTATTCATTCCAATCCATTGCCCATTCTTCCCTCTAAATTCTTCTTGCATTTTCTAGAATCTAAAATTGTCGCTTATGCTTGCCGTGCAGCTTCTCCAATAGTGGAGGAGCATCAGTCTCGTTTGGCCATCGGGACGCAGATAACTAACGTCCAGACTGTTTATCCTCGTTCCAATTCCAGCGGCAATCATCGATGAAACCGATCTCGCCCGCCATGCTTTCAGTATGATAGCAGCCAGGGTTTTCCTATGGTGCGCACGATTGCCTATGTTACATGACCGCCAAAGAGAAAAAATGAAATTTATGGACCAATAGAGTGTTTCCTCTAGTGTACTCGTATCCTACATTGGCGGGTCAGATACCTAATGTCGGCGCAAGGACTATCTTTCGACGGAATAGATAACATCGACACTCTGGTATTCACCCGATTCCGCATGCAGCTTCACGTGCTCGGACAGCGTGTAATCCACAGCAACCTTCGACTGACTATCGAACAGACCAACACCATAGCGAATAAAGATCTCCGGAGTTAAGTATTTGCCGATGGTAAGAACGCTGTTGTTGATGTCGTTGGTAGGATCGACGCTCAACACATCCAGGCCGAGCTTGTTCCGCACCTGATTCGTAAGGCCTTCGCTCCTGCCCACACCAAGTTTAGCGATGGCGGTCAACACCGCATCGCCGTCGCCATCCTGCTGCCCCATCTGGGAGAACGGTCTTCCAGTCACCAGCACTGCGATGATGTCATTGTCCGCCAATGCCGGCGTGGAGAAGAGTTGGCTGTTGATATTCTTGAGAGTTCCGTTCATCAATACGCCCACGGTGAAGCCCTCAACCTCTCTCGTGGCACGAAGATCGATGCCGGGATTGTCATAGGCGCCGAAGAACAGAAATTTGCCGCGATTGATATTGAGCGACTGCCGGTACATTTCGTAGGACCCTTCGACGATACTCAACTCGCCATAGGTACGATTGGACCCACTCGCCGTCTGCTGAATATTCAGGTTACCTGCCAGCTTCGTGTCCATGCCAAAGCCGGTGAACGTCACATCGTCGCCCAGCGTTAACTCAATTGCGCCCGCTAGAGGAATATCGAACGCAGTTGCCTCTGTGGCGGCTATGGAACGCGCCAGGTCGGGCCTATCAGCCGGATAGTCGACGATGACCACATCTCTGGATACGTCTATCGCAGTCTCGGGCAACTCCTCCAGGACTAATTGTAGAGTCGGCACATGCAAGCTGCCGTTAATCTCAATACTGGAAGCATCGACATTGAGCACGACATCCGGCGATACAACTAACTGCAGCTTAGGCACGTTAACCAGCTGGAAATCGGCGCCCTCCACCGTTGCCGACAACGTTGGCGAGCCACCAAACGGATCAAGCACCTCCCCGTTGAAAGCTATGGAACCAGCTTCCGACTGCGCGCGCCCAACAACCTGTATAGCTCCGGCATGCTCACTACTTATGTTAGCGTTAATAGCACTAAGCGCTATGCCGAGTCGGCTCAGGGAGACGGAGGCATCTCGCAGGTCTATTGAACCGGTCGCCGCCGGCGCGTCAAGATTCCCACTCAGACTTGCACGCGCATCCAGTGTGCCTTCTATCTCACTCAGCTCGGGCACGAGGGCCTGCAACCAGCGCAAGTCTGCCAGGCCCGCCTCGACGCTACCGCTCAGGCTGCTATCGGCAGCGATTTCAACCCGCGCCGCAATCTCCCCACGAGCATCGATCTCAGTGTCATCCAGATTCTCTCGTAGGATATTCGCGTCTGCCTGCAACAGCCAGACAGCGGACTGCAAGTCACCTGACAGCTCCAACATTTCTAAGCTGTATTCCTGCGGTGGGACATCCTCGTTAAAACTTTCCGGCGCACCGAGCTGCTCTGGGACGATTCTCAACAAGGCATCGCTGGCTACCAAACTAAAATCGAAGGCGAGATCTTCATTACTAAGCAGACTAAGAGAGAATCGACCACCGGCCATCCCTTCAACGGTTGACCCTAGGGGCAATTGCGGCAGGAACAGCAGTTGATCCTGAACGAGATTAGGCCCCGCGCCCGCATTGAGAAGCTGACCCGAATTGAATACTGAGAGTGGGTAGCCCTGAAGAGAACCGTTCGCAGTTAGGCCAGCCCCTGGTGTCTGTTCGAGCGCAAAGCACAGCGTCGAGCTAATCTGAGTCCAGCAGGACTCGCTGAGCTCCGCCAATCCATCGGCAAGCGAGAGATCACTCGTAGAGCGTGTGGTCCAACTTCCCAGCGGCGTATCCACAGTGGCATTGTCCAGAGATCCCTGCCAGGAAATATTCTGCAGATCGTTGATGCTGCCAGAGACTTGCGCCAACAGGTCGCCAAATCTACTCTTCGAATTCAATTCGATATTGTGGCTAGACTCCGTGCCCGAAATCAGCAGCACGACTGGCGAAAAAGTTTCGGTTATCGATGCGTCGCTGTAAGTAAGGCTGTCGATCGCAAGCTCACTCTGCAGCTGACCGCCGACTCGCTGGAAATCGAAATCGACCACATCCGCCTGAAAGTTCTGGTAACTTAGACCTATCCCGGAGAGCTGGCCGACGATGTCCGGCGCGGCTGGATCTCCACTTAGGTTGCCCTGACCCTCGAGCCTACCTGCACCGCCAATCAGAAATTCATCAAGCGAATTCGCAGACAACGTCCAGTTAAAGTCCAAGTTGTCCGCGTAACTACCGTCCACTCTCAACTGATTGTTCTGCGTCTGCAACTGCAGACCCTCGATATCCAGACTGCCTTGCCGGAAAAAGAGTGCCCCCTGACCCTGTAGGGGGTATTCCGCTAGCTGACCGCTAAACTCCTCTACAGTGAGCCTTCCTTCGGCACCGCCGTCCGGCAGCGCGATGTCGTAACTGCCCGCAGCGCCTAAGTTGACCAACGCTATCGATTCCGGCAGGTCCAAGAATGAGGCAACACTAGGTAACTGCAGCGTATAGTTGCCGACGATATTGATCACGTCTGACCAATCGATGACAACTGCTCCGCCGACGCTGTTCTCGGATTCGTCAAGCGTGTAAGACTGCACATCCAATACAGAGTCCGCGTAGGTCGCGTCGGCATCGA
>CAYGRR010000103.1:0-3735 GCA_964352295.1 uncultured Pseudohongiella sp. | reverse complement strand
TGGTGCCCAGAAGAGGACTTGAACCTCCACGACCTTGCGATCACTAGCACCTGAAGCTAGCGTGTCTACCAATTCCACCACCTGGGCATAACAGAGATGAACGCGGCCTCGATTGACCGGAGCGCAGTCCAAGCTCGAGCTATTGAGCTTCTGAGCGCACTGACCCCAGTGCCGCGGTGACCGTTGTCACATACATTGTGCCCCTCTAGGTGTATAATGCCGCCTCTTTAATTCCAGTATCCTTACTTAATGTCAAAAACCCCAAGCTCCAAAGACCCCCACGCCCAGCGCGAAGCTGATAACTACGCCAATCCGATTCCCAGTCGGGAATACATTATTCAACTGCTAGAGACGATCGGTCGGCCCATAGGCCATCCGGAGCTCTGCGAGCAGATGAAATTGGCGGATGAGGACCAGATCGAAGCGCTGCGTCGGCGCCTGATCGCGATGAGTCGCGATGGGCAGATCATCAGCAATAGGCGTGGCCTGTATGGCCTGCCTGCGCATATGGACCTCATTAAGGGTCGTATACAGGGAAACAAGGACGGCTATGGCTTCTTCATCCCAGATGATGGCTCCGGCGACATGTTCCTCGGCACGCGGGAGATGGAGAAGTTATTCGATGGCGATGAGGTGCTAGCCAGACACTCCGGCTTCGACAATCGTGGCCGACGCGAAGGCACGGTGGTAGAGATACTCAAGCGCCGCTTCGAACAGATCGTAGGTCGTTATTACCGCGAAGACGGCTTTGGCATTCTGGTCCCCGATAGCAAAAGGGTGAGCCACGAGATACTGATTCCGGATCAGCACGCTGGCAAAGCAGAAGATGGGCAGTTCGTCGTTGCCGAGATTACCGAGTATCCGAGCAGGCGACGCAAGGCGGTCGCCAAGATTGTCGAGATACTAGGCGATAGCACGACGCCCGGCTTGGAAATTGAAGTAGCCGTGCGCAGTCACGACATTCCACATATCTGGCCCTCTGCCGTGGAAAAAGAAACCTACCGTTTCTCCGAAGAAGTCGGCGAGATGGACCTGCAGGGCCGTGCAGATCTGCGTGACGTTCCCTTTGTTACCATCGATGGCGAGGACGCCAAGGATTTTGATGACGCGGTATTCGCGCGCAGCCATGCGCACGGCGGGTGGACGCTGTACGTCGCCATCGCCGACGTCTCGCACTATGTGGCGATAGGCAGCGCCCTGGACCAGGAGGCCATCAACCGAGCAACATCAGTCTATTTCCCAGGCCATGTGATACCCATGCTGCCGGAGAAACTCTCCAACGGGCTCTGCTCGTTGAAGCCGAAGGTCGATCGCTTAACGATGGTGTGCGAGATGGAGATCGCCGCCAGCGGCGAGATGACTGACTACAGTTTCTACGAGGCGGTTATCCATTCCCATGCACGCATGACCTACAACGAAGTGTCCGACATTGTCGAAGAGGCGCAGAGTGATGCACAGAAGAGCATTCAGGCGACTGTTAGAAAGCGTCATGAGTCACTCATTGACCATTTCGAGAATCTCTATTCGCTCTTCCATGCACTGAGAGCAGTAAGAGACAGTGGCGGCGCGATGGACTTCGATACCACGGAGACCCGCATCGTATTCGGCGAAGACAGGAAGATACGCGAGATCGTGCCGGTGTACCGCAACGATGCCCACCGCTTGATCGAAGAATGTATGTTGTGCGCGAATGTCGCCGCGGCGCGCCTGTTGGAAGACTCCAAGCTGCCAGCCCTATACCGCGTGCATGAGGGTCCTAATCCTGACAAGCTCGAGAACCTGCGCATGTTCCTTAAAGAACTGGACCTGCACCTACCCGGTGGCGACAAGCCGGAGCCAGCAGACTATCAATATGTGTTGAAGCAGATGGCGGGGCGCCCCGATCGCATCCTGTTGCAGACCATGCTGATTCGTTCTCTGATGCAGGCCGTGTATCAGCCCGAGAATCTCGGACATTTTGGTTTGGGCTATGAGGCCTATGCCCATTTCACGTCACCGATTCGTCGCTATCCTGATCTGTTGGTTCACCGCGCAATCCGTTATCTAATCCGCAACAAGCCTGGGCGCCATGTGAAGAAGCAGCCCGGAGCGGCCGACCTCGCGAAGAAGGCGATCTACCCGTTCGACATGAAGGAGATGATCGAGTTGGGCGAGATCTGCTCAACCTCCGAGCGCCGCGCAGACGCTGCGAGCTATAGCGTCATCGACGCGCTGAAGTGCGAATACATGCAGGACCGAGTCGGCGATGAGTTTATTGGCACCGTCACCTCCGTAACGAGCTTCGGCCTGTTCGTCGAGTTGAACGAAATCTATGTCGAAGGCCTGGTGCACATCAGCGAGCTTAGCAATGACTACTACCATTTCGATCCGGTGCATCATTGCCTGAGCGGAGAGCGCAGCCAGAAGACCTACCGCCTCGGCGACAGCGTCGAAGTCAAAGTCGTGCGGGTAGATCTCAACGAGAAGAAGATTGATCTACAGATGATCGGCCTGAAGCAGTCGGCTCAGAAATTCGGCAAGGCGAAGGGAAAGCCCTCCGACTCACGAAAGGCGCCTTCCAAGAAAGACAAATTCTCGAAGAAGAAAACTGATTCCGCGAAGAAGCCGAAGTCCTCCAAGAAATCGAAGCACAAGAAGCGGCAGGCGAATGCTAACTCCCCAAGGGGTAGCGTGGCCGCTACAAAGAATCCAGCGAAGGCGGCCTCCGCCGCCGAGCAGCCCAAGAAGAAACGTTCGTCCAGGCGCCGAAAGAAGCCGAATGCGAAGCCTACGGCTTAGAACAACAAACGACGCTCATCATGAAGAACATGAAAGACAACCAAGAGAAAGTCATCGGCATTCACGCCGTCTCCGAACTGCTCGCCCAGCGACCCGCTTCGGTGAGCAGATTGTTAATCCAGGCTGGCAGAGACGACAAGCGCATCATCGAGCTTCGCGAACTGGCGGCGAGCAACAATGTGCCGGTCGAAGAGCGCAGCAAGCAATCCTTTGAGAGAGACTTCACGGGCGTGCATCAGGGTGTGGCTGCGATTGCCGTATTCGAAGACAGCACGCTCTCCGAAAAGAGCCTATTCGAATTATTGGGCGGATTAGATCATCCACCGCTGCTGCTCATACTAGACGGCGTTACCGACCCTCATAATCTCGGCGCCTGCCTGCGCAGCGCAGATGCGGCGGGCGTGGATGCCGTAATCATCCCCAAAGACAAGTCAGTAGGCCTCAATGCGACCGTGCGCAAGGTGGCCTGCGGAGCAGCCGAGACCGTTAATCTGGCCTCGGTGACGAATCTAGCGCGCTGCCTGGACAAGCTGAAGGAAGCGGGCATCTGGCTAGTAGGCGCAGCCGATCAAGCCGACAGCTCTCTCTATGACCAAGACCTCGCAGGCCCGATAGCATTAGTCATGGGCTCTGAAGGCAGCGGCCTGCGCCGCCTGACCCAGGAGAGCTGCGACTTCCTCGTGTCCATACCCATGGCTGGCAGCCTAAGCAGCCTCAATGTGTCCGTGGCGACAGGCGTCTGCCTCTACGAGGCCCGCCGCCAGCGTCTAAGCCAGGCCTAGGCCGCAAATCTCAGCAAGGTAAGAGTCAACAGTCTCTACATCCCCAAAATACAGTACAGTGCCCCACTCTCAGCGTGCCACTTACGCTAACAGGGCAGTAGGTCCTGGGTATCGCGTGCTGCCGTGCGAGGCAGGACGCCGAGCTCGAGCGTACAGGGATGTATTTACAGCGTGC
>CAYGRR010000102.1:0-3888 GCA_964352295.1 uncultured Pseudohongiella sp. | reverse complement strand
GCTGTGGACAGACAAGCATTTAGAGCGGAACTGATAACACCATGAGCGACACTCTGGCCTTAGCGCAGCAACTCATTCAACTCCCCTCGGTGACGCCCAGCGATGCGGGCTGTCAGGAATTGATTGCGCAGCGGCTCGCCGCAATCGGCTTCAGCGTGGAGACGCTACAGTTCGACGATGTGACGAATCTGTGGGCGACTCTCGGCAGTACAGGCCCCCTCTTCGTCTTCGCCGGTCACACCGATGTCGTTCCAACCGGTCCTGAAGAGAGATGGCAGTATCCTCCCTTCAGCGCGACTGTTGCCGATGGCTTCTTGCACGGCAGAGGTGCCGCCGACATGAAAGGCAGCATCGCGGCGATGGTCACTGCCGTGGAGCGTTTCCTCACCGAAACCACGCCAAGCGCACGCATCGGCTTCCTGATTACCAGTGATGAAGAAGGCGTTGCCATCAACGGCACGCAGAGAGTCATGCAGGAGTTAGGCAGCCGCGATATCAAGATAGACTACTGCCTGGTCGGCGAGCCCAGCAGCAACAAGCAGCTCGGGGATACCGTCAAGATCGGTCGACGCGGCTCGCTGGGAGCGAGGCTCGTAGTCAATGGCGTGCAGGGGCATGTCGCCTATCCACAGTTGGCGATGAATCCAATTCACAAGGCCCTGCCTGTGCTGGACAGACTCACTTCCATCACATGGGATGAGGGCAACGCCTCGTTTCCCGCTACCAGCTTTCAAATTTCGAATATCCACGCCGGAACGGGTGCCACTAACGTGATTCCCGGGCAGATTACGGTGGACTTCAACTTTCGCTTCTCCACCGAGCTCGATGCGGACACGATCCAGTCGCGCGTCACCGATATGCTCGATGAGGCTGAGGTCGACTATCGGATCGAATGGAATCTGTCGGGCTTACCGTTCCTAACGGACTCTGGGAAGCTAATCGAGGCAGTCGCCGCGAGCATTCAACAACATTGCTCCCTGGACACTGAACGTTCAACGGCCGGCGGCACTTCCGATGGCCGCTTCATCGCACCCACCGGTGCGGAGGTCGTGGAACTAGGCCCCTGTAACGCGACGATTCACCAGCTAGACGAGCGCATAACCGTAGCCGAGCTCGACAAGTTGTCAGACGTGTATCAGAGTGTGTTGCGCACGCTGCTGCTTTAGTGGTATCGCTAGGCGACGAGATAGACGTCGTATCTACTACTACTTCCCTTGAACTCGATGTCCGGCTTGTCGGCGCCTAGATGGGCTGAGAGCTTCGCGCGCTTCACCACTACCCGCTTCCTCGCCAGACTCTTAGCCGCGCCTAGCAGCTGCTCGCCGTCGCTCTGGTGCCCGAGCAGATGTTGCAGCAGTGCCATATCTTTTTTTACCTTTGCGCTTTTGCGACGCGCGGGAAACATGGGATCCAGATAGACAACGTCATACTGCGGCACAGCTTGCGCAATCTCCAGCAGGTCTGCGCATCGTAGCTCCATCCGCTTCAAGGTAGCGGCAGTTTCATCATCGTAGTAGGGGCTGCGCGTTAGACCATCTCTCAGCAACGCGTGCACTACTGTGGAGCGCTCTAGCAGTGCTACAGAGCAACCGAGGCTAGCGATAAGAAAAGCATCCTTACCGAGGCCGGCCGTTGCATCGAGCACGCTCGGCCTCACTCCTCCTTTGATACCCAGCGCCTTGGCGATGTTCTGACTCCTGATCGAGCTCTGCGCGCGGTAGTTCAGTTTCGCATCCGCGAAATCGACACAGAGCTCACCTGGCTGTTCCGCGCTGGTGCTCTGCAAGACCAATCTGGATTCTCGAAAGACGAACAAGAAGTCGATCTCCCCGGCTTCCTGAGGCGAGTCGCTCGCTGGTAGCTGTACGATGGGTAAATTGAGTTCCGTCGCCAGGCGCGCCTCTCTCTCCTGGGAGCCTGCCGTTCCAAGTACGGCGACTCTCATAGCGCGATGCTGATAAGCAGGACACCCAGAACGACGCGGTAGATAACGAAAGGCAGGAATCCGATTCTATCGATCAGGCGGAGAAAATAGTGAATGCACAGATAGGCGACGGCGGCAGAGACGGCAATCGCATAGAGCAGCACGAGCCATTCTACCGATGCGGCGCCGCTTTCTAACAGCTCCAAGCCTCTTAACAGCCCAGAGGCTGCAATAATAGGAATGGCGAGCAGGAAGGAGAAGCGTGCGGCGGCAGCCCTGTCCAAGCCGCAGAGAAGCGCAGCAGTCATGGTTATGCCGGAACGCGAAGTCCCAGGAAGAAGTGCTAGCATTTGAGAACAGCCGATCAGCAGTGCCGTTCTCCAGTCCATGTCTGCAAGCGAACGCTGCTTGCTGCCAACGCGATCGGAGAACAACAATAACAGCCCAAAGCAGATCGATGTGCCGCCGATGAGTAGCAACGAGCGCCCGTATTGCTCAACCTCGGATGCAAACAAGAGCCCGGTCAGACCCGCGGGCACAGTAGCGGCCAGCAACATCCACGCCAGGGTTGCGTCATCACTGGGAGTCCTTGCCGTAGCGCTCTTCGTTAGCGCTAGCAACAGGCGCAGCAAATCATGCCTGAAGTAAGTCACTACGGCGAACAGCGTTCCCACGTGAACTGCAACATCGAAGGTAAGCCCCTGATCCGACCAGCCGAAAAGTAGCGAGGGCAATATCAGGTGTCCGGAGGAGGAAATAGGCAGAAATTCCGTTGCGCCCTGCAGCACGGCTAAGAAAGTTACCTGAATAAAATCGAGATCCACTGCCTGTTCCCTTCTCCATTGAGCGGCACCACCGTGCGCCACGAAGTAGACTATGAATAGTCTAGTTGATCTTTAACATAGTTTGGCCGCAGCAGGGCAGCGTCGACCGCTTCCGAACAGTCAAAGCGTAGCGCCGCCAAATTTGCAATTACCTGATTCGTTATTGTTGGGATCCGTGGCTCTTCAATCCCGTCGCAGCTTAGGTGCCGCAGGATTTCTTCCCGTCGCTCCCAACCGTTACCCGCTAGACACCAAGACGTCCCGGCTAGCTCTGTCGGCAGCGCGTGGAGCTTATCGATAGGCGCAACCTGCTCCCTACCTACTAGCTCAACACCCCTGAGGTTCGATCTTACATAGGCCGCAAAATAGAGCTCTCCATCTCTAGCCTCTTCACTCACCAATACGTGGTCGTTTGCACTCTCTGCAATCGTCGCCATTGCTGTCAAGGCTAGGGATGAGAGCGCCAGCACCGGCGTCTCACTACTCAGAGCCAGCCCCTGTGCAACAGCGACACCTATTCTCACTCCGGTAAAGGAACCGGGACCCGCAACCACGGCGATCAGGTCAAGTTCGCGCAGTGTAATCTTCGCCTTCAACAATAATTCAGAAATCATGGGAAGTACGCGCTGTGCGGATTGCCGTTCGGCGTCGCTTACGCGCTCGCTCAGTACACCAGCACACTGCAGTGCTACAGAGCAACGAGACGAGGATGTGTCAATCGTGAGTAGGGTATGCATTGTCGATTGAGCTATGGCCTAGATTATCTGCGCTAAATATTCGGGCTCTAATAGAAAAAATCCCTGCTGGTTCTACCAACAGGGATCTTTCTAGAACAGCTTGAGTATGCACCCA
The DNA here is from genome assembly GCA_964352295.1 of uncultured Pseudohongiella sp. Taxonomy (GTDB): domain Bacteria; phylum Pseudomonadota; class Gammaproteobacteria; order Pseudomonadales; family Pseudohongiellaceae; genus UBA9145. Next base: position 288 of record CAYGRR010000102.1, on the reverse strand, counting down.
CCGCCTGCGAGCGGACACGCAATTGGTGGGTGTTTTGGCTAAAGTCACTCAACCTAGCTTAAGCTAGCCCTAGATCGCTCCAGGGATTGCTATCGCAGGAGCTGGAGCGCTCTTCTTCGCTGCCTTTCTCTTCTTGGCAGCCTTCTTCTTAGCAGGAGCCTTACGCTTAGCGGCCTTTTTCTTGGCTACTTTCTTCTTGGCTACCTTTTTCTTCGCCACTTTCTTCTTGGCGGCCTTCTTTTTCGCTACCTTCTTCTTAGCGACTTTTTTCTTGGCTACCTTCTTCTT
>CAYGRR010000101.1:0-3906 GCA_964352295.1 uncultured Pseudohongiella sp. | reverse complement strand
GCCGGGAATTTGCTGTCCGCTATCGTTGGGGTGAAATCTACGAAGGGGAGGTAGAGTGGACAAACTGGGACAAGGGCCTCCTAGCTTATGTAGAAAAAGCTAATCCTGAGGATGAGCCCGGTCTAAACATCCTAGACGAAGGTGGCTGGGGGTATGCGGGACGAGAAAAAGAGTTAGAAGAGAAGCTCGGGAAGACTATCTTCGGACGCTATGCTGAGCAAGAAAACCAGCATCTTCTCCAAGTTGAGTTTGAGGAATAATCAGAAGGCTTGACAAGCAGCAAGATTTTGCTACCTTAAAAGCACGTCAGACTGGGGATACGTGGCGACCTATCACGACATTTTTGATGAAGCTCCGAATACCTCAAAAGAAGGGGCTCATGATGTGTCTTGTATCACATGCATGGATAACGGAAAACTTCTGATGCAAGATCCTAGTTTTCCCAACATGGCTCGGTGTGAAGTCCTCGTGGATTGTTTTTGCCAAAATCAGGTATAATCCACCGAATTTAATCCTCTCTTTTAACAAAACCCGGAAATTTCTCCGGGTTTTGTTATGTACTCTTTTTTTGTATAATACAGATTCAGGAGAAAAAATTATGGCTATTGCTGATATGAACCCAGACATCACACCCGCTGCAACAGATGGAATTTGTGCAGCTAAATTACAACGAAACCTAAAGCGTGCTGTTCGTGCTGCTCGACAGGTAGTGGATCGCGCTTCTGCTCTTGTTACAGAAGCTCCAGGCGGAAAAGCTTCAATTAATTCAGAACTTTCTACTACGCAATCTGAGGCGTCTGCCTTACTTGATAAGCTTGTCACTCTAGTTAATACCCACAAAGCAACAGGCTCAGCGGATGTTGTAAATCCATTGCTATAATTAACCTGCTTCAATAGTCCGCAATTTTGCTAAAATAGCCATGAGGAATAATCATGGCTATTAATTTTTCTGCAGGCGAATATGTTGTTATAAGTAGATCTTACAATAACTTTTACTAGAAATGCTGCCGTTTTCCGCTATAAAGTCGCTTACTATATTTCCTTTATGGAAACTGACTAATCTCTTATTGGTTATAGTTACTTTTTTATATAATACATAAGGAGTAAATTATGGCTATCAATTTTAGTATAGGTGAGTATGTAGTAATCAATAGGGCTTATGTTGAAAAAATATTAGACAACGGCCAATGTGGCTGCACGGCTCAAGCTCTATCCACCTTAGGGTATATTGGCAGCAACCCAAGTATTGTCAATGCAACTGGCAGTGTTTTTGTTAACTCAACAGTTAAAAGCTTTATTAAAGTTACTCCTGCCAGCAACTTAAATCCTGCCTACAATGGAGGTAATGGTGTCACCATTTATTTCTGCAGTGATGCCCACCTTAATAACAGTTTAGAGCTATCCACAGCATTTATTGATGATAAATGTTTTGTGAAGGCACAGAATATTTCTGGAAGCGCCATTACTAAGGGGCAATTTGTTTATCAGGCTGGTTTTGATGGCACCCTCCAACTACCTAATATCGACCTAGCCTCCGCTGCTGCTGCCTCTACTTGTGCAGCATTAGGATTAGCTGCTGCTGATATCGGTGCGGGTGAATGTGGTAGTATCCTTATTGAAGGAAGCTTTGTAGGTTTTGACACGTCTGGCTTTACAAATGTCGGTCAGACAGTTTTCTTGAGCGACACACCGGGAGCTATAAGCGTTACTGCGGGCACTACGGAAAAGGTGATTGCTAAAGTTGCTAGTATTTCAGCAACTGATGGAACCTTGATCATGGATACCATTACTGCTGGAAATGGCGGTGGTGGCGGTGGCGGTTTCTTCACCGATGGGACAGGAACTAATGCTGGTATTGGTAAAGGAGCTACCGCTCCCATTGCTGGCGGAACTAACTCTCTAGCCCAAGGCGATACTGCTACCGCTGACGGAGATAATAGCTTCGCTTTAGGGGATACCTCTGCTGCTGACGGTGCAAGCAGCTTCGCCCAAGGAGTTAATAACACAGCGTCAGGCGACCAATCTTTTGCGCAGGGGTATAATAATACCGTTACTTCTGATAATAGTATGGCACAAGGTTATAGTAATGACGTGACCGGAATAATATCTTTTGCGCAAGGATACTTTAATACTGTTAATGGAGATCAGGGTGCTACCCAGGGAGCCAATAACTACCTAAGTGGGGACTATACTCTATCCCAAGGAGTTAGTAACAATAATGATGCAAATTATACCTTTACACAAGGTTTTGGTCAAAATGTCGATTCTCAATCTTCATTTGCACAAGGTTACAATAATACAATCAGCTCCCCTTATTCATTTGCTCAGGGTTACAATAATGGTGTTGGTACTCAAGAATCTTTTGTCCAAGGTAGGAGTAACACAATTGCTTCTACCAGCGGAAGGTGTAATGTGGCTTTAGGTTATAGCAACTACATCGGTGGCTCATCTGCCTACCAAAATGTGGCTATTGGTTACAACAACTCTGTTGAGGGAGATAACAACTTTGTTCAGGGATATTCTAGCAATTCGTATGGTGAGCAAGTTATGGTTCAAGGCTCTGAAAATAGTTGGGATGGTAATAACCTTCAAAATATTTTTGCTCAAGGTAATACCGTTACTTTTGATGGTTCTCAAAGTGCCTATCAAGTATTCGCCCAGGGCCGTGATCTAACAATTGGTGGAGAAGCTACTAACTCCTTTGTTCAAGGTTACAATATGGATGTTGGGGGTAATGATGATTCCTTTGCCCAAGGGCGCGGCCACAGTTGGGGAGCTTTTTCCCGCGAACGCACCTTTGTCCAAGGCGCTTATGCCTTAGTCGAAAATGATGATCAAAAAGTGTGGGGCAGTAATAGAACTTCTCCTGTGGGTGGTGCGCAAAGCAGTCATATAGTTAGATATACTTCTACTGCTAGTGCTACTCCGATTTCCATGTTGACTATTTCTACAACCATAGGAAAAGCTTACTCTATAAGCGCCAATATCGTTGCCAAAAATGATGCTACCGCCGATGAGGCTGCTAGTTTCGTTTTATCACAAGCTCTTGTTTATAATGACGCTGGTGTCACCTTAGTTGGAGCCCCCACATTTACAGCAACCGACTCGGGAGGCGGCTCAGCATCTTGGGCAGCAGCCATCAGCACTGCCGGTTCAGCATTCACTATTGTAATAACGGGAGATGCTACCGATCTCGTGCAATGGTGCTGCGATCTTCATTATGTCGAAATATCTGCGGTCGTCTAAACACCAGCCTCTTTTAGCTGTTTACAGGTTACACACACCTGGCACTTATGCCAGGTGTTTTCTTTGTACACTGGTGTGCGGCAAGACCATGTCATATCTAATAGATCTTTGGGCAAAAATTCAGCTATCTGCTTTTTAGTCATTTTACCTACGGGTCGAATGATAGCCGGTATCTGCCATTTAGTATCGAAAAAACTAGATCTCCAAATAGCGTGAGCTTGCACTGCGCGTAGCTGAAAAGCAATGCTATCATCGTCGTCCGCACATTTACCTAAAGCAACTTTGTTAAAACTGGGATCATTTTTGACAATTTGGGCTGCTATAAATCTAATTACGTCATTATCCCAGCAATAGAAATTCTTAAACGCCATAAATTCAAAGACATTTTCGGTGTATCCGAAGGGCCTGTAATTTTTTCGGCAATACTCAATAATTTTGCTGCAGGCAACCTTCTCTGCATGCCCCCGTTTTTCGATATTACGAATAACCACATGATGAACATGGATTGGATCAGTTGTTTCTTGAAGCAACTTGACAAGCGCTCCGGTGCTGTCAAGACCTCCTGATAACATTACTAATATCATGATATACCCCCACCTAAGGTGAAAACTTTCTACCTGAAATCTGTAGTTCCATCCCAATTAGCTTCGGTAATTTCGT
>CAYGRR010000100.1:0-3939 GCA_964352295.1 uncultured Pseudohongiella sp. | reverse complement strand
TCAGCGATACGTAACATGAGATTACCACCATCTACAAAACGGGGATTATACAGAGCGGCCATGTACTTGTATAGATTCAGCAACAAGCTTTAGGAGAATTAGTTCGCGTGCCGCCAGCTTCGCGACGGCAGGAAGCCAGCATTTCAACGAGCAACGATTGCCCGACCAGCCTAAGGCAGAAGCAGCTCAGCTATCGCCAAGCCGTGCTCTCCGGCGATGGAATACAACAGGTAAGTCTTGCCATCTTCTTCAAAGATGGCCGGATCTCGGAGTTGATTAACCCGCTCATCGATATGCCCGCGCCGCGAGGGGGCAATCTCGAGTTCTGCGCCCTCCCATTCGGTCTCTGGCCTGAGCACTTCCACCGGCTCGGATTCTTGCCACTGCATCCAGTCGCCACTCATGTCGATCGTGGAGAGGAATATTCGCTCCGGCGCATGACCAGCCTGCGTCCAGAAGACGTAGAGTGTATTGTCGCGAATTAGCAGTGCGTTATGGCGCATATTGTCGTTGAAGAACCGGGGCCCCTCCTCGAAATTACTCCGACCCTCTTTAGAGCGATACAGGTAGCCCGGCATGGACAGCGCGTAGTGGTAGCCGCCGTGTTCGATAACACGAAAATAGGGTCGACCCAGATCTTCTGGAGAGCCCGTGAAATTCAGGCCGTCATCGGACAAGGCCAGTCGCGTAAACTGCCGCCCCGCACCGCGCCCGTGGATATACATCACGATCTGTTGCCGCTCGTTATCCACATGCACATCGGGTGAGGCGATGTGGGCATAGAGCGCGCCAGTGGTCCCCGGGGCGAGCGAGCACGGAGGACAGGTGGTGGGAAAGAAAGAGTCTTCCAGCTTTAGGGAGCCTGGCTCATGCATCTGCCAGGGACCGGTGATCTCGTCTGCATAGGCGAGGCGGATATACGTGCCGCGGTGATCGGCGAAATAGAGGTAATACTTGCCCAAGGGCCGGTCTACCCAATCAGGGACGCGGATCAGGGAGGGGCCCTGAATATTGCTACCCATGCGCGCATCCATGTTGGGTACGATTATGGGGCCATCGGCTAGGCGCCTGACCGTGGGAGCCTCCGGCTGAGCAGCCTGCGCAAGCAGTGTGCAGACAAGCAGATAGCCTGTTATAAGTGATCGTAGCAATAGCTTCTGCATTGATGGGGCCTCATTCGGTCACTCGGGGTGACTCACAGTTATTGCGTCGACACCATGGAACCCCAAGTGTTCGCTCTTTGCAAGACGAAGCAGGCGCCCGCAGGTTGGCCGCCCACTGACAAAGGCTTGCATCCACTTCGGCCAGAAATTACTCTCTCAAGCAGAGCCGCTGCCACTACACTTGGTGAATATCACGCTGACCTATACTCGAAGCCAAAGAATTCCGCCACATGACCCCTGAGAATGAATCGCCACCGATGAACATGACCCTGCCGCAGAAGTTGCTTAGAGAACCCACGGTGCATTTTTTTATCATTGCCGTCCTGATCTTCGGCCTCTATGCCATCACCCAATCGGAGAATGAGAACCTGTTGGAGATCGATCAACGGGAGATCGATGCGCGAATCTTCATGCAGGAGTTATCTCGCGGCGAGGAGCTTAGCGCTGAACAGAAAGAGTTGGTCACTGCCTTCTACATAGAGGAACAGATTTTAGTCCGCGAAGCGCTGGCTATGGACTTGGACAACGATGAACGCATACACGACATCCTCGCTCAGAAGATGCGTCATGTGCTGAGTGGCAGCATCATCCAGCCCACCGATGCTGAGCTGCGCGCTTACTACGAGAATAATAGAACACGCTTCGAGACACCCGCCTCGCAAAACATCGATGAATTGGTTTTTAACTCGAGGGAGTCGTTAGCCGAAGCGATCGTCGAGGCACTCAAGCAAGGCGCCGCAGCAGACACGTTGTTAGCGATGTCGGCGGGCACGGTCGCCCCGCTACCGAATGTGAACAGCACGGACCTCGCCAATATATTCGATCAAGAATTCGCCGAGCTGGTCTTGGCCGCCGATCTCAATCAATGGAGCGGCCCATTCATTAGTAACCGTGGCCAGCATTGGCTCCGGGTTACTCAGCGCAATCCAGCACGCATCCCCGCGTTCGAAGAGATCGCCGATCTACTGCGCCTCGAATGGATCGCCGAAGAAGAAGACAGTCGCCTGCAGGTCGAGATAGACAAACTGTGGGACGAATACACCGTAGTAATCCGCAGCGACGAGCCCGAATAGGCGACGATGCGCAGCCCAGCTCACAAGATTCTTACCCCGTGCGCCGCGTTTGTTGGCCTGCTGCTAACTAGCACCCTGCTGCTATCAGCCGCCGAAGCGCACGATATCGATGTGACTGGCGTGGCGCGCGTGTTTCTCGACGAGGCCGAAGATAATCAATACCAGCTCTCGATTGTCGACCAGCAGGTCCCACCCCTGTTCAACGTGGAGCGCATCCTCCCCGAACGCTGTGTAGGCTTGCCGCCCGGCAGGTTTAGTTATCGCTTTGAGTGCACGCCCGCGCTGAATACCGACGATGTCCTATTTTTCCCCTGGTCTTTAGAGGGCCTGGTTCTCATTACTCGCTGGGCCGACGGTAGCGACGTATCCGGATACTTTCCAGGTGATGGCAGCATCATCGAGGTGCCGCTTAGCGACGTAAAGGCCGGGGCGTCTTCGATCGGCAGCCTGGCGAGGCGCTATCTCGTGCTCGGTGGCGAGCACATTCTCTTCGGCATAGATCATCTGCTATTCGTCCTCGGCCTGTTGTTATTGCTGCAGGGTTTCTGGAAGCTGTTAAAGACCATCACTGCATTTACCGTAGCCCACAGCATCACGCTCGGCAGCGCCGTTCTCGGTATCTTTCCAGTTCCAGGCGCCCCCATAGAAGTATTGATAGCACTTTCCATCATTTTTCTTGCGCGAGAAATTCTGATGGCACAACAGGGCAAGACTACTCTGGTTCATGAAAAGCCATGGATAGTTGCCTTCGTATTCGGCCTAATTCATGGATTCGGATTCGCGGGAGCCCTTGGCGAGCTTGGTCTCAGCAACGCCGACATTCCAATGGCTTTATTGTTTTTCAATCTTGGCGTTGAAGCCGGTCAGGTAGCTTTCATAGCTGCATTACTAGTGCTGCACTTCGTTGTGATGAGGTTCCTTCAGCCACTCTGGGCTAGCCTGCAGCGCGGGCTTGCCTACGGCTTAGGCGGCATTGCCGCCTATTGGTTTCTAGAGCGCCTACCCAGCCTATTCCTTGTCTGATTCAACAGATCACTACTCAGCGCGATTGATATTGCTGATGACAGGACTCACAAGGCGGGTATAGCGCGTCATTCCCTGCCGCAGATAAGGCTTCTTCATCTTTGGCATCTACCGCGGCGATGACTAATCGCGCGGCGTCTATCATCTGCCGGTTCTGTGTCTGCCACTGGGATTCGGTGGCCTGAGCCACTTCTCCCTCACCGCTACCGCCGACTTGCAGTAAGCTTCCAGCCGCCACGACCGTGAGCGCAGCGTTTCTAACTTCCTGCCACTGCGCCTCGGTCTCTAGCTGGTAGGCGCCCCAGATGCTGGAAGTCGCCGGTGTGATCAAGGCATTCATGATTTCTTTTACACTTAGCTGAGGTAGACGCTGCTCGGTCTGAGCCAAGCTGACACTCAAGCACAGCAGGCCGACAACACCGGCCGCGATAACTGCAATTTTTTTCTTCATATTTAAAGACTCCAATAGAAAGTACCAGCGCCCATCGGTTTTGCATCGTGCCATGGACAGGGCTTTTTGATCCTGCGCTGCATCAAACTCGCCACAAAAAAAGCCGACTAGCTAGTCGGCTTTACGGAAGAGATTAGCGCCTACTGCGCCTCTCTCTCCTCGAGTCTCGCACCGGCCAGAATTCCCGGCAGAGCGTAGTTACCCTCGTGACAGGCATACTCGTAGATCT
>CAYGRR010000099.1:0-4235 GCA_964352295.1 uncultured Pseudohongiella sp. | reverse complement strand
AGAGACCTCGAGCAATTCCCAATGCAGTAACCATCGAAAGTAGTGCTGCTAAATATTCAAAGCTACTCATAAGTTTTCAGGGAATATAACATGTGTATACGACGCACGCGCCGTTTGGTTTTTGTTCTGCCCAAGTGTATTCCGCAACTGGCTGAATTGAAACACATTCTGTGTGGGCATGGTTAGTCTCTTTGGAGAAAGCGAGGGGTCCCAGTAACACTGAATGCGAGAACACGTATTCCAGTTATGGTGTTTCCCTGTATCTCTGGAGGATTCCAATAAACATTAGGCTCTCTTGTTCGAGAGCTGTGTAATGGAGCCATAGAGCGTAAACAGATAGAGACCCCCTCCGTATTTTTTGTGCAGATTCGCTTGTTTCTGCGAACCTTAACTTGGCTTGTCAGTGGGTAATCGCGAGTCTGAAAGGGTGGGCAGCTGTGTGCCCATTCAGGTCAAAATCCACTTAGTCTAAGCACCTCCTGGGGCTGCTTAAGTCGGTGCTCAAATGCTCGCTGGTTCGGCGTCATGACTTATTTGCCTTCCAAGTGCCTATACACACTGCCTCAATGTCCAAATATTACGGTCTCGCGGCGCTAGAGGAATCCCGTATCGCTTTAAACTCGTTGCCCTCCAGCCAGTTCGGGAAGTGGGATTCTTGGCTTAACTTTTTGGCGACATCGAAGTACAGGAGTATGTCCTGGGCCGCGCCTTCCAAGTTCCAGTTGGGATCGTATTCGTCCGCCGGGGCGTGATAGCGATTCTCGTTGTAGTCTTGGGCCTGTTGCGCGCCCCACTCGCTGCCAAACTCGACGCTGTCTTCGCCCGATTCTGCATAGAGTGCAGGCACGCCGGCCTTCGCGAAATTGAAATGGTCGGAGCGATAGTAGTAGCCGCGCTCGGGATTGGGTTCGGCAACCAGGTGGCGATTCTGGGTGGTAGCGGCTTCTTCCAGATAGGCTTCTAACTCGCTGCTGCCGTTGCCTACCACGACGATGTCGTGCATGGGCCCGTAGGTGTTGAGCACGTCTATGTTGATGTTGGCGACCGTGGTCGCCAGTGGGAACACGGGATGCTCCGCGTACCAGCGTGAACCCAACAAGCCGGATTCCTCTGCCGTCACCGCGAGAAAGACGATGCTGCGCGGTGCAGGGCCAGCGTCGATATGCATCTTCGCCATGGCGAGCAGTGCTGCTGTGCCGGTGGCGTTATCGGCGGCGCCATTGTAGATGTTGTCGCCGGGAATCTCGGGATTCATGCCGAGGTGATCCCAATGGGCCGTATAGATAATCGTTTCCTGCGGCCGCTCCGTGCCGGGGATCATCGCGATCACATTCTGCGACTCGGAGGTGCGTACTGAATTCTGAATCGTCACGGACGCGGTTACATCACCGAGTGGGACGGGAGTAAAACCAGGTTGCGCGGCCGCGGCCTTCAGCTCCTGATAATTCAGGCCAGCACCGGCGAACAAGGCCTCTGCCGAATCCAGAGTCAGCCAGCCTTCGATAGCATTCTTGTCGCTGTTGAGGTTGTCTGCCTGCAGTCCTATCTGCGGGCCGGACCAGCTGCCGCTCACGACTTCCCAGCCGTAACCCGCCGGGCCAGTCTCGTGCACGATCAGTGCGCCGGCGGCACCCTGTCTCGCGGCCTCTTCGTACTTGTAGGTCCAGCGGCCGTAGTAGGTCATGGCATTGCCATTGAACACGGCAGGATTCTGTGTGGCATAGCCGGGGTCGTTGACGAGGATTACCACAGTCTTGCCGCTGACATCGAGTCCGGCGTAGTCGTTCCAGTTTCTCTCCGGCGCCACGATGCCGTAGCCGACGAACACGAGCTCGCTGTTAGTAATAGACGTTGAAGCGATCTGCTGTTGGCTGCCCACGATCATCTGCGTCGCGTACTCCAACTCGGCTTCATAGTTGCTTCCGCTGAAGCTGAGCACCGCATCGCTTGCGGTAGTGATCTCGGTGACTGACACGCTCTGAAAATAGGAGTCGCCGTTGCCGGGGCCGACGCCCAGTGCCTCGAACTCGGCCTGTAGATAGGCAATCGTCTTTTCTTCGCCAGGGGTGGCGGGCGCACGCCCCTCGAATTCATCGGAGGCCAACACCGCGATGTGTTCGTGCAGCATCGCTTCGATCTCGGCGGTCGCGGAGACGGCCTCGACGGCGGGCACTGGGGCTACTTGTGTCGATTGATTTGACTCGGGGCTGCAGCTGGCGATAGCAGCGCTGCAGAATAGACTCAGGCAAAACAGTTTACGGAGTGTCATTTTTTTCTCGGTTGGATTTGCAGAATTGAGGAAGGCAGAATAACGGCTTTGACACCGCTGCGTCTATAGCTCGAGCGGCGGTGATGTCTGCTCTTGCTTCATTCTGACACGGCCATATACTACTGCAGCAGTATCAACTCGCGCGGAGACTAAGCTGTAGTTCCTCGCATAGACGGTAGTGGATTGTTAGGCTCAGCGACTCGTGAAAACAAATAACTCTCAACGTGTAGTAATCTCCGCTGTCGTGCTTGCGTTCGCAGTCGTGTTGTACGCGCTTGTCATTGCCAATCAGAAGCCGGCCGAGAATGCAGCGCAAGCAGCGCGGTTCGAGCAGGCGGCAGAGCGGTCGGCGGAGCAGGGGCGCAGCGATGCTCGCCCGCTGGCTGCGCGCTCGTCCTCTGCTTCGGACGGGGCATTTACCGCGCAGCCCACTGCGGCGCTGCTGCAGTCACTAGGCACCCAATTGCATGCGAATACGCAGGAGGCGCTGCAGGCAGAGACCGCGCTTCGATTCACCGATTTTCTCAACGGGCTTGATGGATCATCGGAGCGCATCGATGCCATACGCGAGGCGCTCATCGGCGCCTATGCCGATATTCTGGCCTTTGGCGTCGCGCTGCAGCAGGGCGACATCGCGCCTGCCGAGGCGGCAGCTCGCGCCGATCCGAATTACGTTCTGAATCAGCTGGCAGGGCTGCTCAGCTCCGAGGAGTTGACCGAGCTGGAAACCTTTATGGAGTCTGAGGCGCGGGAAAGCTTCCTTTCCACTTACAGCCCGCAGCTCGAACTGCTTGATGTGCAGCTAAGCGCGGAGATTCAGGACAGGCTGCTTGAAACTCTATTCACGGAAACCTATCTGCTCGTGAACAGCAATGGAATTGGTGCGCCTAGCGATCTGGTGTTGGGATTTCAGCGGCAGTTGGATGCGATAGCGAACACTCGCGACAGTTTGCGTGCGTCTCTAAGTACCGAGCAGTTCGATCAGGCCGATGCTTTTTTGGCGGAACAGGAGCGGGGCCTGTTAGGCGCTCAGATCATCTTTTCCACGAACTAGTCAGGCAGCTCTAAAATTTTCTAACCTGGTTTAGGCTCGCGAAGAATCTTGCAGTAGAGATTCCTCAGAATTTTGCAGTGGCAGAACCAGCCGCACGCGCAGTCCCTGCTGCGGAATGTTTTTCCACTCCACCGCTGTATCGATTTCTGCAGCGCGTTGCCTGATATTGTTCAGGCCGTTGCCCGCGACGTTCTCCGATGCGATTCCCTTGCCGTTGTCTTGCACGGTGAAGGTGAGGCCAACTTCGCTGTTTTTTATTTGGAAATGCACCTCGCTCGCGCTCGCGTGGCGAATGATGTTGCTGACGAGCTCTCGAAAGATCTGATTCAGATTGAAGACGACGTCAGAGGGAAGAATCGCCGTGGCGACAGCAGCTGACTGAGACCAGCGCAATTGATGTCCCGAGCCCTCGAGTCGCAGTCGAGTCTCCTCCTGAAGTTGTTGCAGAAACTGCGCGAGTGATTGTTCGGGGCTGTTGGCGCGCGACACCGCGTTTCTGAGGCTCTCCAGCGCCGTGCGCGCGAGCTCGCCTAATCTGTTGTCTCTGCCGGCATGCACGATGGAGAGTAGCTTCGAGCCCACGTCATCATGCAGATCCCGATAGATCGACAGGCGCTCATTCTCGGCAGCCTGAGCGAGTTCCAGCGCGCGCTTCTCTGAGTAGGATTTCTCAATGATCAGGCGGCTATTCTCGACCTTCGCTTCAAGATCCCGGTTCAGGCTCTCGGCAAGATGCAGGGCCGAGGTAAATCGGCTTAACAGGCTGGCTGTAAAGACTGCCAGCAGAATAGGGAAGCCGAACTGACTCCAATACATCGCGCCCTCCCATTCCTCGCCTTCTGTAAATAACACCATCAGCAGCTCGTGGCCAAAGAAGCCAATCTGGATAAGCACCGCCGGGCTAATGGCTAT
>CAYGRR010000098.1:0-4886 GCA_964352295.1 uncultured Pseudohongiella sp. | reverse complement strand
CATGAACGCAGGCGTAGCCACTTCGCCACGGGGAAATCGCATCGCACCGGTGCGAGCCTTGCCGTCGCGCGCGCTGATTTCGAACTGCATATGACAATCGGACATAGGGATAAACGGTCTCAGCTACTGTTGATTAACAAAGCATCGAGGGGCTAGCCTCAATGCTCTCTGGTCGCCCGAAATTGAATGTCGGGCCAACGTTCTTCCATGAGACTCAGATTCACTCGAGTCGGTGCTAGGTAGGTCAGATAGCCACCACCGTCCATGGAGAGGTTCTCATGCGCCTTCTTGCGAAACTCTTCCAGCTTTGCCCTGTTTGTGGAATCCACCCATCGTGCCACGTGCACCGTAACCGGCTCGTAGATGCAATCGACTTTGTATTCGTCCTTCAACCTAAATGCCACGACTTCGAACTGCAGCACACCAACGGCTCCAACGATCAGGTCGTTGTTACGCAGTGGCATGAACACCTGTGTGGAACCTTCCTCGGATAGCTGCGTCAGACCCTTCTGCAATTGCTTTAACTTGAGAGGATCCTGTAGACGAATACGCCGAAATAATTCGGGCGCGAAGTGAGGGATGCCTTGGAATTTAAGATCCTCGCCGGTGGTGAAGGTATCACCGATCTGAATAGTGCCGTGATTGTGCAGACCAATGATATCGCCAGACACGGCCGACTCGGCCTGCTCCCGATCACCGGCAAGAAAGGTCACCGCGTCGGCTACTTTGACATCTTTGCCAATGCGCGTGTGGCGCATCTTCATGCCTCTGGTATATTCACCCGAGCAGATACGCATGAAGGCAATACGATCTCGGTGCTTCGGGTCCATGTTCGCTTGAATCTTGAAGACGAAGCCGCTGAAGTCTTTCTCCTTTGCCTCAACGAGACGGGTCGCCGTTTCTCGCCCCCTAGGTGCGGGCGCCCATTCGACGAAATCCTCTAGCATTCTCTTCACGCCGAAATTTCCCAGTGCGGTGCCAAAGAACACCGGTGTGAGCGTTCCATTGAGATAGGCTTCTCTATCAAATTTGTGACTGGCGCCGCGCACGAGTTCGATCTCGTCCTTGAAGTCTTGGGTATAGCTACCGAGAAGCTTCGCCGCCTCGGCACTGTCCAAGCCATCGATAATGACATCATCATAAATCTGATCACCCTGACCGTGCTGATAGACGTGAATCTTGTCTTGGACAAGATCATAGACACCCTTGAATTCCTTACCCATGCCGAGCGGCCAATTGATTGGCGCGCATTGAATTTTTAGCACGGTCTCAATCTCGTCGAGCACCTCGATGGGATCGCGTATATCTCTATCGAGCTTGTTCACGAAGGTGAAGATCGGTGTATCACGCAGCCTGCAGACGTCCATCAACTTGATCGTTCTCTCCTCCACGCCCTTCGCCCCATCGACGATCATTAGCGCGGAATCCACGGCGGTGAGCACGCGATAGGTATCCTCGGAGAAGTCTTCGTGGCCGGGAGTATCGAGCAGATTCACCATACGCCCGTTGAACGGAAACTGCATCACCGAGGAGGTCACCGAGATTCCCCGCTGCTGCTCCATCGCCATCCAGTCGGATGTCGCATGGCGATCCGACTTCTTGCCCTTCACCGAGCCCGCGATCTGAATCAGGTTTCCGTAGAGCAGCAGCTTCTCCGTGATGGTGGTCTTGCCAGCATCGGGATGCGAAATAATCGCCAACACGCGGCGGCGCCCTATTTCATCGATTAGTGCTTTGCTGCCCATGCCGGTGGTTGCCATATTGTGACTAGACAGCAGAGCCTGCTGGCTGTCTAGTGCAAGTTGAAGGAGTTGTAGGCGCTTTGCCCATCGAAATCGGGCGCGATTATAGCAGCAGGGACCGAGACTAGGGAAACCGAGCGTCCGCGCTGGTCTATGGCGGGTCTGACAGTTACTCTACACTACCCGCGACAGGAAAACACAGCAGCCCGAGGACCCAGCGACATGGATTTCACCCTTTCCGAACAACAGCTCGCCCTGCAACAATCCGTTCGCAAGTTTGCGCAGCAGGAGCTGCCCAGCTTGGCCAGACAGATCGAGGAGAGTGACGAACCCCCAGGCATCGAACTGCGTCAACGCTATGCAGAGCTTGGCTATCTGGGGGTCAATCTCGACGAGAAATACGGCGGCGCTGGCATGAGCCATCTGGATGCTGTGATCGTTCTGGAGGAGATTGCCAAAGTTTCTATCGCCGTGGCCTTCCCCATCTTCGAGTCCTGTTTCGGACCGAGTCTAGCGATTGCACATTTTGGTAGCGACCGGCTCAGAGAGAAGTTTCTACCCAGAGTCTGCTCCGGCGAGATTGTCATCGCGGTATCCATGTCGGAACCGAATGCCGGTTCCGCTCTGACTGATCTCACTACCCAGGCACGCGTGGCTGCAGAGCGCGTGGTCATCAATGGCAATAAACGTTGGTGCTCGGGGGCGGGTCATTCCGAGGCCTATGTTGTTTACTGCCGCATGGATGACAGCTCCGGCGCAAAGGCTATCGGCGCGGTTGTTGTAGAGAAAGACAGCAAGGGATTCAGCTTCGGTAAGCGTGACCACCATCTGGGCTTTCGCGGCGTGGCAAGCGCGGATATGTACTTCGATGATGTCGAAGTACCCGCAGAAAACATACTCGTCCCCGCAGGAGGCTTTGGAAAGCTGATGGATGCCTTCGATTTGGAACGCTGTGGCAATACCACGATGTCGCTCGCCGTTGCGCAATCGGCATTCGACTATGTCTTGGAATATACCCAGCAACGCCAACAGTTCGGCAAAGCGCTCATCGATTTCCAGGCGGTTCAGCTGCAAATAGCGGAGATGAAGATGCGCTTGGAGGCGTCAAGGCTGCTTCTCTATCGAGCCGTCGTAAACGCAGAGAGGGGCCTACCCTCGATAGCCGAGAGCTCGGTTGCCAAGTGCTTCGCGAATGAGACGGCGCGGGAGGTAACCGGCAAGGCAATGCAACTCATGGGCGGCTACGGCTATTCCAAGGAGTACCCGCTGGAGCAGAAGATGCGCGATGCCTGGGGCTGGGGCATAGCCGGTGGGGCCATCGACATACAGAAAGTGAATATCGCTGCAGCACTCGTCGGCAAGCGCTTCAACCAGCGCGCACAGTAGCACTGTCAATTATTGAGTTTGAGAATGTGGAGGGCTGGTCGTTGCCTAGTGCAGCACGGTGCGCGCTGGCTTGACCTTGGTCTCGGCGAACTCGGGATGCAGAATGTCGCCTCGTTTCGCGAGCAGCAAGTCATGCCGACTGAGCTGATCGTACTCGTCAGTGGCCTGCACATCGATATCTTCCAACAGGACACAGACAATGTCGTCGTCCTCTATGTCTACGACGACGCAGGGCTTGAATCCCATAATCGTATTCAATGAGGCTAGCGCACCGATCTCACAGCTGTGCATAGGGTACAGGCCATCGGATTCTTTCAATAAACCGTAAGAGGTAAAGGCAACACCGAAACCAGCTGCGGCTACGATATGAATGATATCGATGATCGCGGGATCAGTGAGATCGATGCGCACGGTGTCAGAAATTAACTGATTATTCGCAAGCTGCTTCTGATTCACCAGCTTCAGAAAAAGGCTGATATCTTCTTGATTCCACTCCAGGGTTTCTTCCTTCTCCGAACGGATGCTGTCAGAGGAAAGGCTCAGAACACTCGTCTCGATGGTAAGATCTTTAATATCTGTCTCAGGCGGGCAGGGAACAATCATGGAGACAGAACAGTAGCCTTCGCTACTCTCAGCGCCTAGGCGCCAAAGGAATGGTATTTCCGCGGTCAATTCGATCATAGTAAAACGCTGTACAACGATTAGTTGTGCAAACATAACACATTCCCCGAACTCACATAATCTCAATATGCACCTCACGCAAATATGTCAGTTTGCAGCACGCGAGCACGAAATTTTTGACCCCCACTTAGCGCATACTGCTAATACACTCTCCAGCTAGATAGCTTAAGCTATTGGGAATGTTAGAAAATTCGAATATCCTGGCGCTAATTTTTTTTCCACAGAATCTGTGGATAACTCGGTGGGTAATTCCTAGGGAATTGCTTCTAGCCTCGAAATTGCGGCTACAGGCCACGGTTTGATCAAATTTTAGTCAATGCATTAAATATATATATTTCAATAACTTAGCAGTTATGGAAGTATTGATCTAAAATAAAACCTGCGTATTTTTAGTGTTTTGTGACAGGAGCTTCATTTTTGTGCATAAATTAGCGCGCCAAACGCCATTCATAAAATGTGGGTATAGCTTTATCACTGTTTTTATTGAAGTTTTTTCGCCTATAATACCGTTCGTTCCTACAGCTACTTCTTAGGCTTCTTACACGCAGTTATGTCAAAATTTCAACGCACAGCGACACTGATGGCCTGCCTAGCATTGGTAATCGCGATCACCCTAGTCGTGCTGGCAATTCTGCGCACCAATCGACTCGAAACTTCCGCTCAGGATTTGGCTATCGCCGCCACGCAAGGCGCCTTTATATCAACATATCCGGCTGCACTATTGGAGAACTCCCACCCAAGGTTTCAGGCAATATTTCCCTCGAATCAACTGATTTCCTTTCTTGAAAATTCTCAGCGGGGATTGGGCGAGTTTAACTCACTGCTTGCTATCCGAGGATCGGCAGTGATCGCGTCATTCTTCAATAAGCAAGCCATAAGCTCTGCGGAATTCGAGATTGACCTGGATTTTCAGAATTCGCCGGCCACTGTCAGGATGACAATGGAAGCAGTTGAAGATAACTGGCAAATCACCGACTTTAGCCTTTCAGCCGACCTGCTTACGGACTAAGCATCCTGCCTAATTCACGATGAGTTGATAGATCGACGGGACTAACAGCGTGGCGCACACCAATGCCA
>CAYGRR010000097.1:0-5206 GCA_964352295.1 uncultured Pseudohongiella sp. | reverse complement strand
GGCTTGGACATGCGCGGCGTCGGACTAACCGATTCAGCCATGACCTGGGGCGTTATTGCGCGCATGAAAGAAGTGACCGACATGAACATCGTCATCAAGGGCGTGGAAGTCGCTGCAGATGCTGCGCTCGCCGTGCAATTCGGTGCTGATGCTATTTGGGTTTCGAATCACGGAGGTCGCGCTACCGAGACCGGCCGCGGCACCATCGAATGCCTGCCGGAGATCGTCAGCGCAGCGAACGGTCAGGTCCCAATAATCGTCGACGGAGGCTTCCGCCGCGGCACAGACATCTACAAGGCATTGGCCATGGGGGCATCGGCTGTCGGCATAGGCAGACCTTACTGCTTCGGTCTCGGCGCATTCGGTCAGGCTGGCGTAGAAAGAGTGTTAGACTTACTTAACAGAGAACTGCTAATCACGATGCGCGGAAGTGGCACACCCACTATCGCCTCTATAGGCCCAGACTATGTGTTGGATGCCGGCTATAGAGTGCCACGTGGCAGGCTCGGCATAGAGATGATATAAACAACTAGATCTATAAAGGTAGAAGCAGAAACGATAATGGGCAGGCCCTAAATCTTAGGACCCGCCCATTTTTTATAGCCGAGCTAATAGTATTAGCTAACAAGCACTCGACAGATTAGTAGCTCCACTGTGTGCGCAACATGAAGACATTCATGTCTGGAGCAAACATGCGCACGGTGTTGGATTCATCGGTATCTAATATGCGAGTCCAGTCCGCCATGAAGCGCAGGTTGCGATTCGGATACCAGTTCAATGCCAGAGAAAGGGCATCCTCTTCCCCGCCGACTATATCGCTGTCGTTGAGATCGATGGTGGCATAGCGCGCCGATATTTCGAATGCTCCCCAGGTGCCATTGCTCAGGTCGAAGTCGCTCTTCGGTCTGATACCCTTGAACTCTCCCGCGTCGATTCGATAGCCAGCCGCTCGGCTCTCCCCGGTCAGACTCCAGGTAGCAGCCGCGTGCCATCCCGAGAAATCCAGTGAGGTGGCGCCCTTGCGTGAGACTCGCGTGGTCGTATGTTCTGCGAAGACGTAGAGCGGTCCGAACGAGGCGGCAATCTCTGGGCCAAACAGCATGGCCGATTCAGCATCGGCGAGTGCGCCCGTGTTGACGATGTTTAATTCTGAGAAGTCAGTCGTCTTACTCTTAATGCTTAGAGTTGGCGTTCCTAGATCGATTTCGCGATAGGAGCCGCGAACACCCAGGTGCACTACCGAATCATCCTCCTTAAGAGGCGCGTAGACGAAACGCGCTGAGGATCCCCAGCCTTCATCACCAGTAACCGTGCCTTCCTTCAGCGTGTCGCCGAAAACACCTCCGGCGAAGAACCAGTTGCTGCCGCTATTCTCATAGCGTGCGCCTATGGCACGATCTGTAAATGTCGCCGCCAGGAAGTTATCGACGCTGCGCTCTACGAAAGGGATATCGTTCGAGCTCATCTCCAAGGAAAGACTAAAGGGCTGCTTCTGATGGCCCACGTAGAACGTCGCACCACTATCGGCTTCGTAGCCTGCCTTGAAATCTTTCAACGCAACCTTGTTTCTGGCGAAATCGAACTCGGCTGCATAACCCCACTTCTCGGCGAAGACGCCGTCGAACTCGATACGACCGCGGCGAATCTCGGTGCCGCTTATGGGCCTAACACCCATTCTGGAATCGTAGTCATGGTCGGCATAGTCTAGGTGCAGGCGCCCGCCTATCTCTACCTCGTATCGCCCATCGCCAGAAGACACACTCAGGCCACTGCCCCTGGAAAAACTAATCTCCGCCACATCGACCTGCTCCAGTTCTTCCTTCGCGAGCAATTCTTCGTACTGCTCTTCAGAGATGGCGCCATTGCTCAGCAGAATATCCAGGAGTTCCTTCTCCGCCGCCTGAGCGATGGTGGTAGACAGGAATAGTGCTCCGCCGATAGACAGTTGGCCCAATAGTGTAAATTTTTGATTTCTCATAGATCTGTTCAACTCCCGTAGGGATTGGTTTTTTAGACTCTGCTCAGCCCACGCAATAGAAGAACAAACGAAAATACTTCCCCCTCGTCGCTTGTTCCCACTGACCGCTACTTTATTCGGAAAATATTACAGATTAATGACAATAGTGACGGAACGGACATATTTCTTTCATGTGATTGAAATATATTGCCCTCCCAGAATTGCAATTCCCTGATTCAGCCACTGATTCCACGATCACCGCGGCACAGTCCACGAAAGAGCGCTGCCTAACCCCTCCATCAGCCATTACACTTTGCGCGCGCCCCATTTGGATGCAGCGCACTGTATTAGCGCACCAATGTGGAGCGATTTCGCTCGGATACGCCCTCTTCTTGCTCACAATGGCACAAAACCCAAGGCTTTACGGCCTTGGCACAGCTCTTGCAAAACATCCGATAGCGGGTGGAATTGACCACCCTTTTCCACTATCAACCAAGGGATAAAATTAGACATGAACACACGTATTCTTTCACTCGCCGCGGCGGGACTGATGCTCACAGCTGGCTCCGTACAAGCAGACGAATGGACAGCCAATTTCGCAGCGTCTAACAACTACATCTGGCGCGGTCTGACTCAGAGCGTGAACGAAGCCGCTATCTCTGGTGGAATCGACTACGCAGCTGACAGCGGCTTCTATGTAGGCACATGGGCCTCAAACGTAAGCTATGCTGCAGATGACGTTTACTCCTACGAACATGACATCTATGGCGGCTTTGCTGGTGAGGCGGGCGGTATCAGCTACGACATCGGCTACCTGTACTACAACTATGACGCAGAAGCGGAATTCGATTTCGGCGAAATCTACGGCTCGATCGGTATTGGCCCATTCACTATCGGCCTAAACGTTCTGGCGAATACTGAAGCCGATGAAGGCCCAGGCCAAGATTTCGGTTTTGGCGAAGCATCCTACCTGTATGCCGACTACACTACTGAAATCGGTGATGGCATCGAGCTGGGCTTCCATATCGGTCATCACGAAGGTGATTTCTCCGAGGCCTTCAACGGCGTACCGGGCGACTACACCGACTACAACGTCTCTCTTTCGAAGAACGGTTTTAGCTTCATGATCACTTCAACTGACCTTGATGATGCTGGCCCAGACGCGCTAGACAATGACGAAATAAAATTCGTAATTGGCTACGGCATAGACTTCGAACTATAAGCGTATAGATAACTCCCACCCACAATCGGGAGCTCTCTAGAAAAGACAAAGGGAGCGGAAAGACATCAAGTCTCTCCGCTCCCTTTTTTATTGCCTGTTCATCGTGCTCTTTCAATCTAGCGAAGCCAAAAAAGCCGGCGCTCATAATGAGCGCCGGCTGGTTTAGGTTGCTGCTAGATGATGCATTACATCAGATCGAAGCGATCCAACATCATTACCTTGGTCCATGCATTCGCGAAGTCCTCAACGAACTGCTGCATGGAATCTTCAGCGGCATAGAACTCGGCGATCGCGCGTAGTTCCGAGTTCGAACCGAAGATGAGGTCTGCAGGTGTCGCAGTCCATTTCAGCTCGCCCGTCGCTCTGTCACGACCCTCGAAGATGCCATCTTCTGAAGAAGACTTGCTCCACACTACTGACAGGTCTAGCAGGTTGACGAAGAAGTCATTGCTCAGCGTGCCGGGACGGTCTGTGAACACACCATGCTGTGACTGGCCCGCGTTCGCATCTAGAGATCTCAGTCCTGCTACCAACACGGCCATCTCTGGCACGGTCAGCTTTAGCAACGCCGCCTTCTCGATAAGCATCTCTGCCGGTGAGCGAGTATTGCCGTTTGCGAAGTAGTTGCGGAAGCCATCGGCCGTCGGCTCGAGTAGAGCGAACGACGCGACATCGGTATGCTCCTGCGCTGCGTCTGCGCGACCGGCTACAAAGCTTAGGTCTACCTCAGTACCCGCGCTGCGTGCAGACTGCTCTATCGCTGCCGCGCCACCGAGAACGATGAGGTCGGCCAGTGATACCTGCTTGCGTGAGTTGCTCTCATTGTATTCGCTCTGAATCGAGCCCAACACATCAAGCACCCTCGCCAGTTCCTGTGGATCATTCGCGCTCCAGTCTTTCTGCGGCGCTAGGCGTACTCGCGCACCGTTTGCTCCACCGCGCATATCCGTGTCACGGTAAGTAGATGCAGAGGCCCAGGCAGTGCGAACCAGCTCTGCCGTGCTAAGGCCGGAATCCAGAATCTCACGCTTTAGTCGATTCACATCGCGGTTAGTCACAAGCGCGTGATCTACCGCAGGGATCGGATCCTGCCACACGAATTCTTCATTCGGCGTCAGGTCACCCAGATAGCGAGAGCTTGGTCCCATATCGCGGTGGGTCAGCTTGAACCAGGCGCGAGCAAAAGCGTCCTCAAATTGCTCTGGGTTCTCTAGCCAACGCGTCGTGATGGCGCGGTACGCAGGATCGACCTTGAGTGCTAGGTCGGTTGTTAGCATCATCGGCGCGTGGCGCTTAGCGGGATCGTGTGCATCGGGTACCAAGTTCGACGCTGCACCTGCCGCTGGCTCCCACTGGATCGCACCGGCCGGGCTGCGTGTCTGCACCCATTCGTATCCGTACAGGTTCTGCAAGAAATTATGTGTCCAGGCAGCAGGATCAATAGTCCATGCTCCCTCGAGTCCACTGGTGATCGTGTCGCCTGCGTTGCCGCTGCCGTAGCTGTTCTTCCAACCTAGGCCCTGCTGCTCGATGCTTGCCGCCTCCGGCTCAACGTCCACATACTCGGCGGGGCGCGCTGCGCCGTGTGCCTTGCCGAAGGTGTGTCCGCCGGCAATGAGCGCAACCGTCTCTTCATCGTTCATTGCCATACGGCCGAACGCTTCGCGAATCGCATCCGCAGCAGCCTGAGGATCGGCATTACCGCCTGGGCCCTCTGGGTTTACATAGATCAAACCCATCTGCACCGCGCCTAGCGCGCCCTCGAGTCTGCCCATTTCGTCACGACGGTCTGCCGCTAGCCATTCACCCTCTGGGCCCCAGTTAACTTCTTCGGGTTCCCAGGCATCGACGCGGCCACCCGCGAATCCCAGAGTCTCAAAGCCCATAGAATCCATCGCTACCGTGCCAGCGAGGATCATGAGATCGGCCCATGATATATTGCGGCCGTATTTTTGCTTGATAGGCAGCAACAACAGTCGCGCCTTGTCCAGATTTGCATTGTCGGGCCAGCTATTCAGCGGAGCGAA
>CAYGRR010000096.1:0-5754 GCA_964352295.1 uncultured Pseudohongiella sp. | reverse complement strand
ATGCAGATTCGTACTGCATCGACGGGCGTGTTCCTCGGCTGCTCTGGCTATGCACTGCCTCCCAAAGAACGATGCAAATCGACTATTAATCTCACGCCGGGCGACGATGCGATTCGCACCGACACGGCGGAAGAGGCTGAGGCGCAGGAGAATATTCTGCTGCGCAAGAAACATCGCTGCAAAATCTGTAATACGGCGATGGAGCCCTACCTCATCGATGAGAAACGCAAGCTGCACGTCTGTGGCAACAACCCCGATTGTCAGGGTTACGAGATCGAGAGTGGCGAATTCAAGATTCGTGGCTACGACGGACCCATTATCGAGTGTGATAAGTGCGGCCATGACATGCAGCTGAAGACCGGCCGCTTCGGGAAGTATTTTGGTTGTAGTAGCGAGATATGCAAGAACACACGCAAGCTATTGCGCAATGGCGAGGCGGCGCCGCCGAAGATGGATCCCGTGCAGATGCCGGAACTGATCTGCGAAACAGTAGAAGATCACTATGTGCTGCGCGATGGCGCATCGGGTATGTTCCTTGCCGCCAGTAAGTTCCCTAAGAATCGCGAAACGCGAGCCCCTTACGTCGAGGAGCTGGTGCCCCATAAGGCGGAGATAGACCCCAAGTACCATTTCCTGTTGGATGCGCCGTTAGAAGACGATGCCGGCAATAAGACGCTCATTCGCTTCGCTCGTAAGACGAAAGAGCAGTATGTGCAGACAGAGGTCGACAAGAAGGCCACAGGTTGGAAGGCATTCTATGAAGGTGGCAAGTGGGTTGTGAGTCTGCCCGAGAAGAAAGTGAAAGCGAAGAAGAAGGCGCCGGCCAAGAAAAAAGCGAAGAAGAAAACCGTAAAGAAGGCTGCCAAGAAGGCCTAGCGACTCAAGAGACACCTCTGTGTGACAGCGCGCGTGCTGTCACAGCAGGGTAATCTACCATTCTACCTAGATGCTGCGCCGAATTACCCCGACACTGATCCCCTCGATAGCGAAATCATTACTTCTCAGGTCTACCTCGATAGGCTGAAAATCTGGATTCTCGGGCAGCAGGCTGAGTTTGTACTTGCTGCGACCCCTCTCTAGGCGCTTGACCGTCACCTCGTCGTCTATCCTCGCTACGATGATGTCGCCATTCTTGGCCTGATCGGTCTTGTGCACGGCGAGCAGATCATCCTCGAAGATGCCCACGTTGATCATGCTCGTGCCCTTTACGGTGAGCAGGTAATGGGCCTTGGGGTAGAACATATCGGGGGGAATATCGCAGTAGTCGGCGATGGATTCCTGCGCGAGGATCGGACTACCCGCAGCTACCTGGCCGATAATGGGCAGGCCCAGTTGCTCGTTTATGGGTAGTTTGATGCCTCTGGAGGTGCCAGGCAGGACCTCGATAGCACCTTTGCGGGCCAGTGCTCGCAGGTGTTCCTCGGCGGCATTCGGCGATTTGAAGCCCATTTTGATAGCTATCTCGGAGCGGGTAGGCGGGTAGCCCGTCTCTTGCATATAGTCCTTAACATAGTCGAGGATTTCTTCCTGCCGGGACGTGAGCTTAAGCATGGTTACTGTCCTTTGCGAAAATAATACTGTGATTATATACAGTTATCTTGCGATGACAATAAAACTTTAGAGCTTAGCTTCTGAATTTGCAGGCTTTTGAGCGTCCTGCAGGGAGGATAGCCTGTTAAGCTCAGATGCGCGGGTTCAGTGGCGTGCAGACGTAGCTGTGCCGCCTTGCTGTCGGCCCACAGACTGGGGGCGGCGGTAGCGGACTAGTAAATCTGGAAGTCGTCGCCCAGATCCAGCGAATCGGGTTCTATATCGAACAGCGCGCCGGAGAAGTTCTCCGGGACGAACACCTGATCCGAGTAGGCTTGGTCTTCGCTGTTTAGCTCGAAGGGCGTGCGCCAGTCTTCAGGTGCTTCGGCATCGGCTATGGGTAGCTGACGCCAGGTAGTGAGGTCGTATTCACCGAGCTCGCCGTCGAGGGATTGGTATTCTATGGTGCTGCTCTGCTCATCTATTGCTACAACTTCGAAGAGGTTTCCGCTGACCAGGTCTTGGTACCAGGCAGAAACTTCCGGCAGAATTTTATTCATCGCCTTGTCTCCTTGGTGCTACAAATTTAAATGAAAAGAACTCCTTGTAGTGGGTATATCAGTGCTAAAGATTGAACTAGGGCTTCCGTTAAAGCTCAACTATAGTGAGTTTTAATCTGGCAATGGAAGCAAAATCGGTCGCAAGAATTCGCGCAGCTAACGAATTGAATTAATAGCTTTTGCTAAGCAACTGACTCCATTGAAGAAGCGATTTTGCTAGCTTCCAACTTATTTGTGATAATCGCGTCTCATTTGTCGAGTAAAACCAATGCAGCATACGAATACTGATACTGGCGTGGTCATGCTGGACCTTGCGGGTCTGAGCATTACCGAAGAAGAGCGGGCGCTGCTCTGCAACCCTCAGGTTGGTGGCGTGATCCTATTCAGCCGCAACTATGCCTCGGCGCAACAACTGCAAGACCTGGTTGCCGCAATCAAGCAGTGCAACGACCACCTGCTCGTGGCGGTGGATCAGGAGGGCGGCCGGGTGCAGCGCTTCCGGGAGCATTTCCTGCGACTGCCGGCGTTACGTGCGATCGGCATCGAGTACGAGAAGGACGCAGAGCAGGGCCTCGCTGCCGCGAAACTGTGCGCCTGGGCGATGGCTGCCGAGCTGATGCAGTACGGCATCGATATCAGCTTCGCGCCGGTGCTGGATCTGTACGATGCGAACAGTCCGGTCATCAAGGAGCGAGCCTTTTCGGGCGATGGCGCTACGGTGGCGGCAATCGCTATGGCCTATATAGAGGGTATGCATGAGGCCGGCATGGCGGCAACCGGCAAGCATTTCCCCGGCCATGGCAAGGTGTTAGCTGACTCCCATACCGAATTGCCGACGGATCTGCGTAGTCTGGATGAGATACGGCGCAACGACCTGGTGCCGTTCGCCGAGTGCATTGAGGTCCTCGACGCCATCATGCCCGCGCATATCGTCTACCCGTCCGTTGATGTCCATTGTGCGGGCTTTTCCAAAGTCTGGATCGAGGGTCTGCTGCGGCAGGAGCTCGGCTTCGATGGTGTGGTATTCAGTGACGACCTCACCATGAATGCGGCCCATAGCGCCGGCACGGTGGCGCAGCGAGCGGATATCGCCTTGGCCGCCGGCTGCGACATGGTGCTGGTATGTAACCAGCCCGCGCAGGCGGCAGAGTTGGTCGCCTATCTCGAGACGAAGCAACAGCCCGGTAACAACAGGATTAGCTGCATGCTCGCGAAGAATGCGAGCAGACATGCTGGTCTCTATGACAGTGCTAAGTGGTTAGAGGCCAAGGCCTTGATCGGCCGCTTGTCGATCTAGCGAGCAATACACCAAGTCGCCAGAAAAAACCTAATCAATTGGAGAGAGTAGAACGTGCTAGAGGATATTTTTTCGCTGAATACACTGAGTGATCTGGGCTGGGGCGCAGAGCTTATCGCCGTCGTCACCATCACACTGCTTGCGCGCTTTGTTGCTATGCACTTTCTCAACGTGCTGGGTCGTCAATTCGAGAAAACCGAGAATGCCTGGGACGATGCGTTGTTCAATGCGGCAAAGGTGCCATTGAGTTGGTTTATTCTCATCATGGGGCTGCTGTGGGCAGTGGATGTTAGCGATGGCTATGTAGATACGGAAATGTTCTCGCCGGATAGCATCAGCATGTTTCGCGAGCTCACGTTCATCGTACTCATCGCCTTGTTTGCGGTACGCTTTGTTAGTCGCGCCGAAGAGCGTTTGTTAGAGAATCAGCAGCAGGAGGCCGACGCGGCAGGCACCACTCTAGATCCCACGACGATACACGCTCTGGCGAAGTTAATGCGACTCTCGGCGGTAATATCGGGCGTGCTAATCGCCATGCCGACGCTAGGCATTGAGATCACGGCGCTTCTCGCCTTCGGTGGTGTTGGCGGTATTGCCGTTGGTTTCGCCGCTAAAGACTTGTTAGCGAATTTCTTCGGCGGTCTGATGATCTATCTGGATAGACCCTTCGCGCTCGGTGACTGGATACGCTCGCCCGACAGAGAGATAGAAGGCACGGTGGAAACAATAGGCTGGCGCCTCACTGTCGTGCGTACCTTCGATAAGCGTCCGCTCTATATTCCGAACTCTGTGTTTAACACCTTGTCGTTGGAGAATCCCTCGCGCATGTCGAATCGTCGGATCAAGGAGACGATCGGTATCCGCTATAAAGACTCTGACAAGATGGCGGCGATTGTAGAGGACGTGAAGAAGATGCTGCAGAATCATGAAGAAATAGACACGAGTAAAACGTTGATCGTTAACTTCCTGAGTTACGGCTCGTCGTCTTTGGATTTTTTCATCTATACCTTCACCAAGACGACGAATTGGATTCGCTTTCACGAAATCAAGCAAGATGTGTTGCTTAAGATAGTAGAGATCGTTCATTCCCACGGGGCAGACTTTGCATTTCCAACGACCACATTGGATGGTATCGATGGGCTGTTAAAGACACGCGAAGTCAGGGAAGAATCCTAGCAATATGACACCGGCACAGATTACCGAGGTTCAATCGCGGGCCACTCGCTTGTTCGATGAGGCAACAGTCGAGGCTGCGCTAGATGCTATGGCGCAGGCTATCAGTGCCGAGTTAGCTCACAAGAATCCCCTGGTGATCTGCGTCATGCACGGTGGACTGATCGCCTGCGGCAAGCTGGCGACGCGCCTTGATTTTCCTCTGCAACTGGATTATCTCCACGCGACGCGTTACCGCGGCGAGACAAGTGGCAGTGAATTGGAGTGGAAAGTTTTCCCCAGCGAATCCCTCGCGGGCCGCGCCGTGTTATTGGTCGACGATATCTTCGATGTTGGCACTACGCTAAAGCTGGTTATAGAGTATTGCCGGCAGCAGGGCTGCGCGTCCGTTCAGACGGCTGTGTTACTAGACAAGCAGCACGATCGTAGGGAGCCTGGTGTCGCTGTTGACTTCGTCGGTCTGCAAGTCGAGGATCGTTATCTGTTCGGCTATGGAATGGATTACAAGGGCTATCTGCGCAACGCGCCCGGCATCTTCGCTATCGCAGAGCAGGACATGTAGTCAGCGGATTACACGCATTCGATCAGCTTGGGTAAGCTAGTGAATAGCAGGGCAGTCTTCACACCGTTATTCTTCTCAGCCTTGAACAGATCTCTATACCTTCGTAGCTGGTCGCTATAGAGAGCGACCTGTTCCGTGATAAATTCCTCTAACGATTGATTGTTGGTCGGTTGTGATGACTTGTAGTCGATGATCCAGCGCACGCCGCCCTCATCAATAAAGGTGCGATCAATAACATGGGTATGCACGTAGCCGTTAGCGTAACTCTGCAGTGGGTATTCGGCAGCACTGCGTTCTTGTCGACTATCGAATATCCAGCGTAGTTGTGAATCCCCCAGGCTGCCAGTTAGCGATTGTTCAATCTTTGCAACAGCCTCATCGAGCTCCCGAGCATCGAAAGAGAAGTCGCCCAGCCGTCGCCGCCAATATTCCCTTAGCGCTGGAAGCTTATCAGCCGCGAGCAATTCCTGATTCGATAGATAGTTCTGCAGCGCCTCGTGAATGAGATTTCCTGTTTCTATCTGTAGCTGGTTCTGAACTACATACTCCAATGGCGTAGCGTCATCGGCGGCTTCCGTGAAATCGGCCTCGAACTTGTCGCTGTGAAAGTGCTCGCTAGGTAGGCGCTGCAC
>CAYGRR010000095.1:0-6373 GCA_964352295.1 uncultured Pseudohongiella sp. | reverse complement strand
AATGCTGCCCCGCTAGTTACTGCACTCCCATTCATTCTAAGTTCATCTAGCTTGCGTAGTATGGACCCTAGCGAGAGGAGAATTGCTATGAACAACTTAATTCGAATGACCTTACTAAGCCTAGGCATCGCGCTGATTCTAGTAACGAGAACAGCCTATGCAGACCATGAGCAGCACAGCCCGGACACAGCAGACCTGCTGTTGGGCATCGCCGCTGATTTCCTGGCGGGCGACGCGCTCAGCCACGCGGCGCTAGACAGACCGAATCGCAGAGATCAGCGACGCGATTATCGACAGGGGCGCGAATTTTCAGGTCGGCATTCCGATCGTCAGCAATATGGCGGCGCTAGCTACACGAGTGAACCCATACGGGGTGGCAGCTCCCGCCGCACCCGAATAATTGAGAATCCGTACCCCAACAGGCCGGTAACCGGCGTTAGCTTCACTGGCATCGAACACGACGCCGTCCATATTAACGATGTTATAACTTATCCTCGAGAGAGGCTGATCAGTCGCGCAGGCTACTCGCTTAGCCTCTACCATCCGAGTCGCTTCTTCCCTACGCGAGGCTACGTCGACTACATCAGTGTCAAAGCCAAGCGAAAGGAATACTTCACCGTTACCTTTCATTACGACTAGTCATCGTCTTAAGCCCAGGCATTCTCCTTGAGTGGATGTCCGGGCGCTAGCCTAGCTTAGTCAAGCACTGCTATACTCGCTGCCGTCCAATCAGAATAGACGCCGATGCGAACCACGATTTTCTCTACGCCCATTCTCACTCCACTGCTGCGCTTTTTCGCCATACTGATACTCAAGCTTATTGGCTGGAAATCTATCGGCAGCAAAGTGTCTGTTCCAAAATACGTACTCATCGGCGCTCCGCACACCAGCAATTGGGATTTCCCGCTGATGCTTCTGGTCGTGCTGGAACTGCGATTACAACTTTTCTGGATGGGCAAACACACCCTCTTCCCGTTCCCCTTCTCTGGATTTATGAAGTGGCTAGGCGGAATCCCGATCAATCGCGCCAAATCACACAACGTCGTTTATCAGACCGTCGCCCAGTTTAATGCCAACGAGAACTTCGTGGTGCTTGTCCCTCCCGAGGGAACGAGAAGCAAGGTGAGCGAATGGAAGACAGGCTTCTACCACATAGCGAACAACGCCGGCGTACCTGTGTTAATGGGTTATGTGGATGCGGAGAAAAAAGAGGGAGGGTTCCACGACTTCTTCTATCCTACCGGAAATCTGGAGGCCGACATGAAAGAGATTCGCAGCTTCTATGCTGGGAAGAAGGGTCTAAAAGCGGAGAACAGTTAGGCTAGAGCAGACTGCTCGGCACTAGAGCTCGACGCCGCTCCGGTACTGCCTGTGCCGCCATCGCTAATCGGACATTCCAGACACTTAAGCAAACTCTCGAAAACAAACTGCGCGTATTCTTGCTTACCGATGTCCCGCAATTTGAATTTCCAGCGCTTTAGATGCCACTGCTGAAGCTGAGCCGTCACCTGCGACGCCAACAATTCGGGCTGCGCACACACGAATTGACCACTCGCCACGCCGGCATGAATCGCATCAAGCAAGATGCCCTCGAATCGTAGCTCAAGCTCCATGGTCTGTTGTTGCTGTTCGCGCGGCAGGCCTTTCAATTCCATAAAACAGAAATAATACCAAGGGCTAAGCTTTTCCATGGCGAAAATTTCCCCATAGACGATTGCGCGCAGCGACTGCAGCGGCTCCAGATCGTGTGCACTCAAGCCACCTATGATCTGATCGATGGTGCTTCTTAGCACTCCCTCAATCACCGAGGCGAGATCGTTCTTACTGCCGATGTAGGCATAGAGGCCGCCCATGCTGATCCCCGTCTCGCGGCTCAGATCTCTGAGGCTCATCGCCTGAAAGCCCTTGGTATTCGCCAGATTGAAGGTGGCGGTGAATATTTTCTCGAGATTCCCAATGGCGATATTCGGGTTTTTGATCTCCATCTTGTCTCTGTGCATCTCAAACACACTGCGCCAGAAAGTCTCCCCCTCCAAGCTCCACGCTTCGTTGAAAGACTCCATGCTGATTTCGATTGGCCATGCCGCCATTGTGTTACGACCTTCCCATTAGTATTTCTTTGCCTGCCCGCCAACCATTGCCGAGGGCGTTAGTTAACCACAAAAAAGCATTCTATTCGAATAAGCGCGACGCTCGATGCAGTGGCCGCCTGGCTCCTGCTGCGAGGGAAGCCAATTGAGTCGATTGAACCGCCTCGCACTAAATTGTTGAGCACTGCCCCTGCTAACCCCAATAGGAAGCAATTGCTGCCGAGCCAGCGATAACACAGAGCGTAAGTGAGAAGCGCCGCAGATTCTGGTGGGATATGCGGTGCATAGTGCGCATCGCCACCCAATACCCCGCGAGGGTTGCGGGCAATAACGGTAGCGATATCAGAATGTGCTCCCTGCCAAAGTGCCCTATGCTAGTTAGCATCAGCAGAGACATGCAGCAGCTCACCACGAAGAACGCCGCCAGATTCGCCCTGATGAAGTCATTCTCCTGGTGCTGCATAACCAATGCCATCGGCGGCCCACCGATAGAGGTGCTGGTTCCCATGAATCCAGACAGAAAACCCGCTATGAATAACGACCTGCCATTCGCCTTGAATATGACATGACTGACGCTGACAGCCACGCCTACTAGTACTGTGAGACCGAGCCAGAGCGCCAACGCTCGCTGGTCGATCCACAGCAGCAGCATGCCGCCGCAGATAGTCCCAGGCACCCGCCCCACAATCGCAAACTTCAATCCTCGAAAAGAGATTGAGCGCCAGTGGCTATAAGAGTTCGCTATCGATAGTGTGAGCGCCGAGACGGTGATGGACGCGGGAACATACAACGGATCCACTAAGAACAGAACCGGCGCCGCGACGATCGCCAGGCCAAAGCCGATTGAACTCTGAATGAACGAGCCAATAAATATGACGAACAGGACTACTGCAATTTCCATAAGCGATAACAGGCGGCGTCAGCGCGACGCTGAGTGAGTTAGGTGTGAATCAGAAACAGGATTGGCGAGTTCGTAGGATGCATTCAAACTATTTTTCATTCAGCCCACGCTTCTCGAGCAGCGCTTTGTAGCCGCCTTCGTTTACAACTTCCTGAAAGCCGATTTCCATAAGCATTTCAAGTGCGATACCTGCAAATGTTCCCTCACTGCCATCATAGAGATGGACTTCCGTAAAGGTGTCGGGCACTTCGACGAATATGCGATGACCGATGTCGCCATGGGGAATATTTATCGCGCCCTCGATGTGTCCGCGGCGGTATTCGACTACTGAGCGCACATCGATCCAGACCACGTTATCCTCTTCCTCGGCGGCCACAGCCACCCAGACCAGTCCAAGTAGCTGGGCGCCCGCGAGAAAGGTCCATAGCTTTAGTGAATTCTGCTGCATGTGCCACCGGGCCCGTAAATAAGCGCACGATAATACTCGCTTCGAGCAACAAGCTCCAGCGAGCAGGTTGCCGCTGGCAGACGAGGCTCTTACAATGCCAAGCATTGGACCGTCATCTAAGTAACAACAAGGAAGCCGAACATGAAATCACGCGCCGCAGTGGCATTCGAAGCAGGCAAGCCCCTGGAAATCGTCGAAGTCGATCTGGAAGGACCGAAGGCTGGCGAAGTTCTGGTTGAGATCAAGGCGACTGGCATCTGCCACACGGATGCGTTCACGCTCTCTGGCGACGACCCCGAGGGCGCGTTTCCCGCGATCTTAGGCCATGAGGGTGCCGGCGTCGTGGTAGAGGTCGGCCCTGGGGTGAGATCCCTCAAAGTAGGCGACACCGTCATCCCCTTGTACACACCGGAGTGCCGCGAGTGTGACTTCTGCCTGCACCCCAAGACGAATCTCTGCCAGTCGATACGCGCCACCCAGGGCCAGGGCTTGATGCCCGATGGCAGCAGCCGTTTCTCCCTCAACGGCAAACCCATCCTGCACTATATGGGATGCTCGACGTTCTCGAATTACACGGTGCTGCCCGAGATCGCTCTGGCGAAGATTCGCGCAGACGCCCCGTTCGACAAAGTGTGCTATATCGGCTGCGGCGTTACCACGGGTGTTGGCGCCGTCGCTTTCGATGCCAAGGTAGAGCCGGGCAGCACGGTTGCCGTGTTCGGACTCGGCGGTATCGGCCTGAATGTGGTGCAGGGAGCCAGAATGGTTGGAGCGGACCGGATCATCGGCGTCGACCTCAATGCTGATCGCGAGAAGCTGGGCCGCGAATTCGGTATGACCGACTTCATCAATCCGCGCGACGTCGACGATGTCACTCAAGCCATCATCGAACTCACCGGCGGCGGTGTTGACTATTCCTTCGAGTGCATCGGCAACACGACAACGATGCGCCAGGCACTGGAATGCTGCCACAAGGGCTGGGGTGAGTCCTTCATCATCGGCGTGGCTGGCGCCGGGCAGGAAATCTCTACGCGTCCGTTTCAATTGGTGACGGGTCGCTCCTGGAAGGGCACCGCCTTCGGTGGCGCGCGGGGGCGCACGGATGTTCCCAAAATCGTCGACTGGTACATGAACGGCAAGATCCAGATCGATCCGCTTATCACCCACACTATGCCGCTAGAAGATATCAACAAGGCGTTCGATCTGATGCATGAGGGCAAGAGCATCCGATCGGTTGTGCTCTTCTGATGACCATTCCTAAACCTCCACGCCCAATCTACTAAACGAGCACTGTCTATGAAATACCTGCACACCATGGTCCGCGTCAGCGATCTCGATAAATCCCTAGAGTTCTATTGCGAACATCTTGGGCTTAAGCAGCTACAGCGTCGCGACTTCGAGGAGGCCCGATTTAGCCTGGTGTTTCTCGCCGCCGAGGGCGATGAGGAGGCGCAGGTCGAGCTCACCTATAACTGGGACCCCGAGGAATACGGCGAGGGACGCAACTTCGGACATCTGGCCTACGCGGTTGATAATATTTACGCCACCTGCCAGAAATTGATGGATGCCGGGGTCACGATCAACAGACCCCCGCGCGATGGCCATATGGCGTTCATCCGATCTCCGGATAACATCTCTATCGAGCTGCTGCAGCGCGGCGACGCTCTGCCCGCTCAAGAGCCTTGGAAGAGCATGGAAAACAGCGGTAAATGGTAGTGAGACCTACGGCGCCGAGCTTGAGCAATACAGGCCGCTCGTTTATCATAGCGAACCTTCGAAAGACGCTTTTCCCAGCGCTGTTTCTCGTCCGCGTTCGGGTATCTCTACTACACTGGAAAGATCACTATGCAACTACTTGATGGCAAGTCTTGCTCGGAGCAAATTCGTCAGGAGATAGCCAAGGCCGTCGCCGAGATCAAGGCCAGCGGCCAACGTGCGCCGCACCTCGCCGCCGTGCTAGTCGGCAATGATGGCGCCTCACAGAACTACGTTGCCTTCAAGGTAAAAGACTGCGAAGAGGTAGGCTTCGAATCGACCACGATTCGTCTCGAGGACAGCATCAGCGAGCAAGAACTTCTCGACAAGGTCGCCGAGCTCAACAACGACGAGGCGATCGATGGATTCATCGTGCAGTTGCCGCTGCCTAAGCATATAGACGAGAACAAAATAATCTTGGCCATTGATCCTGCGAAGGACGTCGATGG
The DNA here is from genome assembly GCA_964352295.1 of uncultured Pseudohongiella sp. Taxonomy (GTDB): domain Bacteria; phylum Pseudomonadota; class Gammaproteobacteria; order Pseudomonadales; family Pseudohongiellaceae; genus UBA9145. The sequence goes on along the minus strand of CAYGRR010000095.1, from coordinate 730 downwards.
CTTCTGCCCCGAGAATGTAGGCCGCCTCAATCTGGGCCTGCCCACATTCATCTCGGCGACCCCAAACGGCATCATGGAACTGCTGCGCCGCTACGAGATAGATACCGAAGGAAAGCATTGCGTGGTACTGGGCCGCAGCAACATAGTGGGCACGCCGATGGCGGTGCTGATGTCACGTAACACCAAGCCCGGCAACGCCACCGTGACCATAGCGCACAGCAGAACCAAAAACCTCGCCGCGCTGTGTGCGAGCGCAGATATTCTAATCGTCGCGATTGGTAAGACGGAGTTCGTCACTGCCGACATGGTCAAGGAAGGTGCCGTCGTCATCGACGTTGGCCAGACGCGAGTACCCGACGAGACAAAGAAGTCAGGTTTCAGAAACGTCGGCGATGTCGACTTCGAGAACGTCAAAGACAAGTGTTCCTATATTACTTACGTAACTGGAGGCGTAGGTCCTATGACGCGCGCCTCACTGCTGCAAAACACCCTCAAAGCCCACCAGAGAAAATAGAGTAAATACCATGTTCCAATCACTTTCAGCGCTTCCCGCCGATCCGATTCTGGGTCTCATGGCCAGCTACCGTGCCGACAGCAACCCGAAGAAGATCGACTTGGGAATCGGCGTCTACAAGAACGAGGCAGGCGATACACCGGTAATGACGGCGGTCAAGAAGGCCGAGGACATGATTCTCAAATCGCAGACCACGAAGAGCTATGTGGGCCCAAC
>CAYGRR010000094.1:0-6874 GCA_964352295.1 uncultured Pseudohongiella sp. | reverse complement strand
ACTGTCAAATGATGAAACTTGGTCTCAGACATGGCGCTGCAGCGAGAGGAGTTAGTCAGGCTGCATTATTGCGGCGATGGAGCGCTACGTCTATGGCTGTGTTGTGTCTATCGCTAGAGGCTGAAGCTAGTCTCCACACCATTGACGCTTACGGTATAGGTGCCGGCTTCCAAGCCTGAAACATCCAGAGAGATAGTCGTCTCGAAAGGATCGATTACCGCGATGCAGGTCTCAGCTGGCCCGAGGCTTGTCTCGGCAAGCACAACCGTAAAGGAGGTCTCGTCGCTGAAAATCGCCGGCGCCTGCAAGTCCACACAGGGGACAGACTTGTTACCACTCACCGTGAGACTCACCTGCACGGGAAGCGATTCGGCGATGTTGACGGTAACGCTGTCTACGGCAACAAGCGTGCGCTGCTCTGCCGCGACCAGCGTGAAGTTTCCTTCGATGTCGCTTATCAGCTGTATGCTGTTGTAGTAGGTAACTTGGTCGCCCACTTTGGCTGCGCCCTGGGGAATGCTGAGGACGCTGCTCTCAAATGTGGCTGGTTGCGCGCTGGCGAGCGGGCTGACGATGACCAGTGCGAGAATGATTAGGTACTTCGAATGTTTGAACATGGTTTACTCCTACTGCTGCAGACTGCGGGCCTAGTTGAGCCCTTGCTTAAGTGTACGTCGCTAGAGTAGACCCAGTAATTCCTTGGCTCAAGCGAGATTGCACCTTGATGTGATCGCAGGCACAAATCCTCAGAAACTCTGCTATTCTAGACCCCGTCAATGCGAATAATCTGGAGCCGTTCATGCGTAATCTACTGCTTGCCCTCACTATGTTTCTGTCGCCCACCCTGTTGGCCCAAAATAGCGAGCCAGACTGGCCCTCCGTCGAAGAGGAGACGCTGCGCCATTTCCGCACCCTGTTGCAGTTCGATACTAGCGACCCTCCTGGCCGAGAATTACCTGCCGCAGAATACATCCGCGACGTGTTGGAGGCAGAGGGTTTCGAGGTGGAGATGCTCGCCACTGACCCCAATAGACCGAACGTGATTACTCGATTGAAGGGCAGTGGGGATAAGGAGCCATTGTTGATTATGGCCCACACCGACGTTGTGAATGTCGATCCCGAGAAGTGGACGTTCCCTCCCTTTAGCGCGACGGTAGATAACGGCTATGTGTATGGACGTGGCGCCGTCGATGACAAGGACAATCTTGCCGCGGCACTGATGGTGATGCTCGAGCTTAAGCGCCGAAACGTGCAACTCGATAGAGACGTTATCTTCCTAGCCGAATCCGGTGAGGAAGGCGCTACGGAGTATGGCATCGAGTTTATGGTGAACGAACATTTCGACAAGATCGAGTCGGAGTTCTGCCTCGCCGAGGGTGGCTCGGTGGCACGAGTGAATCGCGAAGTGCAGTACGCAGGTATACAAACTGTAGAGAAAATCCCCTATCGACTCGACCTCGTCGCGACGGGTGTCGCCGGTCACGGGTCGGTGCCGCTGCAAACGAATTCTGTAACACGACTTGCGAAGGCAGTTGCCGCGATTGCAGACTGGCGCTCGCCGATTCGTTTGAATGAGACAACTGCCGCCTATTTTCAGCGGCTCGCTTCGATCTCTCCCGCGGATGCGGCAGAGCGCTATCTGAACGTGCTCGATCCAGGTCTTGCCAGCGAGGTTGACGAATACTTTCTGGCGAACGAACCGCGCCATGCCTCCATGCTGCGCTCCTCGCTCTCTCCGAATATTTTTAACGCGGGCTACCGTATCAACGTCATACCCTCGGAGGCAACGGCGAGTGTAGATTTCCGCGCGCTACCGGATGAGAACATACCTGCGTTTCTGGAAGAGGTGCGTCGCGTGGTCAATGATCCGGCAGTTCAGGTGAGCCTTGGTGATCGCAATACACGCCCGCCGGGAGAGGCGAGTCTGAATACGCCTGCGTTCAGCGCCATCGAAGCAAACATCAACAAACATTATGGCGTTGTCACGCTACCAACGATGAGTACCGGCGCTACGGACATGGCCTATCTTCGTAATCGTGGAATTCAGTGCTATGGCATCGGGCCTGCGATCGATACGGAGGATGCCGCACTGGGCTTTGGTGCGCACAGCGACCAGGAGCGCATTCTGATCAGCGAGCTACACCGCTTCGTGCGGTTTAATTGGGACGTGGTGGTGCAGATTGCCGGCTCCGGAAACTAAGCAAATCATTAGGGATAGGGGAAACACATGAATAAATTGTGCATAGTTCGAGCGACACCGCTACTGGTCGCACTGTGTTGCGGAATCTCCGTTGCGCAGGCGCAGACTGATGCGCCGGCAGAGAGATCGATAGGCAACGGATCCAAGAACTGGATAACGACGGAGGGCGTAAAGCGACAGGATGGAACGCTTACCTTCTCTGAGGTACAGATAGACGGAAATGGCTGGTTGGTCATTCATCCCTTCGAGGACGGCGCGCCGAACGGCGACAAGTATGTGGCCTCGACTTATCTGAAGGACGGAAAGAATTCAGATGTGAGTATCAAGGTGCACAAAGGCCTGCAGACCGGTGAGATGTTTATCGTGATGCTGCACCTGGATGTGAACGAGAATCAGATTCTGGATTTCGTGTTCGTCGACGAGATAAACGTTATGGATACGGCAGTCTTCGAGGGAAGCAAGATGATAGGGCACGCGATACCGGCACCTTGAGCCCTGTTGATTTGAAGCGCCGAACGAAGATCTGGCGCGCATAAAAAAACCGACTATGCAGTCGGTTTTTTTATGCTTGATGATTAGTCTTCGGCTTGTGCAGCGAGTCGTTCTTCGGCGCGATGGCCTGAGAGAATATTCGCCATGCCGTAGTTACCTTCGTGGCAGGCGTACTCGTAGATGTCATCGTTGGTATGATCGAAGATAATCTCGCGAGTATAGGGCGCGGTATAACTGCCTGGGTCGTCGGAGGTAAATTGATATTGAATCGCGTCGTCGCTGATGCGCGTGAGGCGCTCTACGTTCACCTTGCGAGACGTCTCAGGACCGGTGCTGCTCTTGTCTGAATAGTTGGTCGTCTCTATCACTAGCGTATCGCCATCCCAGTAGCCGCGCGAATCTCCGTGCCAGAGTTTGATGTCTTCGTGCACGTGGGGCTTGGCAACGAGGGGGATGATGCGTACATCGTGAGCCATCTCCTGAATAATCGCTACCGTGTCGCGAGTCTGCACGATCTGCCAGTAACTGTTGTAGCCCGCCCCCAATCGCGGCGCGCCGAAACTCACGCAGCGTTCGCCTAATGGGCGGTCTGTGTAGGAGTCTGCGGGGTGGTCCTGCCTGTGTTGGGCCAGATCGCGCGCGGCGGCGATCGCCTGCTCGGTTTGCGGCGGAAATTGCCCGTTCGGAGGATCGATGATCTGAGAGGTGCGGCGATGGATCTTTCTATCGACCATCCACTGCGAATCATAGTTACCCGTTGTAGGGTCATAGGAATTAATCTCGCCGCTAAAGGCGGCGGCTAGCACGCCCTCACCGAAGAGGGCATCGCCTCCTTCCTGCATAATCTGGGCTATGCGTTGCTGCAGAAACTCCACATCGTCATCGGTGAGCATCTCTTTGTCGCCGAACACGGCGGGTCGCTCGACGGGTGTGATCGTATTGTTCTCCCACACACCCTGTAGGTCGGGCTGGCCATCGATGGTTCGGGAGACCTGCCAGGGCTCGCTGGACTGGGCCAGGCACACGCTGCTGGCGAATAGTAATGCGGCAGAGGATAGGTAATGGTTGAGGACCTTGGACATGATAAAAATCCTTGAATTAGCCTGTTTTTATAGGGTTTGGCACGGCAGTGCCTTATTTCGACTAGCGATCAATCTAACTCTTTACTTGCCTGAGTACAAGCTAGTTTGCCCAAGCCTCCCACGCTCTGGGCCCCTAGCGCTGCCGCAACATCTCTCGGTTTATCTGCGAGATGTTTGAGACGCCTAGCAGACGCATGTCGCGCTCGATCTCGGCGCGCAGATTGCCCAGTGCTCTTTCGACTCCGGGCTGACCCGCGGCGGCGAGGGCGTACAGATACATGCGGCCACCTGAACAGGCCTTCGCGCCGGCAGCTATCGCCTTTAACACGTGTGTGCCGCGACGCACACCGCCGTCGAGAATCACATCGATATCATTCCCTACTGCATCGGTAATCTCGGTGATCTGATCGAAGGGCGAGCGCGAGCCGTCGAGCTGACGACCGCCGTGGTTTGAGACCATGATCGCGTCGGCGCCTATATCCACGGCCTTCTTCGCATCGGCGACACTCATCACGCCCTTCAGGCAGAAAGGGCCTCCCCACTGTGCGCGAAGTGCTTCCGCGTCGGACCAATTCATAGTTGGGTCTAGCATCTCCGCGAAGTAGTCGCCAATCGATACCGCGACGTTGGAGCCCTTCTGAATAAAGTCTTTTAACTCGGCCAACTCGAATGGCTCGCGCAGGAAGTAGTTCATCGCCCAGCCCGGATGGGTCGCGAAACTCAGCAGGCTCTTCAGCGTGAGTCGTGGGGGAGAGGTGAAGCCGGTGTACAGATCGCGTTCGCGGTTGCCGCCGGTGATGGTGTCTACTGTCAGCGCGAGAGTATTAAAGCCGGCCGCTTTCGCGCGCTCTACCATCGCGTCATTCAGCGCGCGATCCCTGTGAAAATAGAATTGAAACAGCTTCGGCGTTGCGATCATCTCGCCGATCTCCGCGAGGCTCACCGTGCCTAGGGCCGAGACGCCGAACATGGTGCCGAATTTCTCGGCGGCGCGTGCCACTGCCCGTTCGCCGTCGTGATGAAACAGACGCTGCAGGGCAGTGGGGGAACAGAACAGCGGCATGTCCAGTTTCTGCCCCATGACCGTGGTCGACATGTCGACCTTTTCTACACCGGCCAGAACGTTAGGCACCAGATCACAGTCGTCGAAGGCGGAGGTGTTGCGCCGGTAGGTAATCTCGTCATCCGCGGCTCCGTCGATGTAGTGAAATATCGGCCCGGGCAGTCTCTGCTTCGCTAACAGGCGCAGGTCTTCAACGTTGTGGCAGTCTTTCAGGCGTCGGAACATAGTGTTTGCTCGGTATGCGATGGTCGATGCGCTCATTATCATTGTAATGGGCTCGATATCGAAGGATATATTCGATCGAGCCTAATAACTAGCTTCCTGGCGCGGTCAGTCGCTGCGGTGATGGACATTCTCTCTGGCCCAACTTAGTATCGGCAGTTAGTTTACTAGCAGCCTAATAAAAGGAAGGACACATGCGCCGAATTCTATTCAATTTACTGACACTCGCCGGACTCACAATCAGCCTGGGCTACAGCAGCCTCGTCCTCGCGGCCGACGCGCCGCCACCCTGTGGCCCGGCAGCCCATCTATCCGCCGACCTCTCCGGCAATGTCGATGCAGACTCACGCTGCTTTGAGATTCGCATGTACACGGCGGCCCCCATAGAGAATGGTGTAGGCGGTATCGACAACCTGCATCAACGCTTCCGCGAGAAGGAAGTCGCGATCTTCGAGAAGCACGGCGCCGAGGTTATCGCGGTGTGGCAGAAGTTGGACGATCCGAACACCTTGGTGTGGATGCTCGCCTATCGCGATCGTGCACATCGCACTGAAGTATGGGCTGCCTTCGCCGCCGATCCGGAGTGGGTTGAACTGCGCCAGAAGTACGAGGTGCCAATCTCTGCGAACACATTCATGATGAGCGCCACAGACTATTCCAATCTGAAGTAGGGCAGTCTCTGCTGTCTTCTGCGCTGCTCGGCAACCTCTCTACAGATTGTTGCCGACCTAGCGGAATATCAGCGGGGCACTAAACCACTCTTGAAGTAGTTCTTCGCTGACGATGCCGCTGTGAGATTTCATGGCATGATTACTGTCGAAGAAGTAACTGCGCGGCAGTTCTCCATACCAGTTGGGGTCGATGCTAAAGCGAAGCCGTTCGATGAAGCTATCCGCGAACATCCACGACTCCCTACCCGCTAGGCCCACATCTTCCAGATACTCGGCCGAGTATTCCCTCTGATCGATAGGATCGGTGGAGACGAGCACATAGGGGATGTCGGGATTAAGTTTTATAAGCTCCGCCATGAATTCCATTTCCACCATGCAGGGTGGGCAGTCTACGGACCATAGTCCGAGTAAGAACTCCTGCCCCTGGAACCTGGACTTTATTTCCTCGAATGAATCGGCTGTAAAAGCCTTGAAGTTGTCAGCCAGTGTTACGGAAGTGAATCCCAAGAGGACACTGCCTAGCAGAATGCAGGAGATTAACTTTGGGGAGAAACGTCTGTTAGTCACCTGAGCGTCTCTCCTCATTGCCAGCGAATTTCTCGAAAACGTATCCTAGTTCCTGGGTATGCCAACTCAGGTAGAGCCCGTCAGCACGCGAAACTACCAGCGGATGATCCGAGCCCTGAGACGTGGTGTGTAAGATCCTGGGCTCCGTCCACGAGGCGCCATCGTCGGACGACTGTATCAAACTGAGGTTCGTACTCTTCCCGTCGAAGCCTTTCCACACCAGATAGAGCGTCTCGGCGAATTCCGCCAAATAAGGGTGTCCCGCTCCGGCTTTGCTATCTACTTGAAACACCTGTTGCGGCTGATTGTCCTCGAACGAGTAGCGTGCGTAATAGATTCCCTGATGCAGGTCTCCATTCGAGAACCAGCTCATGTGATAGTCGCCTGACAATCCCGATTGGATCATGGTTGGACCATGATGTGGGCAGGCGTCGATCTGCCATTCGTCATAACTGGCTCGTCCCATCTCCTGAGTCTGGCCGTCGGGGGTTAACACCGCAATCGCATGGTCTCGTGTCGTTTCGCCGAAGATCTGCCTCCAGAGAATCGCGATGTTATCATCCCCGCGGGGCGCGAT
>CAYGRR010000093.1:0-7073 GCA_964352295.1 uncultured Pseudohongiella sp. | reverse complement strand
AAATTCCCGTCGAAGGCAGCAGCTCCGCTAGGCGAGGCCATTCTGAAATTACGTGGCACGAGAGTAAACGCCGAATTCTGGAAGGGCTGAAAACCCTGAAAGAGATTCAGTACACGTAATTGCTCATTGTCGTTTTCATAGACAACAATAATCGCCCAGCCGCCCGCGCAGGCACTGCTGCCGCTCCAGGGCGTGCCAAAGTCGATGTTGAGGTCAGTGATTGAATAGTCCTCATTCTCATTAACTATGCCCGTGACTTCGGCGTAGCCAGCAAAATAATCCACCGTGCCACCGGTTCCTACGTTATCGATGATGAACATTTCCGTCGCGTCTATAGTTGCAACAGTCGGCACCCCTCCGGGATCCTTGGTGAGCGTAACCTGACTATCGATACCGGTAATGCCTACGTCATTTGATCCCGATCCAAACCAGTAAAGCCAGGCCGCCGTCACGGTAGATCCAGGAGGCATGGTCAGGGTGCCCTGTGTGGTTCCTGCTGAGGTTGGTCCCGGATTGTTAAGGAAGGTGCAGGCAGCAGTGCCTGGACGCAGGCTCGCACCGAAGGCCCGGTAGCTCATGTTGCCGGAATAGGTCTGGAAGAGTTTCACCGGCTCATAGCCCACGGCAATCGGCGGGCCCGATACTCGCGGCTCGAATACTGCGACCATTTGTGTAGTGACGTTTGAGGAGTAGTTTTCCTCACTCTCGCTATAGGTGATAGACGAAGCGATCGGCGAGACACCTGAGCTGCCGGCGAACTGCGCCTCCGTGCCTGTCGCATAGGCTGGGTTAACACTGTCGTTGTCTCCGACGAATCGCGAGAGTGGGGGCTTTGGCGACACATCCTCGAAAACCCAGTTGGGCTGTGCATTGGCACTGGTGGTTGCGGCAATTAGCAGCGAGTTGTTCACCGCTGTGGTTACGGTCGTCTCCATCAGCTCGGAATCAACGTCGAAGTTGGAATTGTTTGAGTTCAGCGTGCCGGCTGTTGGATCCCCGCCATTGTAAACTGGTAGGGTCTGCGCGACTTCAGTGAGCGAAAGGAAGCAAAACCCCCAGTTACCCACCGCTCCGGGAAACTCTCCCTCATAGTTATTTGCGATTGCTGGTATCGTGTCTGCCTCGCGCATATACCACATCTCAAGGGTGCTCCCCTCCGCGGTAACATCCTGCTCGCGGCGCAGCAGCGTCATGGGGACACTATCTATGGTCGGCGGGTTTGGCGTACTGCCAGCCCCTTCCTGCGCTGCGACAGCAATAATCATACGATCTAACAGGGAACTCACGGCAGGGATATTTATACTGACCGTCTCCGCGTCTCCATCGCCATCGCCATTCGGATCGTTGCTGCTCGAGCAGGAGGAGGAGAACACCGTTGGAAAGCATGAAGTAATTGTTAGGGTCGGATCCGCCTCACTATTCTCGACGATCACGCCAGCGATTCCACTCACTGTATTTACTATTTCGAAATTGTAGTCATTCGCTTCTCGAGAAGTGAAACGGAAATTTACGCTACCGGCATCGCCAGCTACGAAGGTATAGGTCATCTCGCCATTGTCTGCTGTTCCATTCGAGAAGCTAAGACTCTGTCCGGGATCGGAGGCAGCGTTGTTGGACCAGTCTCCCTTATTCACGGGAACGGTTACTTTGATGCTACCAGTGAAGTTCGTTGCCAGGGCATTCAGGCGATCGCGAATTTCGATAGTCACGTCCTGGAAGGAACAGGCACTTATGCTGGCAGGATCGTAGTCACCGGATAAGGCGACACCCGCACCTCCGCCTGTATAGCTAATCCAAAACTCACATAGGGCTACGCTCAGGCTGGGGTCATTCGCAACATTAACCGCTCCGAGGTCGGTGGTAGTACCGTCGGAAGCATTGATATTCCGCGTGCCGCTAGTCAGGCTCGTGAATGAAAGCGTAACCGAACCCGCGTCCCCAATCTCAAACTTATAGACAGCTATGCCACTCTCGGCCGGGCCCGGCGTGAGAGTTCCAGAGTTTCCTCCGGGATTCGACCAGGTACCACCGCCCGCACCGGAGGTGCCGATGTTTATCGATCCCACATAGTCCGCGTCGGTTATATCGACGCCGTTGTCATCAACTAGTCTAATAGTGACAGTTTCGATGGAACACACGTCACTCTGGCCGGGCGTGGCATCGTCGTAGGAAATATAGAAATGACAGGGGCTGACTTCGATATCTGCTGTGGACGTGCCCGCGAGAGTGAATCCCGGGGTTGCAACTTTCAGGTCCCAGTCGCCCATATTCTCGTTTACATAGCGCACTTGAATCGAGCTGGCATCGCCAGACACGAATTGCAAATTTGCGAAGCCGTCATCGGCTGCGCCGTTGCTGAGCTGGGCGCCGGAGACGGGCGGATCGGGGGCGCTGGCGTCGTACTCCCAATTACCCTTGTAGATGACCGGCGCGGCAGGGTCTTTTTGCGACTGAATTATTATCGTGCCCACGTAGTTTGGTACAAGCGCACCATTACGATCTTGAATCTCGTAGGTTATTAGCTGCCCATTGCGACAGACATCGGACGTGGCAGTAGATCGACTTATCTCAACCAAACAAGGAACAACTGTTAGTGTTTCGACATTGCCCGGCGATGGACCGAGGATTGCACCATTACCGGCCGTGCCCGAGACGGTAAAATTGACCGTGCCCGTGAACGGATGATAGAGCGCAAGGCTTGCAAGCCCAAGATCAGTAAGGGGCGTAAAATTGTAGGTAGCCGAGCCCAGGCCATTATTAATCAGTCCACCCGCTCCGCCGGACCAGGTCCCCTGATTTGTACTTGTGGAGATAATAAGATTGCCATCGTAGCCCTGAACGACCGCACCTCCTGTCGTCCTAATGCTGAATGTAACGGCGCCAGCGGTACAGACATCGGACTGGTTCGAGCCATCGAGTACAGTGACCCATATTTCACAAGCCTGAATCTCAAGATTTGGATCGTCTGTCAGATCCCCATCGGGCTCTGTTATCCCTGAGCCGGAATCCTCAGTTAGATCGAAGTTGACCACGGGGTCGAGAGTAGTGTCTGTGTAGGTAAGCACCGCCGAACTTGACCCAACACCCCCGCTAATAGTCAGATCGAAAGAGGCGACGCCGGCTGCACCATTGGCGAAGTTCGTGGCCGCCGAGGCATAGGAGCCCCTAGACTCATTGTTAGTGATAGTTACTGTGCCATCATAATCAGTCGCCGCATCGCCATTTACGGCATCGACCAGGCTAACTGTAATGTCCTTAGTCGCACAGGTGCCCATCTGGGCTGAGGGGTAGGAGATTCTAAATTCGCAGTCGTTGATGGTCAGATTGGGAGACGAATAACTTGCAGTTGTGCTTTCCTGCCAGTTCCCAGTCGCCGCATCTGTTACATTGAAATTTACGGTCTCCACATTTCTGTCCGTAAAATTCAAGATCATTTCATTCCCATCAACGGCATCGAACGTGTACGAAGCTAAACCTGAATCCAGAGCACCGGGAGCCACTGCATTAACATTTAGACCAGTATCCGACCAATCGCCATTGCCGGTCGATGTGCTGAGATTAACCGTACCCGTATAGTTAAACGGTAGATTACCCCCGCTGCTATCAGTCACTCTCAACGTTACCTGCTTCACGCTGCAGATGCTCGACTGAGTCGGCGATGTGCCGCTCGTGTCCTCAAGGAAGAAACGGAACTCGTAAGGCTCAACTGAAATAGTTCGAACATGGGAGCCTTCATTGCTCGAGGAAAAATTCTGCGTTCCAGAAGAAGCCTGCCCGGCTTGATGTGTGAATGCCGCTGAAATACTTACTCTTGTGTTGCCGTTATTGCCGGTATTTTCCTCTTGTATTAGATCTGTGTGCCCCAGCATGCCAGGACCTTGTAGGTTGTCATCAACGGAACTCCGATCAATATTTGCCATTCGAAGAATCAGATTGAACGGCGAATTCGGAGTGACGGCGGGTGAATTTGGCGTAGTGCTATTACCCTGCACAGCAGACGTGAAATTGAACAGCCCCGAAGTCCCCTTAAACAACAGCATATAGCCCTGGTTCTTCTCATTGCCGCCCGCCCAACTGAATTGATAATTGGGCTTGGCGACATCCGCGGCCGTAGCTACCCTGGTCCAGACATTCGAACTCATATCTCCACCGGATAGACGTGCTTCGAATTCAGTCCAGCCCGCCGGAGGTGTGAGCGTCGTATTGTCGCCATCTATAGCGATAGTCACTAGCATCAAATCACCCACCGCCACGGTAACACCACCGGCGAACTGGAAATTCGCGTTGTCATCGCCATTACTGTTACTGAAATCATGATCGCAGGCCTTTAGCTGCACACGCTGGCCTGGAACATCTGCGAATGTGGCGCTACAGGACAGAGCCTGCGCCTCTGGCACAACTAGAAAGTTAGCGACAAAAGTCAGCAGTAGAACGCAGACTAGTCTGCGCATCTTGTTCTGCTGCAACAGGTACTGGATGTTTTCGAGAATCATCTGAATCTAAGGTTTTTCAACTCTGTCTCATAGACCATGTATGAAAGCACTTTGCAGGAACCGAGTAAAAGAATAAATCTCAATAATTTGAAGTACTTAGCAAATTATCGACCTACTGGGCTAAATGTTGATCTTACAAGAAAATAATGGAAATTCTTTTGCCAATCTAGGCGGTAAACATACGTGCAAAATTCTAAAAGATCGATGAAAAAGCAGGGTCGATTGGGGGTTAAAGGCCTCTCCACTCAAAATGCCTTCCTAATCGGGTCAGTTTGAGACAAAATCGTTGCAAATCAATCTCATAGGCAACAAAATAGCCACTATCTTGGATTGACGCCGGTTTCCTAAGATTTGCTACCGATACTTGAGCAATGGATTCGGATACTGGCAGCTGATAAATCAGACTATTGGAGCTTTCATGGACTTAGAATACAAAACCGTTCAGGCACAGACTCCCCTGTTTGCAGACAGCAAGAAGATGCACGCGGTGCTACAGGAAGAGGCCAAGGCCGGCTGGCAGCTGTTATGGAAAGAAGACAATTACAAGATGAAGCTGCAGCGTGAAATCTCCCACCGGGAGAACGATAAGAATCTGGATTTCGATGCCTACAGGTCTGCGGTCGGGGTCAGCTCCGTTGTTACCTACGTGGGCACCGCGCTGCTAACACTGGGGATCGTATCCGTGATCCTGTACTTCGCCATCTGGACCAGCTAGCAAACTTCCGTCTACCCGCTATGCCTAGTACACCGCTCTTACCTGGATCGTTCGCTCCACGTCGCCACAGCTGCCGGTACTCTCGATCGTGTGATACTCCTTGCCGCCGTCGTTCTTGGTTGAGCAGGTGACGGTGGCCGTGCATTGCACCAGGCCGGGAGCTGCGAAGGTATAGGTGCGCGCGGCGCAGTTAGTACCAGCGTAGGCGGAATATTCCTCGGGGGGGAAAGTTCGATTCATCATGAACCCGGCACCTGATTCTGCCGCATAGAAGGCTCTCGATAGATTCACCTCCTCCTCGAACGTCTCGGCATTCTGCCGCACCAACAGATTTATCGCGACCGCGATTAGCGCCATGACCGTAATAATGAATATCGCCGCAGGCAAGCCTATGCCCGCCTGCGCGCTTATGTGTCTTGTGAATGGGAATCTACTTTTCATGACAGTCTAGGGTACGCTCCGCGTAAGCACTTCATGATTCAGTACGAGGCTATCGCCATCGGAACTGAACTTCAGCAAAATTTTCACGAGTGAGTTCCGGGTTAGGGACTGCGTGCCAATGTCGAAGGCCAGATCGGTATTGTCGTGAGCGAGGCTATCGGTAATCAGCGTCTTGACTCGTGGCGGGCTTGCTGAGATTGCCGCATAGTCTGGCAAACAGCGATCCGGATCTACCGCCGTTACCTCGCAGACTCCAGACTCCTCCTCTTGCTGCACTTGCGTAGCGAAGAATCCATAGTCTGAATAGCGGTAGAGCTTGTCACCTACCACACAAAAGCTGACTGGCTGTTCCACAACGAAGAAGCGGTCGGTTGGTGATCGCCTCCTGAAACGGTGAGCCTTAACCAGTGTAACTTCGCTCAAGTCACCACCCGCATCTGCGATCGAAGCTATCTCCTGAATCGGTCGGCGTGTAGGGAAGTTTGGCCACTCCGAGTAATTGTCCGGCGCCGGCGCGGAAAAGTTGTCGCCATCGTAGAGAATCGCCGTGTTGTTAGTAGGAAATATGGCGGCAAACCCCCCCGACGTTCCCTCCTGTGAGGGCTCGAAATCAATGACATCGAAAACGGTTGATCCACTGCCCCCGAAGGATGGATTGATGTAATTCGTCGCGGCACGCACGGGAATAAACTCGATGCACTGATCACCAGTGCTATTCAGCGCGCCAGTATTGTCCGGTAGCACGCGAATACTGCGCGGCAAGGCGTTGTGCAGCTCCAGGGCGATCCTATCGATTGCAGTGCGACCCGCCGAAGCCATCTTGCTCCTTCTGGCCGCATCCTCAAGGCTATCAGCCGAGTCAGAAATATAAGACACCAAACCTATGCCGATGATGCTGGTGATAATTATGGTCACCACGATCTCGATGATCGTGAATCCTTGTGACTTGTGCGGCTCTATAGTTTTCATTGTAGCTCTAGAATCTAGAAATTCGATTTGTAGGCACTTAACACCAAGCCTTCGGTTTCTGCTCCGAAGAAGACCGTGACTGTGATCAGCTTTGCGTCGTACTCGTCGTCCAGCTCTTCATCGGTAGGAGTTGTCGGCGTGTAACTAATATCAGAGCTGAGCGGATCGTAGTAATTCACCTCGACCGAAACCGAATAGTTGTCATAGCCATCGCGATCATCACCGTTGGCGTCTTCCAATGAGGTCGCCTGATTGAGCCCTTCGGCCAGTCCATCGTAGTCATCGACATCGTCATAGGTCGCTCTGGTCTCAGCACCATCCGGACCGAACTCGCGCTGCGGGGGCACTACGTCTTCAGGTTCTTCTGAGCAACGCCTGGGCGCCCCATCGGGCATATCTGGCGAACCATCGCGATATACCCTACAGGGTGGGATACCTGAGTTCGCCGTACCCTC
>CAYGRR010000092.1:0-7308 GCA_964352295.1 uncultured Pseudohongiella sp. | reverse complement strand
GTAATAACGGCCTATTTATTAGTAACTTAATGAATTTTATGAATCTAAATTCTTCGTTACACGCTAACATAGGGCATTGTTAGCTATCTAGAGCAGGCTGTATAGGGCAAGGTACAGTTTTTACCCCGCTTTGTTCCCACATTTTAATAACTTACAAATAGCAGAATCAGCCGCTGAAGCAGCGTTTTGTGGGCGGTGTCACACTTTTAGCCCCCGCTGTCTGCTATGACCTCGTTCAGCATCTGCTGCGCACCTAGCTCCTGCCAGGAGAAGGGGGCAACCGGCTTCAACACCACGCCATTCAAGCGGCTTCGGCGATTAGCCTCAGGAACTTCCTGCACTCTGGAGGCGATATTTACATCCAATCCTGTCTGCGTGTCCACCTCTCCATAGTCCGGCGCGACTCTAAAGCGGATCTCATCTACCGGTACCTGAGAATTGTTGATGATCAGGTAGACCCCAGTACTATCGCTGACCAAGTACACGAGCTCATTACTCCGATTGTCGAAATACCACGATCTTCGAGGCAGGTCGGCACTCGGTGCTCCGCTAAACGCACCCAGATAATTGCTGGGCGGCAGCAGCATGAGGTCCATCGGATTTATATCTTCTAGTAGGTTTCCAGCACCGGTATTCCCCCGAGTGACCGCGTTGATTAGCTCCAGATTGATACCGGTTTGCAGCTGGGTGATCACTGCGACGAAACTCGCTCGCTCTGCCTGTGCGGGAAATTCGGCAAATCTATTCGCCGCATACGCATAGATGATAGCTACAGAAATAATGAAAGCCACAAGCTCGAATAGAGAAAACCCGTGATTCCTATTGAATCTCGGGGAATCTAACTTCCTCATTCTCTGTTTGTCTACGTTCTTCAATTCGATACTCGGTACAAAGTAGGCCATTACTAGTCAGAAGGGTGAAAAAATTAGGCGTCATGACAACAAAATCGGTTTCTGTGCCTAGTTTCTAACTGCGGTATTGAGATCCCAAATCGGCAGGAATACGCCGAGGGCTAGTATGAGCACCAGCACCGCGATAAACGAAATTAGTACAGGCTCGATTGAATCGCTTAGACGCTTAATATCGTAGTTGACCTCCACCGTATAGAAGTCGGCAACTTCTCCCAACAGGTCATCGACGTTTCCCGTCTCTTCCCCTACCGCGATCATCTGCAGCACGAGTGGCGAGAACATATTCGTAGACACTGCCGTTCTATGTAGCGACTCCCCCCTCTCCACACCCTCTCGCATCTTGTGCACATTGTAGGCGACGAAGGCATTGCCGACGGCTCCCGCCACCACGGTCAGACCCTGAACGATGGGCAGCCCTGCCCCCATTACCATGGAGAATGTGCGCGCAAACCTGGCCAATGCGATCTTCTCAAACACAGGCCCTGCGAGAGGAAATTGCATCTTCTGCCTATCCCATCTTAACTCGCCTCTTTCCGTCCTAACCCAATAACGAAAACCGAAGAACGACGCCGCTATGCCACCGAGCAGAACCGGCCAATAATTCAGTACAAAATCCGATGTGTTCATTAGCCAGATCGTCTGCCAAGGAAGCTCCGCACCCAGACGCTCAAAGGTCTCTGAGAAAACGGGAATGACGAAGACGGTGATTACCGCCAACGCCACCGCCATAGCGACCAGCACAAAGATCGGATAACGTGTGGCGCTCTTAATCTGCTTCCTGGTGTCTTTCTCCAACTCCAGATACTTGGATACTTCGATGAACGCCTGATCCAGCCGACCCGTGTTCTCGCCGACATGCACCAGGCTAAGAAACAGTTGAGAGAAAACGTCGGGATGCTGCCCCAATGCTGTCGCCAGCGTATTACCATTCTCAAGGCCCAGTACTACATCTCTAAGGATGCGGCGAAACCTGCGATTACTCATCGAGGCTTCTAAGCCCTTGATCGCCCGATCCAGCGGTAGGCCCGCCTTTGTCAGGCTGTACATCTGCCTCGAGAACATGATGAGCTCATCGATCTCGATCTTATCGAAGCCCAGGAAAGCATTCGCCTTCTCTATGGCTGTGGCATCGGGCCCAATATCCATTCTGGAGCGCGATGTATTCTTACTCTTTTTGGGAGCCTTCCCAATCGACTCCTTTATCTCTATGGGCGTGACCCGATCGCCGAACAGTTTCTCAGCGACATCGGCAGCAGTCCCTGCATCCACATACCCGGACACTAGGGAGCCACTATAATCTCGACCACTGTATTCAAACTGAGGCATTTCTCATCCCGTCGATTCCTCGACACAAGTTCTGTTCAGCTGCGTATTACGCTACATCCATAAAATCACTGGACTCATCTATCTGTTCGGCGACTCTAAAGACTTCATCTAAACTGGTGATGCCCTGCGTCGCATATTCAAGCGCACTTACCACCAACGGGCGATACCCAGGCGTCTGCTTCGCGATTCTTACAAAATCGGCAGAGTCAGCACGTCGCAGCGCATCAGCTAATGGCTCACTCAACATGAGCAGCTCGAACACGCCGATTCGGCCGCGATAGCCCGTGTTATTGCAGCGATGACAACCAACCGCTTTTTTCAGGCTCATTCGATCTGCTTTCTCACCAATGAGACCTTTGATCCAGGCCATGTCTTTAGTATCTGGCGCATGATCTTCATAACAGTTATCGCAGAGTCGTCGAACCAGACGCTGCGCTACAACGGCACGGAGCGCGGTGGCAGCGAGAAATCCTTCGGCGCCCATGTCAACGAGGCGCATCGCGCTAGAGACCGCATCATTGGTATGCAGTGTGGACAGAACCAAGTGGCCGGTCATCGCCGCGCGAAGCGCGATCTCGGCCGTTTCCTGATCGCGAATCTCGCCCACTAGCAGGATGTCAGGATCCTGTCGCAGAGCTGACCGCAATACCTTCGCAAAAGTTAGCTCGATCTTGGGGTTAATCTGCACCTGGTTAACCCTGTGCAGACGGTATTCAACTGGATCTTCGACGGTGATGATCTTTTTGCCTACCTCGTTGAGTTCCTGAAGCGCACCATAGAGCGTAGTGGTCTTACCACTACCAGTTGGCCCGGTAACAAGAATCAAGCCATGGGGCATGTGGATGAGTTTTCTGAACTTCTCCAACATGTCCTTCGGCATTCCAACCTCATTGAGGTCGGCCGCACCGTCTGTCTGATCCAGCAGACGCATGACGACCGATTCGCCGTTCTCGATAGGCATGGTAGATAGACGCACGTCGATATTGCGCCCCTTCACTCTTAGACTGAATCGTCCATCCTGCGGAAGTCGTTTCTCTGAGATGTCTAAGCCAGAAAGCAATTTAAGTCGCAGCACCAAAGCCGGAGCGATTCTTCTTTCCTTCATTACCTGCTCTTGCAGGACACCGTCAACACGCTGGCGAATGCGCAGCACATTTTCATCCGGCTCGATATGGATATCGGAAGCTCGTACCTGCACCGCATCCTCAAATATTGACTGTAGCAACTTGACTACCGGCGCCTCGCTATCGTCGGCGTCCAGGCTCAAGGCTTCTAGGTCGAATTGCCCCTCGGTTAACTCCTCGTCCAGCTCTTCCGCAAAACTTGCAATCTCTTCGGTTCGCCGATAAACCAAGTCCAACGTCGAAAGCAATTCTGACTCTTTTACAACAGCGGTCTGTATTGGCTGTTCCAGAATTCGCTCAAGCTCATCGGAAGCGAATATATCCATGGGATCAGCCATGCCGACCAATAGCTGGGCACCCTGGTCCGCCAGGATGATCGCTCTATAGCGCCGCGCGTAAGATTCTCGCAAACGGTGAATCAGACTCACATCAAAATTGTAGCGACGAAGATCGACAAACGGAATCTGTAGCTGCTGGCTGAGGTAGCTAAGGAACTGCTCCTCTTGGACAAGGCCTAGCTCGACCAGTATCTGGCCCAGCCTTTGTCCAGTCTGCTTCTGGCGATCTACAGCAGACTGCAGCTGCTCATTAGAGATCACACCGTTCTTGACTAGTAGATCGCCGATCTTAATCTTTTGTTTTACGATAGCCATATCAGGGATTCAGCGCTGCAACTCTTTCTTGACTGCGCTGGCGCAAGTTGGCGCTTAGATTGGAGTATTGCATAGCCCGCAAATAGGCTTGTCGAGCAATAGATGAATTGCCCAGCTGATCATTCGCCGCTGCGTAGCCATACCACCACTTACCCTGGGTTTGATCGTGCTCCACCAAACCACGGTAACTGATAATGGCGCCAGCGAAGTCTTTACTTGAAAGCTGGGCGGACGCGAGAAGATCATGATACTCAGCATCGTTCTCGATATCCGGCGCCCGTGAGATCAGGGTTGTTACCGCTGCTGGGATATCGCCTTCGCTCATCAGCAAGCGAGCTTTAACTTTCTTGAACCCCGCGTGGTTAGGCGCCAACCCTAAGCCAACGTTGATAAGTGCGGTAGCATCGGCCGCGCGCCCCCTGCTCATCAATAGCTTGGCATAGGTTTCGCGAGATTGGTGTGCATTACGATTCTGAATGATGTATCTCTCCAGAGTAGTGAATGCAGCCTCGGCATCACCGTCAGCAATCAGTCGCAGCGCGTCCTGAACGGCAATCGTGTCCAATTGCTCGGTGGAATAGCGGGGCTGATCCTTCATCGACGCAACCGAAGCATTCGGCAGAGCATCGGAAACTGCCGATCGAACAGGCTCAACTGCCGCGCTTTCAACTATATTTGACGCTAGTACGGGAGCCGTGTCAGGCGTATTACTGCTATTCGTGCGAAGAAAATTCTGATCAGTGGGTATGCTTCGCGGCTCTCTCATCTCTGGTTCTGTTTGCACGCCGGCCTGAACCACATCTTGACGATCGGGTTCATCCTCGAGTTGCAGGGATTCCTCTCTCTGTGCTGCTAGCGCAATCGACTCTTGCAAGTCCTCAACGACACGCCTTGAATCGGACAGGGCCGGCGCGGGCTGCAAGTCCAATCGCTGATCAACATTCGATTGACCAAGCTGGCTCCAAAAATAAACTACCGAAATTAGAACGAGAAGGAGTGCAACTAAAACGAAAGGCAAATAGTTCTGACTTCGCACAATAATCGTATCGCCAGCCGGCATCAAACGAACCGCGCCACTCGAACTATCGGAATCGTTCCTGCGCCTGTCGAGATCGCGCAACATGTTATTTACGAGGCTCATAGGTACATACCGCCAAGGTAGTAGATCAATACAGCGCCGATGACAACGCCACCGACCGCTATCATAGCGGGCATATAGCTGACGCCCGGAACACTCACTCCCTCGGTATCATCTGCAGCACTCTTCACATGATCAATCTGAACACTACGCTCCCCTTTGCCAAACGCTACCATCAAGGCCTTATGGCAAAGAATGTTGATAACACGGGGAATGCCATCGCTCGTCCTAAAGAGAAAATCCAGTGCACGCTTGGAGAATAGAAATGGCCCGTTATAACCGGCCGTCGCCAGACGATGTACTACGTATCGCTCGACACCATCCCTATCCAATGCCTCGATCTCGAACGAAAACGTAATTCGTTGCCTGAGCTGCCGCAAAGAAGGCTGGCTCAGTAATACATCGAGTTCCGGCTGGGCAAACAACACTACCTGAAACAGCTTGACCTGCTCTGTCTCGATATTCGTTAGCAAGCGCAATGCCTCCAGAGTTTGTTCAGGCATGGCATGCGCTTCGTCGATGAAAAGTACAACTTGCTTATTCTCCGCGGAGAACTCTACCAGCTTTTCGGTAATTGCCTTCAGCAAGCGGTGATGACCTACATCCTGGTCAATCTCAATGTTTAGCTCTTCTGCAAATGCGAGAAACAAACCTTTGGGGCTAAGCACTGGATTCGGGATGTAAGCCGTGACGTAATTCTCTTTGTCTTCTTCCAGCGTGTTGAGGACTTTACGGCAGAGCATAGTCTTGCCCGTGCCCACTTCGCCTACGATTTTTATGAAGCCCTCAGCATTCGCCAGAGAAACCATCAGCATATTGTATGCCTTATGGTAGCTCGCCATATTCAGGAAGAAATGTGTGTTTGGCGTTAGCGAGAAGGGCAATTCCCGCAGACCAAAATGCTGTAAGTACATGACGCTTTATCCTAGTCTAATTGTTCGCAAAAGGATCGATGGCTCGATTGATGTCACGAAACCGATCATTACTCTCTTGCAGTATGGCGTTATTGGATGCTTCGCTAGCCATTATAGGTTTTAACAAAATAATAAACTCGCTCTTCACAGACTGCGTTTGTCGCTGCTCTAGAGCATCTCCGAGGAGTGGGACCCGGCTTACGCCTGGTATACCAGCAGTCTCATTGATATTGCGCTCGAAAGCCAGTCCGCCAAGAACTACAATCTTTCCATTCTGAGCCTTGATCACACTGTCGATCTCTCGAGTAGTTGTGAGGGCAAGAGGCACAGTCTGACCCGCTATGCTCTTCGTCTGCTCATCTACGGCACTGATTATAGGGTGCACGTGCAGGGTAATCTCTCCATTCGCGCTAATCTGCGGCGTTATATCCATGGATATACCCGAGAAGAACTGCTGAAGATTGTTATTCGCATTCGTGGTTGTATTGTTGGCAGAGGCGATAGTTGTCGAGTCCGCTTGTGTTTGGAAAAACTCCTGCGCGCCATCCTGGAAAACTGCTTTCTGATTATTCAGCACACGTAGCTGCGGGCTAGAGATCACCTGCGTAGTACCGCGGGTTTGCAGCAACTGAAAGACCGCATCGAAGTCGCTAAAATTGGTACTGAACTGAAGGGCATTGGAGATACCTTGGATCCCTATGTCACCTCCATTGAATTCCAGCGCCTGATCGTTGTCGCTATCTGCAAAGATCGCCGATCCATCTGAAGGGTTGTTAGGAGAGCTTCCGAAAGTATTAAAATCGAGAGCGTATTGAAACCCTTTGTTGAGGATCACCTCAAGAAACTGAATCTGAATGATGACTTCTCTTCGAAGTGATTCTTGCGCCGCCTCGATGAATTCTTCCACGCGAGCCAACTCATGGGGGAACGCTGTCACGATCACGATGCCGGTTAATGGCTGCACCAGGACACTTTTGCCCTCATCTGTAACAGTTGACTGATTGCGACTACCCGCCGTGCTCAACCCGCCGAATATTCCAGCACCTCCGGCGACGCCACCACCGCTGCCGCCATTACTTTGCACGCCGATAAGGTTCGATATGGCAGTCTCAAGGTCGGACCAAAAATCTGTACTAGTAGAGGTCGATATCTGCCCGCCGCCACCTCCGCCATTAACATTGCCGCCGCCGAAACCATTCTGACCGCCTATCCCGCCGTTAAGCCCTCCATTAAGCCCACCGT
>CAYGRR010000091.1:1215-7474 GCA_964352295.1 uncultured Pseudohongiella sp. | reverse complement strand
GAAGGCTCTCGAACTTTTGGGGCTGTAAGCCGCTCGAACTAGCAATGATTTGAACGTGTCATGACAAATTGGATTTCACTTAAGCTATTGCATCGGGCTTTCAAGGTCAGCTTAAGCCTGTGCGGCACCCTGGCGGTATTAGGCGGGCATGTGTTCGCGCAACAACTGCCTGAGCCAGTCGAGAGCGAGCCCGCGCTCGTGCACCATAGCCTGAAGGTAGTGCTAGACCCTGGGCGGCAATCGCTCTCGGTAGAAGACACGGTAACACTGCCTGACTCGATGCTCGGTGCGTCCCTTAGCTTCTCGCTGAATAGTAATCTTGCGATCAACAACAATCCAAGACGCCTGCAGATTATTGCGAGCGATCCCGCAGCCGATCTCCCGGGCATCAACAACACTGGTGGCCTCGCCGCCGCCACTACCCGGTACAGCGTTGATCCACCGCGCCGGAATGCGAACCAGCTAGTCCTCAACTACAGTGGAACGATCTACGATGCCGCCGTGCAATCTAGCGCGGAGTACGCGCAGAGTTTCGCGGAGAGCTCGGGTATCATCGGCGAGCAGGGCGTGTATCTGCACAGGGGCAGCGCCTGGGTTGCTGATTTTGGTGGCGATCTAATCAGCTTCGATGTGCAGGTAGAGTTTGCCGATTCAGCGAACAGCTGGACGGCGGTTAGTCAGGGAGATCGCCTGGGCAGCAATGGCTGGAAGAGCGATCAGCCTATGGAAGAGATATACCTGATTGCTGCCGACTTCACCGAGTATTCACAGCAGGTAGACGCAGTCGAGGTGTTGGCCTATCTGCGCACGCCTGATATCAATCTGGCGACGAAGTATATGGACGCGACGGGTCGCTACCTCGCCTTGTACGAACCGCTGCTCGGCGAATACCCCTACAGCAAATTCGCACTTATAGAAAATTTCTGGGAGACCGGTTATGGCATGCCATCGTTCACCCTCCTCGGCGAGCAGGTGATACGGTTCCCCTTCATACTCGAATCGTCCTATCCCCATGAGATTCTTCATAACTGGTGGGGCAACGGCGTCTATCCCGACTACGAGACAGGCAACTGGAGCGAGGGGTTAACGGCCTATCTCGCCGATCATCTGTTCCGCGAGATGGATGGGCTGGGCCATGAGTATCGCAAGGAGATGTTGGCGCGCTACAAGAACTATGTCACGGATGCTGCCGATTTTCCCCTCTCACAATTCACCTCGCGAAACTCTGCGGCGTCGCAAGCTGTCGGCTACGGCAAGACGCTGATGCTTTGGCATATGCTTCGTATTGAACTTGGCGACGAGCTATTTTTGTCGGGGCTGCGGCAATTCTACGAGAACTACAAATTCAAGCGCGCCACGTTTGAGGATATAGCGCTGCATTTCAGCGAGCTAAGCGGCTTCGATCTTAGTCCCTTCTTCAGTCAGTGGGTCGATCGGACCGGCGCGCCGGAGCTTTCTATTTCGGTCGAGGAAGTTATCGGCAATCGCGCTCGCATAATGTTTGCACAGATTCAGCCAGAGGATCCCTATATCTTGAGAGTGCCAGTTGCACTCTTTTATGAGGAGAGCGATGTTCCCGAAATTTATGATATTGATATCAGCCAACGTCTAGAAGGCGTCATGGCGGACAACTACGATCAATTGCAAGCGGTGCTAGTAGATCCATACTTCGACGTGTTTAGAACATTAGATAGAGAAGAGACGCCGCCAACTATAGGAGAGCTATTCGGCGCCCAAAGCATTAGCTTCGTGCTACCTCAATCGAACCGGCAGCATTGGGCGCAGATGGTGGAATCCTTCGCTGTGGGTGTCGATGCGCAGATAATCAATGCTGAGGACATCACCGAACTGCCGCGAGACCGATCTGTGTGGGTGCTCGGGCGCGACAATCCCTTCGCACGATCGGTATTCGCTGCAAGTGAGCTCTATGGTGTGCAAGCGAGTTCTATGGGAATTCTCATGGGTGGTAGCGAAGTAGAGTTTTCCAATAGAAGTAGCGTACTCGTCTCCCGTCACCCGGCGAACTCTGATCTCGCGCTCGGGTTTATCGACGTAGACCAGATGATTGCGATGCCAGGCATGATCGAGAAGCTCCCGCACTACGGCAAGTATTCCTATCTCAGCTTCTTGGGTGATGAGCCTACGAACGATGTGAAGGGAATCTGGTCTAGTCCAGATTCTCCGATGCAATGGGTCAAGCCGGGTGTTCAGGTGGCGATTAACTTCGAGAACCTGCCGGCGGTCGATGCGCTTACGTCATTGCCCCCGAAGTATATGCCAGAGCGACTGCGAGAGCATGCGCGCGCTCTCAGTTCCGCAGAATTTGAGGGCCGAGGCCTTGGCACTGGTGGTATAGAACTGGCGGCGCAATACATAGTACAAGAATTTCGCGCCGCCGGACTGCAGACACTGAATGGCACCTACACGCAAGAGTGGAGTGAGAGCATTGCTGGCAAGGGCAATGTAAAGCTGGCAAACATCGTCGGCATGATTCCGGGTGTGAATCGTGAACTGAGCGGCGAGCCGGTGATTATTGGCGCGCATTACGATCACCTCGGCATCGATGAGCGCTCTGGCAGACACTTCCCTGGGGCGGATGACAATGCTGCAGGCATCTCGACTATGATCGAGGTGGCGAGCCAGCTAGTGCGAGCCTTTGCGCCGCAGCGGCCGATTATCTTCGTTGCGTTCAGTGGTGAAGAGTCTGGCTTGCTTGGCTCGCAGTATTTCGTCAGCAACCCGCCTGCAGGATTCGAGTCCGAGGATTTCTACGCGATGATCAATCTCGATGCGGTAGGGCGCCTCGAGGGGCGTGACCTTCAAGTCTTCGCTACCGACAGCGCCTACGAATGGCCCTTCATGGCTCAGGGGATAGGCTTCACAATCGGGGTGAACTCTACCTTCCCACCCAACACTATCGCGAGCAGCGATCATGTGAGTTTTCTGAATGCAGGCATACCTGCCATTCATCTATTCAGCGGCGTACACGGCGACTATCATCAAGTCAGCGACACCGCAGACAAACTCGACTTAGGAGGAATGTCAGACGTGGCGCTCTGGCTGGAGGAGGCTACGGTCTATCTGGCTGGCAATACCGAGCCGCTGCGCGTGACACTGGCGGGCGCTCCAATACGCGTACAGTCAACGGCTACCGGCTCCAATGCAGAGCGTTCCGCTAGTTTGGGTACCGTGCCGGATTTCGCGTTCGCAGGCCCAGGTGTTCGACTAAGCGATGTGACTCCAGGCGGTGCTGCAGAGCAGGCGGGATTGCAGGCTGGGGATATCCTCCTTAATTACAACGAGCAGCCCATGACCGATCTGCAGACCTATTCCAATCTATTGAGGGGTTCATCTCCGGGTGACACCGTGCGCATGGAGATTCAGCGAGGCGAGGCACTGATAACGGTCGAGGCCACTCTCCTCGCGCGCTAACGCAGCGCGCTAAAGAGAAAGGCAGCAAACAGGCAGAGCACAGATAGCGCAATTAGGTGGCGACTCAGCCCGGATTTCTTCGCCGCCCATTCATACCTCTCCTCTTCGACAAATAGACAGTTCTGTGTCTTCTTAAAAAGTTTCACCGCGTTCTCCTCACTCAGGGTTATTAGCTTAAGCCGTATTACAGCGCAGCAATCTGACAGGGGGTGGGCGCAAAAAGGGCGAATTGCAGAGCAATAGTGATGAAACATGGCAGTTGCAGCGCAGGCCGCCGCTAAGGTGGTAGAGGGGGGGCTCACACCGCTACCCAATTTGTAACTATTTGTTTCTAATTGAGAAAGTGCAAAACTATTGCGATATAGTGCTCACATTAGAATAAGTGCTACTGAGGCTTCCTGCTCGCCTCAGTGATCGAGAGCCAACCCAAGGTAATCCTATGAGTACGTTCTATCCGCGCGTTTGTCTTTGCCTCTTGATTTCTCTCTCCTCCCTGACGCTGCTGGCGCAGGAGTCTCTGCCTCAACTTACACGCATAGACGAGGGCGAGGCGGATATCACGCTTGATGGATTTATCGACGAGGCAGTGTGGGACAGTATTCCGGTCGTCGATGGTATGCGGGTAATCGACCCCGATACGCTTGCAGAGACACCCTACGACACGCACATTCGCATGTTCTACACTGAGCGCGGAATCTATATCTCGGCAATGAATTTTCAACCTGCCGACACGCTAGTCGCGCGCATGACACCCAGAGATGTGCGTCTGGCGCGCGATGGTTTCGTAGTAGGCATCGATGCCTCCGGCGGCGGACTCTATGGCTACTTCCTGCGCATCAATCTCGGCGACTCCATGACAGATGCTTCCATGCTGCCAGAGCGCCAGATGAATATGCAGTGGGATGGACCCTGGAGTGGTCGTACTCAGCCTTTGGACAATGGCTGGAGTGTTGAATACTTCGTACCCTGGTCGATGATGCCACTGCCACAAGTGGATGCTATCAGACAGATTGGTTTCTACTTCGAACGGCAGGTGGGTCACCTCGGTGGCGAGGCCTGGTCGAATCCGGCATTGCCAAGCACGGTGAATCAATACCTGTCAGCGTTCGAGAAATATGAACTTAGGGACATCGAGCCGCGTCGCCAGCTGACCTACTACCCCTTCGCCTCAACGGTCATGGATAACGTAAGAAACGAAGCTGAATTCAAAGTGGGCTCAGAGATTTTCTGGCGACCAACTTCCAACACGCTGCTATCGGCGACACTGAATCCAGATTTCGGCAACGTAGAATCCGATGATGTGGTCGTAAACCTAACAGCCTTCGAAGTATTTTTTCCCGAGCGTAGATCGTTCTTTCTCGAGGGGCAAGATATCTTCAATACCTCACCGCGCACGTCGGGTCGCGGTGGACCCGGCGGTCCCATCTCGCTCTTAAATACTCGTCGCATCGGTGGAGCAGCGATCTACGATGTGCCTAGTGACGTCAATGTAGTGCCAACGGATCTAAGTATGCCAACTGAATTGTTAGGGGCTGTTAAGTTTACCGGTCAGAACGGGAGTTGGCGCTACGGCACACTGCTCGCCTCGGAAAATGATAGTGAGATCAGCGGAGAGTTGGATGACGGAACTCGGGTTCATCTGCAGGCAGAGGGGAGAGACTTTACCATAGCTAGAGTGTTATATGAGAACACGGGGTCTGGCGGTCGTCGTGCACTAGGCTGGATGGGTACCAACATATCGCACCCGGAACTAGACGCCACCGTTAACGCCATAGACGCCCATTATTTTTCAGCGGACAACCGATGGGTGGTGGACGCGCAACTAATGCATAGTGATGTAGAAGGTCTAACCGGTACCGGCGGCTTCGCCGATGTGAGTTATCGACCGCGGCGCGGAGTGCAGCATACGCTGCGCTCGACCTATATAGACGATACGCTGGATATCAATGACCTCGGGTTCCTGACTCGTAACGATCAGATGAACATGGACTACAACTACTCGAAGACAGTATCGAACATAGAAGGCCTGCGTGATCGCAGCACCAGCATCTTCTTCTCGAACCAATGGAATACTTCTGGTCAGCCAGTGCGAATGGGCTTGTTCTTCAATCGGGCCTACACCTATCTGGATAACGACAGATTCGATTACAGCATTCGTTACTTCCCGGAGCGCATCGACGATCGTCTTGGCAGAGGTACAGGCGATTTTCGTATCGAGGCAAGATTCGGAGCAAACGTCGGCTACACAACGAATCCTGCGGAACCGATCTCTTTCAACCTAGGCCTGAATCTGGAGCAGGATGAGTTGGGGCCGGCGCGCTCTCAGGCTACTGCCGGTATAGTGTGGCGCCCCAACGACAGGTTCTCTACGGACATAGCGCTCGACTATACAGACAGGGAGGCCCTGCTCGTCCACAGAGGCAGCGGCAGCTACACGAGCTTCGAGTCCCACCAGTGGGCACCTCGCGTGGAGACGAACTACTTCATCTCCGCCCAGCAGCAGATTCGCTTTACCGTGCAGTGGACCGCGCTGAAGGCCTTCGAGGATCGCTTCTGGCAGGTGAACTCAAATAGTCGGGATTTCCTGCAGCCGGTTGCCAACCCCGATACCACGCCGGATGACTTCGTGATTAGCAGGCTCACATTCCAGGCGAGATATCGCTGGGAGATTGCACCGCTCTCGGACCTGTTCGTGGTGTATACACGCGGCAGCAACCTGCCGAGTAACAGCTTCGACACGTTTCCAACACTGTTAGAACAGTCATGGAACGACAGGATAGTCGACACGATAGCAATCAAGCTGCGTTACAGAATAGGCTCATAGCAG
>CAYGRR010000091.1:0-1115 GCA_964352295.1 uncultured Pseudohongiella sp. | reverse complement strand
GGCTACCCCAATCGTTTTCCAATGGGAGCATCCTCCTTCAGCGTTCCCACGTTGGCCGAAGAGATCGAATTGATTCAGGGTATGAACAAGTCAACGGGGAAGAACATTGGCATCTACCCCGAGGTGAAGGGCCCCGAATTTCATCGCGCGGCAGGCAAGGACATTAGCACCGCCGTAGTCAGGATGCTGAAATCCTATGGCTACACGAGCAAGCAAGACAAGGTATTCCTGCAGACATTCAGCTTCGAGGAGCTAAGAATCATTCACGATGAGATTCTTCCCAAGGAGGGTGTCGAGCTAAACCTCGTGCAGCTTATCGATAGCGCATCCTCCAACCCCTGGATGTTCGAGGCAGACGGCATGGAGAGGCTCTCTGCGTTCGCCGACGGTGTCGGTCCAGAGAAGGGGCTGGTTGTATCGAGAGAATCTGCGAAAGGGAATATTCAGGTGACCGACCTTGTCGCGCAAGCCCACGCCGCCGGCATGCAGGTGCATCCTTACACCTATCGCTTGGATCCAGGGCAGGTGCCAGGCTATGCCGAAAGCTTCGACGAGCTTCTGGACATTCACTATAACCAGGCGGATGTTGATGGCGTGTTCACCGACTTTCCTGATCGCGCTGTGGAGTTTCTGCGCAGCAGGCAGTAGTCGATTGTTCTGCAACACTCTGCAGCTGTTCGAACTAGAAGTTATAGCGCAGGCCGAGAAACGCAGCCCTCGGTGCTCCGGCACCTAAGAAGACTGGGTTCGTTAAGTCTTCTATGATCGGGACTTCCAGCTCGCCCGGCTCTTCGCCCAGTAGGCCGAAACTCTCGTATTCTTTGTCGAGTAGATTATCCACCTTCGCGAAAATCTCCAGTTTTTCATTGACGCTGTAGCGGGCGCGCAGGCTGACAGTGGTATAGCCAGAGACTTCATCCAGTTGATTGGACTCATCTCCGCGCAAGACTTGACTGCCATTGCTGAGCATATCGAGCCCGACGCTGAAACCGCCGCCGAAATCATAGTCGCTGGAGATCTTGAACTGGTGCTGCGGAATACCGGGAATCCTGTCTCCCCTGCGCACCGCAATCTCACCCTCGTCATCGGCGAAGGCGTGATTCGGGCTCAATGCC
>CAYGRR010000090.1:0-7651 GCA_964352295.1 uncultured Pseudohongiella sp. | reverse complement strand
GTTCGATTGATTGCGTAGCAATCAAGACTCGCGCAGCGAGCCATCAGAGCTCAGCAGCTTCACCAGCCCGGCAGCATCGGCAATAACCACTACGTCACGTAATGGTGAGAATCAGCCAAAGCTGATTCGAATCAATCTCTCCCTGTCCGAATACCCCTATCTCAAACAAAGGGAGCAGTCTTCCCTGGACCGCAGCTACCCGGTCGTTGCAGGGATGCCCTTTGAAGCACGTTCCAGCCGCCACATTCCAGCCACAATTAACCCCGACATAGCCCTAATTGCCGAATAGCGTAGTTAGATTCCTCTGTTTAAATAGAATCTCAATCAACTCCAAATTGATTGAATCCTAGAGCTTGACCCCGCTTGAAGGCCCTCATCCCGAGGGCCTTTTTTTTGCAGGTGATATCGCTAGGGATTAGCGGGTGGGGCGCAGGTTTTCCTGGCTTACTGAAGTTACGCGAGTCGCATTAAGCGCGATAAAGTCGGCGAGTATGCGTCCGCTCTCGAGGAGCAGGGGATCGCCTTCCTCTTCGACCTCAACCTCCTCAGATTCTTCAGCCGAGCTTGTGTCGTTATTGGCGACTAATTCTTCTTCCTCATCCTCGCTCTCGTCCTCAACCCATTCGTTGAGTGGAAGGCCTTTAAGGAGGCGGCGCATATTTTCTGCATCAAATTCTTCGCGTCGCGTTCTCTCGCGTTCCGCTTTCACTTGCTGCTCGTTGAGGGACAACATATCTCTCTGCCTGAGCACGCGTGTGCGCTCAATCTGATCGCGAAGATAGATAAAGTCCGGCGAGTTTTCTGTACGCTGGTCGTAGCGCTGCTGCAATTCCGGTAGCAGGGCCTGGATCGCATGGTAGGGGCGATACTCGACCGGACGCACCGTGTCCCAGGGGAGGGCGCCATCGAGGCTGCTCTCGCCGATATCTTCGTAGGCATCGTAGAAATCAGGGAAGGAGATGTCGGGAATCACACCGCGATGCTGGGTGCTCTCTCCAGAGATGCGATAGAACTTCGAGCGGGTGAGTTTCACCTGGCCGTAGTCCATAGGGATGATCTCTTGCACCGTGCCTTTGCCGAATGTCTGGCCACCCAAGACGATGCCGCGCTGATAATCTTGAATTGCTCCGGCAAAGATTTCCGATGCGGAGGCGCTGGTTCTATTAACCAGGACGGCAAGGGGACCGGTGTAGGCAACGTCCGGATCATTATCGCCAAACGAGCGCGTGAATCCGTTGCGCAGGCCTGAATAACGAATCTGTACCGTGGCGCCGGTTTCTATAAACAGGCCAACTAGCTGGTTAGCCTCACTCAGGCTACCGCCGCCGTTATTGCGCAGATCAACAACTAGCGCATCAACTCCTTCTTCTTTTAGCTCATCGATGAGATTGCGCACATCACGAGTAGAGCTCTTATAGTCTTCCTCGCCACGAGAGGCGGCTTCGAAATCGAAGTAGAAAGTAGGTAGGTCTATGATGCCGATCTTGTATTGCTCACCGTTATAGCTAAGCTCGATGACTTCCTTCTTTGCGGATTGATCTTCGAGTTTTACGGTATCGCGGGTAATGCTGACGACGGTGGCGCTCGACTCGCCAACTTCATCTACGGGAATTACGTTTAGACGAACAACTGTGCCTTTCTCGCCGCGTATCTGCGCGACTACATCGTCAAGACGCATGCCGACAACATCCTGCAGTTCGCCATCAACTCCCTGGCCTATGGAGATGATGCGGTCACCAGCCTGCAATTGCTTGCCTCGCTCTGCTGGCCCACCTTTTATCAGTTCGGCGACCTTCGTGTATTCCTCTTCGGTAGTTAGTTGAGCGCCAATCCCCTGAAGGGAGAGTGACAGGCCCATGTTGAAGTTCTCGGAATCCCGCGGTGAGAAGTAGGAGGTATGTGGGTCAACCGCCGTGGCAACTGTTGCCATGTAGGTCTGAAACACGTCTTTGTCGTTCGTCTTGGAGATTTGACTTAGCTGATTGCGATAGCGCTTGCTCAGCTTCTCGCGAATCTCGTCGTTATCGTCACCGGTGAGTTTTAAACTTAGAACGCTGTTCTTGATACGAAGCCTCCACAGTTCGTCTAGCTCTGCGAGCGAGGCAGCGTAGGGGGCATCTTCTCTATCTATAGCGATGCTCTCGTCGATCGTAAAGTCCATCTCGTCGATGTGGTTCTCGACACGATCGATGGCATACACCATCCGCTCGAGTATGCGCTTGTAGTAGACATTGTAGATCGCAAAACCGGGCTCGACGCTGCCGTCGGCGAGGCTGTTATCTAGCGTATAGCGGTAGGAGCTGAGCTGGTCGATATCATCCTGCAGGAAATACAGCTTCGAGCCATCCAGAGCGTCTATGTAACTGTCGAACACCGTGGAGGAGAAATTATCGTTAATGTTGACCGAGGAGTAGTGCTTCGTCTCCAGCTCGCTCAATAGTTTTGCCGCTGTATCTCCGTGGATAGGCTGGCTTTCAAGGGGGCTGTAGAGCGCATCGATATCCAGGACTGTATTGAGCTGACTGGGATCTTCCTGAGCGAACAGGGTCGATGCCAGGAGAAGCGAGCATGCAGTAATCACTGCCTTGTGCATGAATCGTCTACGGTCGAATTTCGGTGTATTGATATTCATATGTCTCCACTGAGTTCCATAATGTAAAGCGGCTCGCGCGATAGCGTAGTCCAAATGAGTAGCAGGTTCCGGGCCCATTTGTGAAACTAGAGACTAAGCGAAATAGCCCCGTCTGAGAAGGACTTTGATGCTGAATCAGGGTCTAGAAAACATCCAGAATGGGCTGCTGCTCAAATCGGCTCTATTTTATGAGTTTCTGACGCGCCGAAGCGTGTCTTTCGGCTCTTTCCACATCGATGTAACGGTCTGTAATCGCGCTCGAGCCATGGCCGGCATCGTCTCTAACATGTTCCCTGGGCCGATGTTTCACATCTTCGGATATTCCCGTGTGGCGCAGCCAGTGAACCGTTGCAGCGCTAAGGCGCTCCGCGTCTTCGCTAAAGCCATTTGCCCGCATCTTCTCGGCAGCCGCATCGAAGCATTTCTGCACGATGCCACGGATCTGTCTGGTGCTGCCGATTCCACCTCTGCCACGGGTTTTGTGGATGAGCGGCGACGACTCACCCGGCAGGGGCAGACTCGGCAAGCCCCGCGAGCGGCGATAGCGCTTCAAGGCATCGAGCATTGCATCGCTTACGGAGATCTCTCTTTCCTTGTTGCCCTTGCCTACGGTGAGAAACCACCAATTCCCTTCCTGGTCGGCCTGAAAATGGCCCATCTGCGGCTGCCAGCGAGTCGTATCAACGAGTTCTGAGATTCTCAGATACATAGCGAACAGGGCGTTCATGATGAATAGGGTGCGTTCATGCACCTGTGGCTGTTCCGCTGCCATGGTCTCGGCCGTTTCTATAACGAAGTCCCATTGCAGGGGAGATAGCCGGCGAATCTTGCCCTGACTCTGTTGCTTGCGTAGAAATTTACTCTTCTGGCGTATCTGGGATACCGGGTTCGCTGATATATAGTTCTCTTGAATCAAGAAGTTGAAGAAACTACTTAGCACACTAAATAAGGATTGCAATGCCGCCTGGGAAACGACGAACTCGCCACTGGTGTGAATATAGGGCCGCCATTCATCATTCGGCACGCGCTGCCCAGCGCGGAGCAGAAAGCGGGGCACGTTCTTCTGCCCCACCCAATTGGGAGGAGGCTGCCTCGCAAAGTCCACATACGTTTCGATGTCCTCCCTAACTATTTGTTTTAGTGGCTTGTTTGCAATAATTAGACACCAGTGCAGGAAGTGTTCTATCTCGCGCCTGTAGGTGCTGAAGGTATCTGGACTGCCACGGTAGCTGTAGATGAACTCGGCGGCGCACTGATAATCAGCAATAGCCTCCCCGGAGGCGTCAATGGCGAGATGTTCAAGCGTCGTTACCGGCTGCTTGAAGGGATTTGGCATTTCATCGAGTGTGTCGAAGAAAGCGAGTGGGGATTCTACATTTGACATTAGTTAACTACTTTAAATATCTGTTTATTAAATACTATTCACTATATAACGCAGCCGCACAGGCTAGCAAATAGAATCCTAAGCTGTTGGATTAAGGCGCATTTCAGAGTCCATGCTACTTAGTCGGTGTTTTCGCTAGTTACTTGATGTCGCCGCAATGGCCGTTGGCAATTGCTTCCGCCGCTAGTAGACTAGGCGTTATATATCTATCTACATAACGGTTTCTTACAGTGCATGCCCTCATCAAGAAATACGCCAGCAGCTGCCTATTGGTTCTCGCTTTATTTGAGTCTGCAGCTGCATTCGGTGATTCCATCAATATCGCGGTAGCCTCAAACTTCGCAGCCGCCATGGAGGAGATTAAAATAGCGTTCGAGGCCAATTCAGAGCACGAGCTGCAACTCATTCGTGGATCCAGTGGCAAACACTACGCGCAGATAGCCAATGGCGCACCCTTCGATGTGTTTCTGTCGGCAGATCAGCTTAGGCCCAGACGCCTCGTGGAAGAGGGTATCGCCGACCCAGCCAGTCTCCGCACCTATGCCCAAGGCCAGCTGGCATTGTGGAGCAGGGAGGAGGGCCTGGAGCTGGGGCCTGAATACCTATTAAATACAAATAATTACAGTGTAATTGCGATAGCGAATCCAAGACTCGCACCCTATGGACAGGCCGCCATCGAGGCACTCGACAATCTTGGTGTCGAAGCGCTGGTCGGCGCAAGACTGGTGATGGGAGAGAATGTCGCCCAAGCCTTTCAATTCGCGTTCAGTGGAAATGCCGACCTCGGCCTGGTGGCGTATTCACAGACTCTCTCCGACAGCCTACGGGGCAAGGGTTCGACATGGCTAGTACCTAGCGCGCTGCATGGGCCGATCAGGCAGGACATGGTTATTCTCAGGGAATCCGCGGCCGCTGCGGAATTCGCCGCCTTCATGGAAGGGGCAACAGTGCAGGCCATATTGCTGCACAGCGGCTATCTGCTGCCTGAGGGGACGCCCTGATGCTTGCGCAAGCGGACCTCACGGCACTAATCATCACCTTGAAGCTGGCTTTCACTACGACCAGCATCTTGCTGTTATTGGGCACGCCGCTGGCCTGGTGGCTGGCCACAACACAATCGAAGACACGAAGCGCCATAGAGGCCCTGATCGCCTTGCCACTCGTGCTGCCTCCTACCGTGCTTGGCTTCTACCTGTTACTGACATTCTCGCCGGATGGGCCTATCGGTGCCGCTACGGCGTCCCTCGGCCTGCCATCGCTCGCATTCTCGTTCTGGGGGTTGGTACTGGGATCGGCGATTTACTCCCTGCCATTCGTGGTGCAGCCGCTGCAGAACAGCTTCTCTAGTCTCAGCAAGAATGCACTAGAGGTGGCGGCAACACTTGGCGCCGGCCCTGTCGATCGATTCCTGAGCGTAGTGCTTCCTCTGTCGAAGATGGGCTATATGACAGCCGCCGTCCTCGGCTTTGCCCACACTCTTGGGGAGTTTGGTGTGGTGCTCATGATTGGCGGCAATATCCCTGGTCAGACCCAGGTCCTATCGATAGCGATCTATGACCATGTCGAAGCGCTGGAATACGGGCAGGCGCACTGGCTTGCAGCCGGTATGCTAATAAGTTCTTTCTTAGTGTTATTAATTATTTATGGCGCTAATCGAAGATTTCACCTGATGAAGACAGCATGATTGAGGTCGCTCTACAACTGCGCAAGTCTAGCTTCGAGCTGGCGGCAGACTTTAGCGTTTCCGGGCGCGGTGTAACGGCGATCTTCGGCCCCTCAGGCTGCGGCAAAACCACGCTGTTGAGAGCAGTCGCAGGCTTGGAGCCGGATTGCAGCGGGTCATTGAGCGTGAACGGGCGTCACTGGCTAAGCGCCCTGGGCGCTAAAGCTGTAGAAGAAAGGCGGGTAGGGGTAGTGTTTCAGGACCCGAGTTTGTTTCCCCATCTAACCGTAGAGGAAAATCTGCTCTATGGAAGAAAACGCTTAGCAAATAAGTCTGAATCCATTGATTTTAATGGCCTAATCGGCAACCTCAAGATTGCGCAATTACTTACTCGCTATCCACAGAGCCTCTCCGGTGGCGAGAAACAGCGCGTGGCACTGGGTCGTGCGCTGCTTTCCGAGCCCGCAATACTTTTGCTAGACGAGCCGCTATCGGCATTGGATCAAGCTAGTCGGGAGGAGATGATGTCTCTTCTCGAAAAGTTTCTTCAAAATATTGATATACCTACATTTTATGTTACTCACTCCAGCGAGGAAGTAGCCCGTTTAGCGGATAATCTCGTGTTACTGGCGGCTGGCAGGGTGATCGACTATGGACCGATACAAACGGTGCTGGGGGCGGTTAATGGCGAATTGAGCCGCAGCGATGCCGCCTTCAGCGTGATTGAAGGCAGGGTGGCATCGACTCAGTTAGCGGAGCTGGTATCGATTGATTGCGGCGCTGGCATCGTGCTGCAGCTGCCCAGCAACGAGTTGCTGGCTGGCCTGAGGAGCCTTCCCGGCAGCGAAGTTCGCCTGCGCATCCGTGCTCGAGATGTGAGCCTCTGCCTGGAACAGCCGCGACAGAGCAGTATTCTCAACATTCTGCCCGCAGTAATTACAGAATTGGCGAGCAATCCCCACAACGGCAGCCGCATGATCAAGCTCGAAATTGGCGGAAATCAGTTGCTTGCGAGAGTTTCAGAGTATTCGGTGCAGCATTTGCAGTTGCTCGAGGGACAATCTGTGTTTGCGCAGATAAAGTCTGCAGCACTAATTTAGTTTATTAACAAGTAGTTATGAAGCAGTGCGCATGTTAAGTCTACTTCTCGAGCAGAGCGCAAGGGATCCCGGAGGACTAGGGCAGCATCAGTATTACGCTGGAGGCCTTAAACATCGCCGATACAGTCGCTCCTTCGACCAAGCCCAGCTGATCGGCACTGCGTAGCGTGATCATGGCGCTAAGCGTCTTCTCACCCTTGAGCTGCAGCGTAGCATCCGCATTCACAGCACCGCGGTCCAGGCTCCTCAGCGGACCAGTCAGTAGGTTGCGCGCACTGACCTTGAGCGAGTCTCCCAGCGCCAGGGTCACCGATGAGGCCTTAATCATCGCGATTACGGACTGCCCGACAGCCAGTTTCATCTCCTGGCGGCTCTGCTCTGTGACTATTGCGACTATGTACTGCCCATCGGCTATCTGAATCTGCACCTCCGAATTAACCACACCGGTCTCGATCGCCACGATAGTGCCCAGGAATTGATTGCGCGCGCTGGTCTGAAGTAGGGTGCTTTTCATAAACTTAGAGACGTCGTCTAATGAGCTCAGCTGTTGATTCAGGTTTTCCAAGAATTGTTGATGTTCCTCCTGCAACTTCTTGAAACCATTAAGCATCTTCTTCCCATATTCGGTAAGAATAGAGCCGCCTCCCTGATTCCCGCCGGCACTTCTGCTAATTACCGGCTCGTTGGAGAGGTTGTTGATGCGCTCCAGGCGTTCCCAGGCGGTCTTATAGCTGACTCCCGCGATCTTAGCCGCTGCCGTGATGGAGCCGGTGTCGGCTATCGCCTGTAGAAGCTCTATCTGATCCAGCATCAAGCGCTTGGAACTGTCTTCGGCCAGCCAGATCTGACCCTCGAGGTTTGCCACGACTTGT
>CAYGRR010000089.1:0-8562 GCA_964352295.1 uncultured Pseudohongiella sp. | reverse complement strand
GGCAGGCGGCGCGTCTTCTTGTGCTCCATCATGGCCTGGCGAATCGCCGGGCGTTGTTCCGTGTAGGCCTCGATACTCATGAGGTCGCTGAGTCTGATCTTCTTCATTCGTTACTTCCCAAATCTTTGTCTGTTTCTCTAGATGCCGTAGGCATGACAGAGCAGGTCTAGCGGATGAATGGCCTTCTGCTCGGTCTTCAGGTTGTTCTCTATGTGCTTGCCCGCGATGGGGCAGTCGCTGCCGTAGTAGTCGGGCTCGAAATCTTTAATCTGTTTCACGATAGGGCGAGCGATCTTGTTGGCAAACTCGAAGGTCTCCGACTTCACACCGTAGGTGCCATCGTGTCCCGAGCAGCGCTCGATATTCTTGACGTTGGTTTCTTCGATCAACTCGAGAATCTGTTTCGTCTTCGGGCCGATGTTCTGCACGCGCTGATGACAGGCGACGTGATAGCTCACATTGCCCAGTGTGTTCTTGAAGTCGAGGTTTAGTTTTCCTGCCTTGTGTAGCTTGTGCAAATATTCGAAGGGGTCGTAGAAGGCTGCGGCAACCGCCAGCACCTTCTCATCCTCTGGGAACATCAATGGCAGCTCCTGCTTAAACATTAATACGCAGGAGGGGACGGCGGCAACGATCACATTGCCTGCCTTCACTAGCTCGTACAACGCGGGAATGTTTCTATCTTTTAGCTGCGTCACCGTCTTCAGGTCGCCCAGCTCTAACTTCGGCATGCCGCAGCAGTGTTCTCTCGCGGCAAGGTTTACCCTGATGTTGTTGTGCTCTAAAACTTTGACTACGCTGTCTGCTATCGACGGCTCGTTGTAGTTGCAGTAGCAGGTCGTGAAGAGAGTTACTTGCTCTCTTTCGTCCGTAGGCTCTTTGTTAGGCGCTGCGGGGTCGTAGATGTGCGCAACGAGATTCTTGCGTGCTGTCTTGCTTGCGTACTCGGGTAGCTTGGCCTCTTTGTGTATGCCTAGTGACTTGTCCAGCAGGCCGCGCAAGGCGTTATTCTTGTTCACGCCATTGACGAGCGAGCTGATACCCGGCTGCGCTGCCACCTTGCCGATCATGTCGGTGCTGGTAATCAGGTTGTCGCGAAATTTACTCTCGCCCTTCTTAAATTTAACGGCCTTCGCTCGCAGCATCAGGTGGGGGAAATCGACATTCCATTCGTGGGGCGGAACATAGGGACACTTCGTCAGATAGCAGAGGTCACACAGATAACATTGATCTACCACCTTGCCGTAGTCGGCAACGTCAACGCCGTCGACTTCGAAGGTCTCGCTCTCATCTACCAGATCGAAGAGTGTGGGGAAGGCGTTGCAGAGGCTCACGCAGCGACGACAGCCATGACAGATGTCATAGACGCGCTCGAGCTCCTTATTAAGATTGTCTTCATCCCAGAATACGGGATCGTTCTGATTGAGCGGATGCCTGGTCGGCGCGCTCAGACCGCCTTCTCTGCTTTGATCAGACATAAGAAACTCGATTGGCCAAGAATGTAGTATTTCGGAAATCAGGTGAGCTGCGCGAGCTCATGCTGCGATTCTTCAAAATGCTGACACCCTATCTATAGAGTGCCAGCATTCTGAAAGGATGCCGGACTAGTCGTCCAGGGCGTCCAATGCTTTCTGAAAGCGATTCGCGTGTGAGCGCTCAGCCTTCGCTAGCGTCTCCATCCAGTCGGCGATCTCATCGAAGCCTTCGTCCCGTGCGTCCTTGGCCATGCCAGGGTACATGTCGGTATATTCATGGGTCTCACCGGCAACGGCGGACTTCAGATTGTCTGCTGTGCCACCGATCGGCATGCCAGTAGCAGGGTCGCCAACTTCTTCGAGGTACTCGAGGTGGCCGTGTGCGTGTCCAGTTTCACCTTCCGCAGTTGAGCGGAACAGGGCGGATACATCGTTATAACCCTCTACGTCGGCCTTCTGGGCGAAATACAGGTAGCGGCGATTCGCCTGTGACTCTCCGGCGAAGGCGGCTTTCAAATTGTCTTCTGTCTTTGAACCTTTCAATGACATGGTGCTTCTCCTAGTGGTTTGCTATTAGCTAATGCGGACCCTGCGAAAGGGAAACTGCCCTGAGTGAATCGAGGATCACAGACCGGCGTTTACTTTACGTCAATTCGAATTTCAAATCTAATTGATTTTTCTAAGTGCTTTGATCGTTTTTATCGATTATGATTTTGGGCATGAATCCTTCTATCAAGCAGCTCAAATACCTCTGCGCAGTCGCCGAGCATCGGCACTTTAGCAAGGCGGCGGCGGCCTGCCACGTCACTCAGTCAACCCTCAGCGCGGCGATACAAGAGCTGGAGTCTCAGCTCGGCGTAAAGATCTTCGAGCGCAACAAGAAGACGGTGTTGATAACCTCCTTGGGCGAGAAATTGCTGGCGCAGGCGCGCATCGTGCTCGGCGATGTGGAGGACTTCGTCGGCCTGGCTCGTGCTCACGAGGCACCTCTGTCCGGCGATCTGCGACTGGGGGTGATTCCCACAATAGGACCGTTCCTGCTGCCCTCTATGCTGTCTGACCTGCGCAAGAGTTTCACGAAGCTGAAGCTCTATATTAAAGAGGAAATGAGCGCCGAGCTTGTCCAGCAATTGCAGCAGGGGCAACTCGATGTGACCATTATGGCGTTTCCCTTCCCGCTGCCGGATATGGAGACGGTGAGCCTGTTTAATGATGAATTCCTGCTGTGTCTGCCTCCCGGACACGAACTGGAGAAGTTGCAGCAGGTCAAACAACAGCAACTGCATGGCCAGAGCTTGCTGCTCCTCGAAGAGGGACACTGTCTTCGCGACCATGCCCTGGAGGCCTGCAAGCTGGAGACTGCCGATACCGATCTCGTCTATCAGGGCACTAGCCTGCACACACTGGTGCAGATGGTGGCAAACGGACTGGGCATGACACTGCTGCCCGCCATGTCGATTGCTGGCGACGTGCTCGGTGATACCCATCTGCAACTCAGGCACTTCTCCACGGAGAATGTGTCCCGCGAGATCGGCATGGCCTGGCGCAAGTCGGATCCGCGCAGAGAGGAATACCTATTGTTGGCCGAGTTTATCAAGGCGCATTTCAGCAGCCCAAAGCAGTCGAGCAAGAAGCCTACATGAGGGTATTTGCCGTCTCCGACATTCATGTCGATTACGAGGAAAACCTGGATTGGATTCTGAGTCTCGATCGCAGGGAATATGCCGACGACATTCTGATTCTGGCCGGCGATGTTACCGATAAGATGTCGCTACTCGAGCAGGTATTCGTTTCGTTAGCGGCGAGCTTTAAGGCCGTGCTGTTCGTGCCGGGCAATCACGAGCTGTGGGTGCAGGAGTCGGACTTCGATTGTTCGCTGCGCAAGTTCGAGGCTATCGCTGAGCTCTGCGCTGCCTGCGGCGTGCACGCAGACGTTCTCGAGCTTAGCGACATTAGCTTCGTGCCTCTGCACTCCTGGTACGATTTCTCTTTCGGCGAACCCGACCGGCATCTCAGAAGGGCGTGGCGTGACTTTCGTGCCTGTTCCTGGCCCGAACACCTGAGCGAGAGCGCGGATGTCAGCGAGTATTTCCTCAAATTGAACGAATCGAAGCTCGGCATCAGCAATAAGACCGTCATCAGTTTCTCACATTTCTTGCCAAGAATAGATGTTATGCCGTCGGGCATTCCACAGAAGAGGCGAAACGTTTATCCGGTGTTAGGCAGCGAGGCGTTAGGCAGGCAGGTCAGGCAGTTGAACCCTACGATTCATGTCTATGGTCACAGCCACGTGAATCAGGCCATCGAGCTGGACGATATCCAGTACGTGAATAACGCCTTCGCTTACCCGAGCGAGGTGCACATAGCGCGCAAGCAACTCAAGTGCATCTACGAAGCTTAGATAGGCGAAGCGCTGAATCAGCAGCGCATCATTCGAGTAGTAAGAGAAGAGACGAAGCCCGTGACAGAAATGCGGATTGAAGAATCAGAGATTCATGTCTGGCAGTTAGAGCAGGCAGATTTCGAGTTGGCGGAGTTGCGCAGAGAGTGCCTCGCCTGGCTGACCAAGCCCGAGCTCGCGCGCTTCAATCGCTTTCAGTTCGATCGGCATCGCAAGCAGCTGCTGCTTGGCCGCGTTTTGATGCGTGCAGCACTGTCCTGCTATGACAGGTCGGTGGCACCCGCCTCCTGGCAATTCATCCACAACGATTACGGTAAACCCGCGATCAGCCCGCAGCAAAACTCGGCAGCTGTGTACTTCAACCTGTCCCATTCGGCCGAGAAGGTTGTGCTTGCTGTTTCTCGCTTCGAGGGAATAGGGGTCGATATAGAGTGCGCAAGAAAACCTAGACGCATCGCAGCCATCGCGCAGCGTTACTTCTCGGAGAAGGAGGCGGCGGCCTTGCTCGCGCTACCTGAGACTCTGCAGCAGGCGCGCTTCTATGATTTATGGACACTCAAGGAAGCCTACATCAAGGCCTGCGGCATGGGCCTCGCCATACCACTACAACACTTCTCTTATGGGTTTCTGGGAGAGGATAGACTCGATCTTGAGTTCGATGCACAGCGCAATGACGACGCAGCCGCCTGGCAGTTGTGGCAGTTAGATGCGGGGTCTGATTTTCGCTTGGCGCTGGCGGCGAAGGCGGGCGGTGCCGTGTCGGCTCACAGCGTAGCGGGCTGGCGGCTAGCTGGTTTCGACAAAGTAGTCGAGGAGCCAGTTCAGGTGTTGCGGCGGAAGAGCTAGGCTATTCGTCTACTTCCTCGGACACTTTCTGCCACATCTTTACCGTTCGAATTACATTGCCCTGTATCTGCACAGTCTCCGCATAATAGCCCTCGAGTTTGATACCAACCGAAGAGTCGGGTATCGATTCCAGCATCTCTGTCAGTAGGCCGCTCAAGGTTTTGGCGCCGGTGTTATCCAGATCCCATGACAGTATGCGGTTGATGTCTCGAATGCTCGTGGAGCCGTCTATGAGGTAGCTGCCGTCTTCTTGCTCATGGAAATCCTTGCTGCTGTCCGCTAGGTCGGTCGTGAATTCGCCCACGATCTCCTCGAGTATGTCCTCGAGAGTGAGCAAGCCCTTGACCGCGCCGTATTCATCGACAACGACCGCCATGCGCAATTTCTTCCTCTGGAATTTGGATAGCTGTGTGTGCAGCGGCGTGCTCTCGGGTATGTAATAGGGCTCTACTGTCTCGCCCAGGATTGCGGCCTTATTCACCGTCTCGAGTCGAATCAGCTTGCCCACGCTGCGCAGGTGTAAGATGCCGAGCAGGTTATTGATGTCTTTCTTGTAGACCGGCATGCGCGTGTGTTGACTACTGCCGATCTGGCTAAGTATCTCGTCGATATCATCGTCCATATCGATGCCGACGATTTCGTTTCTCGGCACGAGTATGTCGTTTACCGTTACGTGTTCCAGGTCGAGGATGTTCAGCAGCATGCCCTGTCTGCGTCGTGGCAGTCGCTCGCCAGACTCGTACACGACCGTGCGCAACTCCTCCGCTGAGAGTTGTTGGTGGCTATCATCAGACTCTGAATTGAAGCCCAACACACGCACCAGCGCATTCGAGACCACGTTCACCATCCACACCACAGGATAGAGAATCTTTAGCAGCAGAATCAGAATCAGGCTTGAGGGGTAGGCGACTTTTTCCGGATACAGCGCGGCGATAGTCTTCGGCGTAACCTCGGCAAAAATCAATACAACAAGTGTTAGTACGATTGCGGTGATTACC
This sequence comes from uncultured Pseudohongiella sp., assembly GCA_964352295.1. Classification (GTDB taxonomy): domain Bacteria; phylum Pseudomonadota; class Gammaproteobacteria; order Pseudomonadales; family Pseudohongiellaceae; genus UBA9145. The sequence goes on along the minus strand of CAYGRR010000089.1, from coordinate 2,842 downwards.
GGAGAGGGGTCGCCGAATACCTGAATCGCTATAGACGTGGCGATTGCCGCCGCGAGAAAGTTGACAAAGTTATTGCCGATTAGGATGACGCCGATAAGTTTGTCCGGCGATTCCAGCAGTTTGCTCGCGCGTGTCGCGCCCGCGTGATGGTTGCGTGCGAGATGTTTTAGCCTGTAACGGTTGAGACTCATCATGCCCGTCTCTGAACTGGAGAAATAGGCCGAGGCCACAATCAACAACCCGAAGGAGACGAGTAACATGGTAAGGCTGGGTTCTTCACTGCTCATTCAGGGGCTTTCTCATAGGGGGAGATGACGCGCTAGTTAGACTTCGATGCGCTATCAACTAATTAAAAATTCCAGGGCAATCTTCACGCCATAGAATCCGGTGATAAGCAGCGCGAAGCCGCCCAGTGTTCCACGAATGGCAGTGCGACCCCGCCAGCCGAGTTGGTGGCGTCCCCACAGCAGCACCGCGAAGACAACCCACGCGAGCAGTGAAAAGACCGTCTTATGGATGACTCCATCAATGCCCCAGATATCGTCGAAGAAGAGGAATGCGGTGGCGATGGTCAGTGTCAACAGCAGCTGACCAACCCAGAGTAGTTCGAAGAGGAAGGCTTCCATAGCCTGAAGCGAAGGCAGCTTTCTAACCAGCCCGCCGGCATGTCCATGCTTCAGTTGATGATCTTGATAGGCAAGAATGCCAGCCTGCAGGGCGGCGATGGTAATCAGGCTGTAGGCCAGAATCGATACCAGCACATGGCTGGCGAGGCTCGTGCTCATATTCGTCGGCGGGTAGTCGCTACGAATGGCGAGCGAGGCAATGATGCTGATAATCGCCAGGGGAAACAGGCCCAGAAAGAGTATCTCCAGAGGTTTGCGAAGGGCGCTGATTAGCACAAGCAGAGAGATCGACAGGGTGATTAGCGTGCTGATCTCGAACAGCCCGAAATGAAAGCCATCGATGCTCACGATAACGCCGTAGGCGCTGATGCCATGAGCGAGGAGGGCCAAAGCGCCGAATAGAAAAACCTGGCTGCGCGTTTCCTTATTCGACCTGAAATTCATGCCTTGAAAGACAGAGCCCATCAAGTAGAAGAAGACTGCGAATAGTCCGGAGATTAAGGTAACTTGCATGATGAATAGAGACTTGGGCTTGGCCAGAGACGCGTTAGACGGTTAATAAGTTCAATGGGAAAGTGTCGCACATGTATACTAGCGGTTGAAGTCCTTTTTTAAAGGGCTGCGGATTCGCTATAATGCGGTCCGATCAATTCTGCGAGCACAAGTCAGCGAATAGGCTCGCAAGATTGGCAATCAATTCATAGAAAAGCAGTCAGGTGGTAACCCACAGTGTTCGACAACCTCACAGATAGACTCTCAGGTACGTTTAGAAAGCTCACGGGCAAGGCCAACCTCACCGAAGCCAATATTCAAGAGGCGCTGCGCGAAGTGCGCCGTGCCCTCTTGGAGGCAGATGTTGCCCTGTCAGTCGTCAAAGACTTTATCGACAGGGTGAGCCTGCGTGCCGTGGGTCAGGAAGTTTCCAAGAGTCTGACGCCGGGCCAGGCATTCATAAAGATCGTACAGGCCGAGCTCGAGTCCATCATGGGCAAGGCGAACGCCGAGCTGGACCTGAAGGCGGCACCACCGGCCGTGGTGCTGATGGCTGGCCTGCAGGGTGCGGGTAAGACTACCACCGCAGCCAAGCTCGCACGCTGGCTCAAGAACGATGTAAAGAAATCGGTGATGGTAGTGAGCGCCGACGTGTATCGTCCCGCCGCCATCAAGCAGTTGGAGACGTTAGCGGCGGAGGTAAATGTAGAGTTTTTCGCCAGCGATAGCAGTCAGACACCGGCGGCCATTGCCGCGGCGGCACTGCTTGAAGCCAAGCGCAAGTTTATCGATGTACTGATCGTGGATACTGCCGGTCGCCTCGCTATCGACCAGGAGATGATGGGGGAGATTCAGGCGCTGCACGCGCAGCTAAATCCGGTCGAGACGCTGTTCGTGGTCGATGCCATGACCGGCCAGGATGCGGCGAATACCGCGAAGGCATTCAACGACGCGCTACCGCTGACCGGTGTAGTGCTTACCAAGGCCGATGGCGATGCCAGAGGCGGTGCCGCACTGTCCGTGCGTCACATCACCGGCAAGCCCATCAAGTTTATCGGCATGGGCGAGAAGATGGATGCGCTCGAGCCGTTCTATCCCGACCGAATCGCCTCGCGAATCCTCGGCATGGGCGACATGCTCTCGCTTATCGAAGAGGCCGAGAAGAAGGTCGACAAGGTCAAGGCGGAGAAGCTCGCTCGCAAGATCAAGAAGGGCAAGGGCTTCGACCTGGAAGACTTCCGGGAACAACTCGGCCAAATGGCGAATATGGGCGGCGTTGCCAGCATCATGGACAAGATGCCAGGCATGGGGGCCTTGCCACCCGGGGCCGCCAAGATGGTGGATGACTCCAGGTTTCGCCAGATGGAGGCGATTATCAACTCCATGACCCCGCGCGAGCGCACCAATCCAGACGTATTGAATGGATCACGGAAGAGGCGCATAACCGTTGGCTCCGGAACCCAGATTCAAGACCTGAATCGTCTGCTGAAGCAGCATAAACAGATGCAGAAGATGATGAAGAAGCTGAAGGGCGGCAACATGGCGAATATGATGCGCGGCCTCGGCGGGATGCAAGGCCCAGGCGGCGGTGGCGGCTTCCCGGGTGGCGGAGGCCAGTTTCCGCGATTCTAGTTGCCATTTAGCTCGGCGCAGGGGCCCAAAAGAGTCCCTTCAAAGCGGCCTTTTTCGATGCCTCGGGAAGGAGGCTCAGGCCCCTAAAATAC
>CAYGRR010000088.1:4910-9189 GCA_964352295.1 uncultured Pseudohongiella sp. | reverse complement strand
CTCATGTTATCCAGAGTGGCGATAGCGGTGGGTAGATCGCGCGCGAGGCCTTCCCGCGTGGTGAGTGAGAGTATCCGCATGACGCCGACGGCGCCGAGGAAGTTGAGTGTATCGGCATCGTGCAGCACCTGCGCATGAGGCTCGTTCGGCACGGGCGAGTAGTACATATGCGCGAGCGCGGCTCCGGCAACTAGCGGTAACTTCTCCATCGGGAATCCAGCAGGTTCTAGAATCTCCGCCATGGAATCGGCAGCGACCTGCGAGTGATCGCTGCCACGCGCAGAGTAGGGTTCGAAGGCGCCCATGTCGTGCAGGAATGCCGCAGCGAAGAGTACATCCAGATCCAGCGCCAATCCTTCGCGCTCGGCCAGCTCCAAAGCCAGAAGATAGTCGCGCTCGCTGTGTTCGAGTCCCCATGCCGTGTGTTGTTGGTTCGCTGCAACATGGTCGTACACGGTCTGCTTCCAGTTTGCGTCTAGCGGTATGCCAGAATCGGTTTGTTGGCCGAGAACGGCGCCAGAGAGTACTAGGCAGAGGAAGAAAATAGAGGGTCGAATCGGCATGAGCATGCGGGACTCCTGGAGCATGAGTAGTTGAGCGAGCGTGTCATGGTACAACAGCAGGTGAATCGGATAAATACTCTATGGTGGCAAACAAAATCACAAAGAGGCCTCCTTGAATTCTTTCGCTTCTGTTATATTCCTCTCTTTCGTTAACCACACTATTGGAGCCATTCCCATGTTTAACCGTTTACTTTCCCTCTGTGCGCTATTAACTAGTCTTTGTCTTTCCAGCTTTGCTCTTGCTCAGGATGTTCCGGCTGCCCTGAACTACGAGATGGCGCAACGCGCAATGACCGCTGCGTTGACTGAGGCTCGCAGCAATAATTGGAACCTCACTATCGTGGTAGCCGATGAGAATGGATTGCCGGTTATGATTCACCGAATGGATGGTGCTTCTGCTCGAACCTATGAGATTGCATTGGCGAAGGCCAAGGTAGTTACCGAGACAGGTCTTTACTCGGGCGAATATGGGCGTCGTTTGGCAGCAGGCGAGATCGAAGAGATCGAAGGCGGCATTCACTACGCGGGCGGAGTGCCGGTAATGCTTAACGGCGTGCAGATTGGTGCAGTAACTTCCAGCGGAGCTCAAGGAAGCGAAGACGAGCAGGTGTCGCTTGCTGGGGCCGCCGCGATCGGCAATTGATGCTCTATTCGTTAGAGAGCATTAGCTCACTGCTAATGAGTTAACGAATAGATTAGGTAATTTATTCCTAGCTGATACGCCGAGTTCGCATACTGGGTGGGATACCACTGGTCGTAGGTGTGTTCCCACCCATCCCCCATGTCTGAGTTCCAATTGATTAACACCATAACGCGGCCCTCGTCATCCATGATGGCGTGGTTGCTCGCATTGTCCATGCCCGCCTGTCCGAAGCCTCTTCTGCCACCACGCCCGGGAATCATCTGCGCGCCATCAATGTCGTAGAAGGTGTGGTAAATCTCGTGATTGGCTTGCAGCTCCTTGATCTCGCGGTCGGGAAACAACTTGGAGAAATCCTGATAGAAGGCATCCCACTGCTGTTCTCCCCAGAAGTCGTCTATTAATAGAAAGCCGCCGCGCAGCAAATACTCTCTGAGGTTCTCGGTTTCCTTGGGAGACAAAGAGAGCCCGCCGTTGCGTCCCATCTCCAGTGCGTACAGGAAGGGGTAGTTGAATATTTCCTCATCGTCGAAGCGCAGCACGATGGGCTTCTCCATCACTCGTACATTTGAGAGTCTCGCTACCCCTCGCAGGAAGTTCTCATCCGCGGCGGGAAAGTCTGTCGCCCAGGGCCCGCCATAGAAACCGCCACTATAGTAACTGTCATACTGAATGCGCACGAAGGCAAATTCGCCGGCAATATCATACAGATCGGCTTGCTCGATCTGTGCGCGCGCAGCGGAAGCGTAGGCCGCGAGTAGGAGTGTGAGGAGTGCAGGCTTGAGAAAAAGTAGGCTGCGATTCATAACGGAGAATGACTCTCTGCAGTGACGAGTAGGCTTTAGTGTGTATCGACAACTGACAGAGATCAAGTTAATGTGAGAAGTCCTTAGTTTCTGAAAGTAGTTCTACCCGATGTGTAAGCGCAATAGTAGAGAAATATCATTGCATATCAGCGGCTTGGCTTTCGCCGCTTTGCTCTCGGGGGCCTCTTTTTCTGCTCAAGCGGCCGAGGAAGTGCTTCTGGAGGCTAGCGTCTCGGACTACAGCGAGCAGCAGGCGGCTTACGAGCAGCAGATCGAAGATCTGGAGTTCGAATTCGGCCCCTACCATAGCAGCCTGATCGAGCCCCTGGAGCGGATGATAGAGCTGTTCATTGAGCAGGGCGACTATGAGCGGGTTGCACAGTTGCAGAACAGGCAGCTGCAGGTAATGCGTACCGAGCTTGGTTTCGAGCATCCCGATCTGATTCCCCTGCTGCAAGCGATAATGACTACTCAGCTCGAGTTGGGGAATTGGGAAGAGGTCTCTGACCAGCTCGAACATATTCGGCACCTGCGTGGCGCGATCGACGGCGATGGCACCGAGCTTCTACTGGCAGCCATTCAAGATCAGATCGACTGGCTGTTTAGTCGCATCACGATCGAAGATCGAAGGGAGCAGGTGCGCTTTTTTTTCGAGATTCGTGACCTGTATGAAGAGATCGAAGACATTGTGAGAAAGAGTTACGGCGAAGATAGCATCGAAGCCGCACCCTGGTTATACAAGGTCGCCCACAACGAATATCACCTCGTTAGATTCCTGAACGGTTCCAGAGGGCTGGGCTCGGAATCTATCGATCGCCTCGTTCGTCAGGAAGGCACCTTCGGACTCGAGAGAGCGAATCGCAATGGGTTTAATTCCAGCACCTTCTTGAACAATACTAGGATCACGCCGGTCGTAGACGGCGGCAGACCGGTGGGCGATGGCTACCTGCGTGACGCCTATGGGATGATCAACAGCATTCAGGATGTTGTCGATGAGACTGCTGACCTCGAAGCCCAGGCAATGCTGAAGCTCTATCGTGCCGACTATCAATTGCTAGCAGACAGAGGAACCGCGATTCGGGGTTACCGCGAGGCGCGAGATCAGCTGCTAGAAGCTGGAATACCGGAAGAAGATGTGCGCTGGTTCTTCGAGAGGCCGATGGTGATACCCATGGACAGCCTGCATCTTAAATTCGCCGATGCGCTAGCCGAGTTGCGAGGGCGCATCGAGACTGTGGCGCCAGTGTCGGAAGATGAGATTCACCTCGGCGTGTTTACCTCCTGGATTGAGGAGCTTGAATCGACGCCGATGCCGCGCTCGTCTAATCCTCTTTGGGAGCTCGACTTTCCGTATCAGTATGCGGATGTAAGTTTCTCGGTTAATTCGCGCGGCACCGCTTCGTCGGTTGATGTTCTCGCTACAGGGCCGGAGGGCATGGAATCGAAGAGGAGCGTCTGGCGATCTGTGCGGGACATACACTTTCGTCCCGCTATCATCGATAACAGGCCGCGACGCGTGAAGGATGTGCGCATGCGCTATCAGTATGTCGAGGAATAGTTTCGGTATGGCATATTCACAAAAATCAGGTAATTCAATGAAGCGTATCCCGATAGTGCTTCTTGCCGGCGTGGGCTTGCTGAGCTGTTCGGAAGAAGGTGTTTCTGTTGACACGTCAACCCTAAGCGAAGAGGGTAGGACTTGTCTGTATGCCGCGAACGCGATGATCGATATAGCGCGCGAGGCCGTCAATGATACTCGCAGCAGACCCGAACGCCGTGAGGCGCGCCGTGTTCTGATGGAGGACTGGGTCGCGCGATTAGAGGCAGGAGAAGATCCCTGTTCTGTTTACGAGGCAATAGGCTTAAGCTCGACTACGTTCTAGCCTTTGGCGCAATTTAAAATAGAGTAGCAGCACGAAAAAAATAATTAGAAATTCTGGAGCAATACAATGATTCTATTCAGGTCCCTACTACCCCGATGCATTCTAATCCTCCCACTCTTTATCTTGTCCAGTGCGGCCCTATCGCAGGGCTTTCCTAACCCCTATGCGACGATCGAAGGCTGGGCGCAGCTGCCGAATGGTCGCATCCAGGGCGCGGTAGGCGATCTCGATGTGGATCCTGACGGTGAGCATATCTGGGCGGTCGTGCGCTGCGATGCAACTGCGCCTGATCGTTTCGGCGATGAATGCGTGGACTCTGATCTAGATTCGGTGCTGAAGTTTAACAGCGAGGGGCGAGTAGTTGAGAGTTTCGGGGGCGGCATGTTT
>CAYGRR010000088.1:0-4900 GCA_964352295.1 uncultured Pseudohongiella sp. | reverse complement strand
GTTTATCTGGCCCCACGGCATCGATGTTGATGAGGACGGCAATGTCTGGGTAACCGATGCGGTAAGCGACGCTCGCATTCCCGATGGCGACGCGCGTGGTCATCAGGTGGTTAAGTTCTCACCGACCGGTCAGGTGCTTTTAGTGCTAGGCACGCCGGGTGAGGCAGGCGGCGGCCCGAATCACTTCAATGCGCCTGCGGATGTTGTAGTCGGCGACAACGGCGATGTGTTCATCGCAGACGGGCATAACAACGATGGCAATGGCCGTGTCGTGAAGTTCGACAGTCGCGGCAATTTCATCATGGCCTGGGGAGAGCCAGGTTATGCGCCAGGAGAATTCAGAACCCTGCACACCATAGCGATCGATCAGCGCGGCCGCGTGTTTGTGGGTGATCGTTCCAACAATCGCATTCAGTTGTTCACGCAAGACGGCGAGTTCCTTTCACAGTGGACGCAGTTCGGCAGGCCCAGCGGCATCTTCTTCGACGCCCACGACAACATCTATGTCGCGGACTCGGAGTCGGATGACGTGCAGAACCCAGGCTGGGAGATGGGCATCCGCATCGGTGACGCGCACCTTGGCTGGGTGAACTATTTTATTCAACTACCTACGGGTGACCCCAGAAGCACGACAGGCAACGGCGCGGAGTTTGTCGCTGCCGATGCTGCTGGCAATCTCTATGGTGGCGAACCCGCGCCCAGGAAGTTACAGAAGTATGTCAGGGTTCGTCCATAACTGTTTATATAGGGGTTCGAATTATGAAGCTGTATAGAGCCTTAGGCTTTTGCCAGAAACTGTTCTATTTCTCGATTGCTGCTGTGGCTCAGATAGCGCTAGCGCAATCGACGCCCCCGATGCAGTCGGAGGCGGACTTTCACCGAGCGATGGATGAACTCTCCAATTGGGGCCGCTGGGGTGACGACGACGAGCTAGGCGCCGCAAATCTGATCACTGCCGACAAGCGTAAGGCGGCAGCAGCCCTGGTAACCGAGGGTATCGTAGTGTCGCTTGCCCACGACGTGAATCAGGAGCCTGCGGTGGATGCCTCAGCGGTGCTAACACGGGAAGTGCTAAGGGTAAGTCCGACAGGAGCCTCGGATCGCTACGAGTACAGCGGCAGTTATCACGGTACTATACACAGTCACTTGGATGCACTGGACTGCCACATTATGTATGAGGGCAGCGGCTATAACGGCGTTACCTATCAAGAGGTGGAGGCGGCAGGTGGTTGCCCGCGGGGCGACATCAATGCGCACAAAGACGGCATCGTGACGCGTGGCGTTCTGTTCGATGCAACCCTGCTGCCGGGTCGCGCGACTGAGCAGGGCTGGCTGGAGCCGGGTACTGCGATTACCTACGACGATCTTGTGGCACTTGAAGAGATTCAGGGCGTTCGCGTAGAGCCGGGCGACGTCATACTGCTGTATACCGGACGCTGGAAGCGCCGCGAGGCACTTGGCGCCTGGCCAACGTCGGAAGGGGTTGCGGGATACCATGCGAATGTCGCGTATTTTCTCAAGGAGCGCGGCGTTGCCATGATCGGCCACGACATGTGGAATGATGTCTCCCCCAGTGGCGTCGAGAACGTGTTCCTACCGCTGCACAGCCTCGCACTGGTTTCTCTTGGCGTGTCCATCTTCGACAACCTCGATTTCGGGCGCGTCGCGGTAGTTGCAAAGGAGTTAGGCCGCTACAGTTTTCTGTTTACGGCCGCACCGCTGCGAATCGAGATGGGCATGGGCTCGCCGGTGAATCCGCTGGCGACGTTCTAGCAGCCGCCACCGCGAATGTTGTACGCCAGAGTCATTAGCTGCCCAAGTACATCTAGATCGACGTCTTCGAGCTTGCCGATAGAGAGGCAGCCGCCGCCACTCATCTTGTGTTTGCCGAGTCGCTTAAGCAGTTGTGGTCGCTCCGGGAAATTGCCGAGATAGAAGCTTAGCGCCTGCGCCCTCGGCGAGAATCCAATCTTGCAGATGCTCGCGTCTTTGCCATTGGCAAGCCGATAGTGATGCTCGCCGAAGCCAATAATGCTAGGCCCCCACATCTTCGCTCGCTTGCCGGAAGCTTTGGCCATCATCTTTGCGACGATGGCCGAGTCGGCGCGACGCTTCTCGTGCTTTACCGAAGCGATAAAATCTTTGACGCTGGCATCGTTTGCGGTGGTCTTACGATCAGTCATGTAAACACAGTCCAGAGGTAGACGAACTAGTTTCTAGTTATGTATTCGCCAATGACTTCGTTGCCTATCTTGTCGATGGCCTCGCCATCGGCGAAGTTATAATGGATGGCTCCCTCGTCACCGATCCAATACTCGATGCCGGCATCCTCGATCATCTGCAGCATCTCGTCGCGTATTTCTTTGTTGCGTATATCGAAGCTGCCGTTGATTGCTGCCTGCTCGGTGTCCGGAACACTAGCTAGTGAAGGCTGTTCGCTTGCCGGGCCGCAACCGAGTAATGGAATGAATAGAATGTACACGCTAAGGTTTCTCATCGAGTTTGTCGCTACCGTTCGCTCTTAGTTTGCTGCGGCTTCTTGCGCTTCCTGTGCTCGAGCTCCGCGCAGCGCGCCGACCATGCTGTAGTTCCCCTCGTGACAGGCATATTCGTAGATGTGTCCGCTGCTGTCTCGGGTGAATGAGAACTCGCCCTTCCAGGGCTCGGTGTAGTAGGTGGGGTCGTCGACCGTGTATTGGTAGTTCAATTCGGTCTCCGATGTTCGCGTGAATCTCTCGGTTACATGGGCCGCGCTGCTGATCAACATGGGTCTACCGATCGAGGCGCGAGCAGGATTCACATCGCTATAATGGGTGGTTTCAACGACCAGTGTGTCGCCCTCCCAATGACCGACGGAGTGTCCCTCGAAGCTGCGAATGGCATCTGGCCGCATATAGCCATCCATGTGAATGACACGTAATGCGACGGCTTCCTCGCTGACGATGGCGATCTTGTCTTCGGTCTGCACGAAGCCATGGAATAGTTGATACATGAATGCACGCATGGGCGGCGATCCCCAGGCCTCGATGCAGCGCTCTACACCGGGTCGTTCCTCGGGGTGGTCGAAACCCTCCTCGCCCTTGAAGTAGGAGTAGGCCGACATCTGAGCGCCTAATTCGTTGTAGGGCAGCACGCCACTCTCCGGGTATACCACGACCGAACTTCTGAACTCGCCATCAACCATCGCCAGTGTGGGCGGACCAAAGCGATCGACATCGGGATCGGTGTTATCGCCAATATTCTGCGACACGATCGCCGCGAACCCTCCGGCCTGTTCAGCATTCAGCACCAGTGGCATCACCGCAGGGCGTTCTAGCATCGTACTGAACACCGTGCTCCAGACGCCTTGCAAGTCGGGTTGGCCGTGCTCTGTTCGAGGCGCTTGATAGCTGTCCTGCGCCTGAGCGAATCCTGCGCTGCTTAGGAGAGAGAGGGTGAAGGCTAGGGTGATTCGACTGGTGTTCATGGCAATTCCTTGGGTGCGTACCCTGACTGGTGCTGCGAATGAATAGCTTTCGATTGTACATCGATTGCTGCCGAAAGTTCGAGCTACTCGGTCAATACGACGGCTGGCAATTGATTTCCTGAAGGATAAGGAGCGTTCGCGCGGGTGCCAGGCGCAGGTTTGCTCAGTTCATAGAATAATAATAGCCGCAGCCCCAATGAAACAGGCCGTGGAAAGTGCTATGCCGATAAGCGGAATCTTAAACCAGTAGTTCTTCGCCAGATAAAGAAAGGCTAATCCGATAAGCGCAGGCAGAATCGTAAACCACAGGCTTTCTTGGATGGCCGCCATATTTTTTATTGTTAGGGGTATATAGAACGCGGCGACTAGTATTGCGCCCAGACTGTGACTCGCATTGAAGCCTACCCATGCCCTCCACATAGTCGTGTCTCGGGTGAGGACAGGTGACGTGGCCTTCATAGCGTCAGTCACTGCTTGGTCTCTCGCATCAAACTTATTCGTGAAGAACGTATACGCTAGATGGGTGATGCCTAGCACTCCAAATATTGCAGCGCCAACAATAAGCAGTATTTGCTCAATCATGGTCGTCTCACTCTAGCATTTGTTAATTATTCAGATGAGCTAAACATATTTGTTAAGAATAACGTCTCTTTAACTCTCTCGGGAGCCTACATTGTGAACTGGCCAAGGGCAGTGGCAGTACAATATAGAAGCTGCAGCCGCCTATGAAGCGCAATGAGTTATCTCATCGTTTCCAATCCGATTCAGTCTAGTACCTATACTCCTGAATTGGAATAATATGTTCGATGCGGGCGCTTATCTCGAGTCGATCACCTTCGGCGAATTTCAACAGGCTAAATAGCGGAGAACACCACAATTCTATTCTTCGGCGCTCCATTGGCAGTGCGGGAATCACTTGTTAGACTGACCGCTCTCGAGACACCAATCCCAAGGCCACGCCGCAAGTGACGAGCAACGACATTGCACTGACAATCCTCAGCTGTATCTTCTTCATGGCTATCGTGGCGTGGGTGTCCTATAGCAAGACGCGCGGCGAGGTTGGCACCAGGGACGGCTATTTTCTCGCGGGGCGCGGTCTCAGTGCGATCTTCATAGCCGGATCGATGCTGCTTACCAATCTGTCCGCGGAGCAGCTGATCGGTCTCAACGGCTCGGCCTACGGGTTTAACATGAGCAGCATGGCGTGGGAGGTAACGGCCGCCTTCGCTACGATCTGCATGGCATTCATATTCCTGCCTCGCTATCTGGCCGGTGCGTTCACCACGCTACCGGAGTTCCTTAACGACAGATTCGATGACGGCGTGCGGCGCATGTCGGTCATCTTGTTCATGGTCGGTTATGGTCTGGTCACGATACCCTCGGTTCTCTATTCCGGATCCATCGCCGTCCTTCAGCTGTTCGACGTGCCGATGT
>CAYGRR010000087.1:7008-9254 GCA_964352295.1 uncultured Pseudohongiella sp. | reverse complement strand
TTGTTTTTACTACATTTAACGACATGGTCGAGCAGAATATCGGTATCGATGTTTGGGATACAATCCTCGATGCAGTTAATCCGGAGTCACAGGGAATTTATACCTCAGTGGAGGATTTTCCGGATGAAGAGCTCATTGCTATGGTAACGAAGTTATCTGAATTGACCGGTAAACCGGTGCTAGAGCTTGTGACAGCTTTTGGGCAGTACCTCTTCCACGCCCTAGCTATCAAGCATCCTGTATTCGTCGATGAGAAGAGCGATTTTCTGGAATTTCTCAAAAGCGTTGAGGATGTTATCCATAAAGAGGTTAAGAAGCTTTACCCGAACCCGAATCTGCCTTCGCTAGAGTGGGAGCAACCTGAGCCAGATGCCTTGATCATGATTTATAAGTCTCCTCGAAAGCTCTGTCATTTGGCCGATGGGTTGATTCGCGGCGCGGCCGAGAAATACGGAGTCGAGTATTCGTTTAACCATGCTTGTTGCATGCATGACGGTCACGATCATTGCCGCTTTGAAATCAAACTAAAATGACCGAACAAGATTACAGGCGCGCCTATGAGCGGCAGAAACTGGCAAGAGAGAAAGCTGAATCTCTTTTGGAAGTGCGCTCTCGGGAATTGTATGAGGCCAACGAAACTCTGCAGAACGCGTACAACGCCTTGCGCGATCAGAAGAACCAGCTGGTGCAGCAGGAGAAACTTGCATCAATTGGTCTATTGGCGGCCGGTGTAGCTCATGAAATAAATAATCCAGTGGGTTTTGTTAAGAGCAACCTACAAACATTGGAAAAATATACCGTCTCTTATTCATCTGTTCTGAATGCGTATCGAAATTTGGCCATAGCTGTAGAGGAGGGCTTGCCGATTAAGGAGCATATCGACAAGCTGAAGGATATTTTACAGGCTACTGATTTGGAGCATATAGCCCAAGATGGAATAGACTGTATTGAGGAGAGTTTGTCTGGTATAGAGCGAATTGAAGAAATAGTCGTTAACCTTAGCGATTTTTCACGCAGTGAAAACGATGATAGTCGCGTGCTGTGTAATATTAATGATTTATTGGATAACACCCTTAAGCTGGTGTGGAACGAAATTAAATACAATTGCAAAATCGAAAAAGATTATGCCGAACTGCCTAAAATCTATGGCCGCCCTGGCCAGCTTCGACAGGTTTTTGTCAATATTGTCGTCAATGCCGCTCAGGCAATAGAGTCAGAAGGGATTCTTAAACTTGTAACCAGAAGAGGTGATAACGAGGTGATTATTGAATTTATAGATAATGGCCCGGGCTTGGATGAAGAAACTAGCGCCAAACTCTTTGATCCCTTCTACACCACGAAAGAAGTCGGGTCGGGCACAGGCCTTGGGCTTTCTGTTAGCCACGGTATTGTCGCAAACCACCATGGCACCCTCACGGCGAAAAACAATGAAGGCAAAGGGGCCTGTTTCACTGTTACCTTGCCTTTTGAGATGCGAAAGAATCGCTAAGCCTTCAACTGTTACTGATACTGTTACATTAGTGATACGTTGATACGTCGCTCCTGTATCGACGCCTCAATTATTCCTTTCTGATGCCAGTAAGTCTCAATATTCTTCTCGATATCAGGTTGTTGGCGTGACAGCAATGCGCTCTATGCATCGCAAAGTATGAATCAGGTCACAAACTCCTACTCTCTGGCTGAATTTGGCACTGCTCTTGCTTTATTCGTTTGCAAAAGATTATTAGGAGAAGATACAGATGATCAGTTCTGACATTTCAATACTACTACTCGATGATGATCGCCTCGTGGCGAGCTCATTGGCAAGGCTGTTGCGGAGCGAGAGCTACGATGTGACTTTATGCTCGGATCCAAAAACGGCGCTTAAGTTTTGCGACAAGATGGCGTTTCAAATAATAATTACCGATCAACGCATGCCGGTGATGAATGGCACGAACTTCGCACAATTGGTGCGGAGTAAACAGCCTTATGCTCGAGTTATACTAATAACCGGCTATGGCGATCACGAAAAAATGAACGAGGCCTTGGCCTGTAATGCGATCCAGTTAATGGTCAGTAAACCCTGGGACAATGAGCGGTTCCTAAAGCAGGTGAGGGAGCAAGTTGAAATTGGCAGTCTCTCTTGGGTGCCACTATCCAATGCGCGTGATTTGCCATACAGGCCCACGAATGAATAACCCACTCTAGAAACTGGGAAGGGGGCGTATCCCTCCTGTCTCTAAAGACCGCCGAGAGTATAGATATAT
>CAYGRR010000087.1:0-6908 GCA_964352295.1 uncultured Pseudohongiella sp. | reverse complement strand
TATATACAGGACACCCACAAATTGCAGCCGGCGAGACACATGAGCAAGCTGTTGAATGAATAGCTTGGAAGTATCAGATTCGGCAGAAGACAATGATTGAATACTGTATCTGAATTCAAGAATGTTTCGCAGTGCGGTGCAGAAATAGTAAGTGGGCATCAAGAAGCTTAGAACTCCGGGGAACTCCGGGGGACACTAATAGTTTAATAACTTAACGATGACTCAGCCGCAAGTAAGCGCCTAAGCTACTAAACTATAAGTGTTCTCAGAGACGCCACCCCCAAAACCACTGTATTTATACTCCAATCCCCTCTATCCTTCCCAAAATATTGGGTCTTTAGCAACCCCTCTTTCCAGGAGCGCAAATTGAAAAACATTCGAACAATACTTCTCTTTATTACGATTGTCGGTAGTTATAGTTTGCTAAGCCCTTTGCACGCCGCTGAATTGTTACCAGAGGTGCCTGCAGGTGCACAAGCCGTGTCCATGCAAGGAGAGGCTCTGTATGCTGCAGACCCTAGTGATGGCGCGCGGGCCGATCTTGCAGCAGCACAGGCAGATTACGATTCGGATCCAAACACCGCTGACAACATCATCTGGCTTGGTAGGCGCATTGCCTATGCCGGGGACTATCGTCGTGCGATTGAAGTCTTTTCTGAGGGCACGAGAAAATTCCCCCAAGATCCGCGCTTCTATCGCCATCGCGGGCATCGCTATATATCAATCCGAGAGTTTGATCGAGCCATTGCGGACTTTGAGACAGCAGCGGAGCTCATGCAGGGATTGCCCCTGCAAGTTGAGCCTGATGGATTGCCCAATGCTCAGAATATTCCGCTAACAACCACCCAGGGCAATGTCTGGTATCACTTGGGATTGGCCTACTATTTAAAGCAGGACTGGCCTAACGCGCTTGCCGCTTTTCGCAATGGCTACAATCTCGGCGGCAATGATGACAATCTCGTTTCGACTGGCCACTGGATCTATTCGATTCTTCGCCGCATGGGCAATGACGCGGAAGCTGCTATCGCACTTAATGGGATTTCCGCTGACATGAACATCATTGAGAATATGAGCTACCACGATCTTTGTATGCTCTATAAAGGCGAGATGGACATTGAAGACATGCTGGCAGCGAACGGCGACGACCCAAGTAACGCCGCCGTCGCCTATGGCGTTGCAAATTACTTTTATTACAACGGTGACAAACGACGTTCAGACGAATTGTTACAACGCATAACATCCGGTTCTAGCTGGAGCTCATTTGGCTTTATAGCCGCCGAAGTTGATCTCGCAAACCCTGAGCGCTAGAGCTTGATAGAGAAGCTCCGGGAGACACCAATTGCACGAATTTGGAATTCCGATAAATCTGCAGGAGAAATGAATCCTTGAGTGACAGCGAGAGCCTGATTCAGACGCTGAGAGATTTCGCCAAAGAAAGAGATTGGGAGCAATTCCATTCTCCCAAAAATCTAGCTATGGCCTTGACAGTAGAAGCCGCCGAATTGCTCGAACAATTCCAGTGGCTCACTGAAGAACAATCATCAGCACTCGATTCAAAGCAATTAGCCAGAGTCGAAGAAGAGATTGCAGATATTTTCCTGTATCTCCTTCGCCTTTCCGATGTTTTGGATCTGGATTTGATTGATGCCGCGAAGAAGAAAATGACAACAAACGCGAAGAAATATCCCGTAGAGAAAGTAAAAGGCAGTTCGAAGAAATATGACGAATATTGAACTCCGGGGGACACTAATAGTTTACTAACTTAACGCTGACTCAACCGCCAGAATACGCTTAAGCTATTAAACTATTAGTGTCCCGTTACGAAAAGCCCAACTATGCTAGACTCCCAAGTCAATTAAACAATAAGAACAGGAGCCCTTCATGGGCAAGCTTTTAGACGAATTCAAAAGGCGCAAGGTATTCAGAGTGACAGCGGTTTACGTCGTTCTGGCTCTATTTGCCGTGGCATCGCAAATTACAGATCGCTTTACTGTTTATGCGCAAACCAACGTCGCTGATTCCCCCGCGGGATTGGTTGAGCTCTGGGAGGCTGGGCAGACGGCGTTTGGCCAATATGTCACAGGCGTGCCCTATACCGTTGAGACGGGCCGTGAACTCGCCGCGAACCCGCTATTGGACTATGCCTTTCTAAATCTCGAACAAGACTACAATCTAAATTCGGCTCTTGATCTGGCCCAGGGTCTGCGAAGTGGGGCAGAAGGGACAGCGATGGACTTACTGGTTCGAATTCCGCCACTGTCTGAAGCCGGTGTGGAAATATCAAAGGCGCGAGTCGAAGAGCTGCTTGCCATGGGAGCGGATGGTGTGGTGTTCCCACATGTGCGCAGTGCCGAGGAGGCACGCACGGCGGTTTCGTTCTTCGAAGGCGTCAACGTGTGGTCACCCGCTAACCCGGATGGCGACATCATTGTGATGCTCATGCTCGAAACTCCCGATGTATTTGCAGAGCTTGAAGAAATTGCAAATATTCCAAACTACAGCGCGTTGGCCTGCGGAATCGGTAGCCTGACCAGTGCCCTGGGTGGTGACCGAGAGGCTGCCGAGGAAATGAATCTTGAGGTACTGGCCCATAGTGAGCGCGTGGGTATGGCGGATATGATTACCGCCAATACTGAATCGGTAGCGCGTCGTGTAGATCAGGGCTTTCTTGGTTTGCTCGTGTACGGTCCCACGGCGAATGAAGTCATTCGATTGGGCAGGGCTGCAGCCGGTCGCTAGCGTTGGGCATCAAAGCGTGTTGATGCTCGAGGTCTATATCTGCCTTAAGCAATTCCCTTCGGGCTGAACAGCGGTGCTTTGGCTCCGAGAACGAAACATAGTGTAGATAGCAATTTGTCGAAGTAGATGGAAGAAAAAATGACGTTTCAATTCACTCGCCGTGGGTCAAGCCAGTGCGCGCCTGCATACAGATTTCGCCAGTTTTTTTACGTGGTACTTGTAGCGGGTATTTCTTCCGGCCTGATGAATTTATCAAGTCCCGCCAGTGCGGCTAGCTCGTCCGAGGTGGAGCTATCTGAGATCGAACTATCTGAATTAGAACAGAGAGGTGCATATCTGGCAGCGGCGGGCAACTGTGTGAGCTGCCATACGAATGGCGACGATAGCCCATTGGCGGGCGGGCTTGCGTTTGAAACGCCTTTTGGAACGATCTATTCGACAAACATTACTTCCGATGCAGAGACCGGCATTGGTCGATGGAGCCTCGAAGATTTTAGCAACGCGGTGAGACTAGGCGAGGCACCGGACGGCTCACACTTGTATCCAGTTTTCCCCTATACCGCGTTTGCGAAGGTCAGTGACGAGGATATCGCGGCCATTTACGCCTACCTCAAGACCGTCAACCCTGTGCAGTCTACGCCACCGGAGAATGCCCTTGGCTTCCCCTACAGCCAGCGCTGGGCCTTGGGTCTTTGGAAAATGATGTACTTCGATGATAGTCCCTTCGAGCCGCAGCCGCAGCAATCGGCCGAATGGAACCGCGGCGCCTATTTGGTCGAAGGCTTGGGCCACTGCAGCATGTGCCATACGCCGCTGAATTTCATGGGCGCAATCGATACCAGTCTTGCAATGACCGGTGGAACCTACATGACTCGGGTAGAGGGGAAGCTATCGGCGTGGTCAGCGCCCAATCTTACTTCGGCGGATGTCGGCTTGGCGATGTGGACTGTCGACGATATTACGGATTATCTGAAACTCGGCGTTAGCCATCGCGCTGGCGTATTCGGGCCCATGAACGAAGTGGTGGTGAATAGCACTCGCCATCTGTCGAGGGACGATGTGCGTGCGATGGCCGTGTACCTGAAGAGCCTGCCAGCTAATTCTCAAGGCAGCGGTGAGCCAGCAGCAGCGGATGTTCTGCGGGCAGGCTCTGTGCAGTACGACATTCATTGTGGCAGCTGCCATTTACCAACCGGCGAAGGGTCGCCAGAGCAGGGGCCTCCATTGATCGGAAGTCCTGTGGTTCTGGACGTGGATCCGGCGTCGTTGATTAATATCACCCTGTACGGGGCGCAAACTCCACCTACTTCTCCCTCTGATGAGTGGGCGTCGAGAACATGGATACGTATGGATCCCTTCGACAATAGTTTGGACGATGAACAGGTGGCGGCTCTACTAAGTTTCATGCGCGCGACGTGGGGCCATGAGGCAGGTGCAGTCACTCCGGAACAGGTTGCACAGCAGCGCTGATTGCTTGAGAGGGTCTAAGCCAATGAGTTTAGTTATGGGATGTACGATACAGAAAAGTAAGCAGTGTCTTAGCGGCGCGTTTCGCCCGATAGTAAAGGCTGTGAAGAGTGCAAAGGCTGCGATGGCTTTGTTGGCCCTCAGTTCGCTCGTTGCCTGCTCGCCATCCGGCTCTGAGCCTGACCTCGAGCCAGAAAGTGCAGGAACCCATGCGCTCACCAAGCTAATTACGGCCGAGCAGTATAGCAATTCCCTGTCCTATATTTTTGGTCCTGGCATAGACGCCCAGGTGCAATTTGCGCCGGTGGCGCGCAGTGAGGGCTTGCTCGCGAACAGCTTGGCCACTGCAGGTGTAAGCGGCGGGCAGGTTCAGACTATCCAGAGCATAGCCGCAAGCGTGGCGAAGCAGGTCGTGGATGTCGAGAATCGTCAACACCTTGTTGCGTGCCGCCCCGAGTCGATTAATGGGCCGGATCAAGCTTGCGCGACGCAGTTTGTGTCGCAGGTAGGCCGCCTCTTGTTCAGACGCGCGCTGAGTGATGAAGAAATCGCGACCTACGTTGAGCAAGCAAGTAGCGCTGCCCGGGAACTGGATGGCAAGGAGTTTCAGGGCGAGGAGCTGGATGGTTTTTACGCCGGCCTCGAAGTTGTGCTCGAAGGGTTGTTGCTTCATCCGGAGGTGCTTTTCATTGTAGAGAGCGCCGAGCCCGACCCCAGCTCCAATCCCAATAATCCCGAGCAACTGCGCCTTGACGCGTATTCGCTCGCCTCACGGCTAAGTTTTTTCCTGTGGAATGCATCTCCAGATGATGAATTACTGGCGGCAGCAGAAAGCGGTGACCTGCAGTCGCCCGGTGGTGTTGAGCGGGCCGTTGATAGGATGTTAGAAAGCCCCCGTTTGGTCGATGGGATGCGGGCCTTCTTTGATGACATGCTCGCTTTCGACGAGTTCAAGACGCTGGCCAAGGACCCCACTATTTACCCCCAGTTCACCAGTGTGACGGCGCAGGATGCGCGGGAGCAAACCCTGCGCACGATCATCGATCACACGCTCAATCAGGGCAAAGACTATCGTGATCTGTTTACGTCGCGCTCGACCTTTATGTCTCCAGCCCTGGCTATTCTATACGGTGTGCCCGCACAACCCGGCTGGGCCCCTTACACCTTTGCCCAGGATAGCCCGCGCGCGGGTCTGCTTACACAGGTGAGCTTTCTGGCGTTGACCTCGCATCCCGGTCGCAGCTCTGTAACACTGCGCGGTATGGCACTACGGGAGCGCTTGCTGTGCCAGACGGTTCCCGAACCACCTCCAGGAATCGATTTCTCTGTGCTGACCAACCCCGATGCGCACTACCCGACACAGCGACTGCGCGTAGCGGCACACCTCGAAACACCCTCCTGCGCCGGCTGCCATAGGATTACAGACCCTATTGGTTTATCGTTAGAACAATTTGACGGTGCGGGCGGTTTTCGCGAAACTGAAAATGGAGCGACGATAGATGCGACGGGCGCTCTGGATGGCATTGAGTTCGATGGGGCCATAGGTTTGGGTGAAGCGCTTAGTCAGAATCCGGAATTGCCACGCTGTCTTGTGCGGCGTGTCTACAGTTATGCCACCGGCGAGCCGCCCGATAACGATGCGCGCGCCGCACTGAGCTACTTTAATGAGGAGTTTGCCGCTCAAGGTTACCAGTTGCGAAACCTATTGCGCACAATCGCTTTGAGCAAGGCTTTCTCGCTGATCCAAAACGGCACTAGCGAAGAAGGTTAATGATTAGCTGACTGCACAGTGGTGCCGTTCAAGTAACCAAAAGAAGAAATAAAAAGTAGAAACCAATAAGATTTGTTAGGCAGGAGAACCGTCGTGAGCAAGTGGGATAGAAGACGAGTACTGAAGGGAATGGTGAAAGGGGTGGGAGTGACGGTAGCGCTTCCTTTCCTTGATTTCTTTCTAAACGGCAATGGCACTGCAATGGCACAAGGGGCACCGATGCCGCTACGTTTCGGAACCTGGGGCTACGGCCTCGGCGGCACCGGAAAACTGTTTGTGCCGGAGCAAACAGGGCGTAATTACGCGCTGCCCGAAGAGCTCTCTTCCTGGGCCCCAATACAAGATGACGTCAATCTGTTCACGAACGCAAACGCCTTTCCGGACGCTTCCCCGAACCGAAACCATTACACTGGCTGGGTGGTTTCCAGAACGGGCATTGCACCGGCGGGCGGTCAGGGGCCGTCGGAGACCATCGATCTGACAGTCGCCAAGCAGATTGGCGGCGCTACGCGCTTTACTAATCTTACCGCGACGGCGACTGCCGATGCGCGCGACACCTACAGTTACTACAACGCCGCGACCCCCAATGCCCCGGAATGGTCGCCCCTGGCATTTTACAAACGTCTGTTTGGGATCGACTTTCAGGATCCGAATGCAGACGAATTCGCGCAGGACCCACAAGTGATCGCTCGCCTGAGTGTGCTGTCCGGCATCATGGACCAAGAGAGTTCATTGATGAAGACGGTGGGCGCCGCGGACCGGGAACGGCTCGATCAGTATTTTACGGGTTTGCGTCAGTTGGAGCGGCAGTTTGAGCAACGTCTCACCAAGCCCGAACCGATTGCGAGTTGCGTGGCCCCGGGTCAGGCGCCGGTCGATGTGGCCATGGACCAGTCAACAGAATCGATTAAGCTTCGCCATCAAATGATGA
>CAYGRR010000086.1:3543-9425 GCA_964352295.1 uncultured Pseudohongiella sp. | reverse complement strand
AATTACATTCCTGCGGCTCGAGTTGAACTCGAATCTCATCGCCCTGTTCGTCGACGATGCGCTCGAAGCAATTCCCCTCCAGGTCTCGCAGTAGTCGGCGCCCACTGGCAACGGGAGTCGCCTCGCGTCGCGTGGAGGGTGAATCAACATACACCACCTCGCGAGTGCGCGTGGCAGGCACATTTCTGTACACCACAGTTTCAGTGTGTCGTGAGGAATAGTGCGGGTAACTGAACAGCGAGCCCAGTACCAGTCCGCCAACGAAGCTACCCGAATCATAGCCACGATGCCGAGGATAGTAATTCCCGTAGGAGATATTAAAACCGCTCCTATAGCGGCGATTGTAATTTCTATCGCGCGAGCCATAGTGGTAGGAGTTTACGCGGCGATTGCCGCGATAGTGATTATTGAATCTGTTGCTATAACTGTGCTGGCCATAGTCACTAAAGCCACGACGATGGTTGCGACTATCTGCCGAGGCCGCCTGGCTGGCAACCAGCGCGCCGATAATTGAAAGGCTTAACAAGACTCTCTTCAAGATCATAGTATTCCCCTACATCAGACTATAGGTAACAGACACGTAACAAGTGTCACTGTTGAGCATACACCCAAAGAATGAATACTAGCTGAACGTGGGGAGCTCGTTCGCGCCTAGGCAGGCCGAGAAAGTTTGTCGAGGATCGTGCTGTACAGAGCCGTAGTCGCCGGACCGGAAGCCTGACCATTCGACAACATAAGATGCATCTGTATAGTTCTATCGATGCTGGGTTCGATAGGTATCCTGCGCAGACTGCCCTGGCGAAGGTCTTCCTCGATCCAGTTCTCGGGAATAAAGGCAAACACGAGGCCGGAGTGCAGTAATTTTATACTTGTAGAAAAATGGCTCACCGTCCATCGCTGTTCGGACTGCAACCACCCCGCGTCCTGTTGCCTGTGTGTGCCAGTATCTCGCAATACGACCTGACGCATGTTACGCAGCTCCACCTCTGAGACGTTCTCCCGGTCTTTGACCAAAGGATGGCCGGGTGCGGCAACCGGAATCATCTTCACACGGAGAAGCGGAGCGCCCCTGAATCCTGTCGGAATGTTAGAGCCTACGACTATGTCGGCGGTCTTCTCAATAAGTGACTCGGCGGTTCCCGAGAGGCTTGTCTCCAGAACTCGAATGCGCGTGTGCGGAAACTCCTGAGAGAACTCCTCGAAGGCGCAGACTAGCGCGCCAACCTCCAGCAACACATCTACGGCGATAGTCACCTCGGACTCGAAGCCCAGCGCCAGAGAGCCGGCAATAGCCTCTGCCTGTGTTGCCTGGTTTAGTAGCTGCTCGGCGTGACGGTACAGAACCTGGCCTGCCTCGGTCATCACCGCCTTCCGCCCCTGCAGGCTTAGCACCGGCTGCGGCAATTGGTCGTTGAGACGGGCGATGGCATAGCTGATGGAGGACTGGCTCTTGTTGAGCGCCTCTGCAGCCAGAACATAGGAGCCACTGTCCACGACGGTTTTAAAAGCCAACCACTGCTCGAGTGAGACGCGAGGGTGCATAAAATATCTAATAAGCCGATGTGATAATGCTAAAAATAGCGACAATAGATCGAATAATATGCTCTATGATGCCTTCAATCAAGCTATTAACCGGATTGGCACAGGAGGCCAGCAATGAATAAGGTACTACGAATTTCGACGAGCATTTTGGGCGAGAGCAGCGTGAGTTCTCAGTTGGTGGATGAGCTTCTGGGGCAGTTAGAAGTTCAGCAGGCACAGGAAGTAACACATCGGAATTTCGCTGAAGAGCCAATACCCCATTTGGATTCAGCCTGGTTGGGCGCACTATCTACAAAAGAGCCGGATCGTAGCGCAGAGCAGAAAGCCAAGGTCGAGTTCTCCGATCGCCTAATCGCTGAATTGCTGGACGCCGATACTCTGGTAATCGGGTTGCCGATGTATAACTTCTCGGTGCCGTCCATGCTAAAAGCCTGGGTAGACCATATAGCGAGAGCCGGTGTTACCTTCAAGTACACCGCGAGCGGTGCGGTTGGCTTGTTGCAGGGAAAGCAGGTGATTCTCGTTGCGGCAATGGGCGGCATCCATGAGGTGGGCGCAACAGACTTCCTCAGGCCCTACATGCAACAGATCATGGCGTTCATCGGATTGGACGATGTCCATTTCATTACCGCCGATGGACTTAATATGGGTGAGGAAAGCAGAGCGCAAGGTCTAGCCAAAGCCCGCAGCCAGATCAAAGAATTACTCGACACCGTAAAAGAGGAGCAAGCCGCATGAGTAAACAACAGAAATTTCGCCAAGTCGAAGAAGTGTTAGCGGCGCAGGCAACAAGCGATGGCGATGGCGTTCAACTGAAGCGCGTATTCGGCGGCAACGATCTCGCACGCTTCGATCCCTTCCTGATGCTAGACGAGTTTGGTTCCGACAAGGCCGCGGATTACATCGGGGGATTTCCTCCCCACCCCCACCGTGGTTTCGAGACCGTTACCTACATGCTGGCCGGGCAGATGGAGCACCGCGATCATATGGGCAATATCGGCCGCCTCGGACCTGGCGATGTGCAGTGGATGAAGGCGGGCTCTGGCGTTATCCATTCGGAGATGCCGAAGCAGGAGGAAGGAAAGATGCACGGCTTCCAGCTGTGGGTGAATTTGCCGGCGAAAGAAAAGATGACACCTGCTACCTATAACGATATAGAAGCAGATGCTATTCCCAGCTACAAGATAGATGGCGTAACGATCAAATCGATAGCAGGCGAGCTAACAGTGAATGGCTCGAACCTAAAGGGTGCGGTGACCGGACTGAGCACGGACCCTGGCTACCTGGACATCGATTTCGAAAGTTCCCGGCAGGTCGACGTCGAAGTGCCCGAGGGCTATACGGCACTGCTGTATGTGTACGCGGGCAATGTCGCAATCGGCGAGAGCGACTACCAACTTTCCATGGGAAGGCTTGCTAGGCTCTCACGCGAGGGGCTATTGCGGCTCAATGCGACAGGCGCCAGCAAGGTACTGCTGATCACTGGCAAGCCGATCGGTGAGCCCATAGCACACCGCGGACCATTCGTGATGAACACCATGGATGAGATTCATCGTGCGATAAGAGATTACAGTGAGGGTACGCTAGTTTAGACGCCGTCAATTCTCGATGCGGCGCTCAAGCGCCGCATCAAGTACAGGCCTACTGAAACTGAACCGGATGCGTAGTAATCATGATGCGGCTTTCCATATAGCTAATGGTCTCGCCGTCAATACTTTGAAACCAATGGGGCGTACCAGGTTGCAACACGAGCACGTCTCCTGCGCGAACCTGCCGGGCGAGGCCACCGACTATGCCGTGCTGCGTGCGCACGATGTTCGGGTCGGGCGAGTCGGCTAGGGGCAGCACAAGCTTGCCTCCGGTCACGAACGTGCCACTGCCCTCCAGTATGCGATAGATCTCCATGCTCCAGGGGTGAATGATCGCGTACTGCTCCACCGCGCTGCTGCGACGTCGTACAGACACGCCGGGTGAGACGGTTACGGACCAGCCGCCAGCAGAGGCGGAGGAGGCTGCGGCTCTATCCAGTTCGGCCTCTATCTCGGCGCCCGATTTGAATATGGCAGGCGGGGCGCCGGAGTCCTGTGCAAATGCGTTGAAGGTGAGTCCGGAGAATAGACAGGCGCTAAGCAGTAGGCGTTTCATGGTGAGCTCCATTGTTTTAATTTTGTGAAGGTCGAGTCCCAGTCTTTATAGCACAGCCATGAGTCATCGCGGTATTAACTGGAGCCTGGCGGCGCAGTATCTTGCGGGCATTAAAAAGCCTTCGAGGCTTGGTCGATTAGGACCCGGCCTTCGAAGGCTCTGTTCGTGCGTAGCTTTCTTAGATTATGGCTTCTTAAAAACCAAGAAGAAGCGGTCAGTCATATTGGGGATCTGGCCAACTTCTAGAGTCAGGTCGTCGCTTTCTTCGAAGAACATATCGGACGCTCTATCTAGGACGAAGCCCGCCGCCTGAACCTGCAGTATCACATCGACCGGGTCTTCACGACGGCTCAGTGCGCCAGTCTCTTCCTGCATGTGACGACGCGTGTGGTCTACCACGACGTAGGTACCACCAGACTTTAGCGTATCGAAGACCTTCGCATTGATGCGCCCGTTATCCGCCTCGTTGAAATTGTGATACTCGCGAAAGTGCAGAAAAAGATCTGCGCTGGCAACGCCGAAGTCTATCGCGCCGGGCACATAGCGACCTTCTGCGCGACTGTAGTTATTCTCGATGGCAACGGGATGAGTCATCGCGAACATGTCCATCTCGGTCCAGTCGCCCCAGGAATCGAAAGTACTCTGATTATCAACGGTGAAAAGATGTCCGTTGTCGCGCAGCACCGGGCCTAATATCTTCGTGTAGTAGGCCTGTCCGGCGGGCAGGAATTCGATGACTGTCATATCGTCTTCGAGGCCAATGAAGTCTAAGGCTGCAATGGGGTCGCGATCTGCGTCTCTCGCGAGCTCTGCCTCGGTGCGGTGATCCATACCCATAACACTCTGCACTTTTTGTTGCAGGGGAGTTAGGCTCTGCGCGCTAACGAGCACCGGAGAAAGTAGCGAAAGCGCCGCTAAAACTAGGCTTGGCTTGATCATGTTCATAGTGGTTCCTGATAGTAGTTAGAAAAATGTACTGACTCGGTGTTGCATAGCCGTGTTTGGGCCGAATGCGAATAGTTGACCGAATTGGTAGGGATTCTAGCGTACTCCGCAGGAAAGTTGCGAGTACTGTCGTGTTTAGGCAGGCGATATAGGGGTGCGCCGCGCCGCCGCTTGGCATCTAACCGTCCAGGGGCTTCTTAAGAATGATGAACGCCGCTTCCTTCACTCGATTCCACTCCAGCTCTACCTCGAAGCCAGCCTCACTGAAATAGCGATGCAAAGTCTCGCGCTTAAGCACATTCACATAGGGCACCTGACGGAGCGACTGTCCAATTATCAAGAGCACTCTCCAAAGGGACAATGACTCGCCGAGGCAATAAGTCGACGTTACAAATACTCCGCCTGGCTTCAACAGGCGATACGTCTTCTCGATGCCCTGCTCAGGATTCTCCAGCAGATGCAAAATATTGTGAGCCATGACAACGTCGAAGGAGGCTTCAGCGGCGGCAAAGTCGTCGAGGGTCGTGCACTGAAATTCTGCGTTGGCTATGGCTGCATCGCTCGCCTTCTTTCGGGCGATCTCGATCATCTTCGATGAGATATCGGTCGCCACGATTTTGTTAACGAAGGGAGCGTGCAGCAGTGCCGTGCTGCCCGTGCCGCAACCAAACTCCATCACCTGCGACTCAGGCGTGAAGTAGCGTCGAGTCACTTCCAGTTTCTCGTTGTAGGTTGCTTCATCCGCGATGGGGGAC
This sequence comes from uncultured Pseudohongiella sp., assembly GCA_964352295.1. Taxonomy (GTDB): domain Bacteria; phylum Pseudomonadota; class Gammaproteobacteria; order Pseudomonadales; family Pseudohongiellaceae; genus UBA9145. Next base: position 4,038 of record CAYGRR010000086.1, on the reverse strand, counting down.
TTTGCATAACCCTCCGCTCGCTTATTCCAAAAATCTGCTGCCTTCACCATCGTCTTACTCCCATTGGTCGAAATGTATACGCACTGAGTGAATTTGCGTCACATACAATGTGACGCCGCCGTGGCGGTTTTGTTACAGCATAAGCTCAAGGCCGGTTCATAACTCCACGTTGACCCAGTCAAGAATGAAGCCTCGCTCTGACGTCGAGATAGGCACTTCGAATCAACTCGTCTATCGCAGTAGAATCGATATTGGTATCTGGCCGAAGTTTAAGGTGACGCATTCGCTTGCCGGTTCCCTCAAGCAGCGAATGTGGGTCGTCGAGGAAAGCGCCCGTGTAGAAGCCGACAGTAACATGCGATTTAGAGACGCTAACGTAGCCAAAGGCAGCGCCCTCTACGCAGGCGGTAGGGCAGCCATCATGTAGCAGCTCGTTAACGTCGCTACCGCAGTCGCGGAACACTGCGAACCAATGGCGTGCGATTGCGTACAGTT
>CAYGRR010000086.1:1439-3443 GCA_964352295.1 uncultured Pseudohongiella sp. | reverse complement strand
TTCGGTGTCGTGTGGCCGTCCAGCATGGTGCTTGCGCACTATATCTGTAACTACGATACCGGCTCGAAGCGCATTCTTGAGATCGGCTGCGGCATGGCCCTGAGCAGTCTCTTGCTCAATAAGCAGCAAGCTAACATCACCGCGACCGACTACCACCCTGAGACCGCGGGCTTTCTGGAAAGAAATACCCTGCTTAACAAGGATCGACCCATCGCCTACGAGCAAGTGGACTGGTCAGCGACAGCGGATGGCCTTGGTCTGTTCGATCTGATAATAGGTAGCGATCTCTTATACGAAGAGCAGCACGTGGCTCTGCTCGCGAATTTTATAGCGGCCCATTCCAAGCCAAAGAGCGAAGTCATCCTGGTTGACCCAGGCCGTGGAAGGAAAAACAAACTCAGCAACCGCATGATTGAGCTCGGCTATACTTCTTGCCAGCACAAGCCAAGCCACACAGACTATCTACCCCAAGAATTCAAAGGGCATATTCTTACCTATTCGCGTTGATCGAGAATACTATCCATGTGAAGTGCTACTTACTCTACCAAAAATCCAGTCGATCCTAGAGACTCCATAACACCAACTAGATTTTCTTCAGATGTGCTCTTTGTAAAGCTAAGGGGGAAAACGCTAAGTGTCTTTTCTACCTACCATCAGAGCCATGCCAACGGATTTGGGGCTAGTTAACTTGAATCCGAATTTGGCGTAAAGCGCAGGTGAGTGGTGATCGGCTATTAGCGACACATAGGCAGAATCTGGAGCATTGTTCTCTATGAAGGACATGATGCGGGTCATTATAGATTGGCCAATTCCAATACGCTGATAGTCTGGATGAACGGCTATGTCCACAATCTCAAAATTGCAGCCCCCATCTCCCACGACACGACCCATACCAATCAACGTGCCCTCATCCCGAATTGTCGTTGCATACAAGCTATTGGGGAGGCCGATATTTGCAGCCTCCAGAGACTTTGGGGAAAGCCCGCAGACAACACGCAGTTCACAGTACTCCTCTACGCCCGGGATCTCATCGAATGAATCAGTATTAGTAGTTTCCATCATGCTTGTTTGTGTCCAGCCCACTTCCAAGTACAGGGCGTGAGTTAAGGGGGCGTATACTCCGGTGAGATCAAGCAATTAGTCAATGCTGTCCTGATTCTTGGAAAGGGCGAATTGTTCTCCAGCTTCTATCCATTCCTGCAAGATAGCAATGCCAGGAAAGCCCTCGCCAACAGAGAATCCCACAGCAATAGGAAGGAGCACGAACAAGCATAGAGAAAATGCTGATATACCATAAAACACGAGATCTTTACTTTTCATTATTATTATCCCTTAGCTTCTATGAGATAGCCTGGCGACATTACCCTGCTTGTAATCGAATACTAACTACTTAGCGTTTCTCCTAATATGGGCCACAGAATTCATGTGGTTTTGTACAGTGTTAAAAGGTGTTATGCACTTAGCGTCCCGGCAGACTGGCGTTGCACAAAGGCTCTTCTTCCGAGTTTATCCTAGTTGGCAACTTCATTTTCCATGAACACTACAAAATTGGGGTCCAGCGTTTCTCTTACTTGTGTCCAGTTTCGTTCAATATCAAAATCTTTCCAGAACACACGAAAACCTTGGACAGGTAAAGCCGTATCTCCGAATAGCCCCGACCTAGATTGTTCCCACTCCCATTGCCAAGCCATCAAGTTGGCAATAATAATCCCTCTACGGCGGGCTGCATCCAATTCGCTCAGAGATGCGCTGCTATCTAGATACAATAAGGCTGAAATTTCTTCACTGCCGGCAATAAATTGAACCCAGTCTTTAGAGTTTTGTAGCATAGAATAGCGAGACTCTTGAACTAAAAGCTCGTTGTTCTGTTGAAGTTCATAGGCCAGGAAGAATACGCCAGCGATTACACCCACATTGCCTATTAGCGTTAGCCAGTGATTCAGTTTTTCCATACCTGTCAGTTCCCGAACCGTTCTAAATACGTTGGCGAGTTCAAAATGAGAC
>CAYGRR010000086.1:0-1339 GCA_964352295.1 uncultured Pseudohongiella sp. | reverse complement strand
TGATCTTGTACCACTTTCGTGGACACTTTTATGCACACAGCTTTTCATAGTTTTCCGGAGATTGGTAGCCTAATGAAGAGTGCAATCGCTCTCGGTTATAGAAGTCTGTGTATTCCATAATGCGAACCACTGCTTCGATGTGATTCTCTATCGGTTTGCCGTGAATCACCTCAGTTTTCATGCTGTGAAAGAATGATTCAACCATAGCGTTGTCCAGGGGCGTGCCTTTGCGACTCATACTGCGGGTGAGTCCGGCGGATTCAACAGCATCTCGGTAATCATGTGCGGCATACTCGATTCCCTGGTCTGAATGGAACACACAACCTGCTTTGGGATGCTGGCGATTAAGTGCCATGGTCAGTGCACTTTTGGTCAGTTCTGCGCTGCGTGCACGGTTGAATGCCCAGCCTATGATCTTTCGACTGTAGAGATCCATTACGATGGCATGGTAGAGCCAGCCAGCTTTCGTTCTTACATAGGTAAAATCACCAGCCCATTGTTCTCCGGGAGAGACAGCTTCACCAGCAGCGGCCAGTTGATTGCCAGCAGAAGAATGCAGTTCCTGCCGACCCGGTCGCCAGCTGTAAAGTCCGGTGCTTGTGGACTTTAATGCCGATCTCTCGCATCAATCGGTTAACCCGTCTGACACTGCAATGGTGCCCGTTCTGGCGCAGCTCGTGATGCAATCGGGGAGCGCCGTAGCTCCGCTTTAATCCCTGATGTGTTTCTTTAATGGTCTCGATCAGGTGAAGATCTTGCTGGCGATGCTGGCTCATAGGCCGGTCTTTCCATGCATAGTATCCACTCGTAGACACCCCATACAGAGCACACAATTGAGTGATGTTCCTACCGTTACGGTACTTCTCGATCAGCGCGAATCTCTCTTGCGTTTCTCTTCGAAGTACCGCTCGGCCTTTTTTAGTAAGTCAAGTTCGTCCTCCCGAATCGCGAGCTGTTTTTCAAGCTGCTTGATGCGCTTCCGGGCTTGAGTCAATTCGTCTTTAGCCGCTTGTGCAGGGTCCGCTCTATCGGGTCGTCGTTTTGGAGAGGGAGGGATTGGTTTCATGTGCTTATTGGCTCGTAGTTCGCCTTTCTTATATTCCATTCTCCAGCGATACAACATGACTGGATGAATACCTAGTGACTCAGCTATATCGACCGCCTTAACGCCAGGATGATTGGCTAACCTAACGGCTTGGATTTTATAGTCGAGCGTGTATCGATCGTACTGTCGCTTTCTTGTTTGTCCCATGCTTCACCTCTGTAGTAGTTGAAAATAACTGTCTACAAAAGTGGTACAAGTTCAGAGCAGCCGCGTAGCGCTGCTTCCTTTTTGATT
>CAYGRR010000085.1:5330-9545 GCA_964352295.1 uncultured Pseudohongiella sp. | reverse complement strand
AATCCGGTGCCGGTAATGCCGCTAGTCGAAGTTATTCGCGGCGCGAAGAGTAGCGACGAGACGATAGCAACAACGGTGGCCTACGCGAAGAAGATGGGGAAGATACCTATAGTTGTAAATAACTGTCCGGGTTTTCTGGTCAATCGCATTCTGTTCCCGTACTTCGGAGCCTTCTCGCGTCTGCTAAGCGATGGGGCGAGCTACAAGCAAATAGACAAGGCCATGGAGAAGTTCGGCTGGCCGATGGGTCCTGCGTATCTCCTGGATGTTGTCGGCCTGGACACGGCAGTGCATGCCCAAGCGGTAATGGCCGCTGGCTTCGATCGAATGAAGTTGGACATAGAGACTGTCATCGAGAAGCTCTTCGAGCAGAAGAATCTGGGCCAGAAGTCGGGCAGCGGGTTTTATCTCTACGAGCCCGACAAGAAGGGTAAGCCGAAGAAGCTTCCCAATCCTGCGACCGAGAAGCTAGCTGGCTCGCTGGCATCGGCGAGCAGGGAATTTACGGACGAGGAGATCGTCCAGCGAATGATGGTTGCGATGTGCATGGAGACGATACGCTGCCTCGAGGACAAGATCGTTAGTACGGCCATCGAGGCCGACATGGGCTTGGTGCTGGGCATAGGCTTTCCGCCATTCCGAGGCGGCGCGTTGCGCTATGTCGATAGCCTGGGGTTGAGTAAGTTCTGCGCGATCGCTGATAAATACGCAGACCTTGGTGAGCTCTATCACCCGACTGCGAAGTTGCGCGAGATGGCTGCCGCAAACGCGAGCTTCTACCGGCAGGGTTAGGGCGCATAGCACAACAAAATTCTGGGCGGCGTTCGAACATAGATTACGCATGCCTTATACAAATTGTTAGGAGTTAACATGAAGTTAAATGCTAGAGATGCCGTGATCGTAGATGGAATACGCACACCCATGGCAAGATCGAAAGGCGGCGCGTATCGCAATGTTCGTGCTGAAGAATTGTCAGCGCTGTTGATAAATGCACTGTTCGAGCGAAATACCGGGGTGTCTCCAGAGGAGGTCGAGGATGTGATCTGGGGCTGTGTCAATCAGACTCTGGAGCAGGGCTGGAACATAGCCAGGAATGCGGCGCTTATCTCTGTCCTTCCACATTCAACTTGTGCGCAGACAGTGAATAGACTCTGTGGCTCATCGATGTCGGCGCTGCATACCGCCGCGACCGCTATTCAGAGTAACAACGGCGATCAATTTATCGTCGGGGGTGTCGAGCACATGGGGCATGTGGGTATGGTGCATGGCGTCGATCCGAACCCAAAGGCTTCGAAACACATTGCGAAGGCGTCCTGGATGATGGGCGTCACGGCTGAAGTGTTAGCAAAGATGCATGGCATTAGTCGCGAACAGCAGGATGCGTTTGCGGTGCGCTCCCATGCCCTTGCCGAGAAGGCGCGAGTAGGCGGCGGCTTTGCCAATGAGATCGTAGCCATCGAAGGGCACGATGCGCGAGGAATCAAGATTTTGCTCGAGCACGATGAAACCATTCGTCCCGATACCACGGTAGAGGGTCTGGCACAGCTGCGTCCGGTATTCGATCCAGTAAATGGCACGGTAACCGCCGGCACCTCTTCTCAGATCTCTGACGGTGCCTCGGCAATGTTGATTATGAGCGCCGAGAAGGCGCAGTCACTAAACCTGAAGATTCGAGCGAAGGTGAGATCCATGGCCTATGCAGGCGTTGATCCCTCGATCATGGGCTACGGCCCCGTGCCAGCCTCACTGAAGGCGCTTAAGAAGGCTGGCCTCACAATTAAAGATATAGACTGTGTCGAGCTGAACGAGGCGTTTGCCGCTCAGTCCTTGCCCGTTATCAAGGATCTAAAACTCACAGACGTGGTTGAGTCGAAGGTTAATCTAAAGGGTGGAGCTATCGCACTCGGTCATCCGTTGGGATGTTCAGGTACGCGCATCACGACAACGCTGCTGAACAATATGGAAGATAAGGACTCCACGCTTGGACTAGCCACTATGTGTATAGGACTAGGGCAGGGCATTGCTACAGTATTGGAGCGAGTCTAAGTCCATGTCGAGTAATTCGCCTCTTAACACGATTCCGTTGGCTGATAGCGAGCAGGATGTTATGACCGTACACAGCGCCAAGAATTCCCTGCTTAACCGTGCGCGCAAAAATCTGCGTCGCGAAGTCGGTCGCGCAATCGCTGACTACAAGATGATTGAAGATGGCGACCTGGTCATGGTCTGCCTCTCTGGTGGGAAAGACTCCTATGCGATGCTCGACATATTATTGAACCTGCAGAAGCACGCACCGGTTCAGTTTAAGTTACACGCCGTTAATCTCGATCAGAAACAACCGGACTTCCCCGAGCACGTCTTACCCGCGTATCTGGATAAGCTGGGAGTGGACTATACAATCATCGAGAAAGACACCTACTCGATAGTTACCGACAAAGTAGAGGAGGGCAAGACTTACTGCGGCCTCTGCTCACGCCTGCGCCGAGGCATCCTGTACAACCATGCGCAGTCTATAGGTGCAACGAAGATTGCGCTTGGACATCATCGCGACGACATCGTGGAGACGTTGTTTCTGAACATGTTCTACGGCGGCAAGTTAAAGGCAATGCCGCCGAAGTTATTGAGCGACGATAAGAGAAATATCGTGATTCGCCCACTCGCCTACTGCAAGGAGAAGGAAATTGCACGCTATGCCGAGCTCAGCGATTTTCCGATAATTCCCTGCAATCTCTGTGGTTCGCAAGACAATATGCAACGGCAGGCGATAAAGGGGATGTTGCAGCAGTGGGATAAAACCCATCCGGGGCGCGTGGAGAGTATTTTTCGTAGTATCGCTAACGTGTCCCTGTCACAACTCGCAGACACGAAGAATTTCCCTTTTGCGGATCTGCAAACCGTTTCGTCTGGCGCAGACGCGCTCAATGTTGTTGAGCTCGTTTAGCGTCACGCTGTAGCCACTGTATAGGCGCTTGCTATGGAAATTCCCTTTCGTGAACTGCAGGCTGAAACACTAACGGCGATCATAGAGGAATTTATAAGTCGTGAGGGCACTGACTATGGCCTGCATGAATCGAGCCTTGAACAGAAGGTGATGCAGGTGATGAGGCAGTTGGAGAGGGGGGATGTTGTGGTTACCTTCGACCCGGAAAGTCAAAGCTGCGATCTGCATGCAGTCGCTGATCGTTAGTGTGTATTAAAGAAAGTGTCGCTATGTCAAATCTAGAAAATCAGCCAGAGATCACCGAGCAGGAAGCCGACAGCGCCCTGGTGCTGGACGCGACTGGACTGTTCTGCCCTGAGCCAGTCATGCTTCTGCACAATAAGATTCGTGATATAGAGGCGGGGCAGTTACTTAGGCTGTTAGCTACAGACCCTTCTACAGGCCGCGACGTGCCGAAATTCTGTCACTTTCTTGGGCATGAGCTCCTCGCATCCTCGGAGAGCAACGGAAGCTTCACCTACCTGATCCGCAAAGTAGAATCCTAATGCGGACGTTACTCGGGGTGCTGAATCGGAGCGACTTTGATGAGTGAGCAGGATGCTAGCTACTACTTAGTAGATGGATCGATCTACATATTTCAGTCGCACTTTTCCCCCTATGTTGAATGTTTTGATATCGACGGCAATGACTTAAGCGCCGTCTATGGCTTCACCCAATTCCTGTTGCAGTTTTTGCGACGCGTCAAACCCAGGCGGATAGCAGTAGCCCTGGATGAGAGTCTCTTTAGCGGATTTCGGCACGGGCTCTGTCCACACTATAAGTCCAATCGAGAGTTGCCGGATGAGAATCTAGCCATGCAATTGGGGGCGTGTCGTGAGATATGTTCGATCCTCGGCCTGGCATCCTATGCGAGCGAGAAGTACGAGGCCGATGACATAATTGGCACGCTGTCGACTCGAATGTCCAGGCTGCTACCCGGAGACCCCGCGCTCTGTATTGTGACCAGGGATAAGGACCTGTCGCAGTTATTGAAAACTGACAAAGACTATATGTGGGACTATAGCGGCAATCGCAAGCGCTACAGGGCAGACATCGAGAAGGAGTTTGGCGTCCGTCCGGAACAGTTTCCGGACTATCTGGGACTGGTCGGCGATGCAGTAGATTGTATAACAGGCGTTCCAGGTGTCGGCCCAGTCAAGGCTAAAGAGCTGCTGCGTGCTTTTGCGACCATGGACGGGATCTACGAGAACCTTGGCTCGGTCGCTGCGCTGCCT
>CAYGRR010000085.1:0-5230 GCA_964352295.1 uncultured Pseudohongiella sp. | reverse complement strand
ACGACGGTCAACCGGCGACTCATTGAGAATACCAATATTCAGTTCGTTGGCACCGCGACCAGCGGCATCGATCATGTAGACACCAGCTACCTGGCCGAGGCCGGCATTCATTTCGCCGATGCGAAGGGAAGCAATGCGAATGCCGTGGTCGACTACTGCTTCAGCGCACTGGCTTATGCGAAGAAGCATAAGGGCTTCGAGCTAAGTAGCAGCAGAGTTGGCATTGTGGGTGCGGGAGCAGTTGGCGGCTTATTCGCAACCAAACTCGAGAACCTTGGCGTGGAAGTTCGATGTTACGATCCCTTTCTGGCGCAGGCAGAGCAGTGTGATCGCGAATATTCCTCGCTTGCAGACGTGCTCGCCTGCAATGTGGTATCCCTGCACGTTCCTCTCACGAACAGCGGGGCGCATCCCACACACAAGCTATTGTCGGCCGCTGAACTGGCATTACTCGGTAGCAATGCTGTGCTCATTAACGCCTGTCGCGGAGGCGTGGTCGATGAGGCAGCGTTGAAGCAGCTCCTCGTGGCACGAAACGACATCGTAACGGTTTTTGATGTCTGGGCTGGCGAACCCATTGTCGATACCACACTAGTGAAGCGGGTCGATATAGCGACTCCACATATCGCAGGTTATTCCATGGAGGCGAAATCGAATGCAACTGCAATGCTGGCGCGCGCGTTCACGAAACATTTCGCTATTGAGGGGGATTCGCTGAATGAAGCCCGCATTGAAGAATCGAACAGACTTCCTCTAGAGACGGAATCTGCATCGCTAGATGATTGGGATGTGCTGCTCGCCGCGTTCCCGCTCATTGAGCTGAGCAAACACTTCAAGCAGGCGGTGAGTCAGGGCGTAGGGAAAGATGCCTTCGATTTGCTACGCAGGCAGCTTGTGCAGCGGCGTGAATTCAAGAGCAGGGTGCTCGAGAAGGGTAACTTCTCCCGCGAGCAGCAGGCGCGGCTCGCGGTGCTTGGTTTCTGCTTCGACTAGCTAGCGGCGGTATTTATCCAATACCCTCGCGATGCCAGCTACGGCAGGCTCAAGCTCATCTACACGGGGCAGGAATACTATGCGCAGGTGATAGGTATCATCGATGTTGAAGGCGCTGCCTTGCACTAGCAGGATCTTCTCCTGCTCAAGGATGTCCATAATGAGTGCTACATCGTCGTCGATCTTGAACACAGTGGGATCGAGTTTCGGAAACATATAAATGGCGCCACGTGGTTTCACACAGCTTATGCCAGGGACTTGGGTGAGCAGTTCCCAGGCGATATCGCGCTGTTGTTTCAATCTTCCACCGGGAAGGATTAGGTCGTTGATGCTCTGATAACCTCCCAGAGCAGTCTGTACGGCGAACTGAGCAGGAACGTTTGCACACAGACGCATATTCGTCAGTATATCCAAACCTTCGATATAGCTGCTCGCATTATCCTTGGGTCCACTTAGAATCATCCAGCCAGAACGAAAGCCGGCGAGGCGATAGGATTTTGAGAGCCCGTTGAAGCTGACGATGAAGACATCGTCGCACAGCGAAGCAACCGGAATATGCACGGCGTCGTCGTAGATTATCTTGCTGTAGATTTCGTCAGCGAAAAGAATCAGTTCGTGCTTGCGGCATAGCTCGAGTAACTCAAGCAGGATAGCTTCGCTGTACACGGTACCCGTAGGATTGTTCGGATTGATAATAACCAGCGCTCGAGTGTTTTTGGTGATCTTCGACTCAATATCGGCAATGTCAGGAAACCAGTCTGCCTGTTCATCGCAGAGGTAGTGAATCGCCGTGCCACCACTCAGGCTCACCGCTGCAGTCCACAGAGGGTAGTCGGGTGCCGGCACCAAGACTTCGTCGCCGTTGTTCAAAAGCGCCTGCATCGCCATGGTGATCAGCTCGCTGACACCGTTTCCGAGATAGATGTCATCTATTTCTACATTGCGAACATTCAGGCGTTGGCATTCCTGCATGATTGCCTTACGGGCAGAGAACAGACCCTTCGAGTCGCAGTAGCCCTGCGCGCTGGACAGATTGTGGATGACGTCGTGTAGGATCTCGTCGGGTGCATTGAATCCGAAGGGGGCAGGGTTGCCGATATTCAGCTTTAATATCTGATGGCCTTCCTCTTCAAGACGCTTTGCCTCTTCCAGTACGGGCCCGCGGATGTCGTAACACACGTTGCCCAACTTGTCGGACTGATAAACCTTAGCCATGTTGCTTGCTCTCTAGTACTGCCAAAAATTAGTAACCACACCCCATTCATCGGCAGTTTTCCGGAATGAATAACCACAATATTGCCATCGAAGGCGGCAGGTCTTGCTGGGGGTTCGGGTGCGGCGGATTGTACAGGATGGGGGGTCTTCATCCAATTTCTGGTGTATGATTCTTGTCAGATTTAGTGAAGGAGTATTGGCAGTGAGCGATAGCGATAAATTGGAAAAAACCGAGGAGCAGTGGCGGCAGGAGCTTGATAGCGAGACCTATCGGGTGACTCGTCAGGCTGGCACCGAGGCGGCCTTCACGGGCAAGTATTGGAACCTTAAGGACAAGGGCATGTATAACTGCGCGGCCTGTGGAGAGGCGCTGTTCGACTCGGCGACGAAGTACGATTCTGGCTCGGGCTGGCCGAGTTTCTACGCACCGGCCAACGTTGACGGAATAGCGGAGCATGACGATCATTCACACGGGATGATAAGGACCGAGGTGGTATGCAGGAAGTGTGATTCACATCTGGGGCATGTGTTCCCCGATGGGCCTCCGGAGACAGGGCTGCGTTACTGTATAAACTCGGCGGCGCTGAATTTCAAGGAAGAGGGCTCTGAGAAGGGTTAAGTAGCCTTATCGTGGCACTGAGTCTGTCAGAATCTTTAGAAAAAAGGGAGGCTAATTAGCCTCCCTTTTTGTTGCTGCTCCAATAGCCACTACCGTTCTATAGTGTAGATACCGTCTACCTGATTGAACTGATTCAACTCGTCTATCAGATCGAAGCCGCCTACGAAGGCCTCGGCGCCTGTGCCGATAAAGACACCGCCAAGGTTCGCCTCGATGGAGCTACTGATCAAGCCGCCCGGATCGGAGAGTGTGCCACCGATCGAGTTCAGGTCGACCATGCCGTTGTGGATAGAGCCGGCGAAGTCGATCTCCCAGGCTTGGGAGCCGCCAACCTCAACCTGCAGGCTGCCGTTGCTGATTACGCCCGTGTTGAAGTCCACATCGAGCCCGGCAACTAACTGCGTCACATCGCCTGCGCTGCCGCTGCCTATGAAGGAGGAGGCGAGGGTGCTGCCGTAACTGCCGGAGCCTGTCAGGTTAGCGACTGGTGTCGCGTCGACCATGGCTAGATGGTTGCTGGTCTCCAGCTGAGTGAGGCCATCATTGCCCGGTTTTGTAATTACCCAGTTATCTTCGATGGGGTTATTCCAGGTTCCCCAGTCGATATTTTGCTCGTCGATGGTGAGATCGGGAATAGATAGAGTAACATTGTCTTCTTCTACGACGACGGTACCAACAAGTTGCTGGGGCCCGCCGGTCGCGCCACTGTTGGTCAGATTAAAACCTAGTACAGCACCGTCGATATCCGATTCGCCTAGGAAATAGCCGTCTATATTGCCACCAACAGCGCCGTCGAGATCTACAGGTGAGAGCGGATCGGTATTATCATAGACGATCCCGCTATCTACAGTAGCAGCGATGAAGGCACCGACCGTATCTCCACTGAACAAGACATCCCATTTAACGTCTGTGATACCGGTGCCGCCGATGTTGGCTGTGGCAATGATCTGCCCGTTATCAATAGACCCGTCGGAGAAATCGATATCGAATGTAAACTTCTCGATCGCGCCTATGGCACCTTCTTTAAATATTGGTGTGCTTGTTGTATCGGAGTGATTTGCCTCTCCCTGGAAGTCGACAACGTCATTATAGGTATAAACTCCCGATGTGGGGAACGTTGCTTTCGACGGTTCGGCTAGGAACCAATAGGCATTCTGATTAAAGTTGATATTGGTTGTGCCTGCGTCTTTCTGTTTAAAGGTGGAGCTACTGCTTTTCCAGTTCCCCCAATCCAATGTGGTGCTCGAGTTTGAAAGAGAAACAGTTTCATAATTCACGCTGGCATCATTAACGTAGACTATGCCTTGCGTACTGACATCATAGTCGGCACCAAAAGTGTTCCTATTGAATGCAGTAGCAGCAAATATGGGCTCTCCAGGATCGGAAGAAATCGCTACACCACCGAAGCGTGAGGAGACCGGTGAGCCAGACACCGTAGTTCCCGTAAACAGCATTCCTTTAGAGGTGAAGGACTGAATCTTCTGGGCAGTCAGGAAATTATTTTCCTTGAGCAAGTAGGCTCCCCTAGCATTTATCGTAGGGTCGGTCGTATCTTTCAGATTGAAGCCGCCCACGAAAGCGGCAGGAGCACTGGCATTCTCCTCATCCCGAGCGAATAGACCTACCAGTGATCCCGTCGGAGTTCCGATTTTAGTACCATCAAACTTAATTGAGCTCTTGGCTGAGTCAATGGTAGTGCTATTTAGGTAGGTGTAGTTTTCACCCGGTGTGGCGGTATTCCCAAACACACTCGCACTGCCTGTGAAATTAACAGTCCATTCCTGCAGCTTCGAGCTGCCGTCCTGGAATGCGAACTCGAGATGGCCATTGCTAAGCGCGCCACCTGTGCTGATGTCCAGAATGGTATCGAAATAGCCCTTAAAGGTCGTTGCCTGGCCAAAGCCAGCGCTATTTGTAATACCGATGATCGAGCCATCGAGGATGCTTCCGGTCCCGCCTATAAAGGTACGCGTCGTGGAGCCGGTCAGTTTGTTGATGTCTAATGGCAATATCGATACCGTAACCAGTTCGTTGCTAATCGCTTCGAACTCGGAGTCATCAGTGAAATCGGTAAAGCGTTTATGTAAGTTGCCGCCATTCGAATCGAAAATAGCCCAATGCACTTCGTACTCGCTGCCGTCGATAGGATGAGCCGACGCTACTACTGCTGCGCCATCGTAGGGGCGGATAAGCTCGTCGGGGTCGCTGTTCAGGAAACTAGTAAAGCTTCCTTCGCCTGCTATGCTGATGAGGTCTTGACGGGGGAGTGTCTCTTTGTAGATAGATGCTCCGTAGACCGACTTGGTGGAGTTATTGTCATCTAGATACAGCGAGAACCCGACAGAGTTATCGATAATACTAAAATCGGCCTCTGTATAGGAATCGCTCAATGGTACGGGAGCT
>CAYGRR010000084.1:821-10006 GCA_964352295.1 uncultured Pseudohongiella sp. | reverse complement strand
GATAAGATTTCTCCTATACGCCCTTAGCAGGGGCGCGCCTTCAGCCACTCGGCCATCTCTCCGTAAACTCATTCATGCTACTTGCTTGTCGAACCCTCGATAAGATTTCTCCTATACGCCCTTAGCAGGGGATACGATAGGGTTCGATCGATGATTTATTAGGTTGTCATCTTTGCCCATTCTTACAATGGGTTCAACCTTCAGCCACTCGGCCATCTCTCCGTAATACTCTTTCATGCAACTTGCTCGCCAAAAAGCGCGGGCATAATAGCACAGACCTTGAGGCTTCGAGAAGTCGGGGTCTAAACTACGTCATTTTCCTGGAATTGCTTGATTTCATTGGCTTCGAAGCCCAGATCGGTGAGGATTGCTACCGTGTGTTCACCAAGGGCTGGAACAGGGCCTAAACTGGGCTCGAAGCTACTATTATTGCCTGGTGGTTTGAAGCTCTTGATGGGTCCCTGGGGTGTTTCCGTCTCGATGAGTCGGTTCAGGGCGTGTAGTTGGGGGTGATTCCACACGGCTGGCATGTCGTTCACGTTGGCGAAGGCTATTTGGGCCTGGTCTAGCTTGTTCGCTACTTCCTCGGCGGTGAGTTTTGCGAATTTCTCCTCGATTAGCGCCTTCAGTGCGGCTCGATTGCTCGATCGTGCGGCGTTGTTCGCGAATCGGGCATCGATTGTGAGTTCGGGGCGCTCCAGGACGGCTTCGCAGAACAGGGCCCACTCGCGCTCGTTCTGCAGTCCTAGCATGATGACCTTCTCATCACCGGTTACGAACGCGCCATAGGGGTAGATGCTGGCGTGATCGGCGCCGGTTCTCTGGGGTGGCGCCGCGCCGTCATAGGCGTAGTTCAGCGGGAAGCCCATCCACTCGACCATCGCCTCCAGCAGGGAGATGTCGATGTTGCTGCCCTTGTTCGTCTTCGCGCGCTGAATCAACGCGGCCAGTATCGCCGCCTGTGCCTGCATGCCCGCCGCTATGTCCGCTATGGAGATGCTGCTTTTGGCCATCTCCTTTGCGGTACCGGTGATGCTGAGGAAGCCTGCTTCGGCCTGTACTAACAGATCGTAGGCCTTCTTGTTCTTGAAGGGGCCGGCTGGGCCGTAGCCCGTGATATTGCAGACGATGAGACGCTCAAAGCGCGCGTGCAACTGCTCGAAATCCAGGCCCATCTTGCGGGTAGCGCCGGGCGCGAGATTCTGCACTAGTACGTCGCTGGTTTTCAGCAGGCGATCCAATATCTGGCCGGCGCCCGGATGCTTGAGATTCAGGGTGAGGCTCTGCTTCGATCTATTGGTCCAGACAAAATGCGAGGACTGGCCGAGTACGCGATCGTCGTAGTGCCGTGCGAAGTCGCCACTGCCTCTGCGCTCAATTTTTATGACACGCGCGCCAAGCTCGGCGAGTTGTCGCGTGCACAGTGGGGCGGCGATGGCATGCTCGAGAGAGACCACCGTGATGCCCTGTAGCGGTGGTGAGTTACTCATTCTGGTTTCGCCAGCTGCGCCTGCGCTTCCATGCAGAGATTGCCATCGCTATCTGCTATCCACAGCGTCACGTTGCCTTCTTTATCTGGCTTGTTGCCACAGACTTGGAAGGGGCCTGTGTCGAAAACGGGTTTCACTGCCTTGAAGCTGAAGCGAGACACAGTGGCGGCGGGGTGATTGTCGGCGAATAACTCCAACAGGTAGGTCGCAAGCAGGGGGCCGTGAACTACCAGCCCGGGATAAGACTCGACCTCGTTAGCATAGGCGCGGTCGTAATGAATTCTGTGGCCGTTGAAGGTTAGTGCCGAATAGCGAAACAACAGAACTGGGTCCGGTGCTACCGCGCGTGTGTAGTCATGGCTCGCGTCGGCCTCGCGAGGAGGCTGTGCGGAGACATTGCC
Source organism: uncultured Pseudohongiella sp. (assembly GCA_964352295.1). Classification (GTDB taxonomy): domain Bacteria; phylum Pseudomonadota; class Gammaproteobacteria; order Pseudomonadales; family Pseudohongiellaceae; genus UBA9145. The sequence continues at coordinate 8,115 of CAYGRR010000084.1, read as the reverse complement.
GGCAGGCTTGTCTCTGTAAACGATATCGTGCTCTTCCAGTAGTGCGATGCCGGAGCTATCGCTTATCTCATGCTCGACACAGACGAAGGCTAGATTGCCGGAGCGTCCATTCTTCAGCTTGATGGATTTGATCGTGGACCTGCGTTGCAGGCTTTCGCCTGCGCGCAGCGGGCGCAGGAATTGCAGTCTACTGCCCGCCCACATACGTCGCGGTAGTTGGATTGGCGGGAGAAAATCCCCGCGTTCAGTGTGCCCGTCCTCGGCTAGTGCAGACTGTTTGGCTGACTCGAGAAAGTAGAGCCAATGCCACAGCGGAGGGAGGGCATCGCCCAGCGCGAAGCTGCAACTCTCGCGGTCCAGCGTTGCGGCCATTCCCTCCATAGGTGCCAGTGTTAGGATGCTTGAGGCGGACTGTTGTCTGCCTATCCAATCCTGGAACTGATCTACCGATTCATTCTGCATACGGGCCTTTCAATCCGTCGTTGACTGTCTCTATCCGAATACTGCAAAGGATGCTAACTTGTTGGAATCCAATGGGTGATAGTACAAGATACCAATACATTTAGCCCCGAAAACATGTGCATTTAGCGGCCTGGGTCAACGGGTCTGGTTCAATAGGTGTAGTTCAATAGGTGTAGTTCGATAGGCCCAGATCAATGGCCGCAGGTGGAGCAGTAAGGTGACTGGAAAATACTTCGAAGAGTTAGAGGTTGGCATGCAATTCGAGCATCAGCCCCACCGCACGGTGACAGAGTCGGACAACCTGACCTTCAGCACAATGACACACAATCCCCAGCCGCTGCATATCGATGCGGAATTCGCGAAGACAACTCAGTTCGGACAAATTTTGGTGAACAGTTATTTCACGCTCGGCCTCGTCGTGGGCCTGTCGGTTGGCGATACGACCCTAGGCACAACGATCGGTAATCTCGGCATGGACAAGGTGGAGTTTCCCAACCCGGTGTTCATCGGCGACACCCTGCGCGTGCAGACAAAGATCGTCGACAAGCGTGAGTCGAAGTCTAAACCTGATCGCGGCATCGTCTGGTTCGAGCATCTTGGCATCAATCAACGCGGCGAAGTTGTCTGCGAGTGCCTCAGAAAAGGCATGATGCTACGCAAGCCGGCGTGAAGATATTGACGTCTAGTTCGAACGTTTTTTCGAGGATGAGTAAATGACATTGCGAAGATCTATTCACTTTGTTCCCGGTGGCAACGAGAAGATGCTGAACAAGGCCCTGGGCCTTGCTGCGGATTCTCTAATTCTCGATCTGGAAGATTCGGTAACCCCCGAGCGCAAAGTCGCGGCGCGAGATCAGGTCTGCGATTGGCTCGCTAATGCGGATTTCAAGCAGCAGGAGAAACTCGTTCGCATCAATCCGATGGATTCGCAGTGGGGCAGAGAAGATCTTGAGGCAGTGCTGCAACATCGTCCCGACGGTATCGTGCTGCCGAAGGTATTGGACCTCAAGGCAGTGCATGCAGTAGATCAATTGATATGCAATCAGGAGAAGATTGCGAATGCCGATTATAGCGACACGAAGCTATTGCTGATCGGCACCGAGATGGCGGCCGCCGTTTTTAATCTCACACAGATGGTTAATCACGAGCGAGTGAATGGTGTTACCTGGGGCGCTGAAGATCTGTCGGTCTCCTTAGGTGCACGCGCGAAGCGCGATGCGCAGGGAAATTATCTGGAGGTGTTTAGCTTCGTGCGTTCCCTGTGTCTGCTCGCGGCGGTTGCGGCTAAGGTGCAGCCCATCGATGCCGTGTATGTTGATATCAAGAACACTCAAGGTTTGCAGCAGGAGTGTAAGACGGCGGCGGACATGGGCTTCACTGCCAAACTTACGATTCATCCGGACCAGATAGACATCGTCAATGCAGCGTTCACGCCTAGCGCGGCCGAGATCGAAGCTGCCGCGGCATTGGTAGCCGCATTCGAAGCGCATGCGGCAGAGGGTAGGATGGTCTTTAAGTTCGACGGCGAGATGGTCGACGTGCCGCACCTCAAGCGCGCGCAGCAAATACTGGCCCTCGCAGGCCTCAGAGATTCGGATACCCGCTAAGTGGATTTCGCCGAGACCCAGGAACAGCAGCTGATTCGCGAATCAATTCGCAAACTCTGCGCCGCCTATCCCGATGCCTACTGGGAGCAGTGCGACTCGAACAAAGAATATCCCACCGCCTTCTTCAACGAGGCTGCGAAGGCGGGCTGGATAGGCATCGCCATGCCGGAGAAGTATGGCGGCGCAGGCAAGGGCATTCAGGAGGCGGCGATCGTGTTGGAGGAAGTGGCAGCCTCCGGCGCGGCAATGAACGGCGCGACACCACTGCATCTCTCGATCTTCGGCATGCATCCGGTGGTAAAACACGGCAGCGAGGCGATGCGCGAAAAGTATTTACCCGCAGTCGCTCGCGGCGAGCTACAGGTTGCCTTCGGCGTAACCGAGCCCAACGCTGGCAGCGACACAACCTCGATAGAGACCTTCGCGAGGCGCCAGGATGATCACTACCTGGTGAAGGGTCGTAAGGTGTGGACCACGAAGGCCTTCGAGTCTGAGCGTGTTCTGCTGTTGGTTCGCACTACGCCGAAAGACAAAGTAAAGCGTAAGACCGACGGCATGACATTGTTGCTTGCTGAGCTGCATAAACCCGAGGTATCCATCTCGGCGATCGAGAAACTTGGTCGTAACGCGGTGCGCACCTGCGAGGTCGTCTACGACGACCTAAAGGTCTCGCTGGAAGATAGGGTGGGCGAGGAGGGCGAAGGCTTTCGCTATCTATTAGATGGATTGAATGCCGAGCGCATTCTCATTGCAGCCGAATCGATTGGCATCGGCAGGGCGGCACTGCGCCGAGCGGTGCAGTATGCGAACGAGCGTGTCGTGTTCGACCGGCCCATCGGCAAGAATCAGGGTATCGCGTTTCCTCTAGCCGAGGCGCGCATGAAGCTGGATGCGGCGGAGTTGATGATCAGGAAGGCGGCGTGGTTGATCGACAATGGCCAGCCCTGCGGCGCCGAGGCAAACATGGCGAAGTGGCTGGCGGCGGAGGCAGGCTTCTTCGCGGCCGATGCGGCGATTCAGACACATGGCGGCTTCGGTTACGCGCGGGAATATCATGTGGAGCGCTACTGGCGCGAGGCGCGGTTGATGAAGCTCGCGCCTATCTCGCAGGAGATGATCCTCAACTTCGTCTCAGAACATGTGTTAGGCTTGCCGCGCTCTTACTGAGTGCGGCGACATACCTTGCACTGCATCGCAAATCAGGCAGCTATTTCTTTCAGTGCCGTTTCTGCGTCTGTATAGGGAAGCGATAAATCTTTCGCCACTTCCGGACGCGTCAGCCTACCCTTGCACACATTCAGTCCATTGCGCAGATGCCTGTTCTCCGTGAGCGCCTTCTGAGTACCCTTGTTCGCCAGCTCGCGAATATAGGGCAGTGTTGCATTATTGAGCGCTTCGGAGGCGGTCTTCGGCACAGCGCCAGGAATATTCGCCACACAGTAGTGAATAACCCCGTCGACCACGAAGGTAGGGTCCTTGTGCGTAGTCGGCCGCGAGTTCTCGCAGCAGCCACCCTGATCGATCGCGACGTCTGCGATCACCGAGCCCGGTTTCATCTTTTTTACCAAGCTTGCTGGTATAAGTTTCGCAGCAGCACCGCCTGGAACGAGAACAGCACCAATTAATAGATCTGCATCAATAGCATTTTCCGCTAGTGTTTCTTCGTTTGATATAACGCAATTGACTTGCCCGGAGAATTGTTCCCTCAGCTGTTTGAGGCGTTCCTCTGATCGATCGAGAACTGTTACCTTTGCACCCAGCCCGAGTGCGATCTTGCACGCGTTCATGCCGACGACACCGCCACCGATGACGACGACGTGGGAAGCAGCAACACCCGTTGCCCCGCCAAGCAGTACGCCGAGGCCGCCGTTGTGTTTGCCTAGGTGAGCAGCCGCCTCTTGCACGGACAGTCGTCCGGCGATCTCGGACATTGGCGTCAATAGTGGCAGCGTGCCCTTGTCGTCAGTAACCGTTTCGTAGGCGATACAAACCGCATTACTTTCGATTAGCTCTCGAGTCTGATCTGGGTCGGAGGCAAGATGGAGGTAGGTGAAAAGCGTGTGCTCGGGTTTTAGGCGCAGGCGTTCCACATGGTTCGGTTCCTTCACCTTCACGATGAGTTCGGCGGCGGCAAACAGCGCGTCGGCGTCGCTGGCAATCTGCGCGCCTGCGGCTTCGTAGTCGGCATCGCTACAGGAAATACCGAGGCCGGCATCGTGTTCTATCCACACGTCGTGGCCATCATTGACTAGCGTTCTTACAGAATTGGGAGTGAGAGCGACGCGGTATTCCTGGTCCTTACTCTCTTTGGGGCAACCTATGTTCATGCGCATTCCTCATCGGCAATGTGTGGGCTTCTGACCCGGTTCAGCATGCCGTCTTCTTTTGGATTTGGCATGACCGTTTGGAGGCGGAGTTAAACGAAAAGCGGTTTCAAAAGCAAGGGATATCGTATATAAAACAGCCTCATCGATGTGATTTCACCAGACAGGAATAACCATGAGATTTTCTCAAACAAGAACAACTAAACACGGACTGCTACTGGCCATCGGCTTGCTACTTAGCCTCGCAATCAACGGCGTGTCCGCACAGGAGCTGAGTGAGAATGACGATCCGGAATTCCAGCGCGTCGCGCCTTTTCAGGTTTTCGATAACCTCTATTATGTGGGCGCGAAATGGGTCGCCGCCTGGTTGCTGGAAACCGATCAGGGCCTGATCCTGTTCGACACGCTGTACGGTGATCTCACCGACATCGTCGTCGACGGCATTCGCGAGCTGGGCTTCGACCCGAATGACATTCGCTACGTGGTGGTGACCCACGCGCACTACGATCATATCGGCGGCGCCAAGCGCATGCAGGATGAATTCGGCGCCGTGGTACTGATGACGGCGGAAGACTGGCAGATGGTGGATGAGGAGCCAGTCTATCGCGACTACCCCAAGCCTAGACGCCACCTCATGGTTACCGACAACGGCACCGTGAACCTTGGGCGCACCGGCCTGCGTTTCGTGAAGACTCCCGGGCACACCGTCGGCGTGGCGTCGACACGCTTCACGGTCTACGACAACGGCTTTCCCTTTCAGGCTTTCATGTTCGGCGGAGTGGGGCTCAACTTCGAAGGCGTCGAGCGCACCGAGATGTACATCAATAGCGTGAAGCGCCTGCAGAGCATGACCGATATAGAGGTCAATATTCCCAACCACGCGGATTCGGGCGAGGTGTTCGAGCGCTACGAGTTACTAAAGCAGCGCCAGGAAGGCCAGCCACACCCCTTCGTCGACCCGGAAGGCTACTATGCCTGGCTGGACGAGCTTCTGGTCAATGCAGAAGCGAAGCTGGTCGAGGAACAAGCGGCGGTTGGGCGATAAGCCCCTCGCTGCCGCTCTACTTAGGCAGCAAACTGCTCGAAGAACGCCTTACACTGCTCGTCGGCCGGGAAGTAACTCTCGACGAGCAGCTCCTCCATACCCGCGTCCAGCGCCGTGCCGAACTGGCTCAGCGTCGTGAACATCTTCAGCGACTGCCCACCCAGGGTGAAATCCACCGTGAGCATCGGCCCATCGCTGGGTGAATCATCAGGCTGCTGCCAGTTATCCGGCGGCGAGAGCTCCATCAGGCGCTTATACAGCGCATCGTCACTTGGCTTGCCGAAGGCGAGCACCTGCTTGCGCAGCCGCCTTAGCGTGTGGCTCGCCACCTCGTCCCAATTCTCGATAAGGGGACGGTAGCAGTCCTGTCTAAACACGGCCTCGAGCAGATTCGTGGTCGGCAGTTGTCCGCTGCTATCGGTAATCTGGGCCGTCATGCGCTGCTGCGTGCGATTCGCCATCAAAAGGTTCCAGCTGCCATCCATAACCACCGCAGGGTAAGGATCGTGATTATCCAGAATTAGTTTGAGCGCCTCACGCACCGGCTGCATATCACTGGCATCGAGATCCAGCTCCGTATACGCGGCGGCATAGCCTCCAGAATGCAGCAGCAGATTGCTGTCCTTGTGGGGCAGGTCGAGCACGTCGGCTAGACGCAAAAGCATCGCGCGGCTGGGACTGGTGCGCCCGGTCTCGATGAAGCTGATATGCCGTGAAGACACATCGGCCATTAACGAAAGATCGAGCTGCGAGAGCCGACTTTTCTTGCGGTATTCGCTGAGCAGGGGGCCTACGGCTGACATCTGTGGATTCCTCATCTGATCGAATTGGCAGACATTGTAGCGGGCGATCTGCAGTGAAACCATTACCTACCGGGTAACGGTATCCAACGATTTACTACAGGAATTTGCGAGAACCGCCTTTCGAAGGCTTCTGAGGAAGTGTTGTTAAGCTGCTGAAATATATGAAAAATAGAGAATAGTTAATGTAGTTTATTCGATCTGCCACTGTGCAAACTGCCGCCGCGCGCGACTCAATTCCCCGTCGCTCATGCGCGCTTCCAGGTCGGCAAGCAGGGCGCCCGCCTCGGTGCTCTCATTGGCCAGAGCCAGGTTCGCCCAGGCATGGGCGAGCACCAAGTCATCGTCAGGCTCGCCATCCGAAAAGAACGAGGCTACATAGTTAGACACACGCTCGAACAGCGTAGGCACTTCGTCGGTAGTGGAGAGCTCGCCATCGGCAAACATATTCGCGAGTATCAGCGCAGCGCCAGCATGGCCAGCACGACCGGCGAGCCGAAACATCTCAACCGCCTTCTCCGGATTCGCCTCTATACCATCGCCCGCGAAGTACAGACTGCCCAGATTAAACTGCGCCGCCACATGCCCTTGAAGCGCCGCTGCCTCGGTCCAGCGAAAGGCCAAATCCAGATCTCTCTCCACACCCTGCCCGGTATAGTACAGAATCCCCAGATTGTATTGCGCCAGATCCAGCCCTTCCTCGGCGGCCACGGTGAACTCATGCAGGGCCGTTTCGAAGTCACCATTAAACGCGGCATTCACTCCGGCCTCATAGTCTGCGAGCAGGCCGGGCGTGGCAAAAAGAAGAATAGTAGAGAAGAGGGCGCTTAATGCGCGACTGGATAACCTTATTTCATTGATTTTGCTCATAATCCCCATGGTATTACAGCTACTGAGCAGAGAAAACACGCAGATGTAAACGAGGCACATTTAAGTCTATGAAAAATCGTTCATTTCGCTATAATACCGCCCTCTCAACGCACCGCAGCTTAGGTAGAAAGTGTTGAAGAGAGTAGCTAAAGATTTATGCACCCGTAGCTCAGCTGGATAGAGTAC
>CAYGRR010000084.1:0-811 GCA_964352295.1 uncultured Pseudohongiella sp. | reverse complement strand
TTTTGGGGACACTCACAACTTAATAACTTAAGTGCGCCGTGTTAAGTTGTGAGTGTCACCATGTATTCAACAGTAAACCCGAACTTCCCGGAACCCAAAATGCCCCAATCCCAATCTCCCTTTCAATTCGACAACAGTTATGCCGAGAACCTGCCAGACTTCTATGCCGAAGGGAAACCCATGGAAGTTGCCTCGCCTCAGCTTCTACAGTTCAATCACGCACTCGCCAAAGAGCTCGGTCTGAATGTTGAGGACTTAAGTGAACAAGAATTAGCAGAAATCTTCTCCGGCCAAAAACTATTAAACGGCTCTCGCCCAATTGCCCAGGCCTATGCGGGGCATCAGTTCGGTGGATTCTCGCCTCAGCTAGGGGACGGCCGCGGTTTGCTATTAGGCGAGGCGATCGATGACAGTGGCAAGAGCTGGGACATCGCTCTAAAAGGCTCAGGCCCTACGGCGTTCTCCCGCGGCGGTGATGGTAAGGCGGCAGTGGGTGCGGTGCTGCGTGAATACTTAATCGGGGAAGCCATGCACAGTCTTGGTATTCCCAGCACGCGGGCTCTGGCAGCGGTAGCGACCGGAGAGCAGGTGTATCGGGAGCGGCCCTTGCCCGGGGCTATTTTTACTCGAGTGGCGGCAAGTCATATTCGGGTTGGCACCTTTCAATTCTTTGCAGCCCGTCAGGAGACCGTTCAAGTTCGCCTTTTGGCTGACTACACTATCTAGCGCCATGAGCCTCAGCTTGTTGGCAAGAATTATCGCTATCTACTTTTGTTAAAGGCGGCGGCAGACCGGCAAGCAAAGCTAATCG
>CAYGRR010000083.1:0-10014 GCA_964352295.1 uncultured Pseudohongiella sp. | reverse complement strand
CTTAGCACCGGCGTTCTCTTGTTTGGAGGAATCTTGTTCTTCCTCTTCTAGAGCCTGCCACTGTGCTTACGCTTCTTTGGATAAATGAACATCCATCTGCGGGAATGGGAACGAAAGACCCGCGTCACCGAATGTCTTGTAGACATCTTCGTTCATCTTGAAGAACACACCCCAGTAATCAGGCGAATTTACCCAAACCCTCACAACGATATTGACCGAGCTATCGGCGAGTGTCTTCAGTGCCATGAAGGGCTCTGGATCTTTCAGGATGCGCTCGTCCGCTGCAATAAGCTTGTTCAAGGCTGCATAGGCCTTATCAACATCGTCGCCGTAGGAGATGCCGAATTCCCAGTCGACGCGGCGCGTTGGCTGCGTCGAATAGTTAATCAGCGAGCTAGTCGCTAGCGGTCCGTTAGGAATCAGAACTGTTTTGTTGTCAGGCGTAGTTAGGATCGTAACGAATATCTGAATCTCCTTAACGGCGCCAGTGTAGCCCTGCGCCTCGATCACATCGCCTACCTTATAAGGCTTGAAGAACAGAATCATCACACCACCCGCAAAGTTCTGCAGCGTGCCGGATAGGGCAAGACCAACGGCCAGACCGGCTGCACCTATTATGGCTACGAAAGAAGTCATCTCGACGCCGAGGACACTTAGCGCGGTGATGTAGACCATCACCTTTAACAAGATAGAGACCATGCTTCCCAGGAAACTGGTTAGCGATGGATCGACCGCACTCTTGTTCAATAATTTCTTTGTAAGCGAGACGAGCATGTTCGCGATCATCAGCCCTACAACTAATGTGACGAGCGCAGAGACAAGCTTTATGCCATAGGGGATCGCTATTGCACTTAATTCGGCGGCGTTGAGTTCCATAATGTTACCTTTACGTTTTTTAAAATAAACGGGGAAGATCGACCGATCCTCCCCGAGGGTTAATGCAAATACTCGACTGCCATTGCAGCCTACTACGATTTGTTCTTTAGGTTAGCTCTCTACTCAAGCACAGCTTGGCAGAGCGCGACTATTCTTTATTGCTACAGCGATTTTAAGAACGCCAGCAATTGTTGTTGCTCGTTCGCTCCGAGGCTAGCGAATGTGTCTGGCATAAGCGAATCACTCGAATCCCTAACCGCCGAAACACGGTCCTTGAAATAAGTTACCCAGCGCCGCCCATCTTCGCTCTGAATCTGCACTGCTAGCTCCGAGTCGTTTCTAAACCGCCCGCGAACGATGGTGCCATCCTCCTGCTCTACTTCTTTCGCACCGTAGCCGCTTACAATCGAGGCAGACGGATTAGTCAGTGCTTGCAGCAGCGCATCGTTGCCCAGACGACTACCGAGGCCGTCTAGTGCAGGGCCCACACTGCCGCCCTGCTCCCCGTAAGAGTGACAAGTGGCACAGTCGGCCGAGCCGTTGAACAATGCCTCGCCCGCAATAACGTTGGGATCGTCGCTGAGGCCAGCATCATCGTCACCCAGATTCAGAGCGGGCTTGCCCTGCAGGTTGCGGATATAGCTGGCGATGTCGAATATCTCAACCTCGCTCAGCGAGCCTTCCCACGCGACCATGCCGGTACCCGCGCGGCCATCAGCAATGACGTCGATGAGCTCCTGATCTCCCAGTCGATTCGCCGGGCCATCGGTTAGCGGCTTGCCCATGGTCTGACCTTCGCCTAGAGGGCCGTGGCAGATCTGGCAGTAGGCATTGTAGAGTTCCTGCCCCTCACCAACGCCAGCCAGCGCGGCAGCAGAGAAGCTGCCCAGGAAGAAGACAGCGGCTGCCTGCTTTAGACCTCGCAAAAATGTCAGTTTGGATGCTGGTTTCAAGTTTTCGCCTATCGATTTAATCATGTCTCTCAATTTTCGCGTCATGTGTGCTTATAGACTAAATAGAATGTAGTTGCCGGTGGCGATACCCGTCGCCACACCTGCTCGTGTTACGGGGTTGCGCGTGCCCGATGCGACGCCGATGTATTGCTTACCGTCTATGGTGAAACTAGTCGGCGGCGCATAGATGCCACTGCCTGTCTGGAACTTCCACAGCACTTCGCCAGTTTCATCGTTCATGGCGTACACATGGCCGTCTGGAGCGCCGGAGAAAACCAATCCGCCACCCGTTGAGAGTGTGCCGGCCCAGTTAAAGTTGCCGGGCATCTCCTTCTGCCAAGCGATCTCGCCGCTGAGCATATCGAAGGCTACAACCCAGCCAGTGCCGGTAACATCGAACTGGGGAATTCCGCCGAGATCCATCGTGCCCGGACGACCCTCGCCGTCACGGCGAATAAAGCGTGTGCCCCATTCGGTCGTTGGTATGTAGAGCATATGTGTATCGGGACTGTAAGAGGCTGGTGGCCAGTTCTTGCCGCCGTACAGGCCTGGGAAGACCATGGTGTCTGCCGGCTCGTACATGGATTCCTTCAATACGGGTTTGCCGCGCTCATCTCGCTCGGCCCAGTTCACTCTTGTGTACTCGCCGGCGTAGAGGAAGTCGCCGTTCATGCGGTCTAGCGCATAGACGTGGCCGTTACGGGAAACCTGCACGATCATCTTGCGCATCTCGCCTTCGAACATCTCCTCGATGATCATCGGCTCTGAAGTTGAGTCGTGGTCGAACTCGTCACGAGGAGAGGTCTGGAAGTACCAGCGCAGGTCGCCGCTATCGGCATCCAGGGCAACCACAGAGTTGGAATACAGATTGTCGCCAGCACGGACTTCGTTGTTGATGTCTGGCCAGGGGTTACCCGTGCCCCAGAACACCATGTCAGTCTCGGGATCGTAGGTGCCTGTCACCCAAGTCGGGGCGCCACCGGTCTTCCAGGAGTCGCCTAGCCAGGTTTCGTTGCCAGGCTCGCCTTCGGCGGGGGTCGTGTAGAAGCGCCAGCGGCGCTCGCCTGTGTTGACGTCGTAGGCATCGATGTAGCCACGAATGCCGTATTCGCCGCCGCCAACGCCGATCAGCACCATGTCTTTCACTACTAGCGGCGCGCCGGTTACGGAGAACGACTCGCGGTGATCGCCTACCTCGGCGTCCCACAGCTGGATGCCTGTTGCCGCATCGAATGCCAATAGGTGTGCGTCCAGCGTACCCCAGAACACCTTGTCTTCATGGAGGCCGACGCCTCTGTTATGCGGACCACAGCAGAGGTCTACGTTTTCGAAGTCGTGGTCGTAGCGCCAAAGCTCATCGCCTGTGAGGGGGTCTACTACTATCAGATGGCTATTCGCCGTGGTTAGGTACATACGGCCATCGTTAACAAGCGCGGTAACCTCATAGGCTCCGCCTGTTACACCGTTCTGCTTGATCCAGACCGGTCGCAGATTGGCGACTGTATCCCGGTTAATCTGGGCATCGGGCATATAGCGCCATGCGCCGTAGTTCTTGCCATAGGTTACCCATCGATCGGAATAGTCCTGGGCATTCTCCAAAATCTCGGAGGTCACGTTCTGAGCCGTGGTAGCGGATGAAAATAATGCTAGGGCCAGCAGCATCAAAGATGACTTAGAAAATTTACTCATTTGAATAACCTTATATAGCGATAAATGGCTGAATTCTTTACTGTTGCCGCGCGAGAGAGGCGACTTTTGCAGCCCGCAAAGCGGAGCACAATTAAGCAATAAACCCCACGCCGCTGTCAATTGAGATGCCCTTTAAGTGGGACCAATTCGGGACGAATAGGCCTCGATTGCCGCCAGATCAGGCAAATTGCACAAAAACCAGCTGCGTCATATCATCAAGCCCGTCTAACGCGCTTCCCGCGACGTGACATCAACAATAAGGATAAAAAATGATTGTCTACGGTGTAGCCTTACTTTCTGCCTGTCTGATACTTGGAATGCTCATTGGTGAGGTGCTGGGAGTGGCGCTGGGTGTCGAGGCCAATGTGGGTGGTGTGGGCATCGCGATGCTCTTTCTGGTGCTCGCCAGTAATTCTGATAAATTCAGGGCGCTGGTCGACGGCGCCTCCGGCACCGGCATTCAATTCTGGTCTGCCATGTATATCCCCATCGTCGTCGCTATGGCCGCCAGGCAGAACGTCGTCGCTGCATTCGAGGGGGGCATGCTAGCCGTCGTAGCCGGTGTCGCTGCCGTAGTGGTCAGCTTCGCCTTGGTGCCGGTGATCAGCAAGATCGGCAACTCCAAAGCCACCGAGGAGAACCCATAATGGAGATCCTCGAAACCGTCTTTGTACGCAACTCCCTGATCGTCGCCTTCGCGGTCGTAGGTCTAACGATCTGGATTTCCTATTTTCTAGCTGACAAATTAACGAAGGGCCGAATCCACGGCTCGGCCATCGCCATCGCGCTGGGTCTGGTTGCCGCCTATTTTGGTGGCAAGGCTACCGGCGGCAACACCGGCGTCGCCGATATTACTCTGCTGGGCGGCATTGGCTTGATGGGCGGTGGCATGATGCGCGACTTCGCGATCGTCGCGACGGCCTTCGGCGTAAAGCTCGGCGAGCTGAAGAAGGCGGGGCTAGCTGGCGTTATCTCGATTTTCGCGGGCGTCATCGTCTCGTTCATCGTCGGCGCCGTCGTCGCTGTGCTCTATGGCTATACCGACCCGGTTGCGGTTACTACCATCGGTGCCGGTGCAGTGACTTATATCGTCGGACCGGTCACTGGCTCGGCATTGGGCGCGGACTCGGACATTATCGCGCTCAGCGTCGCGGCCGGACTCATCAAGTCGATTCTGGTGATGATTGGCACGCCGATGGTCGCGAAGGCGATCGGACTGGACAACCCGCAGTCTGCGATGGTTTTCGGCGGACTCATGGGCACGACCTCGGGCGTTGCTGCCGGACTCGCGGCGACGGATCCTAAGCTCGTTCCCTACGGCGCGATGACCGCAACCTTCTACACCGGCGTAGGATGCCTGTTAGGGCCATCGATCCTATTCATCATCGTCAACGCGATCCTATAGATTTAGCCAAAGGACAGATAACGCATGTCAGAGAAAAATTTTCCGCACCTTAACAACTCCAACAATGCCGTCGCGCTGACCGAGGGAGGGAACTCGTTTAGCTACTCGGAAGTGAATCAGCGTATAGACAGGTTTGCGACTGGATTATTAAGCGGCAAGGATGACTTGAACGAGGAGCGTATTGCCTTCTTCATTCCCGCCAGCGTCGACTACGTCACTACCATGCACGGCATCTGGCGCGCTGGAGGAATCGCCGTGCCACTGAACGTCGCGTCTGCCGTCGCCGAGTTGGAGCACTACCTGAGCTGCGCGAGTGTTACGCGAATGATCGCGAACGGCAAGTATCAGGAGTCGCTACGCGATCTCTGCGCACAGATGAACATCGAGTTACTGTCTGTCGCCGATGTGATGGCGGAGCAAGCAGGGACTTTGCCGGACATTCTTCCGGAGCGTCGCGCGATGATGCTGTTTACAAGTGGTACGACGAACAAACCGAAAGGCGTTGTTAGCACGCACAAGACGATTCGCGCGCAGATCACCACATTGATCGAAGCCTGGAGTTGGACCGATCAGGATTCCATTCCGCTGTTTCTTCCTGTGCACCATATTCACGGCATTATTAACATACTCAGTTGCGGCCTGTGGGCTGGGGCAACTGTGCATCTGTTCTCGAAGTTCGATATCCCGAAGATTACTGCAGAGATCGTTGCCGGCACCTACAACGTGTTCATGGCGGTGCCCACTATCTATGTCAAGCTCATTCAGTACTTCGACACTATTGATGCGAGCGAAGTGAAGAAGATTTGCGATGGCTTTCGGCCGATGCGCCTTAACATATCCGGCTCTGCCGCCTGTCCGGTCAAGCTGTTCAATCAGTGGAAGGAGTTGACGGGCCAAGTCCTGTTAGAGCGCTACGGCATGACCGAGATTGGCATGGGTCTGTCTAATCCCTACGACGGCGAGCGCCGCGCGGGACACGTGGGGCAGGCGCTCCCCGGCGTGCAGGCGCAGCTTTTCGATGAGGATAATAAACCCATCACTGCAGAGAATACCCCCGGCGAGATTCGCATCAAGGGCGACAATGTATTCCTCGAATACTGGGCGAACGAGAAGGCAACTAAGGAGAGTTTTCACGACGGTTGGTTCTGCACCGGCGACGTTGCCGTGTTGGACGATGGCTACTATCGCATCATGGGTCGCTCCTCCATCGACATCATCAAGTCCGGCGGCTACAAGTTATCTGCTCTGGAGATCGAGGGCACTCTGCTAACACATGAGGACGTAGCCGAGTGTGCCGTCATCGGCGTTGAGGATGAAACCTGGGGTGAGTCGGTAATGGCCTTCATCGGCCTGAAGGAAGGCGCATCGATGGAATACGAAGACCTCAAGGCCTGGTGCGATGGCAAGATGTCTTCGTACAAGATTCCGAAATCCGTAAAGATCGTCGACGCCCTGCCTCGAAACGCGATGGGCAAGGTAACGAAACCGGATCTGAAAAAATTGCTGTAACAAACTTATCTAGCGAGGAGCAAGGCAAATGAGCAGACTATTCAACGCGACGAAGGCTGTCCTCGGCTTCCTGCTACTACTACCCCTACAGATACAAGCGGCGGACAACTTGGAAGACATCGAAAAGAAATTCCATGGTGATTTCGAGTTAGTTAGCTACTTCCAATTTCCAGAGCAGGGCGATCCTATCGACATGAACTATGTCGGTCGGCTGAGCTACGATGCACACGGCAACATGGCCGGTCTTGGCATGCCGCGCGACCTGCCCGAGAGAAATCGTAACGCCGAGGAACGCGTGACCGGTGGCTTCGCCTATTGGGGCAGAGTGTCTTACGATCTAGAAAACAGTCTCGTGATTCACCACGTCGAGGGCGCACCTATGGTGCCGGAGTGGGTTGGCGGGGACAATATACGCCATTTCGAATTCAGCGATGGCCTCTTGAAGCTTTCCTTGAAGAACAACTCTGGCAGAACAACCGCTACGCTGAGCTGGAGAAAGCTGAACTAGGCGATAGCCTTACCTCGCAGGTTATTGAGCCGCCTACGCTGACCCTCTACGATGCCTGCTTCTCCAACAGAGGTATCGACCATGCGCTATTTCATTGCATTCGCCTATCTGCTCGCCGCGGTAATAAATCTCGCTCCGGGAGTTGGCGTAATTTCCAATGATGTGCTCAGCCAGCTCTATGGCATCGCGGTCGCCTCACCCGAACTCTCCTTGCTGCTGCGACATCGAGCCGTGCTGTTCGCACTTGTCGGCGCCTTGCTGTTGGCCGCCGTATTTCAGCAGCAGCTGCGTACCCAGGCGGGCATCATCGGACTGATTAGCATGCTTAGTTATCTAGTGCTATTCGGACTAATCGGTGCAGACAATGAGAGCCTACTCACAGTGGCATGGATCGATGCCGTAGCCGCCTCCTTTCTCATCGCAGGTTTCGGATTGCACCTTCGCAAGCTGCGCAGATAAATAAGCGTAGACATTTAGAATCCCGACCATTAGATTCATTCTCTAAGGCCTGAGTCACAGGCATCTGCCAGTTTCAATCCTCGTTGAAAGTAAACTGCAACGCGCGGGTCTTGTTCGAGTACGGTTCCTAGCCTGTAAGGCGAGAGATCTGAGAGAGGACCCACAGAGAAGGAAATTTGATGGAATCGATTTATTACGTGCTTTGCTGGCACTGTCACCGTCGCTGCAAGCATTGCTACGAGAGTCGTTTTCGTCCCTATGTCAGGGATGAACTCGAAGCCGTCGTTGCTGAGGCGGAGGAAAATTTCCCGCGTATCATAGCCAATCTCCCCGATCGCATGACTTACCTCGAGTCCGACCCCGACTCTTCCAGCGAGGAAGCCTATGTTGAGAAAACAGGCAAGATCATACTCTCCGGCGGTGACGTGCTGACGGAGCCTGTTCGAGAACGCATCCTCTATCCCGTTCTGGAAGCGCTACAAGAGAAATACCGAGAAAAAGGCGGCATCAAAGTAGTCGTACAGACCACAGGCGACTTGCTGACCCCGAAGATCATCAAGGAATTACTAAGCCGCGATGTCTGGTCGATCTCCGTGTCCGGCATGGATGACTTTCATGTGGGTATGGAAGGCGAAAAGAAAGACGCCCTGGCGGAGAAGATTATAGCGATGCTGGAAGACGCGGGCGTCAAACACGCCGACGGCGAGCGTGACGAGCGCGCTCTGGAGAAGGGACCGATATTCAGCATGTTCGGCGCGAGCGAAGACTCCTGGATCGGAAAACTCTGGCCGCGTGGTCGCGCCTGGGAGAACGGCCTGTCTCACGCAACGCTTGAAGATAATTTCTGCAACGCCTGGTCCGGTGGCCTTAACTTTCTGCAACACGGCTATGCGGGCTCCGAAGTTTCGATCGACCCTACGGGCGACGTATACCCCTGCTGTATTAAGACCGCACATCCACTCGGCAACCTTACTGAAGAACCGCTTCTCGGGATTCTCGACGACCTTGCGGGCAATCCAGCCATAGAAGCTATCAATGCCGGTAAGCCTGAGCGCATGGGTCTCGCTCACGGATGGAGTGAAGAGAAATTTGTCGCCACGTCCAAGACCAAGACACCGAAGGGCGATGACTATAGCAACCTCTGTATCGGTTGCGACAAATTTCATGTGGAAGTATTGGGCTCGGTACTCGATGCGAAACGACGAGAGCGTCGTACTCAGCGCATGGGTGTATTGGCGAGCAATGGATAGACTCCATGTTGCCCTCTACTGCCTCGAGTGCGTAATGGTGCAGCTCAGCGCATCACCCCTACTGCTTCGATTTTTTCTGCTCTTCACGATCTCGACGAGCGCTCCGTTTTCCACTGCCCAAACGATAGATGTTACCGACTGGGCAGCGGTGCAGGAACGCGCGCGAGGCGAAACTGTCTACTTCAACGCCTGGGGCGGCGAGCCTCGCGTGAACAGTTACTTAAGCTGGGCCGCTGAACAACTAGAGCAACGCTTCGGTATACAGCTTCAACACGTAAAAGTTGCTGACACGGCTGCTGCTGTCGCAAAGATAGTCGCCGAGAGGCAGGCCGGTAACGATTCCAATGGCAGCATCGACCTGGTATGGATTAATGGAGAGAATTTCGCCGCATTGAAGGAGAACGATTTGTTGTTCGGCCCCTGGGCGGAGGCGCAGCCGAACTTCAGTTTAGTCAACGCCGAGCGGTTCCCGGAGATGCGCGAAGACTTTACTGTACCAATCGACGGCTTGGAATCACCCTGGACGCGATCACAACTGGTTTTCTATTACGACAGCCGCTGGCTGCCGAAGCCGCCGCAGACAATACAGGCGCTATTGGAGTGGTCCTCTTTGCATCCTGGAGAGTTTACCTATCCACGCCCGCCGGCCTTCCTTGGCAGTACGTTTCTGAAACAGGCGATACTTGAACTCTCCGACAGGGATGCAGCGCTCTATGCCCCGGTTACGGAAGCGGAGTTCGAGCGCGTAACAATTGACTTATGGGATTATCTCGATGCGCTGCATCCGACACTGCTGCGCGCCGGAAGATATTTCCCAAACTCAGCGGCGGAGTTGCGCCGACTCATGGGTGATGGAGAGACATCCCTTGCATTAGCATTCAATCCGAACGAGGCCATGCTATCGGTGCGTTCACGAGAGCTGCCGGCAACTGTGCGGACCTATGTGCTTAGCGGAGGCACCATAGGCAACGTCAGTTTCCTCGCGATTCCCTACAACGCGCAGCACAAGGCCGGAGCGATGGTTGCCGCAAACTTCCTACTCTCAGTTGAAGCACAGGCGAGAGCTAGCGACCCAAATCATATGGGGAGTAGCACGGTAATCTCCATCGAAGACTTGGACATGGAGGCGCGCCGGCAATTCGATTCCACTTACACAGACGCTGCTGCCGTGCGCCCCGAGGCTCTTAGCCGCAAGTTACGGGAGCCTCACCCCTCCTGGACTCCTGCCCTAGAACGCGCCTGGATACAGCGCTATAGCGCGAGGTAGTTGATGCTACGCTGGGCCAGTCATAGTCTAATCATTCTGCTTGCCGTGCCAATCCTGCTTGGCACGCTCCTCGCTAGCCTGCCCGCTTTCGGCTTTTT
>CAYGRR010000082.1:0-10161 GCA_964352295.1 uncultured Pseudohongiella sp. | reverse complement strand
CTCTTGAACTGCGAGCAGCAGGTAGAAAATCGCAAACACCACCGCGGCGAGTTCCAGCAATGAGTTCTGCAGGAATTGCTCCGCGATCGTGTTAAAAATTTCAGTCACTCGCAAGCCCCCTGAGATCGTCTCGCAAGAACTTGATGACAAAGATGCCCTTGCCGTATTTTTCCCAGCTCAGGCGAAGCTCGATCTTTAGCAGGTCCATGATCTGCTCGAAGTCGCCGTAGAGCTGAGTGGACAAATCATTGCGTACCACGGCTATATTCGGATAATCCTGCACGCGCTCAATGAATTCCTTGATGGCAGGAATGTATTCGTCTGCTAGCGGGTACAGGCTGATGTCTACTGAGGCTTTCATATTTACTCCCTGCTGAATTATCTGTTTACTTTCTACGCTGCTCACAATTGGTATTCGTAACTCACGCCAAGCATTCGCGGCTCGCCAAACTGCAGATACGGTTCCGGCGCATAACCCTTTCTGGGGTCGTTGCCGAAAGACCCGAAGAAGAATCCTCTAACGGCGTAATCTTGATCGGTAAGGTTTCTACCCCACAGGCTGAGGCTCCACTGCGCGGCAGAATAGCTGAGGTTCATGTTGACCAATTCGTAGGGCTCGCTCTTTATGCTGTGACTGTCGGAGAAATAAAAATCGTCCTTCGCGTCTACTGAGGCAGAGAGTGTCCAGCCTCCCAGGTTGTAGTCGATAGCCACATGTGCCATATAGCCCGGCGCATGGGCCTGATCTCGACCCGACAGGTCCTGCTGCTCAGAATTTAGGAATGAGTCGAAGGTCGCATCCAGCAAGCCCATGCTAGCTGTTAGGCTAAGCTGCTGGAGCGGATACCACCTCGCCTCCAACTCCACTCCATTGTTGGTTCCCTCTGCCGCATTGCCGATGTAATCGATAAACTCGGTGCTGCCATTGGCGCGTATCCTTCCGGTGGAGCTCTTGACCTGCTGATCGCGTCGATCATCATGAAACACCGCAGCCTTTAATTGCAGCCTGTCATCGAGCAGATTCGACTTTAGGCCTAGCTCGTACTCGATGAGAAACTCCGCATCGAATTCCCGCAGATCCGCATCCAGAGTGCCGTCGGTGTTGAATCCGCCAGCCTTATAGCCGCGGGCCACGCTGGCATAGGCCATCGCAGCCTCGCTCAGCTGGTATTTAACCGCGACGCGCCCTCCCCAAAAGGACTCCTCTGGGTCGAAGCCAAGTAGGTCCGAATCGCGGTAGATCGTGTCGCGTCGCTCGAATCGTACACCAGTCTCCAGCGTGAGCCTGTCGCTCAAGGCGGAATCCAGTTGGAAGAATGCTGCCGTCGTATCGAACTCGTAGTCGCTGAGAAAGTCCGTTGCTAAGAATGTGTATTCCCTGGTGAGTGATTCATCGCTGCGCAGCGTATAGAAACCCAATAACCACTGTGTGGTGTCCGAGAACAGAAGACTGCTATCGTTGGAGAGTATTCTGAATTCCAAACTCTGGGTTCGGCGATCGCGGATATAGTTGTCGGTAGAGGTATAACCATCGGGGTGAATACCCGTGAATGTCCAGTCCTCGTCATAGCCATACTCCATATCGGAATCCGCGAGCCCCAGGATGACTTCCAGATCGAAGCTATCGGCCTGCCAGTTGCTGCTAATCGCGAAGGCGGTAGACTCTTGTCTATCCTGACCCGGCTCATCCGAGAGTGTGGTCCTGCTGTTATCGAGAGTAAAGGCATCGTAGCCGTTGTCGATGTCTACGCGTGACACACTCAGATCCAGCGCCCATGTGGGTGTTATCTCGGCGCGCACCTTGCCGCGAACGGATATCTCATCCTGCGCATTATTCTTCTTCGTTCCCAGAAAGCCGTTGTCGTAGAAGCCATCTGACTGATGCGTCTCCAGTGCGAGGCGCGCGCTGACCGCATCGCTAAGCGGGCCAGTGATCATCGCCGCCGCGGTGTGGGTGTTGTAGTCCGCTGCCCCAAGCTTGAGGCTCGCCGCAAACTGCTGCTGCGGATCATTCGTCTTGACGTTAATCAAGCCGGCGAGCGCGTTGGCGCCGTAGCGCGTTCCCTGCGGCCCGCGTAGCACCTCTACCTGCTCGACATCCATCATCGTCGCGATGGTGCCCGCGCCGCTGAAGTCGACGTTGTCCACCAGGAAACCAACAGAGGGATTAATCGGGGCTACGAACTGACTGCGCTCGCCGATGCCACGAATCTGAAAGAAGCGCGCTCGATTCGAACCCGAGGCATAGTTCACGTTGGGAATGGTATTCACTAGCTCCTCGAAGTGCTGAGCCGCCCGCGATTTGATCGTGCTCTCGGTCACTACCGTAACGCTGGACGCCGTATCCAATTCGCTTTGGGATCTGAAATCGGCGGTGACGAGGATCTCTTCGATAGTGCCCGCTTCTGCTGCCAGAGTGGCAGAGGAGTGGCAGAGCAAGGCGAGCGAGAGCGCGGTGGCTAGACTACACTGACTACAAGACATATGGTTCTCCAAAAAAGTAAATTCAGGAGACCCGGGACTAATTGGACGTGTGATGAGATGTGGTATGCATCCTTTTCCTACGCCGGTATTAACCGGATCAGGTTCTAGGGTTTACTGGCAGAGCCAGAATCTCAGATCGATGACCACCCCTAAGGAACGGCGTCAGTATAGCATCAGCTCCGCGAATAGGGAGACCGAAATCAGGCAGTGCAGCAGATCGATGAATCGTGGGTGCCACATATGCCATGCCAAAAAAAACCAGCTCTCGCTGGTTTGTATTATTCTGCCTTTTCGGGATGCGTTCGCGCTACTCCACCTCATCCCCATCCTTCTCTTTCTGTATTCGCTGATAGATCTCTTCTCTATGCACCGATACATCCTTCGGTGCATTCACGCCGATTCGTACCTGATTTCCCTTCACTCCCAAGACGGTCACCGTAACCTCGTCTCCGATCATCAATGTTTCGCCGATGCGGCGGGTCAGTATTAACATTGCAATCCTCCTTTAACTCATTCCTTTGTGCTATCCGTACCTACCCTTGCGGCACGCTGAGGAGCGTGCCGGCGGCCTGCAATCCTACAAGCAACCACAGTAACGCAGTTTATTCTCTGCGGCTTTGATCGAGGTCGCCTTTATGCCAATCGGGCAGTTACTGCCAAGCCCATGAATTTAGTGGGCAATTGGAGCCCTAGCTACTAGTATCTGCCTTAATGTAGAGCCTGCCAACTACTTAGGGCGATATTGTCAGCTACGGAGAGCCGGGAGCGGAAGCTAGTCGGCGTCGCTGCTCTTATTGTAATCCGGATCGCCCAGCTCGAAGGCGCTGTGCAGTGCACGGACGGCCAACTCCAGGTACTTCTCCTCGATCACCACGGAAATCTTAATCTCCGAAGTCGTTATGATCTGAATGTTGATGTTCTCATCGGCAAGCGCCTTGAAAGCCTTGCTCGCGATGCCTGCATGGGAACGCATTCCCACACCGACTATCGACACCTTGCCAACCTTCTTATCAATCCGCACTTCCCGCGCATCTAAAGAAGCCTTCAGATTGTCGAGGATTTTCTTCGCCTTATCACTCTCACCGCGCTTAACGGTAAAAGTAATGTCGTTTGAGCCATCGGCTGCCGCGTTCTGCACGATCACATCCACTTCAATACCCGCGGCACTGATCGGGCCGATCACCTTATAGGCGATACCAGGCACATCGGGCACTCCTGCGATAGTAAGCTTCGCCTCATCTCTCTCGAACGCGATTCCAGCGATAGTAGGGTCTTCCATTTTTTCATCTCCCTCTAAACTAATTAGGGTACCTGGACCCTCTTCAAAACTCGATAGCACCCTCAGGGGCACCTTGTATTTACCTGCGAATTCGACTGAGCGAATCTGTAATACCTTCGCGCCGAGGCTCGCGAGTTCGAGCATCTCCTCAAAGGTAATACTACTAAGCAATCTGGCATCTTCGACAACTCTCGGATCGGTTGTGTAGACACCCTTCACATCTGTATAGATCTGGCACTCGTCTGCGTCCAGAGCGGCAGCGAGCGCGACAGCAGTCGTATCGGAGCCGCCGCGACCCAAGGTTGTGATATTGCCGTGTTCATCAACTCCTTGGAAACCGGCAACCACGACGACATTACCCTGCTCTAACTGGGCATGAATGCGCGTGCCTTCGATCTCTAATATTCTGGCCTTGGTGTGCTTGTCGCTGGTTAAGATTTTTACCTGACCGCCAGTGAAGGATCGTGCGCCGATGCCGCGCTTCTCCAACGCCATGCTCAGCAGGGCTATGGTCACTTGCTCGCCGGTAGAGAGCAGTACATCCAGCTCTCGCGGAGTCGGCTCCTCCATGATCTCACTGGCCAACGCCACTAAGCGGTTAGTCTCTCCACTCATCGCGGACACGACCACGACGATATCGTCGCCGCGCTCACGAAAACCAGCAACCTTCTCCGCCACCGCTTCGATTCGCGCTACCGAACCCACTGAGGTGCCGCCAAATTTTTGAACAATCAATGCCATAACTAAATTATTCCGATTCTCTTGTTATGTTTCGACATTCGAAGACGAAGTCTCCGACTAGAGCCCTACAGTCTTTCCTCTAACCACGGCTTAATGCTCGCCGCCGCAGCTGGTATGGCGGATACATCGCTGCCACCCGCCATCGCCATGTCTGGCCGGCCACCGCCCTTACCGCCAACCTGCACAGCGATCATATTGGCCAGATCGCCCGCCTTCACTTTGCCGACCAGGTCTTTGCTCACCCCGGCCACGATACTCACCTTATCATCGGCTGCTGTGATGAGCACAACCACGCAGCTGCCTAGCTTATTCTTTAACTGATCCGCCGTGTCGCGCAGGGTCTTCGGATTGAAGCCTTCAACTACCGCGGCCAATACCTTGACGCCAGCAACCTCCTCAGCCTGCGACGCAAGATCGCTTCCGGCACTCGAGGCCATCTTCGATTTCAATTGCTCTAGCTGCTTCTCCAGGGCCTTGGTGTTGCTGGCCAACTGCTGCACCTTCTCGAGTACGTCGTCGGCGTTCGACTTGACGATCTCGCAGACTTGCCTGAGTGTGCGCTCTTCTTTCTCAATCAGTGCCAGGGCGCCCTTGCCCGTCACCGCCTCGATGCGGCGAACGCCGGAGGAAATGCCAGTCTCAGAGACTATCTTGAACAGGCCGATGTCGCCAGTTCGCTCTACATGTGTGCCGCCACAGAATTCGACCGAGTAGTCTCCGCCCATGGTGACGACGCGCACCTCATCGCCGTATTTCTCGCCAAACAAGGCAAGCGCGCCCTTCTCCTGCGCCTTCGCTATGGGCAGAACTTCCTTGTGGACCGATGAGTTGCGTAGAATCTCTTCGTTCACCAGATTCTCTATGCTGCGCAGCTCCTCCGCGCTCACCGGCGAAGTGTGAGAGAAGTCGAAGCGCAGTCTGGCGGCATCGACGAGAGAACCTTTCTGCAATACGTGATCGCCTAACACCTTCCTGAGTGCGGAGTTCATGAGGTGCGTCGCGCTGTGATTGAGTGTTATCGCCGCTCGGGCTTTCTCTGCCACGGCTGCCGATAACTGATCGCCTACCTTTATCGAGCCCTTGCGTAGAATGCCTCGATGCACGAAGGCATCTCCCTGCTTCTGCGTGTCTACCACTTCGAAGGAAACATTCGCGGCGGTAAGCAGGCCCGTGTCGCCTACCTGACCACCCGACTCTCCGTAGAACGGAGTGCTGTCGAGCAGCAAGAGCACTTCATCGCCTTCCTTCGCGCTAGCCACCTCTTTCGAGCCAGCGAAGATGGCGAGCAGTTTTGCGCTGCCCTGCAATTTCTCATAACCAACGAACTCTGTTGCCTGACCACTGGCAATCTCCAGCTTCGCCACCGAACCAAAATTACTCGCGGCGCGCGCCTGATCCTTCTGCACGGCCATGGCCGCCTCGAAGCCAGCCATGTCTAACGACAGGTCGTGCTCGCGTGCGACATCGGCGGTTAGGTCGACGGGGAATCCATAGGTATCGTAGAGACGAAACACCGTCTCACCCGGAATGATCTTGCCGTCTAAGCCTTTTATCGCCCGCTCGAGTATGGTCATGCCATTCTCCAGAGTGCGGGCAAATTGTTCTTCCTCCTCACGCAGGGCCTTCTCGACGAACTGTTGTTTCTGCACGAGTTCGGGATAGGCAGTGCCCATGACTTTGACCAGCGCTGCGACGATCTTGTAGAAGAAAATATCCTTCACGCCGAGCTGATAGCCGTGGCGAACGGCACGGCGCACGATACGGCGCAGCACATAGCCCCTTCCCTCATTGGAAGGCAGCACGCCATCAACAATCAGGAAAGAGCAAGACCGTATATGATCCGCTATAACTTTTAAGGAGTTGTTATTGAGATCGCTGACACCGGTGATCTTCGAAATTGCTTTGAGCAGCTCCTGAAAAAGGTCTATCTCGTAATTGCTGTGCACGTTCTGCATGACGGCCGCGACTCGCTCGAGCCCGGCGCCAGTATCGACAGAAGGCTTGGGCAGCGGCGTCAAGGAACCGTCAGCTTTGCGCTCGTATTGCATGAACACGAGATTCCAGATCTCGATATAGCGATCGCCGTCTTCGTCGGGACTGCCCGGCGGACCCCCCGGCACGTCGTCGCCGTGATCGTAGAATATCTCGGAACAGGGACCGCAGGGACCGGTGTCACCCATGGCCCAGAAATTGTCTTTCTCGCCGAGGCGCGAGAACCGGGTCGGGTCGATCTTCATCTCATCCAGCCAGATCGCCGCCGCCTCGTCATCATCCTCGAACACCGTTACCCACAGTTTCTCAGCGGGCAATCCCAAATCGACAGTTAGGAACTCCCAGGCAAACTTGATGGCATCCTGCTTGAAATAATCGCCGAAGGAGAAATTACCCAGCATCTCGAAGAATGTATGGTGTCTCGCGGTATAGCCAACATTCTCTAGGTCGTTGTGCTTTCCGCCGGCGCGCACGCAGCGCTGGGAGCTGGTCGCGCGGTTGTAGTCGCGTGGCTCATCGCCCAGGAAGGTATCCTTAAACTGCACCATCCCCGCATTGGTAAACAACAGCGTTGGGTCATTTCCGGGCACGAGGGAACTGCTAGGCACGATCTGATGTCCCTTGCTGGCAAAAAAATCCAAAAACTTCTGTCTAATCTCGGCGCTAGTCATGGTCGAATCCGATTTTCACGCTAGCCTCAATGACGAGGCCAGCTGGTAGTAAAAAAGCACAGGATTATAGCGTGTAGTCTGCGGATATTGCAGGGTTTTTTAGCCGATGGCGGTATTTCCTGCCCGCCTCAGGGCTCAGTCGTTGTCGGCTTCCTGACTGGGAGGCAATTGCTCAGAGTCATGGGGGCCAAGACTGAATTGATCGAAGACAGCATCTTCGGGCACTCGTAATCTGCCATCGCTCGACAGTATGATCGCAACGGGTCGTGTGCGCGGGAAGTGGCTAAGGATAATCGTTAGGATTATCAGGAACGGCACGCACAGGAACATCCCCGGAATACCCCAGATATATTGCCAAAGCCCCAGATTGAGCAAGATGACTATCGGGCTCAGATTAAACGAGTTGCCCATGAGCCGGGGCTCAAGAATATTGCCAATGCCGATCTGCAGAGCACCTATGCCTGCCAGAACCAGAATGAACAAGGTGTAACCGTCGGACTGGGCGAGCGCTATCATCGCGGGGAATATGGTCGCGATTATGGAGCCCACCGTCGGGATAAAATTCAACAGGAAGATGAGCAGGCCCCAGACACCGGCGAAGTCAACTTCCACGATACGCAGAAAAATATAGCTGAGCAGACCCGTCATGGAGCTGGTGAACATCTTGATGCTGATGTATTTCTGAATGTCGTTACGAATCCTGCGGATAATCTTGCGAACATCCTCTTCGGACCCGGAGCTGCTAAACAGTGCAGTAATCTTCTGATCGAAATTACCCTGCTCCAGAAACAGAAAGAGGATGTAAATCATGATCAGGCCCCCGCTCGCCAAGATGCCGGCGAAGGACGAGGCGACGGATGTCGCATAGGCGGGAAGATCGATCCAATCTGTTATCAGCTGATCCTGAAATGTTGACACAACCACGAGGGGGAGATTCTGAAATCGCGCGGTGAGATTCTCCTGATAGATAGGCACAACCTGCAACACATCGTCGGCGCGCCCACTCAGGAAATTTATCAGGGCCCAGATCAATAGGACGAAGGTAAACATGGAGGCTAGTCGGCAAAGGATCTTGGGGAAGCTAAACTCACCAATCTTAATCTTGGCGAACGCCGCGGCGAGCGTATTAATCAAATACCAGAGAGCGATTGCGATAACGAGCGGGAGCAGCAGAGCCTCGCCCACAATCAATAGATACAAGACCAGGACGACGGCGAAGGCGGATATGGCGAAGCTTGGTGTTTTCATATCTCTAGATTCTTTGCTCTCGGTCTCGGACTAGCATCCTAACACTGTGATTTTGCGAAGAATATCACATTTTCCTGAGCCCACCCTCTTTAGTCTAGAGATCACGGACCAAGCGCGTGCATGTAGTCAGCAAAAGCAGGAAAACTGATGCAATTAGAGGGATATTCAAAGTTACTTAAAATCGGCGAAGGCGGCATGGCGTATGTCTATAGGGGCATACAGGAGTCCCTGCAACGCCCGGTAGCCATCAAGCTGTTGATGAACGATCTCAGCCGGGATAAGGAAGCAAGACACCGCTTTGACCGCGAGTCCTACATCATCGCCCGATTGAACCACCCGAACATCATTCACGTCATAGATAGGGGCATCACGGCCGATGAGATGCCCTACTTCGTCATGGAATACGTGGAGGGCCTCGACCTAGGCACCGCCTCGAAAATCAACGAGATCTCGCATACCGACAAGATCGATATCATCATCCAACTGCTGAAAGCGCTCTCCTACGCCCATCAGAATAATGTGATCCATCGCGACATCAAACCCGAGAACATCCTTATCGATGAGAGTGGTAACGTAAAAATCCTGGACTTCGGTATTGCGCAGTTCTATGAAGACAAGAAAGAGCTCACCAACCAGACCACCTCTGGGACGATCATGGGCACTTACAACTACATGTCGCCCGAACAGCGCGAGTCGTCTGAGAACGTAACCGAGCGCAGCGACCTCTACTCGGTAGGCGTTGTAATGTACGAACTCTTCACCGGCAAGATTCCCACCGGTGTGTTCCCGGAGCCACACCGCCTGAACGATAAGATAGGGCCAGAGCTTAACCAACTCATCCTGGCCTGCCTGAATCAGGATCCCAAGCGCAGACCAGTATCCGCCGAGCAACTAAAGAATGACCTGCTCGCCATCTCGCAAGGGTCGCACCTGGATATGGAGCAACGCCTGCGCGCCGAGCAGGGCATAACGAAGATCAAATCCAAGTTTCTGCTGTTGGACATTCTGCGCGAGGACAAGTTTGGTTCCGTCTATCTGTATCAGCAGAAGGATCGCAATAACCTGCTCATCATCAAGAAGAAGGTAAGCTCAAGCGCAGGCTTCGAGGCCAGCAATCTGCTCGCCTCCCTAGAGCACGAGAATATCGTTAAGACTCACGGTACATCACGCAACGACAGGCACTTTATTCTCGTACAGGAATACCTGAGTGGCGGCACGCTGAATGACAAGCTGGCGTTTCAACTGAACTGGCAGGAAATACTGAAGATAGCCTCGCAGATCTGCCGGGCGATGATATTCGCGCACAATAACCGCATCGTACACGGCCACCTTCGCCCAACGAATATTCTGTTTACGACAGATGGCCGCGTGAAGCTTACCGACTTCTCTACCGAGGATGACCTCACGTCGGTCGAGAACGCTCAGTTCTATCACCTGAACGACGAACCACGCAGCAAAGCAGCGGACATCTATGCCACCGGTGTTATTCTCTACCAACTATTCACCGGGTCTCTGCCTAGTAGAGATCAGGACACCAGCTTCGTCGTGAGAAAGTCTTTTGCCAAGCTACCCGAAGATATTCAACAGCTTATCGCCAACATGATTTCGACTATTCCGGAAAACCGAGACAGTGATAGCCTGCCGCGAGCCGTCGAGTTATTTCAACAACACATTCAGAACAGGCATCACAAAACTTTCACGGACAAAGGCCCTGCCCGCACACGAAGGGCTCACACCGCTAAAGAT
>CAYGRR010000081.1:5972-10365 GCA_964352295.1 uncultured Pseudohongiella sp. | reverse complement strand
ATAGAGATGTTGCCGAGCATCCGCGTCCGTAGACTTTAGGTAGAACCGGGTTCGAACCCCATCATAAAATACCCAATTTAGGAGCGTTCCAAAGAAGTAGCCTTCAAATAATGGCAGAATATTCAAGGCGAAAAACTGTTCATTTATTACGAACAATAGAGCGCCTGCCAAAATTGCAAATAGAATGTTCCGGACCAAGGTAACGTAGTAGTTTTCATGAAACGCGAATGCCGACACAATCGCAAGAACGAACGCCACTTGGCCCTGCAATTGTAAAAAGAGCTTCTGCGAATCCGATTCAGATATTGCACCATCAAAAACTATGAGCAGAGTAATAGCAAAGCCACAAATTCCAGATAAACACAGCAAATCTAGAAATTGAACACTATATTTCTCTAATTGAGAAAAAAGCATTACTAGAACAGGATATAGAAACACTACTAGAATAGGCACTGCATATGCAAAAATTGTATAGACAGCGTTGGGGTTTCCCTTGGACAAGGCGTCCGCATAAGTAATTATCGTGGACACCAAGATAAGCAAGACGGCTGTTCTTGCTGGCCATCCAAGAGCTGTATTTGCCTCTCTACGGAGTTCGTCCCTGAACTCTTCTCTGTGTTCTAGGCAGTACTGGGAGTATCTCTTGCTCGCTGAAACTGTTTGATTCATATTTTAGATTTTCGCAATTCCCTGCTATCCGTACTGGCGGCTTTCGGCGCCTCGTAAACTCAAGTGGACGTAGGGCTTGCCAGATGATCTTACGCAGTGTAGAAGAGCTAAACTCTTACTCCGCACTCTGAATGACGGCTTCTTTGATTCAATCTTTAGTGATTTTCCAATGACTTATGCATCTATCTTCCTAGCAATTCTTTACACTTGCACAATTCTTAGCCTAGTTTGGGGCAGATTTTTCTTCTTTAAGGTGAAATCTCAAAATACAAGGCTCAGCGCGATTCTCTACGATCCAGTCGTGGTAGTTCATATTGGATATTCATATTTAAGCATTCTTGACATTAGCAGAACCCCAGCATTATGGGCCATTGTAGTTGCATGCCTGATCTACATTGCTAGTTTACTATTGTTTTGGTGGGGTATAAATACTGCAAAACAATTGAATTTTGCTTATGGCGACTTTAAAGGAGAACTAATCACATCAGGGCCCTTCCAATTATTGCGGCATCCCTTCTATTTGTCCTACATGCTTATTTGGAGCACTAGCACATTCCTATTCAATTCTCTGCCCCTGTGGATTACACTCTTTTACTTAGTGGCTTTCTATTTGAGCTCAGCTAAGAGTGAAGAAAAAACAATACTAAGCGGCGAACAAGCGAACATTTACCGCGCTTATTACAAGAAAACGAACATGTTCATACCGAGGATAAAATTATGGAAAAGTTAGTATTCAAAACTATCACCACTCCAGAAGAAACAGAGTTGGTACTACAAAAAATTGAATCAAATTTGGGCGTAAGACTGCCTACCAACTATGCATATAATAGCAAAATTGTAGGAGCTTTCCTTAAAGAACAGTTATGCGCCTGCTATATGCTTGTAACTCGCCCAAGCTTTAGAAGCCTACTTTTCGTTCCAGATCAAGTAAAAAATCAAAGCAAACTACTTCAGAATGAAGAGTATGAGATGATGGAAGTGAACGGCCTATGGATCGGGCCAGCACTTAAAGACCCTAGCATGCAATTGCGAGTTTGGGGACACTTGATAAAAGATATCTTTACTAGCAAGAAGCGGTTTGTATTACTTATGCAAAACTCTAACAACAAATGCATGGAAAGATTCATGAGCATGGCCAATCCTGAGTGTATCTATGAAGGCGAACCATTAGTAATGGCCGGAGAAAACACCCACAAGACCATTCGAGTTAGCTTTACCACTCGCTGGAGCATAATACTGAACGTGCCAAGATACTTAAAGGAGCTTCTTCAAAGGCGGCAGCGCGCTCACATGTTTTCAAAAAAGCAATCCTACCTGCGATCGTTGAAGCACTCCAGGTCAGAATTCGCATAGATTTGGATAGCAAATTGTTGTTCAGAACATATTGAATTTCGACGAAGTCCTCGAGGGATCCTAACTCTGGATTAAGGGATTCGCAAACTAGCATGATGCTGGATTTTGAAGTGCAAGTGCATTATTCTCCCCTTCCCGCACAGGGCGGCAGTTTGCCGCCCTTTCTGTGCATTAATCGAGCAGCTGGCTTTCGCTGAAAGCGTGATAGGGTCTGCCTTGTAGACGGTAGTCCAATCTGCCCCGACGGATTTCCCTCCCCGCTGGGGGCTGGGTATAAATGGTATAGCTTTACATAAGAACAAGGTATTTTTCGCGCTATGAGCAGAACTCAGACTAAGAAACCCGCCACGAACAAAAAACCTACCAAGAGCAAGAAATTCGTCTACGCATTCGGCAAGACTACTGATGGCAACGCTACGATGCGCGAGCTGCTGGGCGGTAAGGGTGCCAATCTGGCCGAGATGGCCTCAATCGGCCTGCCTGTGCCTCCGGGCTTTACCATCAGCACCGAGGTCTGCACCTACTACTACGATCACGAGCAGCGCTATCCAACAGCGTTGCGCCAGTCCGTCGCCGACGCTGTGAAGAGTGTTGAGAGACAACTCAAGAAGAAATTCGGCGGCCGCACCAACCCCCTCTTGGTATCGGTGCGTTCCGGTGCTCGAGATTCCATGCCGGGCATGATGGACACTATCCTGAACCTTGGTCTGAATGACGAGACAGTGGAAGGCCTGGCCGACGTCTCGAAGAATCCTCAGTTTGCCTGGGATTGCTATCGCCGCTTTATCCAGATGTACGGTGGCGTAGTTATGGGCGTTACCGCTCGCAGCGAAGAGGAAGAAGATCCCTTCCATGTGTTGCTAGAGAAGCTGAAGCAGAAAGTCGGCGTCGCGTCTGATAACGCGCTTAGCACTGAGAATCTGCAGACACTGGTCACCCAATACAAGGCCCTCATCCGCAAGCGTACACGTAGCGCGTTCCCGCAGGATGTTATGCAGCAGCTGTGGGGCGCTGTGAGTGCGGTATTCGGCTCTTGGAGAAACGAGCGCGCCATCCTGTACCGACAGGAGTACGGCATCCCCGCCGAATGGGGCACGGCTGTGAACGTGCAGGCCATGGTGTTCGGCAATGCTGGCGATGACAGCGCGACCGGGGTTGCCTTCACCCGCGACCCAGCCAATGGCGAGAAGATGTTCTATGGCGAGTATCTGATCAATGCCCAGGGCGAAGACGTTGTGGCGGGCCTGCGCACGCCAAACGCCATCAGCAAGCTGGCGAAGGAGATGCCGAAGAGCTTTACGGACCTGG
The DNA here is from genome assembly GCA_964352295.1 of uncultured Pseudohongiella sp. Classification (GTDB taxonomy): domain Bacteria; phylum Pseudomonadota; class Gammaproteobacteria; order Pseudomonadales; family Pseudohongiellaceae; genus UBA9145. The sequence goes on along the minus strand of CAYGRR010000081.1, from coordinate 7,035 downwards.
AAAAAGTCCGCAGCAAGCTGGAAAAACACTTTAAAGACATGCAGGACTTCGAATTCACCATCGAGAAGAAGAAGCTCTTCATTCTGCAGACCCGCAATGGCAAGCGCACAGGGCTCGCGGCCGTGAGAATCGCCGTGGAGATGCAGAAAGAACGCCTGATGAGCATCGAGACGGCGCTATTGAAGATACCTGCCGAGTCTATCGACTCCCTGCTAGTGCCTGTATTCAACCCCAAGGCCCTGAAAGCCGCGACAGTGATAGCAACTGGCCTGCCAGCGGGTCCAGGCGGGGCAACCGGGCGCATCGCCTTCACGGCAGCTCAGGCAGAGATGGAGACGCGCAAGGGAAACAGGGTCGTACTATGCCGCACAGAGACCTCCCCAGACGATTTAAAGGGCATGCTGCATTCGCAGGGCATACTCACCTCGAGAGGCGGTGTGTCCTCTCATGCGGCGCTCGTTGCCCGTCAACTTGGCAAGGTTTGTGTCTGTGGCGCAAACGACATCAACATCAATTACGAGAAGAAGACGCTAACGGCGGGCAAGATCGTGCTGAAAGAGGGAGATTACATCTCCATAGATGGCAGCACAGGCGCAATCTACAAAGGCATGATAGAGAGCACCGATTCCGAGGTGAAGCGCGTGTTGGACGGCACCTTGAGCCCGAAGAAGAGCTACACCTACGAGCTGTTCCAAACCGTCATGAAGTGGGCCGACAAGCACCGCTCCATGAAAATTCGCACCAATGCCGATACGCCAAATATGGCGAAGCAGGCAGTGGCGTTTGGCGCTGAGGGTATCGGCCTGTGCCGAACCGAGCACATGTTCTTCGAGGGCGATCGCATCGACTACATGCGTCAGATGATCCTAGCAGTTGATGAGGTACAGCGACGCGCCGCACTAAAGAAGCTCCTGCCCTTCCAGAAGAAGGACTTCGTCGGCATCTTCAAGGCCATGAACGGCCGCCCCGTCACCATACGACTACTGGATCCGCCACTGCATGAATTCCTGCCCCACGACGATGTGGTGCGACGCCAGCTCGCTGAGAAACTCGGCGTGCCCTT
>CAYGRR010000081.1:0-5872 GCA_964352295.1 uncultured Pseudohongiella sp. | reverse complement strand
TGCCCCACGACGATGTGGTGCGACGCCAGCTCGCTGAGAAACTCGGCGTGCCCTTCGATTTCGTCATCGATCGCATCAAGTCGCTGCACGAAGAGAATCCCATGCTCGGCTGCCGCGGCTGCCGTCTAGGCATCCTCTATCCAGAAATCACCGAGATGCAGAGCCGCGCAATCTTTGAGGCAACCGCCCAAATTCTGAAGGGCAAGAAGATCAAGGTGAAGCCAGAGATTATGATTCCATTAGTCGGCTTCCGCGAAGAGCTTGCCGATCAGCTGGCCATCGTGCATCGCGTCGCCAAAGAGGTGATGAAAAAGCACAAGGTGCGCATCAACTACATCGTGGGCACCATGATAGAGGTTCCTCGCGCGGCGATCACAGCAGATGAAATTGCGAAAGAAGCGGATTTCTTTAGCTTCGGCACCAACGATCTTACCCAGACTGCGCTCGGCCTAAGCCGTGACGACATGGGTCTGTTCTACGATCAATACCAGAGCAAGGAAATCTACAACAAGAACCCGTTCGCCAGCCTCGATCAGCGCGGTGTTGGCAAACTTATCAACTTCGCGGTAGACCGTGGCCGCTCCACCAAGCCCGACCTCAAGCTCGGTATCTGCGGAGAGCACGCTGGCGATCCCGCCTCGATCGACTTCTGTCATCGTGCCGGCCTGAACTACGTGAGTTGCTCGCCGCCAAGGGTGCCTATAGCGAGATTGGCTGCAGCACAGGCTAGGCTCCGTAACGGCTAGCTCGCTGTTGCTGAAAGAAAATAAAGTGAAGTGTAAAGTGCCGCCACGCGCAAAGCGTGGCGAATGCCGCAGCCTCTGACAGCAGATACTCGGCATAATGCTGCCGAGCAGAAAGGATCAAGCTACCCAATCTCTAGCGCTTGACGCTCACCATGTGATCGGCAGACTCGATAAGTATTGTGCTGAACTGAAAGTGCGAGAGCACGCTTTCGATAGCCTCGCCAGACGCGGCGGGCGAGAAAATAAACATCGAGAGCGACAGGAAGGATATAGCGTAGAACACAAAAACTTTAGCTTTCATTCTTGTTCCCCATTTTTATTTTAAGTTATAGGGTTTCACATTCAGTCTGCGCCAAGAATTTTGGAAAGTCACGCCCTTTTTGCCGCACACTTTACTGATTTTCTACTGCTTTTGAGTCGATACTTCCCAAATCGGGGAAACGCGCGATTAGTTTCACGGTTTTCGTTCCAGTATTGCACTCAAGTTAAGAACAACCAAACGCTAACGAATTCTAATGCCGGGACTGCGCGTAATCAGATAGTTCAGGGCAGCTATTGTTACTGTTACCCTAGTTCCCACAATCCATGGGCAAGAGGAGCGAGCAAGCTGCTTCGCCGGCAGCCACATCCACACCCCAAAATACGATAGGGCGATTACTAGGTCCGCAATCACCTGCCCGCTCCAAAGGATTGAAAATGTGCCTCTGTAATCCCCCAATAGCCGTGATATCTAAGCGCCGCCGCGCTTAGCATCGAAAATAGAATGAGTGTTACGACAAACAAGCCTCGTACCCTATTGCTGCCTCTCTCGGCACAGTGCATTCAAAAAAAAAATAGCAAACAGTCTACCGACAAGGGCGGTGCTGATAACTTCCCCCCTCTCCAGACCAGTCTCTGCTTCCGAGCACATGAACTTACGCGAGTTTTTGCCGATAGCGTAAGCGTAGACATTGGTAATGATAGCTTTTATTCTTCCCATTCCCGGACCACACGATACGCAAGAGTAACGTTCCTATGACCTCCCCAGACCAACTATCCCGGGAACATCTGCATCAATTCAAAGTCTTCCTGGATGTGCAGATGGAGCCGGTCTGGGAACTGCTGCAGCACTGCGAGGTGCGCAGGCTAAGCGACGGCGAATCATTGCTCGAGAAGGATCACTCCAATCGCACCATGTTCCTGGTTCTGGGCGGCACACTCAAAGTCTATCTCGACGACGAATTTCAGCGCGTGGCGGCCGAACTTGGCCAGGGACAAACTGTGGGCGAGCTGTCGGTCATCGATGGCAGCGCTGCTTCCGCCCACGTCGTCTCTTCTGGGGTAAGCTCGGTGCTCTGCGTGGACGAGAAGACCTTCTGGCAGCTCACACATACGTCTCATGGTTTCTGTACAAACCTGTTAATGCTTCTTTCCCTACGCATGCGCTCGAGTAATGTGTCGCTCGAGGCCAGTGAGAATTTGCAGGGAAAATTTGAACAGCAGGCACTCACGGACGGCCTAACTGGGGCCTACAATCGTCGCTGGCTGGATCAGATGCTGCCGCGACTCCTGCAGCGCAGCGAAGGCGACCAGCTTCCTTTCTGCCTACTCATGATAGATGTCGATCATTTTAAGAATTTTAACGACAGCTATGGCCACGCAGTGGGAGACGACGCCCTGCGCGGTGTCGCGGAGACACTGATCAAGAATGTACGACCGATTGATCTGGTTGTCAGATACGGCGGAGAGGAGTTTTGCATTCTCTTACCTGAAACAGATTTACAAAGTGGCATAGGTGCCGGCGAACGCATGCGCGAGGCGATCCAGCAGATTAAGATCTGCGATGGCAACGGCAAAACGATTCCAGGCATTACCATATCCGCCGGGTTGGCCGAGCAGAGGCCGGACGAGAGTGCGGATGAGCTATTGAAACGTGCCGATCAGGCCCTCTATCTAGCCAAGTCCCAAGGACGCGACCGGCTGGAGACTAGCATCTAGCTAGCCCTCTTCTGTCTGCTCTGCAACTGCCGCTAGCCCTGCGCATAGAAATGCAGCTTCTCGCTAAGTAGCAGAATCGCCTCTGCGCGAACACCCCACAGCCAAAACTTGATGAATTCACACCGTGCCCGGTTGGCACTCGAGTGAATCAGCCCATTCCAATTGTCTCTGCGCTCCCAGACATTCGCATAGCCCGTTGCTGACCAAGCGGCTCCAGGCTAGTGCCACTCCCGTACAAAAAAACCAGCAAGCCCGCTTTCTAGGCAAATTAGGGCGTGACATGGCTTACCGAACTCTTATAGAATGAGAATGATTCGTATTTGTATTATTTTTAGTGGTCTGCCCATGCTCAGAAAGTCGATATTTTGGTTACACCTTGCCTGTGGCGTCAGCGCTGGCCTGGTTGTCCTAATGATGTCCGTCACCGGCGTCATCCTCACCTACGAGCGCCAGGTGCAGGTCTGGGAAGACCGTAGCTACTATGCCGAGCCCGAGGCCGGCCAGCAGAGGCTGTCAGCCGATGCGCTGATTGCGGCGAGCAGGAACCTCGACGGCTTCGAGCCTACCAGCCTCATGCTGAGCTCGGACCCAACCGCCCCCGCCGTCCTCAGAGAAAGCCGCGGCCCAAATCAATACCTCAATCCCTATGACGGACGAGCCTATACCCCCCATAGCGATTCCTGGAGCGCCTTCTTCTCCGCTGTGCGCGGCTGGCATCGCTGGTTCAACATCAGCGGCGATAACCGCAGCGCGGCACGTGACATCACCGGCGCGGCAAATCTGATGTTCCTCTTTCTGGTACTCAGCGGCCTCTATCTATGGCTGCCCAGGATCTATGCCTGGGCAACATTCCGCGTCCGCCTGTGGTTTAACGCCGCAAACATCGACACGAGTGCGCGAGACTTCAATTGGCACCATGTGTTTGGATTCTGGGCCGCCATTCCGCTCGTCGTAATCATCTCCACTGCGACCGTTTTCAATTACCCTTGGGCGAATAATCTAGTCTACCGACTCGCCGGAGACGAGCCCCCGGTGCGAGGCACTGCCACGGTTGTCGAGTCAGTCGTTCCTGCGCCCGCTAGTCGCGTTCCCTATGCCGTACTGGTGAATACTGCCAAGACTTATAGCGCGGACTGGCGCACGATCACGCTGGCCATCCCCGATGAAACTGCAAACTCGGCAAGCCTAACTCTGGACGAGGGAGACGGTGGGCAGCCACAGAAACGCCATGTGCTCACGCTGGACGTAAGCAATGGCGAGGTGCTCGAGTGGGCGCCATTCACGAGTCAGACGGCCGGCGCACAGGCCAGACGCTGGGTAAGATTCTTGCACACGGGCGAGGCTCTGGGCCTAATCGGGCAGACCCTGGCGGGCCTAGCCTCCCTCGCCGCAGTTCTCATGGTTTGGACAGGCTTGGCGTTGGCGCTACGCCGCTTCCTGCGCTGGCTCGCGAAGCAGAAGCGAGCGCGAGAGCTGGAAGCTACCTCGGCCTAGACAGCGCGTGGGTCAATTTTGCTGATTAAGCGAAGCCTTGACCGCGCAACGGGAACCTCTGCCCCGTCACTCAGTACCAGCCTTGCATCCCTGCCATTTCTGCGCACGCGCAGGACGTGTCTTCTTGCCACCCAGTGCGAGCGGTGAACCTGCACACCTTCACGCTGCTCTAGTACGGCTAGCGCATCCCTCATTCTGCCCCGTATCAAATAGCTAGCGCCGATGCAGTCAATCTCCAGGTAGTGATCCTGAGCGCTAACTCGTAAGATTTCTTTTTGCCGCAGAATGGCAGTTAGCTCATCGAGTTTTTCACAGCCTAGCGCTTGGTTAACATCGCTTCGCTGCATGAAGTCGACGTACTGCTGGATAGCATTACTCTGGGAGAGCAATGTTAAGGAGCCAGCTGCCAGTACCGGTTGTGCGACGAATACCAAGAACTCCATGAAGGGATCAGGATTCTTGGGCAACAGGGGAGTAAACTTTAGAAAATGCAGCTCGGCGGTCATGAGCAAGACCGTAGCCAGCAAGGCCAATCCTGCAGCGAGAAGTCGCGAGAGCTGCGTTCCGGAGAAGAATGACATAAAAAACCGGTGACTGAGGCCAGTCTGCAGCACCATCAATAAGCTAACCACTACCCACAGCGCAATGCTGTGTAGCTGCCCAAGAGCCTCAGTCTCGAACGCATCACTGACTGTGAACATCACTGTGAGGCTGAACACCATTGTCGCGTTCGCGAGCAAAGGATCCAGCAAGGCGCTGCGCAGCAGGGCTCGGCTTGACACATCAATCCTATGACCATTCACGACATTCTCAGACACGCCACGACTCCCCGGTTCAACTTGCCTGCACAAGCCAGTATAAAAGCAGCACTCACCTAAAAGTGTAAGTCGTCATTATTAGTTCGATTATTGGGAGAAATCAAATGCGCAACAAAAACTGGCTTATCCCCCTACTTGCCGTGACGCTCTTCGCCGTCACTTTCACTCATGCAGCTGAGCGAAGAGAAGTACCGCCCTTTACCGTCTTTGGCTCGCCTGTAGATTCCACACAACAAGCAGTCATTGAGAACCTGCTCGATTCGTTTAAGGCAAGCTGGGCCTCGCAGGACGTGCCCGCCCATCTTGCTCTGTTCGCGGAGGATGCCGAATGGACCAATGCCTATGCAAGAATGTATCGCGGCTCTGGTGAACTGGAAGTCTTCTTGCGCGATCAACTCTTCCCAGCCTTCGATTCCACTGTTTCGCAGGAAGAGATTCGGAATGCGAATCTGCTTTCGATTCGCTATCTTGGAGATGACGCGGCCGTTATTCACCTCTATACCGATGGACCACGTGGCGAGTCTACGATACCAGGAAGAGAGTTAAGAAGAACTCATATCCACCTTGTCTTCGCCAGCATTCAAGAACAATGGAAGATTGTACACACGGCAATAATGGATGCGAGAAACTAGACAATAACTCTAGGTATTCCGCCTAGGGCTAACCCGATTCGCAAATAGGGCGCCGATTCGGACAAAGTTTGCTAACATCGTTTTTCACGCTCTTTAGCACTCAATAGTTCATGGGCAACATGCTAAGAATCCTAACTCTAAGCGCTCTATTCGCCATGTTGATAACGGGCTGCACAGATAAAGTAGCATCCACCGATCGGGGCAT
>CAYGRR010000080.1:0-10823 GCA_964352295.1 uncultured Pseudohongiella sp. | reverse complement strand
TCTCAAAGGTATACCAAAGTGCAATCAGCAGGCAGAGGCAGGCAGCGGAGGCGGCACTTCCATAAGCAAGTTTGGGTAGCCTGAACAACTCGGCCCAGCCTGAGACTTTAGGTCGTGACGAAGCGGCAGCGGGCGTATCTAGAATCTCAACTCTTGGAAGGAGGCGATAGCCGCGCTTGGGTATGGTTTCAATATAGTTTGGGATCGTCGATTGCTTGCAATGAAGCTGCTTGCGCAACTCGGAAATCGCCCGCGTGAGGGAGTTCTCGTTGACGACGACTCTAGGCCATAGCTCCTGAACGAGCGCTTCGCGGGATAAGACTCGCTCCTCATTCGCGGCAAGGTAACAGAGCAGCTTAATCAGACGAGGTTCAAGTTGTCGCTGCTCATCCGATTTTCTAAGCCGGATTCGATTTAGCTGTGGCAACACATACCAGTCACCTATGGCGAATTCACACTGTAGTGCAGGCTGTGCACCTTCCCCCTGTAATCGAATGGGCCGTTCTCTTTGTTCTGCTATCATCAATGACATGGTTTTCCCGTTAATGTTTCCTGTTGCATAGTGGTTAAGCAAATACAGATTTCAACATTGCAGTGAAGCGCCTGTTTATACACGTATGGGCCGTATTCTAAGATATTAAGACCTCCAGAACCGTAATTTTCTCCCCCCGCAGGTTTTCTGGACATTAACTTCATCGCAATTTCAGGTTATTCGTCGTTTCCAGCCCTACATTTGGTTCAGTGAGGCCTGCATGCCAACGTCATTGTGGGCTATAAACTTTTATAGGGTTTACGGAGGAGATTTCAAGGTGAGTAATGCAATATCAGCACGCTTCGGCAGATTCTTAGCTATCGCGGCACTAGCCCTTCTCGCGGCTCAGGCCCAGGCCATAAGCACGGCGGCACTGCAGCAGGGTATTCCCTCGCTCGCGCCGATGTTGGAGCGGGTGACACCCGCTGTGGTGAGCATTCGGGTCAGTAAGGCCATGCCGGCCACGGGAGGCCGCTTCTTCTTCAATGGAGAGGAGCTACCAGAGGGCGCGCGCCGCTTCTTCGAGGAGTTGCCGGGGGCCAATGGCAGGCCAATGCAACAACCCTACGCCACCGGTGCGGGCTCAGGCGTCATCGTTGACGCCGCCAAGGGCTTGATAATCACTAACCATCACGTAGTAGCGGACGCGTCTGAGATTACCGTGCGCCTCAGCGACGATAGGACCCTCGAGGCGAAACTGATAGGCAGCGATGCGAGCACCGACGTTGCGCTATTGCGCGTAGAGGCGGATGACCTGGTTGAGATCGCCTTCGCCGACGTTAGTACCGTGGCGGTTGGGGACTACGTGGTAGCCATCGGTAACCCCTTCGGTATCGGGCAGACCGTAACCTCGGGAATAGTCAGCGCCCTAGGGCGCGCCGGCATCAATAACGACAATTATGAGGACTTCATACAGACAGATGCGGCCATTAATCTGGGCAACTCGGGCGGTGCCCTCGTCGATATGGAGGGCAATCTCATAGGTATCAACACGGCGATCATCAGCGGTAGTGGTGGCAGCAATGGTATTGGCTTCGCCGTGCCCACAGATATGGTCGCCAGCGTGATGGAACATCTGGAGCGAGATGGCCAGGTAAGGCGAGGGCTGTTGGGAGTGACCATAGCAGATGCGACTCCCGACATCGTCGCGGCGCTCGATGTTGAAGTAAATCATGGCGCGGTAGTCACCAGCATTGTTCCGGACAGCGCAGCCCAGCGGGCCGGTGTACAGCTGTCTGATGTCATCGTCGAGATAGATGGCAGAAAGGTGGAGGGTAGTCGCCAACTACGCAATATGGTGGGTCTGATGCGTCAAGACCAAGAGGTGGAACTGGTGCTCTACCGTGGCGGTAGTCGGGAAACACTCAAGGCCAGAATAGGTGGCTCCAGCGGTGAAGCCCTGGCCGATGAATCCGCGCCTAGCCTGAGAAACGAGTACCGTGGCGCTACCCTGGAGACATTGAAGGATGAGAATAGTTATGCAAAACAAGGTGTTAAGGTGTCTTCTTTAAGTCAGGGCGGAGCTGCTTGGGCTGCAGGTCTACGAGAGGGAGATGTAATTACCGAGGTGAATAGGAGTCCCGTGGCCAATCTAGAGGAGTTCAATTCCGCCACGGCGCCGGAAACTGCGGGAGGCAGGGGGAGAATCACGGCACTCACAATCGTGCGAGAAGGACGCCAGATGTTGCTATTTCTGCAGTAGGGTGAGGGCAGCGATCATTGGGGGCGGGTCGCTGCGTCATTAAGAAGCTGGTTTCGCTAAAAAGTGCCCCCTCTTGGCCGACTTAATGGGAGTTAAGTCGGTTCTTTTTTGTCTGAAACTTTACCCAGCAAAAACGATCATAATGAGACGCGGATTCCCTAGAACTCATCGCTCAGGAGTAGTTTCATGGATGGGTCAACACAGATAGACTGTGCTGTAGTAAGCAATCGATCCACCCGAAATCTGCGCTTGAAAATGAGGTAGTAGCAACAGTCACGAAGTGACTCGGACCCTAAGCAACATGGATGAACTCTTCAGTACCAAGAAACTAATCACTCGTGGTTTATGCGCCTGTCTGCTGCTCTTAAGTGCAGCGGTGTCAGCGGACAGTGGAGATTTGATTGCGGACTATAACTACGACCTTAGCAAGTTCGTATCTTGGATGGAGGCGGAGACTAGAGAAAGGAGCATCCCTGGCGTCGCATTGGCCATCGTTTCCCGAGAAGGCATCATGCACATGCAGACTTGGGGCGTAAAGAGCATTGACACGCGGGAGGCGATGCACACCGATTCGGTATTCCGTATTGCATCCATGTCGAAGACATTCGGCGGTGCAGCGGCAGCCTTGCTGGTCGATCAACACTACCAATCCTGGGATACGAAACTAAGCGATCTTTTCCCAACGATGCATCTGGGAACACGTGGCTCCTCGGGCGACATAACACTCAAGCATGTGGTAAGCCACTCGACGGGATTAATGCCGCATTCCTATTCTAATCTGTTGGATGACGGCGTTTCCTACGATCGAATCAAACCCAGTTTTTCAAAGATTCCGACAGTCTGCAAACCGGGCGATTGTTATGGCTATCAGAACGTTGTCTTCTCATTGATCGCAGACGTGGTCGAGGAGAGCACGGGAGAGAGCTACGAGAAGTTTATCTACGAGCAGATATTTAAGCCGCTGGGAATGATCTCGGCTTCTGTTGGCCTGGATGCCTATCAGGCAAATGATGAGGCAACTAGGCCGCATCGTAAATCTAGAGGTGCCTGGCGTACTACCTCTACAAACGCCGCCTACTATTCGGTCGCGCCCGCGTCAGGCATCAACGCCAGCATTTTCGACATGAGCATGTGGGTTCGCGCAAATCTAGGTGCGTTTCCTGAGGTATTGTCTCCAGATTTTCTGTCGCAGCTACACGAACCGATTATCGCCACACCAAGAGGTAACTATTTCAATCGTTGGTCGGGATTAGAAAAAGCCTACTACGCCACGGGCTGGAGAGTCTTCGATTACAAGGGTCAACGCGTGGTGCATCACGGTGGCGGAGTGCGAGGTTATCGATCGGAAATGGCGTTCGTGCCAGATGCAAATATCGGATTGGTGCTGCTGTTCAATGCGGAATCAAACTTAGCCAATGACATCGTGCCTGCATTCCTCGATAATCTGATCGATACGCTCGACTGATTAACTCTGAATAGCTGCGTCAGGACCGGCGCAGCAGCTTCATTAACTAGCAAACTCCAAAGTAGGTGTCCCCATGAGCTCAGTGATTGACTTGCTGAAATCCCATCGCAGTATTCGAAAGTTCACAGAACAGGCAATCGATCCAGAGTTGTTTCGAGAGTTGATTTCAGCAGGTCAGGCCGCGGCGACTTCGAGTTTTCTTCAGGGCTCAACAGTCATAAGGATCAAGAAGCCTGAGACCCGCAGCGCAATCGCCAAATTGGCAGGCGGGCAGAGTTACGTAGAATCCGCGGCAGAGTTTATGATTTTCTGCGCAGACCTGAAGCGGCCAGGTAACTATTGTGATGAATACGGGAAACCCTTCGAGGGTGACTACACGGAACACTTCATTATCGCTACCGTCGATGTTGCCCTGATGGCGCAGAGCATGGTGACCGCAGCAGAATCGGTCGGCCTCGGCATCTGTTACATCGGTGGCATCCGTAACGACCCTGCGCAGGTGGCCGAACTACTGCAACTGCCCAAGGGTGTCTACCCGGTGTTCGGCCTCTGTCTAGGCTACCCCGATCAAGATCCAGAGATAAAGCCTCGACTACCCTTGTCAGTAATTGTAAAGGAAGAGGTCTACAACGAGTCTGGCGACAGAGAATCGATCGCGGAGTATGACGATAATATTCGGGAGTACTACCGAACGAGAACCGGAGGAGGGCATGGAATCAGTTGGACAGAACAGGTGTCCTCTCTGCTCTCCGAGAAAGCGCGGCCGCATATGAAGGATTTTCTTGCTGGTCAGGGCTTTAAGTTTCGCTAGCGCGGCGCGCAGCTTTCAGTTCGGCGAGTCGTTGAGTGCAGTTAGTTCGGCACTCTTTCGAAGCGATATGAACCGGTTGATGGTAGCACCTCTACGCGATCGCTCACTCTGGAAGCGATCGTCTCGGACGGAGGAATTGCCCCCGCTCCGAAGGCGAATTTGAACTCGCCATTTACCAAGCCTCTTCTGCCGTCGGTTACCGACCACCTCGCCGTGTAATATTCAGACTCAGGCAGTTCTCCCGGTATGGGTAGAACGAAGCTGTGGCTTAGCCTTGAGGGGTCGTACTGAAAGTTGATGCTGATCCATTCGTCCTCCGCAGTATAGAGAGCCAGCTTAAGCAGCCGAACATCCACTCTAAAACTCATGGTGATCATCTGCGGGGCTTCGCTAAGAACGGAGTCGTCGGGCGGGAACGTTACACCAGGAGTGAGAATGCCGTGCGTATGCTGTGCGAACACTGAAGTAGAGACTAGCAGCCCGAGGAGGGCGCTGAATAGCAGTGCCGCTACGTCGATGCGAGATCGAAAGCGCGTCATTACTTGTGTGCTCTGTCTACAGGGGTTCATGGGTCGAATACTAGCAAAAACTCGCACCGCTCACTATCGGATATTGGGGATTCGCGCGTGTTGAGGCACTGAGGTATTCAGAATCCGTCAGCCGAAATAAACCATGCATTGTCTGGTGAGAGCGACCAGGCGGCCGAGTTCATCGTAGATTTTCCCAGACTGCTGTGTGTAGCCGTTGGCAGCGGCCTCCACCACGAATTCCAAGTAGAACCACTCGCCAACTATCTCCTCCGGCGGTTCCACAAACTCTAAAGACCAGCTCAGTGAGCTAGCCGGAACAGGGGGCTTCTCGAAATGAGAGAGCAGAACCGGTGGCGGTATATCTGCAATGGCGACTATTTTCTCGATAGGGTAGCGCGAGACATCCTGCTTGTGTCGCACCCACATGTTCAGATACGGCTTGTAGTTTCCGGTGAAGGGGATGCCTCCGCCCACCCAGCTACCCTCAAAGTACTGCAGAAAATGTGGCAGGCGTCTGGGGTTGTCGCTAAAGGAGATGCCGCTGTCTCGACTGGGCAGAACTTTGGGTCCTTCGCTCTGAGGACTAAATGCCTCGCGAGAATTTCCGAATGCCGCTAGGGCTTGCAGGCCGATCTGCCCTTCAGAAATGACGCTGGCGCAGCATTGCGTCACATTCTTTCCTTGCCGCATGATGGAAGCCTCGGTGCACACCTCGCCGGCTGCAATTGGGGCTATAAAGGAAATCATCAGTGAGCGAATAGTCTGCGGCGTGGTTAGTTTTTTGCGCATTGCTGTCACGGCCAGTGCCGCAGATAGCCCACCGAATGCGGCCCGTCCCTGCGACCAATTTTCACTGAAACGCGTGCTGTTATGCTCGCTGCGCTCGAGGCCCCCGAGTATGTCTGCTAAATCTAAATCCTTCATTAATAACCCTTTATAAGCTCTAGTTATCGCTCTATTCTTACAGCGCTATTTCCCAAATATGGTCGACGATGATATTCTTCGTCATCAGTTTTTCGTTGTCTTGGTGATGATTTTTGTTGCTAATGACAGGATGAATATCGGAATCACATTGAAACTAACTCTTCGCCAGAAATTAAGTATTGCTCTGCTGGGCTTGGGATTGAGTCTAGCGCAAGGACAGCCCGTTGCGGCTCAGTCATTGCGGACAGGGCAGATTGTTCTGGATGAAGATGTTACAGGATTCAGCATAGAAACAGAAACAGCGCCTGCGGATGATAGTGTGTTGTCGGAGGCGCCCGAGCAACTCCAGTTGGCGTTTCCCTACAACGTACGACTGGTGAAATTAACGCTTCGCAATGAGCTGCGAGATTGGGTAGACATCGACTTCCGCTATGACCCTACCCAGAGGGAGAAATTCCAGTGGAATATTCCAGAGCTGGTTGCGGCAACTTATTACACGGCAGACTGGGCAATTCTTGCAGCGAACGACAGGCTTATCAGAGGCAGCTTTAGTTTCTCCTTCGGCCCCGATGCAGAGGCTCCCTCTGTAACAAAGGCCGCAGAAGCGTTAGTGCTCGATGCGATAAACGGCGGGCCGAATACGCGCTACGTTAGGCCTCCGCGCACCAATATCATCCTCAACCAGGATCAACCACGTTACGATCCGCCATTCACGATAAAGCTGGAAGACGAGAAGGCGGATCCAGCTCAGGATTCATCCGCCACGCCTCGCTAAGTCCTAAATCTACCGGCTTACGTTAACCGTGATGTATTGATCGTGATAGAGGCCGCCATCGTCACCTCGTGCCCAGAGCACGTATTCTCCCGGTTCGGAGAACGTCGCGCGAACCTCGTACATGCCATCATCCGGAACAGGAGGAGGGGTCCACAGTGCCCCCCAGGGTGAGTTTGCCGAGGTGCGAGTATCTTCCCAGGGTTTCACCTGAGCAGGCTCGAAAGTTACTTCTCCGGGTCCTCTGTATTTGTTCCAGGACAGGAATAGCCCGTTAGTTTTTCCAACCGTGGTACGGCGCGGCGGGCGCATCATCCGATCCTGAACACTTCCTTCGGTTCTCTCGACGGTCGTGCCGCGGGGCTTTGGCAGACCATCGTCGGCGACATGGGTAAGGATTACTACCTCGTCGCCAACCTTTGCATTCCTTACAATCGAGCCGTTGACGGTCTCCCCCTGCACGCTAACGACCGGCGCGATATTGGCGCGCGATTCCGGACTGCTGGTCCCTGCGCCCAATGACCCGGTCTCCGACGCGATGACCATATTATCGATCAGGTAGTCGGTGGTTAGTGTGCCGTAGGCTCTGTTCGTTTCGCCGTTGTGAGTGATGGTCCAGATTAACTCTCGATCGCCCCAATCAGAGGGGACAACTACTTCGAAGGTAAATCTGTTTCGTCTAGGCAGGAAATGAGTGGGCTGGCCGCGATCGGCATCACCAGGAGTAAAAAAGTTATTATCGCCGACCAGGATGTCCGGCTGTTCCTCCCAGTTTTCGTTCATGTATCCGAAGATCAGGCTGTACGTTCCATCATCGTTCGCGCGCCAGCCTTCATAGCCGGGTTCGATCTCGGCGCCGGAACGGTAGCTCAGCTGTGCTAGTGCCGGTTGAATATTAAGTATTGCAAGGAGGGCAAAACCGAATAGCCATCTGATGCTTTTTGCTGAGTATGGTTGCATGTTATTCCCCAATAAATATTCTTGGTGTTTTTATTAGTTGCTGGATGTAAGCGTAATGAATGTCGTGCTTTGCTGTGTTGACTGGGATCAAGTCTGCCCGCATCAACGCCGAACTGCTCTGCTTGCGACGCGCTAAATTTTAGACAATAAAAAGGGGCGAATCACGCCCCTTTTTAAAATCTTCAAGCTATTCGCTCACATTCACAGTGATATAGCCGTCGTGATAGAGGCCGCCATCATCTGCACGCCCCCAGAGGATATAGGTTCCGGGTGCATCGAACGTAGCCGTGACCTCATACAAACCATCTTCTGGCGGCTCTGGCGGTAACCAAAGAGCACCCCAAGGCGAGTTCGCGGAAGTGCGAGTATCTTCCCAAGGCTTGGGCATAGGCGGATCGAACGTTACATTGCCCGGGCCGCGGTATTTGTTCCAGGAAAGGAATAGGCCATTCACCTTGCCAACAGTAATGCGTGAGGGTGGGCGCAGCATGCGACGCCTGAGGGCATCTTCGTCAGTGCTGCTCTCTCTGCGAGTCGCTGGAAGGCCGTCGTCCACTACCTTAGTAACGAAGGTAATCTCTTCGCCAACTCTGGCAGTGCGTATATCATCGCCCTCGATCGTAACGACCGGCGGGATGTTTGCTCGTGATTCAGGGCTGCTAGTACCAGCTCCAAGGGAGCCTGTTTCTGACGCGATGACCATGTTATCAACGAGGTAATCGGCTTTCAGAGTCGCATAGGCCTTACGCTCGACGCCGTTAACATTAAGCGTCCACACCAGTTCGCGCTCACCCCAATCGGAAGGAACGACGACTTCAAACGTGAAACGATTTCTGCGCGGCAGGAAGTGCGTAGGCTGGCCTCGGTCAGCATCCCCTGGAGAGAAGAAGTTATTGTCTCCAACTTCCACATCGGGCTGCTCCGTCCAGTTCTCATTCATGTAACCAAACATGAAGCTGAAGGTGCCATCTTCGTTGGGACGCCAGCCTTCATAGGCGGGTTCAACGTGTTGCCCATATTGATAGGTGTCGGCGAGAGAGGCACCCGAGGTGCCGAGAACGAAAACCGCAATCAGCAGAGTGTTAACTCTGCTGATTGCCTTTCTAGTTAGCTTAACCATGCTTCTACTACAGCCTCGATTAGTTACCGGCTACGTCGTTCGCTTCGTCGCTGTTAGTTTCAGCGATAGGAGCAACTAGCGGCGCTAAACAAAGAGGACAGCCGATGACGTGATCGTTCGGACCCAGGTTGAGTGACTGGCGTCTCTCTTCCATAGCCTCGAAGAATTGATCATCCGTCATCGTGACGCGTATGCCCAAATCGATGAACATATTCGTTACGGAGCGGTTACCGGAACCCTGCCAGTTACGTGGATCAGGTACGTTAGGATTCGTTTCCGTGTTGTTCATGTAGCCAACGATGTGCAGGATAGTGCCCTTCGGCAGAAGCGGCGCTGCATCATCTGCGTAGGGATAACCACGCACCCAGTTGTGGTCATAGCCAACGCAAGACAGCGTCTCAACTGTGTAGCCCCAGATCGCTTCAAGACACATACGTTCGCCGGGGGCGTGCAGATGGGGCTCGAAAGAAACAACCTTCGTGTGCTGGTTAAGCACAGTGTAGGCGTGGAGTTCCTGATCTTTCGCGTTACCAGTGATGCTGATATCTACGCCGTTACCAAGACCGATGAAGGCGTTCTGGTATTTGGGCTGGTAGCCTTCAGGGTGGAAACGGAAGCCGACTTCGAGGTGGCCAGTCGTATCGCGACCGTTCGAGTGCAGATGCACAGAGTCAGAGACTATGGAGGAGCCAGCCTTCAATAGGCGACCGGCGTCTTCATCGAAAATGTCGGCGTTTCTGCCCACTTCATGGACTGGCCAAGGAATGGAGATGCCAGGTCCGCGCTCGCCATTCTCGTCTAGAATTGCAGTGCCCCAGATCATGTGGTGGAAAATGTAGCGACCACCGACGGTTTCTCTGCCAGATCCTGCCTGGTTGTCTACATCGTTAACTTCCACGACTTCAACAGACTTAACATAGCGATCTTCTTCCAGGCCTGTAGGGATGTAGTCGATCTCGCCCCACCAGTCAGGAGTTCCCGCTAGCTTAGTGACATCGTTCATGACCACGACTAGGTCAGGCTGACCAGCTTTCCATTTTAGGCTGTCATCGAATACCAGTGGCTCCGGAGCATCTGCTTCCTCGCCCTTTGGTGTGCCACTGCGGGCCCAGGTAGAGATGAGAGCGAGCTCTTCATCGGTCAGAGAGGGATCATCTTTGTATTCCTGAATACCGATGTCCTTCTCCATGTACCAAGGGGGCATTGCGCCAGCACGGTCACGTAGGGCCGTCTTGTACTCGATTAAACCGGCGAAAGGAGCGACCTGATCGTAAGTCACTAAAGGCATGGGGCCTGCACCACCTGGTCGGTGACAGTTCTGACAGCTGCGCTGCATGATCGGCTCAATATCCTTGTGGAATGTGACATCGCTTGACTGTGCAAGCGATATTCCAGGGATGGACATTGCCGCTGCAACCGCCATACCGCTCAGCAGTGATTTAGCTGAAATAATTTGCATATATGCTACTCCTCATAGCTCGTTTGATCGTAACTCTGGTGAAAGTAAAAAATGAATTCGATGCGTGCTTAATATCTAGCGAACCATAGCATTATTCGAGCAGTAGTTGAATTATTCTGGGCCAGCAAGGCGTTGAATAATCAGTAACTAGGTGCTTGAGGCGGCGGAAAACTGACTGATTTTTCGGCAATTTTCAAAACCAGTCACCGCAGGAGGCACTACGGCGCGAATAGAACGGCTAGGAATCGCTGCCGCGCAGCAGTGACCAGAGATTGCTGCTGGCGAGCAAACTTAAGAACAATACTAACAAAGCGAAGCTAAACCATTGAACTGCATAGGATAAATTCTGGTCCACATCCGCGTTAACGGCGGGCCAATGTCGCACGAGCACGCCTGATTGCTCCTCGGTGAGTCGAATCTCGAAGGGAAACAACGGCTCGCCGACAATATTGGCTATTACATCGATTTCTAGGCTGCGCATGCGCAGTGGCCATACCGATGGATCTATTTGACTAGACAGCACCCGGGCGTTTGCGGGGGGTACGTAG
>CAYGRR010000079.1:0-10844 GCA_964352295.1 uncultured Pseudohongiella sp. | reverse complement strand
TCGGTTCTCTATTCCGGATCCATCGCCGTCCTTCAGCTGTTCGACGTGCCGATGTTGTTCGATATTTCCTATAGTCAGGCGCTGCTGCTTACTATCATCTGCATCGGTTGCGTCGGCGCCCTGTATGCGGTGTTCGGCGGCCTGCGCGCGGTGGCGATCTCCGACACGCTTAACGGCGCAGGCCTGTTACTAATAGGCATAGCCGTGCCCTTGCTTGGTCTGTCCGCTCTAGGCAGTGGCAGCATCGGCGAGGGCCTTCACATCATTACCAGTACTCAGACGCAGAAGCTGAACGCGATAGGCTCCTCTTCGGACCCCACGCCCTTTGGTACGCTGTTTACCGGCATGTTGTTCGCGAATCTCTTCTATTGGTGTACGAACCAGTATGTGATTCAGCGAACCCTCGGGGCGAAGAATCTCGCCGAGGGTCAGAAGGGCGTGCTGTTCTCCGGGTTCTTCAAAGTGCTAGTACCGTTCATGATGATGATTCCCGGCGTGATCGCCTTTCATCTGTATGGTGAGTCTCTGGCGTCGATCGATCTGGCGTATCCGCAGCTCATTCGTGATGTGTTGCCAGTCTACGCAACCGGTTTCTTCCTCGCCGTGCTGCTGGGCGCAGTGTTTAGCTCATTCAACTCGCTGCTGAACAGTGCCGCGACGCTGTTCTGCCTCGATGTCTACGCGCCCATGAAAAAGGAGACTTTGAGCGATGCGCAGCTGCTTCGCGTGGCCAAGATCGCCAGCATCGTCATCGCCCTGTTCTCTTTCATTGTCGCACCGCTGCTGCAGTTCGCACCCGAGGGCCTGTGGCAGATCATTAGAATCTTCACTGGCTTCTACAATATTCCTGTGATTGCGATCGTGATAGTTGGCCTGTTCACGAAACGTGTTCCGGCGCTGGGACCGAAGATCGTCATTGTGTTTCACATCATCGCCTATGCGCTGATGCAGTTCGCGTTCAACGATCTGCTCGGCATACACTTCCTGCATCTGTATGCGATCTTGTTCGTAGTTGAGGTGGGCATTATGCTGGCGGTCGGGCATTTCTTTCCGCGCGAGCAGCCTTGGAGTTACACGGCGCACAATAAGGTGGACATGCACCCATGGCGTTTCGCGATTCCCTGCGCGACCACCTTGATGTCCTGCGTGATCGCCCTCTATCTGCTGTTCTCGCCGATCGGTCTGGTCGATGGGCTGAGCACAGCGTTCTGGCCGCTCCTCATACTGCTGCTGATTGTAAATGCACTTGTCTGGTGGTGGATTGCGCGTCATGATACGCCGGCCTTAGTGCTATTAGGTGCCGGGCCTGGGGCCAGGGCCGATGAGATTAAAAAAGACAATTGAGACGATGACGAATTCAAAGAAACCCAGACTGCGTTCCTTCGAGACTGCTGCGAATCAGCAGCACATTCCCGAGTCGGACAAATACCTCTATCGAATAGATGCGCCTGTCCATAAGTTAGTTGTTATAGGAACAGGCACCATAGGCCAGGAGCACATGCGCGTCGCGGCGAGCCTGGGTAGAGCGAGTATTCATGGCATCTTCGATACGAGCAAGCACAGTCTCGATGTGGCCGAGGCTGGGTATAAGAGTTATTCCAGTGAGGACATGATTCGCTACACTAGCCTGGAGGCGGCATGCATGGATCCGGCAGCGGATGCACTGTTTATCTGCACGCCGAACTTCACGCACTTCGATGTGCTGCAAGTCGCAATCAAGTCTGGCAAGCCAATATTCCTAGAGAAGCCGATGGCAACCTCGCTCGCGGACGCGGCAAAAATAGTCGAGCAGGCCAATAGCTATGCTTCGTTCATACAGATCGGGCTGCAGTATCGCTACAAGGCGCAATACGTCGAGGCTTTTCACGAGGCGTTAACTCGCAAGTCTCTCGGAGCGATCAAGACGATTAGCATGAGCGAGTTTCGGCCGCCGTTTCTAGACAAGGTTAAGCAGTGGAACAAGTTCAATGAGTTCAGCGGCGGGACCCTGGTCGAGAAATGCTGTCACTACTTCGATCTGATCAATCTTCTCGCCGCGGCATCGCCGCAGCGTGTCTACGCGAGCGGTGGTCAGGCGGTTAACTTTCTGGACTTCGAGAGGGACGGCAAGAAATCGGATATCGATGACCATGGCTTCGTCACCATCGATTACAGTAACGGTGTGCGCGCGACATTCTCGCTGAACATGTTCAGCCCCGACTTCTATGAAGAGTTGTTGATCTTCGGAGATCGTGGCAGGTTGCAGGCAAGCGAGAGGGTAGACCTGCAGCAGCTGCGCTCGCCAGAGGCGTCGGTGTCGGTGTACCTGGGCGAGCAGGGTGCTTCAAAGACTACTAGGCTCGGCTATCCCGCGGCGATCGAGCAGACAGGTCATCACGGCGCCACCTACTATGAGCACGAGGCGTTTCTGGATCGCCTGGAAGGCAAGGCGGTGTCCAGTGCAACACCCCTGCAAGGCTTGTGGGCCATGATCGTCGCAAGCGCCGCACAAGACTCGATCGCTGCGGGCGGTCCGATTAAAATAGCGGACTATATCAAGCAGCATAAGTTGGCAGCTGCGTTAGCAGATTAGCAGCGGTCCAATAATCATTTAACTGAATCCTGGATAGAGAATGACACCATTGATAAATGTAGCTGAGCGCGTTATGCCAGCAGTGGGCCTCGGGCTTTGGAAGATAGATAAGCATACGACGGCAGACGTCGTCTGCGACGCCATCGAGATTGGTTACCGGCATCTCGACAGTGCGGCGGACTATGGCAACGAGGCAGAAGTCGGCCAGGGAATAGCGAAGGCGCTGGCGAAGGGGCTCTGCACACGCCAGGAGCTGTGGGTTACCTCAAAGCTATGGAATACCTACCACAGGCCGGAGCACGTGGAGGCGGCCTGCAGAAAATCCCTCGAGGATCTAGGTCTCGACTATCTCGACCTGTATTTGATTCATTTTCCCATCTCCCTACAGTACGTAGATTTCGAGACTCGCTACCCACCGGAATGGTTCTTCGATCCGGCAGCAAATCAGCCTGCGATGCAGATCGATCCTGTGCCGCTGAGCGATACCTGGCAGGCGATGGAGGCGTTGCAGAGGAAGGGGCTGGTGCAGAACATCGGTATCTGTAACTACAATAGCGGACTGCTGCACGACCTGATGGCCTATGCCGAGATCAAGCCTGCTATGCTGCAGATAGAGTCGCATCCCTACCTCACGCAGGAGGGACTGCTGCGTGCGGCAGCAAGTTATGGCATCGCCGTGACAGCCTTCTCGCCTCTGGGTGCGCTTTCCTATGTTGCGCTCGATATGGCGCAACAGAGTGAGTCGGTACTGGAGCAGGAAGTGGTTATCGCAGCGGCGCAGCGGCTGAAGAGAAGTCCGGCCCAGGTTGTCTTGCGTTGGGGAGTGCAGCGCAATACGGCAGTAATCCCAAAGACCGTGAATCCGCAGCGCCTCAGAGAGAATCTCGCGTTGTTCGACTTCGAGCTCAGTGGCCAGGAGATGGCCGCCATCTCCGCCCTGAATCAGAATCGGCGCTTCAACGACCCCGGCGTGTTCTGCGATCTTGCATTCAATACCTTCTATCCAATCTACGATTAAGGCCGTTATGCCCTCACTCAACATACACGAAGTCACCTTAGCGCAGCAGCAACAGCACGAGGATGTGTTTCCTCTTGTCTACGCCGTCGACGATGCGTCCGCGACTCTCGCTCAGGTTTATGACTGGGTAGGAGAGAACAAGGAACGCTTGTTAGAGAAACTTGCCAGGCACGGCGCCATTCTCTTTCGTGGACTGCCGGTTCACTCTGATGTCGACTTCGATGGCGTGATACAGCGCTTCGGCCTCAAGAACTTTACCTACGCCGAGTCGCTCTCGAACGCCGTGCGCCGCAATCGCACCGAGAGAGTCTTCACGGCTAACGAGGCCCCTGCATCGGTCTCTATCTTCCTCCATCATGAGATGGCGCAGACGCCAATCTATCCTTCGAAGTTGTTCTTCTACTGCGAGCAGGCAGCGAGCAGTGGAGGTGCGACGCCGCTGTGCCGATCCGATGTGTTGCTCAAGGAACTGACATTGCGGGCTCCGGATTTCGTGGCTGCCTGTGCCGAGAAGGGCGTGCGCTACTCCAATGTCATGCCTGGCATCGATGATCCCGAGTCGGGCCAGGGCCGCAGCTGGCGTAGCACTCTGAGCACGGACGACAAGTCCGCGGCCGAGGATAAACTGCGCAAGCTGGGCTACGAGTGGCAGTGGTTGGAGCAGGATAGTCTCTCGGTTACGACGCCGGTTTTACCGGCAATACGCGAGACTGCTAACGGCAGGCAGGTATTCTTCAATCAGCTAATCGCTGCGTTTCGTGGCTGGAAGGACACGCGCAATGCGACACAAAAGGTCATTCGTTTCGGCGATGAGACCGAGATTAGCGCCGAGGTGATGGCGAAGGCGATACAGCTCGGGGATGAGCTTAGCTTCGATATTCCATGGCAGACAGGGGATATAGCGCTGGTTGATAACTTCCTGGTGATGCACGGGCGCCGACCCTTCGAGGGTCAGCGCCGCGTGTTGGCCTCACTCATAGCCGATTAGAGTAGCTAGGCGCCTATTTGCTATACAGAACCAGGAACTGACTGGTATTGCCGCGAATAGAGGGCGCGAATACGCCCTCAGTTAGTGGGTCGTTGGGATTTTTCAGTAGCTCCGACGTGGCAGCGACGCGCAGTCCTGCGGCCGTGGCCATCTCTGTCACCCAGCTCTCTGCGATGCGGTGCAATGTGCCACCAGCTTCCAGCCCGGTTCCCGCAGCAGCCTGATGGTCGGAAGCGACGAGTACGCCACCGGGCTTCAAGACTCTGGCTATCTCGCGGAAGGAGCCAGCTGCATCGCCCAGGCTTGCGCCATCCGGCTCGAAACCCAGTTCGTGAGGGCCCTGAATCCATGTCACCATGTCGATCGAGTTGTCGGCAGCATCCAGAGCGTCGAACTGGGTGATGCTAACGGTCACATTCGGCAGTCGATTATTGGCGGTGCGCAGATCGATGCCATCGCCAACGAAGCTCATCAGTCCCTGCGGATGTTGCAGTATCACGCTGCCGGACGCACCGACGGAGCGGCTGATGATTTCAGTGTAGTAGCCACCGCCAGCCTCAAGCTCGAGAACGTTCATGCCGGTCTGTAGTCCTGCGAAGGCGAGCACCTCGGCGGGCTTGCGCCGCGCATCGGCGTCTGAGTCGCCGCTAGGGCGATCGGCATGTGCTAGCGCTGCTGCCACATTCGCATCGGCCGCATTGGCGAGGCCCCCCGCGAGTGCCAGCGCGCAACCGGCAAGTACATTGAGAAACAGTTTCTTAGAGTAAGTCATGAGGCGCTCCTACCGCATAGCGGTGTGTATGGTGTTGTTTTTCGAGTGTGCCATGTCTCAAGGGATTATTCACCCTTTCGCCTGTCCAGAATAGATCCGCTTATTCTCGATGCGCTCGGCTAATGGGCGTGTTCGCTGAGTTTTGTCCCGGAAACGAAAAAGGCCGGGGGGATGTTGTCCCCCCGGCCTTTGTGTTCAATGCGCTCTCAGCTATTGATTGAGCACGATCCTCGCATCGGCAATGCCGCCAACATTCTCGACATTGGTATAGCCCAGGTCTTGCAGTGCTGTTTGCGCGATACCCGCTCTTACGCCGCTGCGACAGAACAGCTTGATAGGCGTGGACTTGTCCAGATTCAGACCGCTTATCTGAGCGGCGATCTCGGTGTGGGGGATGTGTTCGGTATTGGAGATATGATCTTCGTTGTACTCATCTAACGAGCGCACATCGATCCAAACTGTTTTCGGTGCAAATAGACTGCAGGCGGATAGAAAGACTGCGATTAATGCGATTGCTGTTATGCGGCTAGTGTTTCTCATTGCGGTTATTCCTTAAAAGTAGTCTCTTTAAAATTCTTGTTAGTCGAGCTCGCTGACGATCGCGGAGAGTGTATCCACTACCATAGGATCGAACTTTCCGGTGCGCACATACTTGCTGATCTCATTCAAGGCGGCTTTGCCGTCCCATGGATCACGGTACGGTCGCTTGGAAGTCAGGCTGATGTAGGCCTCGGCCACGGCCAGGATGCGCGCGCCAATAGGAATGTTCTCTCCCTGAATGCCCGCAGGATAACCAGAGCCATCGAAGTTCTCGTGATGACACTCGATCAACTCGAGCATCTTCTCATTCTCGTAGCCGGCGTTGCGCAGCTTGCGCACCCCTTCTCTAGGATGCATGTGAATATGGGTGAAGTCGTCTTCGGTCAGGCCGCCATTACGATTCAATATGTTTTCCGGCACGATGGTCTTGCCGATCTCAGCCAGGTAGCCGGCCTCGAGGATGTCGTGCTTCTCCTGGTCAACGAGGTTCAGGCGATCGGCGAGCAGGAATGCGGTGATGCCCGTCAGTCGAGAGAAGCCAACCGAGCCATCGATACATTCAACTGGCAGGATAAAATCTTCGGGGTAGGTTACCAGCTTGTCTACTTTCTGCTGTAAGTCTTTCAGCAGGTGCGCGGGAAGCTGCTGGCATCTGTCCAGCGGGTTCTTGAACGCCACCACTTCATAGAGGTGCACGGTGCTGCGTCGACCCTTAACGGTAAGGTCACGCTGCTGCTCCATTATTACGGAGTTCTCCGCGTAGGCGACCTTAACGTCTTTGTTGTCGGGCGCGAGCTGCATGGCAAACTTCAGGTGTATGTGCGCCTGTTCCGGATCGTTAGCCTCACTTAACAGTCGCCCTAGTTCGATGCGCATGGCTACATCGTTGGTGTTTGAATCCACGGCCTTGAGCAGCGCCGTAATCTCATCCACGAGAGCGGGGTTGCCCGATTGCGTGTAGGAGGCCAGGCCCGAAACGGGTTTGAAGTCGAAGATGTCGCTACATTCCTTAAAGGTGGCCTCATCGACAGTAACCTGGCCAGGCTCGCACATGCCCTCGATGCGCGAGGCCAGATTCACGGTGTCGCCGAAGGCGGTAAACGACTGACGCTTCGCGCCGATGATGCCGGTAGTCGCGACCCCGGTCGATATGCCAACGCGCAGCAGGAAGGGGTACTTAGAGCGCAGCATTTTCTCCTGCATCTTCCACGCACAGGCCACGGCGAGCAGGGGGTGCTTCTCATAGCGAATAGGCGCGCCGAATTCCGACATGATGCCGTCGCCCATATACTTGTCGATATGGGCATTGTAGTTAAGCAGGATGGTTTCCATGTCCGCTAGGTATTTGTTCAATTCGGTGATCACGACCTCGGCAGAGTGATCTTCGGAATACTTCGTGAAGCCCTTCAGGTCGGAGAACATTACGCTGATGCGACGGTTCTCTGTGCGGATGCGCCCCTCGATCATCAGCTTAACGACCGCCGGGTCCATGGTCGAGTAGAGTGCTTCCTCTACCTTCTCTTTGTGTGCCCTGATGGACTTTGTCTTTTCTTCGAGCACACGAGTCCGTTCTTCTACCTTGTAGTCCAGCTCGGATTCGAATTCACGAATTGTGGTCATGGTCTGCTCTAGCAACTCCGCATTACCACTGGCCTCCGCCTTCGCTCGCAGCGCCTCGGTCATCTTTTCCTGCAGCTCGCGATGAGTGAAGCCTACGATCACGGCGGTCAGGATCAGGAAGCCGGCCCAGATGAGCACGGATGCCCAGAGTCCGAAGATGTCCATAGGAGCAGTGAAGCGGTCTGGGTAAATGCTCGCGAAGATCGCTATTACGAGGAAGGTGAAGAACGCACCCAATACACCGGAGCGAATGCCCAAATAGTAGGAGCCCAATAAGACAGGTAGGTAGAAGAAGTTGAGGAATGAGAGTTTTGATTCCACGAACCACACGATAGCGCTCACGAAGACCAATATGACAAGGATAAACACGCCTTCGAAATTATCGATCAAATACTGCTTTAACGGTTCCATAGTGTTGTTTTCTTCTATCTGCTAGCGCGTGAAAGGGGGCTGTTTATAAAGTTGGCCGAATTATAACCCTGCCCGAATTTATTGATATTGGTTTTCCGGGACAATTGAGGTCCATTGGGAGAAAGAGGGTAAGATTTAAGCAGATTTGCTACGGGTGAACAACCGCTTCGGCGCTATCCGAGGCGCTTTACTCCATCTTTAGTGTGAGCGGGAAAACGCATTGCGTGCCACCCGCTATTAGCCACAAATTTCGTGAGATAACGAGTCGATCACATAGCCGGCCAAGTCAATCTGGAAGCCTCGGTTCATATCGAGCATGAAATCCAGTTAGGGGGGGTAAATTCCTCACTCATGACGAGCAAAATCCCCAAATCCGTAACTAGATACCCACAACTGTTCTGATCGGCAAATATTTCGTTCGGTTCGTCGCCTGCCGCTTGCACTCTGCGATTTTAGCCCTATATTTGGTCCGACCAATTTGGTCTGACCAATTTAAGTAGGATAGCGCTGCGCGAAATGCGCCAGATTACAGGCAATCCATGGGCTCAACGAACACTATCAGTCATGAAATAGCGGACACCCTGCGGGACGAGATTCTGCGGCAACGCTATCGAAGTGGCGATCGCTTTCCCTCTGAGAGGGATCTCGCGGCACGCTTCGATGCGAGCCGTGGCGCGGTGCGTGAGGCATTGTCACAACTGGAGCAGCTAGGTCTGATTCGCTCGCAGCCTGGGGGTGCCCGGGTGCAGAGCGTGAATGCCGCTAGCCTGGCAGTGCTAGGCCCACTGCTGGCGCTCGACGATCATCCCGATCCGGTGCTCGTCGATCAGTTCCTGCAGGCCTTCGGGGTCATGGCCGCCCTAACCGCGAAGAATGCGGTGAATGTGGCAACGCCCAAGCAACGCATCCAACTACAGAAATTAGTCGTAGAGTTAGCTGGCTATGCCGGCGATTTTGAGGCCATGCAGCCGCTCTGGAGAGAGTTGCTGGAAACGATGTCCACGATTGCGGATAACTTAGTGGTTAGGCTCATCAGCAACGACCTGAAGGCGCAGTTCGTGGATCAGATGATGAAGCTGGGGATACGGCCGGATCTGAAACCAAGTTCGATAAATCAGCTACTCAGCAGCCTAAGACTGAGTCTGGAGTCGCGAGACGGCGAGTTGGCGAGTCAGGCCATGCAAATACATTTCGAAGAAGTTCGCGCGGCGGTTGGTGAGGCGATCGGCCTCATCACTGGACAGCAGCAGAAATTGGCTGTTTAGAGCTGGCGCTGGGCGCTATGCGTCCGGCCGAGCTGGATTAGAGATAGTGAGAGTCGATGAAGTGATCGATTCTTCCGTATAAAGAGTAGTTAACTAGGTAAGCGTGACCCAACAAATGAAATTATCTTTAGAAGCACGATTGTTGAGAGCTAGAAAGACAAATATTGCTATGAGAAACGAAGGAGCTTGCGCATGAAGCGGGTAGTTATTCCCATCGGTATTATGCTGGGCTGCATTCTCTTTGCGGCACTATTGCTGCGCACTCCCACGGTGGTTGAAGAGGCTGCGCCTGAGATCATCGCCGTGAGTGTTCGGGTCGCCGAGGTGCGTGCCGAATCGATACAGCTGAATGTCGAATCTCAGGGCAAGGTTCAGGCCTCGAAGATCGCGAGCCTATCGGCGCCGGTAGCGGGCCCGGTGGAATGGGTTTCTGCTGCTATGGAGGCGGGTGGTTTCGTGGCAGAGGGTGAGCCTCTATTGCGTTTAGAGAGTAGTGACTTCGAGACCGCGAGGGCGCGCAGCATGGCCGCGATGCAGCAGGCTCAGGCCGAAGCGACATTCGCGAGCAACGAATTGAACCGGCTCGGTGAGTTAGCGGAAAAGCGACTCGCGAGCGACGCCCAGCTACAGGATTCGCAGCGATCGGCAGCGGTAAACGCGGCTAGGCTGGCCGATGCCCAGGCCAGCTTTCGTCAGGCCGAACTAGACCTGGAACGCGCCACTATCCGTGCGCCCTTCGATGCAGTAGTGCAATCCCGTGACGTTGAGCTGGGTCAGTATGTGAATCGGGCGCAAACAGTCGCTGTCTTACTTGGCGCTGACGAGGTCGAAGTGCGAGTGCCCCTGGCTATTCGTCAGCTTGGCTTTCTCGATGTGCCCTTAGGCCTGCGCGGCGAGCTAAGCGATGAGCAGGCGCCCAACGTCACTCTGACCGGACTCTACGGCGGCGATGAATACACCTGGGCGGGCAAGCTGGTGCGCACGGAAGCCGTTATCGATGCGAGCAGCAACACGGTGCAAACGATTATTCGCGTGCGGCAGCCGAATGCAGGCTCGTCTTCGATGAAGACGGCGGAGATACCTCTGCCGATCGGTTTATTTGTGCAGGCAGATATCGAGGGCAGGATCGTAGACGACTTGATCTCGCTGCCACGTTCGGTTATCCGCAACAACAATCAAGTGTTAGTAGTGGATGCTGAGAACAAGATGTACTACCGCGATGTAGAAATCTATCGACTGGAGGAAGATCGGGTATTGATTAGTGGCGGCATTCTACCGGGCGAATACATTTGTACATCACCGATTCAAGCTGTGGTTAACGGCATGACGGTGCAGCCCGTAAGAGAAGTTATTTAAACGATTAGGCAGCGTCCTTCGGCAATAGAAAATTTCTAGATAGAGGTCAAATTGAGAACTCCTATTACATGGTTTATTAAGAACCCGGTCGCCACCAATCTGATGATGATGATCTTCTTGGCGAGCGGCATCATTTCTTATTTCAGCTTGAATCAGGAAGAATTTCCCGACATCGAATTCGGCATGATTCAGGTAAGCGTCGCCTATCTGGGCGCGACACCTGCAGAGTCCGAGTCTGCCGTCTGCCTGCGTATTGAAGAGGCCTTGGAGGGAGCCGAGAATATAGAGCAGCTAACCAGCAC
>CAYGRR010000078.1:0-11647 GCA_964352295.1 uncultured Pseudohongiella sp. | reverse complement strand
CCGAATTCATTCTCAGCCGGCGATACCGCGAAGGCGAAATAGAAGTGATTATGTGTTTCATGAATTATCTAGCGTATTCAACAAGGGGCTCAGGGTGAGCCCCTAAATGCAATGAACCGCCTGCTAGTTAGCTGTGCCGGATTGCTGCTCTCTCTCGAGTCTTCTCGCGCCAGCAAGTATGCCGGGCATCGAGTAATTTCCCTCGTGACAGGCATATTCATAGAGCGCATCACCCGTGTCATAAAAACTCAGCTCTGCAGTCCAAGGCTGGCTGTAGATGTTGCTGTCATCGACGGTAAACTGATAGAAAATCTCTTTGTCCGAGTAGCGGCTGAATCGCTCGATGATGTGCCCTTCCTTGGTAATAGGCACGGAGCTCTGGCTTAGTTGCAGCGGATTGATGTTGACTGTCTCCACAACGAGTTCGCCGTCCTCGTACCAGCCTACTGAATCGCCGAACCACTGCTCGAGGACTAGCGGCCTTCTACTGGCGCGCGCTTCCTCGGGTGTATCGAAAATCGGAATGATGCGCGCATCGTGCACCATCTCTACGAGAATCATCACATAGTCTTCTGTCTGGACGAACTGATAGGTGTTGTTGTAGAGGGCGGACATCATGCCGGGACCAGCTTTGTTGCCAAATCCGATCAGGCAGCGCTCTGCATTCGGAATCGCCTCTGGTCCGCGCGCATCGCCGAAACCCGTGGCGTAACGAGACCCGAAATTGCGTCGCTCGAAATCGTAGTTAGGATTCTCAAGTCGTGGCACATGTCCGTCGGCCGGGTCCACCACATAGGAGCTGCGATACTCACCTTTTATAAGCGCAAGATTAGCGCCGGGATCTACCCAAAAATTGTTGTAGGCGCGAGTACCAAAATCATCGCCCGCGGCGACTGGTGTATTGTTCACTCCGTCGCCTTCATCGAGGCCGCCCTCGAGACCTGCGATTGGCGTATTCGCTGCAATCACCCTCGCCTCCTCTGCGGAAACGATCAGCGACTCCACACCTTGAGGCCTGGTGAGACTAGTCAGCGAAGCATTACTCCAGATGCCCTCTAGGTCCGGTCTCGCGCTGTCCTGCGACTGTGCTGACGAGGCTGCTAAACTGGCGCCTACTAATACAGCACTTAGTTTAATTGCCATTTTCATCGAGATTAGCATTCGTTGCCTCCAAAGAAGATTGTGCCCTTGTGCTCTATCATTATTGACTAGGCGATCGATTACCGCAGAGCCGGGCTATCTTGAACAGCCATTTGAACCTTGAACAGAACAAATGTCAAAGCGCAGCTGCATAGCGCAAGCTCATACACTCCCATCCTGCACGAACGATCAAGCAGAAGAATCTAAGGAAAAAAGAGGCAGATTGCTCTTGGAAAAAAGCAATCTGCCTCCGTACTCATACGGCCCTTATAGACTATCGGCGATGCCCTCCAGGGTCTCAGCCAGAGCTGCATAGCGAATTCCTGAGATGCCGCTGTAGTCGCCGGCGGCTTCTGAAAAACCCTCGGCAAGATTATTCAGCGCACGCGCTGTACTGCGACGATTGCCGTTTCCTCCAGCCAACAAGGCCTCGGCACCGTCTAGAGTCTCGCTTAGCTCGCTGGCCTGAGCGGCGCTTATGTTGCTATCGCGCTGCAGCTGATCGAGATAAGCCCTCGCAACGACAGGCACGGCGGGCCATTCGACGATCTGCTGAGTCTGCGCATTAACGATACCGTTCAATTCTGGCAGTGAGGCCGCGGCGATCTCGTTATCCGTCATATAGTCGCTTGTCTGCAGGGCAAACACGTCGAGGCCGCGAGAAATCTCGGTGCCATAAATATGTCCGTTGTACCAATAAGTCGACCAGTAACCGCCAGTGATCAATTCTTCCTCATCGATAGGACCGCGGTCGAAGAACGCGATCTCAACTGGATTTGCCGAGTCGGTGAAATCGACTATCGACACGCCGCCCTGGTACCAGGCCTGAACAAACAGGTCGCGGCCTGGTACTGGAATCAAGGAGCCGTTGTGCGCCACACAGTTCTCTGTCTCTGTCTGCGGCGCCGACATTTTATAGTGGCTGCGGAATTGCAGCTTGCCATCGACGATGTCGTAGAACGCATCGGCTCCCCAGGTGAGAGGATCTTGCGCTCGACAGCGTGGACGCCCGCCACCGCCCCATTCATCCGTGAAGATCACCTTGTCGCCGCGATTATTAAAGGTAGCCGAGTGCCAATAGGAGAAGCCCGGGTCGATAACCTGATCTAAGCGCTCTGGGTTCGCAGGATCGGCGATGTCCAAGAGGATGCCATTGCCGGAACAGGCACCAGCCGCCAGGCCGATGTCTGGAAAGGTTGTAATGTCATGACACTGGTTCGTCTGGCTCGTTGTCTGTGTGCCCTCGCCATGATCGCCGCCATCCCATAAGCCTGCCAAGGTGCCGGTGTCAGCATCGGCGAAGATAAACGGACGATTTACTATGCGCGCCGCCGCAGGATTTTCTGCTGGAATCTCGATGACTTCGATGCGAAACAGTGCCGAGTCTTCATTCTCGAAAGGGGAGTCGTTGGAACAACCCGCAAGCTCTTCGTCGTCGCGTGAAGGGCTGGTGCCCGATACGTAGACGTAGATGTTGCCCGAATTAGTGGTTGGATCAGACACCACCGTATGGGTGTGCGAGCCGCGACAAGTCTGCACGGCAGCAACTTGAATGGGGGTAGTGAAGTCGCTTACATCGAAAATACGAATACCCCTCACTCGTTCCTCGCTCACCACATCAGGCACGCCTTCCAGACCACAGTCCAGCCTGCCGCGCGCTTCCTGCACTGACATAATCAGCAGATTTCCGACCAGCGACACGTCGCCCTGCCCGCCTGGGCACACCACCGAACCAATATGGCGCGGGGCTTGAGCATTGCTAATGTCATAGGTATTAAAGCCATGGTAGTTGCCCGCCACCATGTAGTTACCGGAGAACAGCAAGTCGGTATTTGAGAAACTCAATAAGGCGGGACGCGGGTCTGAATTCTCGTCTTCCTCCTCTTCGTCTGGCGTCTCAGGAACATCACCATTGGCGGCGGCCCGTTCCTCAAGCTCCTTGAGACGGCTTGCAGAAAGGCCGGAGGGGCGCTCGGGGTCGAAGAAACCCGCAGGCTTGGGCAATGAGGCAACGATCTGCATATTCAGTGCCGCCTCGCCAGCATCTCTAAAGCCGGCGGCTAGGCCAACTCGCGGATCGGGATTGAGGCTTGCGAGTAGCGTGTCCATGCGCTCAATCTCCGAAGTCTGATCGGATGTCACATCGGACGTGAACTCATACAACAGCGGGTCCTGCACCGAGCCGCGCTGGTCCAACAACATCTCAACCATGTCCAGAGCACCTTGATGGTGATCGATCATGTACTCCAGATAGAGCCTATCGAACTCCGGACCCGATGCGGCGGCTAGCTCAGCCATCTGCGCATCGCTCAGCATGCCCTTCATGCGCTCGAATCCCGGCTCATGGTGAACGTGTTCGGCAGGTGCCTCTAAGCCCTGATCGCGCAGCCAACCCTGCATCATAGAAATCTCGTCATCCTGCGAGAGAGAGATGCGAGCGGCAACGGCTAGAACCATCGAGTTGTTCGTGCGGTCCTCTGCCAGTGCCGACATTTCCTTCGCCTGCGCGTGGTGTGGAATCATGCCACGCAGAAACTGAATATCGCCGAGTGAGTAGGAGATACCGGCGAGATCAGAAGCCTCCTCTGCGGTGATTATTCTACCTGCCTGCCCTGGAGCGCCTGGCTGAACGATGGGCACCTGCCCCTGCGATAGAGTGGACACACTCAGTAGCGCAATCGCTGTCAGCACACTCCAGCTCGGCTTGGAATTGTTATTTCTTGGGAATCGCATGATCAAAGCTCCCTAACGCACGGTAGTCGTCGCAGTAAATGTAAAAAAGTGCTTAGAAGTATGCCTGAAACAGGCAGCAACACCAATACGCGGCTACGACATAGTGGGGAGTAAATGCTTTGCAATAATGGGATACCCTGGATGACATCGTCTGCAAACTCTGCACCGCGAGGGCAACATGGCGGCGCGCACCAGATCGGTGCCATCAGCTTCGACCTAAAAATAGGCTAGCGCCTGAAACCAATAAAAAACCCCGTCCGGCAACGCCGAACGGGGTTTCAGTACTGCTGCTGTGTTGTCTATACCTACTCAGAGGCAGCCATAAACTCAACGTGTATTTCCAGTTCGATCTCGTCACCTACACCGAAGCTGGTGAAACGATCCAAACCGTAGTCGGAACGCAGGAATGTAGCACTTCCGGAAAAGCCTAGCGTGTAGCTGCGCGTGAGGAAATTGCGACCACCACCGTGGAAGTTAACCTCCAGATCGACTGGCGCTGTAACGCCAAGCAGGGTCAGGTCGCCTCGGAAGATAAATGTATCTTCGTCGACCGACTCTACAAATTCAGTCGTTCTGAATACGGCCTGCGGAAACTGCTCAACGTTGAACCAATTATCGCCACGCAATTCTTCGGCGAATTCTTCGTTGTTGATATCGAGGCCCGCCGTATTAATAACTACCTCAAGCGTCGAAGCGGCGATGTTCTCAGGATCGAAATCCAGCGACGCGTCGAAATCATTGAAGCGACCGATAAACGTTGAGAACCCTAGATGATTAATTTTCCAAAGCAGCGTCGCGTGATCCGGGTCTAGAGTGTATCCCCCTCCCCTCAGCTCAGTTACATCGGTATTGAAGTCAGGAGTCAGCAGTCGATCGCATGAAACCAGGAATGCCGAGCAAACTAAGAGAATAGAGAGACGACGTGTGATGGAAAAAAATCGAGTAAACATTGCTATAGCCTATTAATAATGAATCTTAGTAATTATTGTTGAACCGCGTAGACGTCCACGGAGACGGTCACGTCGTTCGGCACCTCGGAAGTGTTCGCCCAGTAGCCTTGACCAACGCCATAGTCGAGACGCTGAAGAACGACTTCGCTAGTGAGATTAAAGCAAACCTGACCATCGCAAGTTTCGACATTCAGATCGAAAGGAAACGTGAGAGGATGGGTCTGATCGCGAATCGTCAACGTGCCGTCGGCTTCGAAAGAAGTGACTCCAGTCAGGCGACACTTCTCGGCTTTAAATGTGGCAGTCGGCCAAGTGTCTACGTCGAACAATTCATAGTCCAGCAAGTAGTCGAGTACTTCCGGTGAATCGACATCGATATCTGCGATGTTGATAGTTACATTAAATTCGCAGCTAGTAGGACTCATCGGGTCGATATCGAATGTAGCCTGAACATTTGTAAATCGACCTTCGTAGGGGTCTGTACCGTAGGCATATTTGAAAGTGACTATAGAGTTGCCTGGGTCGATTACCCAGTCAGCCGCCTGAACGGGCAGACCAATCAATAGCAGTGGTAGTGCAAGTACAGTTCGATTTAAAAAAGTTCGCATTGTCATAATAACTCCTGATTCAAAAATTACGGAAGGG
The DNA here is from genome assembly GCA_964352295.1 of uncultured Pseudohongiella sp. Taxonomy (GTDB): domain Bacteria; phylum Pseudomonadota; class Gammaproteobacteria; order Pseudomonadales; family Pseudohongiellaceae; genus UBA9145. The sequence continues at coordinate 6,179 of CAYGRR010000078.1, read as the reverse complement.
CTAGGGCGATCAACTCGGTTGGCCCGCCATTACCGCTTACAAACATGGCAATATACTGCTTGCCATCGACCTCGTAGGTCATGGGTTGCCCAGATTGCGTGTTGGGCAAATCGATTTCAGCGACAATCTCGCCGGTCTGCTTATCGTAAGCACGGAATATGGGGCTAGCACCTGGGCCACCACCACCTTCGCCAGCGAACAACAAAGTCTTGGTCAGAACCAATCCCGCTCTTGTTGGCACACCCGTACGAGGGATGTCCACGCCCTGCAGGGCTGGGTGGTTCTTGATTTGATCGGGTGTGTCGGCATTCGCTACCTGAAACACATGGTCACCGCTATTCATGTCGATCGCTGTGATGCGGCCGTAAGGTGGCTTAATAACTTCCAAGCCCTGCACTCTAGGCACACGCACACCGAAGGCCATGCTGTAGTCGAGGTCCGAATCCGGGTCGTTGCCGACGGACAATAGTGCTAGGGCCGTTCTTGAGGGCACGTAGATGATGCCTGTCTCAGGATCTAATGCCGCACCTTCCCAGTTCGCTCCACCTGTCGATGAAGGCAGACTCAGCACGCCGCGCGTGCCATCTGCTGCATCAACCAGAGACGGTGGCGTATAAAGATTGGGGCCGAAGCGGAATTCCGAAACAGCTTCCATCGCCGCCGCTCTAAGCTCCGGCGTGAAGTCGATGATGTCGTCTTCAGAAACTCCCTGCCGGTCAAACGGAGCAGGCCGTGTTGGGAATGGTTGCGTTGGTGCGTACCACTCGCCCGGTACGTCGCCTGCTGGAACGGGAAGCTCTTCGATCGGCCACACTGGCTCGCCAGTGATTCTGTCGAAGGTGTACACCCAGTTCTGCTTCGTTACCTGCATGACTATCTTGCGGCCATTTGGCAGATCCGCAACGACTGGCGCCGACGGATTATCCCAGTCCCAGATGTCATGGTGAATTAACTGGAAGTGCCACTGACGCTCGCCGGTCTTGATATCCACTGCAACCAGGGCGTTCGCGAAAAGATTGTCGCCCGGACGGTCACCGCCATAACGGTCGCCCGTTGCAGATTCTACGGGCAGATAGAGATGGCCCATATCTGGATCGCCAGACATCGTCGCCCAAACACCTGCGTTACCGGTAAATTCAACGCCGCCATCGAGCCAGGTTTCGAAACCTACTTCGCCGCGCTCTGGAATAGTGTGGAATGTCCAAAGATGTTCGCCGGTGCGCGCATCGTAGGCACGCACGTCGCCTTTAACGTTTGACTTGGAACGTGGACGCATACCTACGCGGTGAGCTGGACCAACCACGACAACATCGTTCATCACGAACGGAGGCATGGAAGAACCGATATCGATATCATCGAATCTGTCGTCTTCGGCGTTACGCAGCCCCATGAAAAGGTCTACCACACCGTTCTCACCAAAGTTTGGATCGGGAATACCAGTCTTCGCATCGAGTGAAACCAATAAGAAGCCAGGGGTAATAGTTAGAATGCGATCTTCACCACCGGTACGGTAGTGTGAGACTCCGCGACCAGCACCCTTGCGGGGAGCATGGTCGAATCGCTCGCCTTCCTCCGGCCGCCATAGCCAGAGCAGCTGCCCAGTCGCCGCATCCACAGCAACAACGTTTCGGGTATTGCCCATCGTGGCATAAAGCACACCGTCGATCGCAATAGGTGTGGAAGGGTTATTGAATTCCGGCGCGGGGCCGATGGGGGCAGTGTTGAAGCTCCAGGCGACTTCGAGCTCATTGACATTGTCTGCATTGATCTGATCCAGCGGAGAGTAGCGCTGCGCGAATTTACCGCCGTGATGATCCGGCCAATCTCCGTCGTCGACGGTGGTGCCGGATTGACTCCAGGCAATTGAGCTGATGGCGAGGGCGCCAACACTCAGCATAAATGATGAAATCAGTCGTTTCGTTGCAAACATCTCAGACTCTCCAGATAGTAATTCTTTATTTCCAGCATTCCCGAAAAACGGGTCGACCGTGTTGTACAGCCGCCTCAGACACACCTAAAAGGGTGCTATTTTTTGGGGCATTATTTGCCTGTTATAAGCGGGAGAGGAAGGATAAGCAATCTCTCTCTCACAAGCAAGTGCACAACTCCATCACCTCTGTAAAACCATGATAGATATCAAAAGCTTAACGAAATCTGAATAAGTGGATTTGTAACTCTTTGTAACGAGTGAAGTAAGAGCACAACCGCCCCCTCAAAAACCACTCCATCCGACGAGACTGACACCCAAAACGGCTATTTATTCGGAGATTACTGAGATAGACTCGACAAACTAAATTGCTCGGAACCCCGAGCCGAGGAGATGACCATGAAGAATACAATCTTACAAAAGATCCTATTGATAGCCGTTATCGGGCTGTTTTCGCAGTTCTCAGCCGCTCAAGACAACACGGCGAATGCCGCCGCAGCCAAGCAGATTGCCGATATCGTCGCTAGCCTTAACCACTTTCCTTCGGATGCCGACAAGGCCACTCTAGCCGCTATCAGCGGAAACGAAGCCCTAGCTCAGCCTCTGCGCGATATGGCAAACGCCGTTAGCAACATTCAACATGCTGCGACTGCCGAAGGCAAAGCCGCCATGGCGGCCATTCAGGAATTAGAGGGTATGCCGGACCGTGGAAAGACATTGGCCGGTATTATCGCGAGTCTTAATCACACCGCAAGCGCCGATGCGAAGGCTCAGATAGCACAACTCTATCCCTAAAGAATTAATTTCAAGCAGTACCCATTTAACAGGCCCGCCTATCTCGTGTAGGCGAGCCTGCTTTGTCTAGAACTAAAGAGGAATACACTATGTTTCGCAATTTGTTAAAACTTGCTGGTGCCGTTTTACTAGCAACTTCCGCGGCTGGCGTTAGCGCGCAGTCCGATATCTACCATGCAGCAAATCATGACTATCGAGTCGTGACGGTAGCCGACGATCTGGTGCAGCCCTGGTCCATGGCCTGGCTACCCGGCGGCGACATGTTAATCACCGAGAAGCCCGGTCGTCTGCGCGTCGTTCGCGACGGTCGCCTTCTTCCCGAAGCGATCCCAGGCGTGCCTGAAGTATTCTACGAAGGCCAAGGTGGTCTGTTCGATGTATTGCCTCATCCAAACTTCAATGACAACCGCTGGGTCTACCTGACGTATTCCAAGAAAACGGAAGACAGTTCGGCAACGGCGATCGCGCGCGGACGTTTCGAGAATGACCGCCTGACTAATGTCGTTGAAATCTTCGAAGCACAGGCTGTTGGCTTCGGACACTACGGCGGCAAGATCGTATTCGACAACGACGGCTATATGTTCCTAACCTTGGGCGATCGTATGGCTCCACCGGTTGGCGATGAAGCCGCCCTGCGCGCTCATCCCGCACAGGATCTTAGCAATCATCAAGGCGTAGTCGTTCGTCTGAACGACGACGGCACCGTGCCCAACGACAACCCCTTTGTCGGACAGGCTGGTGCACTCCCCGAAATTTGGAGCTACGGACACCGCAGCCCACAAGGCCTAGCGATTCACCCGGAGACAGGTGATCTTTGGGAATCCGAGCACGGCCCACAGGGCGGCGACGAGATCAACCGCATCGAACCTGGCAACAATTACGGCTGGCCGGTCGTTGGCCGCGGCGCAAACTACGGCGCATTCGGCAGACCAATCCACATCGGTATCAGCGAAGAAGGCATGGTTCAACCTGCTCGATTCTGGGTGCCTTCGATCGCTACATCTGGCCTCATGGTCTACACCGGCGATAAGTTCCCCATGTGGTACGGCAACATCTTCTCCGGCTCGCTCGCCGGTGAGCAACTTGCTCGCCTGCAGCTTTCCGATGACTACCGCAGCGTGGTTGTGGAAGAGACTCTCGTGTACGACATCGGTCGTATCCGTGACGTGCGTCAGGGTCAGGACGGCTATATCTACCTAGCCATATCCGATCGCAATGGCGAGCCGACTTCGGTTGTTCGTCTCGAGCCGGCTAACTAAGCCTTCCGCTCAACGCGTTTAAAAAAGGGGCCTCTATGGCCCCTTTTTTGTGCCTTGAAATCCGCGTTCGCGCTACTGGGGAATTGGTGAAATTAGGCACTCGGTGGTTATATTAGCCTCTGGAAGAGCGATCACCCGCCTTGCAGATTCAGTAGGGAATCGGCTCGAAGGCCCGAAAATAGCGGCATGGCGAGAAGCCGGCTGCGCAACACACACACTGGCGCGATTGTTGCTACCCTAGCTGACAGGTGGGCGATTTATTGATTCAATCGAGATGCGCTCAGTAGCAAACGAACAAGAAGGAGAAAGCTATGGCCGACATGCTGCGATTCGAACCGAAGGACGACCATCAAGATCCGCAGAGGGCAGATCTGACGGACAAGCAACGCAGAAGCGCAGCCGCACGCCGCTACAGTAGCGACGAAGTCGCCGACATCATTCGCCTAAGCCTACTGGACGATTCCGGAAGCGCCGAAGAGGCGGTCGATCATGAGGAGTTGCTCTCAATAGGCAAGGAATTCGGTGTCGATGACGCGCGCATCGATCGTGCTATTCGCATGCTCGAGGAACAGCGCCGCACCAAGGACAAGGAGCAGCATCTCTGGCAGAAATTCAGAGCCCACTGCGCCACATCCGTCGCCGTCATGACACTCTGCGTCGCCATCAATATCTTCACAGGCATGGCCGTCTTCTGGTCTGGCTATGTCTTGCTCGGCATGGGCTTGTTCCTGCTGGGGCACTACGCAGGTGTGCGTTACGCGCCGGAGTTTGTCGAGATGGCTTTGGAGAGAAGCCGCGGCCTCGCGCGCAACTATTACGAAGACCAATACGTTGACGAGGAGAACGTCGCGTTTAACAACTGGGATAGCTCTGGATTATTGGAGTCGGATGGCTTGCTGTCCTTTGCAGACAACACCCTAAGAATTGAGTATCAGACCAGCGATTCGGTACTGGGCCTTTTCAAGACATCCGTGAAAGAAGTTGAAGTCAGCGTGGAAGATATTCGACAGGCGCGCATAGAGCGTAAGATGTTCGGCTCGGAACTGGTTCTGCAGGGAAGCAGCCTGCGTATCTTTAGAAACTTGCCGGGCAACACAGGAAGCGAGCTACGCTTCAAGATTAATCGGCAGTCTCAGCTTGCCGCGCAGAATTTGGTGGAAAATATCACTGCGGCGAAACAATAACATTTCAGTCCGCAGGTAGTCCGACTCAAACAACGGTAAATTGCCCCATCATGCCGTTGTCCTCGTGCTCCAGTATATGACAGTGATACATATAGGCGGTGTCCGGATCACTGAAGTTCTCGAAGCGCATAATGAATCGCACGGTTTGCCCGGCCCCCACTTTTACGGTGTCCTTGAAGCCCTGCTCCTGGGCTGTCGGTGGCACGCCGTCTCTATCTAGAATCTGAAACTGCCCGTGGTGAATGTGGAAGGGATGCATCATCATCGAGTCGTTGTAGATCTCCCAGATCTCCGTGCTGCCTAGAGGCACTACCTCGTTGATCTCGTCCATCGCCATCGGCTTGCCGTTGATCAGAAACTCGCCGCCCATGCCACCGCCGCGCCCGCCGCGACCCATCATGCCCATGCCCATGGGCATAGACAGCTCGAATCTGCGGGTTCGCGTCGCCTCGGTTTCCTGCATGCGTCTGATCGAAGTGAGTTGCGCAGGCAACTGAGCTGAACGCTGCAGCGTAGACTGCGGCTCGATCTGCAGGATCGTGAATGGCTCCGTAGTCACTGGGAGCATATTTCTCATCATGCCGATGGGCGAGAAAGGCGAGTCTGCTGCAAGAGGCAGTGAGACTAGATCTACCGCCCCCCCTGCACCAAAGTCCACGACGATCTCGGCGCGTTCGGCCGGCGCGAGTACGATATTGCGCAGGGCAAGCGGCCGCTCGAGGAAACCCCCATCGCTGGCGATGAGCGAAAACTCTCGACCATCAGCGAAGGCAAAATTGAAGGTCCGCGCGTTTGCCCCATTGAGGATCCTAAAACGCACCTTGCTAGCAGAGGGAGTAAACAACGGAGACGCCGTGCCATTTACCAGAATGCGATCGCCGAATACGCCAGTCATCACATCACGATGCATACCCACATAGCGAAACGAGCCATCCTCGTTGAAGCGCCGGTCCTGAACAATCAGGGGAATATCGTCGACCCCATAGGTGGAGGGCAGCTCAAGGCTCTCACTCT
>CAYGRR010000077.1:4487-11697 GCA_964352295.1 uncultured Pseudohongiella sp. | reverse complement strand
AAAGACAGATCCAGGCTCGACATCACGATGCCTGAGAAGGAAACGGTGTACATGCAGTAGGCAAAGTAGCGACCAAAGCGCTTATGGTCCAGATTGCCCTTGCGCGTCAACATCGGCACCCAGAACAACAGAAGGGCACAGCTACCAACGGCGATATGTAGATACAGTGCATACTGATGTAGAAATAGCATAACGAACTCCCGATTTCCTAATAGTAGAGACAACTCTTGATTACGGTTGCCATCGTAGAGAATCCTTTTGGCGCGCATCAGTGCCGGAAGTCATGACATCCACAGTGACTTTTGGCCTATAGGTGAGACTTACTGCCTGTGTGATAATTGCAGCTCAATAAGTCAACCAGGCCCCAAGGCAAAGCAATGTCACAGCCAAAAAGATCGGCAAAACATTGGGATAGCGAGCTAGCACTGAACTATTCCGGTATCCTGGTGACTGCTCTGGTGGGCGCGCTGGGGGTCTACTCCATTGCCGGCTCACCCTTGTTTACCCTCGCGGCGATCTTAGCGGCGTCTCAATTTCTGCTGTTCACGTTCAATGCCAGGCTGAGTGACTACGCTCCCTGGCAAGTGCTGTTCTGGCTGGAAGCTTTGTGCATTACTGCACTTCTGTTTCTGGTTCCCTCCTCCTTCATCATAATTCTCACGGTAGTCTGGCTGGTTCAGGCTGTTGAGTATTACGGAGTTCGTAAAGCCATTTGGTTTTTAGTGGCCAGCCTTGCCCTGTTTTCCCTAGCGCAGCTGCTGCATTTTGGCACGGACAACTTATTCAACATTGTAGTTAGTGCGGCGCTGTACGGTTTGCTTCAGCTGTTTGCGGTCAGCGTCATTCAGCGATTCTTTACCGAACGCGAACTGAGGGAAGAGACCGCCGCCCTGAATAGGGAACTTATCGCCACTAGAGAATTGTTATCGCAATCCTCAGCACAGGGCGAACGCTTACGTATTGCACGCGATCTGCACGACATAATGGGGCATCATATGACTGCGCTTATTCTGAATCTCGAGGTCGCCTCTCACACCGTACAATCACCTGCGAAGGACAAGGTAGAGCAATCCCTAGCCCTCGCAAAATTATTGCTCGGCGACTTGCGCAGCACGGTCAGCGAGCTCAGGGAAGAGACTGCTATCGATCTAGAAAAGTCGATACATAAGCTGGTGGCAGGCATTCCCAGCCTCTCTATAGACGTCGATTTCACGTCTGCTCCGGCAATTGATGATGTCGATCTGGCAGAGACCCTGCTCCGCTGCACGCAGGAAGCGGTTACCAATGTACTCCGCCATAGCGAGGCGAACCATTGCAGTATTCGCCTCAGTGGTAACGATGATGCCTGCACCCTATCGATCAGCGATAACGGGCAGTCGCAAGCAGCGATCGAACCCGGAAACGGGCTCAGAGGCATGCTGGAGCGCGTTACTGAGCGAGGTGGGGAGCTTGAGTGGCAGCAGACCGATGCGGGATTCCAGCTCAAGGTAACTATGAAGACGGCACTCCTCTCGTGAAGATACGCGTCATGCTAGCGGAAGATCAGAACCTGGTACGGGAAGGTCTGCGCAGCCTATTGGAGCTGAGCGATAACATCGCTGTCGTGGGTGAGGTAACCGACGGCTCGGAAGTATTGGATGGCCTCGAGAAATACCGGCCCGATGTATTGCTAATCGATATTCGCATGCCAAAGATGTCGGGCATCGACGCGCTAGAAGCGATGCAACAGGCGGGCTCGACAACCCCGGCGATTATCCTCACGACTTTCGATGATCACCAGTTAGTGCTGGAAGGCATTCAGGCCGGTGCCAAGGGCTACCTGCTAAAGGATGTGTCTCTGGAGAGCCTCGTCAACGCCATCGAGAAAGTTCATGGGGGAGAGACCCTAGTGCAACCAGCAATCACCGAGCGCATCCTCAAGGGACTTTCGTCCTTGGCCACGAATCAGGAAGAGCCAGCTCTAGCTGAGGAGCTCTCCGCTAAAGAGTTGGAAGTATTGAGGTTAATGGCCGGCGGTTACAGCAATCGGGAGATCTCTACAGCGATACACAAATCCGAGGGCACGGTGAAGAACCAAGTATCGTCGATTCTAGAAAAACTTAGAGTCAGAGACCGAACCCAGGCAGTTCTACGGGCAATCAATCTGGGGCTACTTTAGTTGACTGCAAAGGACTACTGAATCCCATAGCCTAAGTATTATTTCTCAACTTAAAGTACTTATTCAGTTTTTAGTGCACCCTTCACTTCTACCCCTGCAAGTATTTCACGTGCTTATTCTGATTCCTTCAACATTTCTTCGTCCGACACCACCCGCAGAGCTAACAAATCACTCGCCGACTTAATGATAAGAGAGCGGTCACAACGTATGCAGGCCCCGGCGTCTATTCCATCTACCGTAAACGTACAGACTTGGGCGCGCAGATCATTCAACTTCGGCAATTCAAAGAGCGCTTGATAGATACTGTCTCTGTCTTCAAACTGCCCATCGGTTTCTTCAATCACCTCGTTCTTTTTATCGATAACGGCTATATTTCCGCCACATCGACCAACAATCGGTTTGCGCACGTAACCTTCTTTCTCTAGCTCCTCGGTTAGCTCGAAATGCGACTCCAATAGATAGGGATGATCTGGAAATAACATCCACAATACGGGCAAAATAGCCTTATTACTCGGTATAAGAGACCACAGGGGTTCAAACACCATTACTTCAGGCCGCAACAGAATGTCAATCAAGCGCGGCGCGTGATCCCGCCGCTCCAACAAGGAGTGGGCAGCTAGAAATTTTTCTTCATCGATGGCTTCGTCGCGCAGTTGATCTAAAGCAGTTTCCCACGCCCAGGTTTTCCATACCCAGTCGATTCTCTCGCCGTCTTCATCGACCACGCATCCTTGAGCGTCCCATGCCAAACCCTTAAAGCCGCGAATAATTTTACAGCGCTGCCCACCAGCCTCTATAGCCGACTTCATATACAAGGCGTGATAATCTTCCTCCGCATCATCATCCTGAAGAATATGTAATACGCCCTCTATGTCGCTTTCTTGCCAAGACTCAGCCAGAGCATCGAACAGCCTACCGCCAGGGTTCCTTCCCTCATTCACGCCATGATGCTGCGCCCAAAGACCTTGCACTAAGCCGCACTCCATATAGCAACTGGCGGAATCGGCGTTGTATTCATAGACCTTCAACCCATTCTCGCTCATAGCGAAATCAAAGCGTCCAGTAATATTGTGCGTGCGCCTGTCGCTCCAGCTCTTACGAATTCGTGGCAGCAAAGCTTCCGGCAATCTGAATTTCTTAAGCAATTCTTCATTCTCGAGCACATAGTCCGTTGCTCTTAGGAACATGGCGTGCAATTCGTTAGTTGCGCGCTTCAGCTCTTTTCGAGCAGTTTCGCTTATCAAGAAATACCGACCTAGATCGCTATCATTCGTGGTCAGGCGATGCCCACCCATAAAAGCAACGAAGGCTGCCTGTGCTAAGCGCTGGGTATCAAGCCAGGCACCTGGTTTGGCTTCGGTTTCTTTCAGACTGAGATTGAACAATGCGGGGTTTGTGTCTTCAATAACTTCTGCGTAGGTAGAGTCTGAGGTTTGTATAACCCAACCGAGAATGTCAGCATCTTCATAGGTACAACTTACCCAATACCCACCCTCCGCATCTGTTCGCATGGCGAGTTGGCGCGAGCAGGTCGCATCATCCGCCCAATGGATGTGTTCAACATTCTGCTCACACACCGACACTATCATCGGTAAGCTCTGTCACCACTGCAACATGGCCAGTCATCTCAAACTCGCCGCCCTCCTTCCAGATCACCAACGAACCAATCTCGGGCGGGCGCTTCGCACCGTTGACAAATGAATGCAGGGGAAGCTCTGAATCATCGGCAACGACTGTCACAGTACGGAGTCTAAAAATATCGTAGGCCATGGCAATATCATCAAAAATATAGCCCTTATTCAGATACATCCAGCGGCGCGCGAATTCTACACACTGCCATTTAACGCCCATGTAAATCCCATCAGTCATGCTCTTGAAGGAGGCACGGTCAGGCATTTCTCCTGGCTGAAGGGAATCATAGTAGGAAGAATAGACCTCAACATTGCCCGGGGCGATGCCTAACAATGCACCAAAGGGTTCAGGTTGGGCGGGATAGCGTCGAGACATAGGTAGATCCAGTTAGAAAGAAAGCGCTCAATAGCATGAAGGGGAATGGAGAGTATCTCCGCAACACAGGATTGTCGAGCCTGCGGCATCCCAAAGTGAATTCTGTCCACTGGATATACGGCACACAAATTGTTTACCAGCCTAGGACTCATTCTCCAGGAAGATAATTTGACCAATTTTTCGCCGGGCGCCCGAGATACTTGCGCCTACTAGCTCTTTGAATATTGACTAGCCTAGGAAAGGCTCTTCCACTATATTTGATGCTTCGGCCGCATGTCTGCTTGCGGGACCTCTTAATCGACAACAAGGACTCCTTAAAAGTGCAGGAAGCGCCATTCAACTGGGTTCTGGTTTGCATTCTTATCTATGTCGCGATGCAGCTAGTGATTAGCTTCATGGTGATGAAGCGGCTAAAGAATGAGACTGATTATCTGCTGGCAGGAAGGAAGCTAGGCGTTCCCTTTGGGGCAATGTCGGTCTTTGCCACTTGGTTTGGCGCTGAGACCTGCATTGGTGCTGCTGGCGCAATCTATGAGAATGGTTTAGCAGGAGCTCGAATAGACCCTTTCGGCTATGCGACTTGCATGTTCGTGATGGGGTTTTTCTTTGCTCGAAAACTATGGTCGCTCAACCTAACAACGCTCGGTGATTTCTTCGCTAGACGTTACGGCAAGGAGATTGAGAAGCTTGGCGTGACTCTGATGATTCCGGCTTCGGTTATTTGGGCTTCCGCTCAGATATTAGCATTTGGTCATGTGCTCTCTGCTACCTCCACTTTAGCGCTGGAGATTTCGATAGCATTTGCTGCGGTTATGGTCATCGCCTATACCGCCCTAGGCGGATTCCTCGCCGATGTCATTTCTGATTTCATACAGGGTGTGGTTCTAATCATAGGGCTTCTAGTCCTCCTAGTCATCGTCTGCACCAACCTCCCTTCCACCGATGTACTGAGTTTGGGATTCAGCGTCGAGCGCATTCAGCTACGGCAGGAGAGCGAAACCTGGTTCGCCGTAATCAATGACTGGTCTATCCCGATTATCGGCTCACTGTTCACAGCCGAGCTTATTTCAAGGGTGTTGGCGAGCCGCTCAGCAGATACCGCGCGCCAATCCGTGTTGCTGGGTGCGTCTCTGTATGTAATGGTGGGTTTGATTCCGGTATTTTTCGGAATGATCGGCCCACAGCTGATTCCGGGTCTGGCGGACGGCGAGCAGCTGCTACCCCTGCTTGCGCAGACCTACTTGCCTACGGTGTTATTCGTTATTTTTGCGGGCGCGTTGATGTCGGCTATATTATCCACAGTTGATAGCGCCCTATTAGCCGCAGGAGCCTTGGCTTCGCACAACATCATTCTTCCGCTGTTGGCCACGAAAAGTGACAAGATTAAACTCAAAGTCTCGCGCCTTTCGGTAGCAGTGTTCGGATTGATTGCTTACAGTTTGGCTGCAAGCGCAGACAGTGTTTTGGGCTTGGTCGAAGAGGCCTCCGCCTTTGGCTCAGCTGGGATATTCACCTGCTGTCTGCTGGGGCTTACTCAGAAACGCGGCGGGAGGCTGACTGCCGCGGTATCCATGATTGCCGGGATGGTTAGCTACGGGACGCTCTACTACGGCTTTGACAATGACCATGCGTATCTCTACTCCCTTGTATTCGCGCTTGTTTCCTATCTGGCCTTGATGACGCTTGAGAACGGGCCCGAAATGGCTGAACCAGTACCGATCCAAGCAGATGCACAATCTGCGCCTTAAAGTAATTCGGTATTCATTGAAATTCCGACGCTCTATGAAACGTTAATCGCCATGCCACTAACTCAAACACAACAATCTATTAGCGATTTCAGCGATCTTGCCGAGTCAGAGAGATGGACTAGCCGTAATGAGTTGCTGATTGAAATGGAGGCGCTTTATAGCCGAATTGGCCCTGCAAGCCGGGAAGGAATCGTCCTATGTTTTGCTCTGGCAAAAATATACGATGACTTGGGTGAAATTGATAAGAGCTTTGCCCTGCTCTGTGAGGGAAACGAACAACACAAGAAAGGCAAGACAGACACAATCGATGATGCACGAACTACGATATCGACTGTTAGGAAAATCTTTTCCGGCCAGCCAATAAGCCCGCTGCAAGTTACCTCCGACAACCAGCCCATCTTTATTGTTGGCATGCCTCGCTCTGGAACCTCCTTGGTTGAACAAATTCTGGCCTCACACGCGGAGGTATTTGGTGGAGGTGAGCTTCCGTTGATGGGGCAGTGGTGTTTCGGGTACGTCAAACTTTTTAGGGATCGCCCTGATCTAAAGTTACAGAACCAACTCCCCGAGTTACAAGCGCATTATCTGAAGGGTCTAAAAACGCTGACAACCAAAAAGTATGTCACTGACAAGATGCCGGTGAACTTCCTGTGGCTGGGCTTCATACTCTCGGCGTTCCCCAATGCCAAGATAGTGCACACGATGCGCAGCCCCATGGCGACCTGTTGGTCTATCTACAAATCCCCCTTCGCAGGTACGTCCAATGGTTACTCCTGCAGCCAGGAGGGTGTGGCTGAGTTCTACAATCTCTATGCCGACCTGATGAATTTCTGGCGAAGCGTGTTCCCTGGTCAGATATACGACCTTAACTACGAGCAGCTCACTATTAACCAGCTTGAAGAAACCCAGAAACTACTAAGTTACTGTGGGCTTGATTGGGATCCCAACTGTTTAGAGTTTCACAAGAACCGAAGGAAAGTAGATACCATGAGTGCGGCACAAGTACAGCTGCCTATGTATCAAGGCAGCTCGGAAGCCTGGAAGCGTTTTGAGAAACACTTGTCGCCGATGCTGGCTATGATCAAAGAGTATTAGCCAATCCAGGACACGCCTAGTAGCTTAGGCAGATTAGAATTCTCACTCTCCCGTGATAGAAAGTAGCGGCCAGCAGAGAAGCACCGTAAGCTGGAAGACGGGGCAGCATCATACATTGACAATTTACTGGTTTTCTAACTCTGTACAATTGTTCTTCACTATTCAATGCCGCAGAGCGCATTAAAGGAGTCTGTTATGCACA
>CAYGRR010000077.1:0-4387 GCA_964352295.1 uncultured Pseudohongiella sp. | reverse complement strand
CTAATCTCACCCTTTCGCGACGAGCGCCGGCAAGCCCGTGAACAGCATCGAAAAATGGATATACCCTTCGTCGAAGTCTTTATGGACACGCCGCTGGACATCTGCGAGCAACGTGATCCCAAGCACCTGTATGCCCGAGCCAGAAAAGGAGAAATCTCTGACTTGACTGGCATAGGCTCGCCCTATGAAGTGCCGCAGAATCCTGAAGTCACCATCTCTGCCACGCAGACACCGCAGCAGAGCAGTGAATTTGTGATGAACTATCTCCAATCGAGGCGACTATTAGGGTAAGCAGGCACTCTAGCCACTCTGCTTTTAAGTTCACGAAGAATTGGAGTTCCAAAATTTCACGCAGTTGTAAGTACCTGCCAGATACAACAGAAGGGCCTGCCTATAGGCAGAAAGGACACCATAGCGATGCGTTCACAGCGCTGTTCTTCACACACAGCCTTTGTATCGAGCGCTTAGAGTCCACTTGTGCCTGTTGCGGAGCTCTCAATAAGCACATATTCAGACAATTAGGCTATCATTGAAACTCTCTAGATAGGCAGTACGGTATCGGCACGCATGACAACTGAAAGAAAACTCCTTATAACGATCGCTGCTCTCACCCTCGCACTGATCCATATTCTTTGGGAATATTTCAATGGCGGCGTCATTACTCATTACCTCTTGGCAGATAGCAGCAACCCTGGTTTCTCGAACTGGTGGGGACTGCTAACCCTCCCAACGTTAACTTGGACTATCTTGTGGCTTAGCGAGAGGAGGACTAAAAACAGTGAACACGGGGGTACATCTGGCAACAATGCAGGGTTCCGTAAAGAGTACTTCATAGGCGCCCTAGTCTTCGGGCTGACGATGTCTCTACTTTGGGAGATTGGGCAAGAGGCAATATTGCAGTACGTCGTATTACTGCCCTGGGTACTTTCGTTGTTTATACGAATCTACCTTCCTGAAACAACTCTGGGCTTCGTGCTAGGCATGGTTTTTACATTTGGTGGGGTTCTACCCATTGTCTTCTCAGTAGTGATACAAACGATCGGCTTCCTGATCTACTCGGTATTTTATCGCGGCACGAAATGGCTTGTGACTAGATGGAGAACGAATTAAATGGGGTCAGAGTAAAAACACCAAAGGAGTCAGCCTTTTGGGAAAGACAGTGAATTGCTCAAATTTATACTGGTGAAATGCCCGCTCCTATTGGCTCAAGTATTGTGTTGTTCGCCCGCCATAGCCTAAAAGAAATGCCTGTTGAAAATTTTTAAGGCGTAAAGAAAATGGATGTTGATAAACTACTTTTGATTCTGAGTGACATCAATGAAAAAACAACAGCAGTCAGTAAGGACAAGCACAGAAGGGGCTAGGTCCATGCAGCGATTCCCGCTATCGACCCGTGTACTGCATTGGACGGCCGCAGCAGCAATCTTCGTGCTGCTGTGGAGCGGCTTATGGATATTCAATATTCATCCGCGCCTCTACTGGGGCGACTATGGCTACTTCGGCTCACCAGCGGTTGCCGAATTGGCCGCTGACACCTCTACCGATCCCCCGCAGATGGCAATCAAAATTGGTGATTCTTCTATCGATGTCACAGGCTTGATTGGGAGGGTTAACCGCCAACCCTTTGTGCGCCTCATGAATTACCCCCAGGGGTTCGATTTTGGTGGGAACCGCGCATTGCACTTCACTGCTGCCTGGGTGCTTGTTATAACCTGGCTATATTACATATCCCATCTTTTCAGCAGTGGCCGCCTAAAAAGTAACTGGTTACCCCGCGCCGGTGAGCTGTCACCAAGGCATATAGGGCGCGATGTCCTCAACCATCTGAAGCTACGTCGGCCTCGGGGCGGGGCGGCGCTGCAATACAATATATTGCAGAAACTCAGTTACCTGTTACTCATGTTCGTGTTGCTACCACTGGTTTTCCTAACAGGGCTCACGATGTCGAACAGTATTACAACGGCATGGCCATTCTTGTTTGATCTTTTTGGCGGGCGGCAGTCGGCGCGCACTCTGCATTTCGTGTTCGCGACACTAATGCTTCTATTCATTCTAGTGCACCTGTTTCAACTAATTGTTGTCGGATTTGTAAATCATATGCGTGGAATGGTTACAGGCAAGCTAAACACTAATACGGAGACGGAAACCTGATGGATAAGAAACTTAGCAGGAGAAAGCTTATTCATGGGGCTATCGTTGGGAGTGCTGTCAGTGGCGTCGCTCTGTCTTGCTACCGCTTCCCGATTCCTGTGCGTAATCTTTATGATATTGCAGACGCAATAAACTACGGCCTGCATGATCTATTGCTTTCCGGGCAGCCGATGGTACGCGAATACTCCCGCAATGACATCGCACTGGACTTTCCTACCAGCGGCACAACCTCGCCGAGAGATGAGCGGTACCAACGCCTGAAAGAGAACGGCTTTCAGGACTGGCGGCTGACCATAGACGGACTGGTAGCCAGGCCACTCAGTCTGTCGCTCACAGAGCTAAAAGCGATGAATTCACAGACTCAGGTAACACTACATACCTGTGATGAAGGCTGGAGCGCTATTGGGGAATGGCAGGGTGTGCAATTGGCACAGCTGTTGGCAGAAGCGCAAATACAGCCTGGCGCTAAGTATGTGGTGTTCCACTGCATGGACACCATGGGCAATGACTTACCCTACTACGAAAGCATAGACCTGTTTGCCGCAAGCCATCCGCAGACCATACTGGCCTATGGCCTAAATGGCGAGGATGTGCCAGAGGCCAATGGCGCGCCGCTACGGTTAAGAATTGAAACCCAAATTGGTTACAAGCACGCCAAGTATGTTGAGCGAGTAGAAGTGGTAGATAGCTTGCAGGCAATTGGCTCGGGCCGGGGTGGCTGGTGGGAAGATGCAGATAAGGCCGTGTGGTATGCCGGGCTTTAGTGGACCGGAAGGGATCAAGTTACTCTGACCTCTTTGATCACCCCTTTGATCTGCGGATAACAAGTTTTATAACGTGGTTATGAATACCCGCTCCCGGGCGAATTTGCCGGCTGTCACGCCAGTCGAATGCCGGGTTGAAATGTCGGCCATTGGCCCATCAACAGGCCTCCACGAAAGACATCGAGGTAGGCAAGCCAGCGAACGGCGTCGGCTTCCCACGGTTGGTAGAAGATAAAATCGCCTACCTCCAGAGGCACATCACGCGCGCCTAGCCACCTCCCCTGATTTGGCATCATGTTCACTATTCTACTTGGGTCACCAGAGGACGTAGGGCTAGTAACCAACCCTTTGGGATGGTGCTGCTCGCCTGGGAAACCCCCACCTACCATGCCGTACCACACCTCGTAGTTTGGCTGCTCTGCGGCCAGCGCTGGAAGCAGACTGGGATCGGGATAGCCCTCGGCTGGATCTAATCGTTTTAGCACAGGGGTCGCAAAGAATGTCGCCGTGCGTAGCCCCGGCTCGGGTAGGTTGTGAAAGTTACTCGGGTAGAAGAACACCGACCCCAACGCAACTTCGTTTACCGGTGTTTCGAGATCATCTGTGTAGTAATGATAAGTGCGGCTCCCTCCGCTGTTATATACAAGCGGTTCCTCAAACATCGCTGGATAGGCTTCACGCCCGACACGCAGAAAGTCCGCGTATCGACGCTGCACCAAAGCGATCTCGTTAGCTGGCGTACTGATATCAAGCGACACAAACGGTACATGGCCCTCGTAGCCCATAAAGCCAGCGAGACGAAGTTGCTCGGACCGATCGATAATCCCAAGCATCTCAAGTAACTGGTCTGTGTTGCGTGCGCCGCCGCGATGCAGGCCAACGTCGATCTCTATCGCTACGTTCACAGTCTCACCCCGCTCAGCAGCAAATGCAGCAAACTCTCGCATGCGCGTCGGCGTATCGACTAGCCACCGCACCGAACCCGTTGGGTTCGACGCATATGAATACTCATCGAGTGTTGCGAACGTGCGCGCCAGAGCATCGACCGTAGCGGGTCGACCCAACAGAATGTCGACATCGTTGCCAAAGCGAATGAGGAGATCACGCAGCATCCCCTCCGAGAAGGCCATGATGCGATTCGTGCAGGCGGCCACCATCATGTACTCTAAAAGCCCCAGGCTCGGCAAACTCTTGGCACATAGGCGCAGTCCAATATTCGATCCCAGAGCCTCACTGACCAGCTTTAAGTTGTGGTCTACAGCATTAAGGTCAACAAAGGCGGATTCACGGCCTGCGGCCGAAGTTTTAAGAGAGTTGTTCCATTCTTCGAAACGCTGTTCTTCCAGCCCCACAGTCGCACTAAGCTGATCGGTACAACGCTGCGCGTCGAAGCTCGGCAGCGCGAAGCCAGCGGGAGAAGCACGATCTGAATTGCCGGCGCCTTGAGCTCCGCCACCTCCGCTAACACTACA
>CAYGRR010000076.1:0-12045 GCA_964352295.1 uncultured Pseudohongiella sp. | reverse complement strand
GCCCTGCCCGCACACGAAGAGCTCACACCGCTAAAGATCGCGCGGAGGATCGGCAGAGTGCCGCGCAAGCTTCGACCAAGAAGCAGAAAAAATCGCCAATAACGGCGCGAATTGGATTTTTATTCGGACTGTTGCTGCTGATTTTTGTACAATATCTCACCCTATTTGATGGGCAGGAAAAGATTAACCAGAGCCTACCCGAAGTCTATAGTCGGCTGGCTGATCAGCTCGCAGAATTCAGGATAGACTGATGCCAGAGACACAGACGCTACTCAAGATCGTAGGCTGCACCGACACGGGCATGCGCCGAGAGTACAATCAGGATCATATTGGTTTCGACCAGGAACTGGGCATTGCGGTTCTCGCTGACGGCATGGGCGGCCACAAGGCCGGCGAGGTTGCAGCCCGCATGGCCGTCAAATTCGTGCTAGAAAGCCTGCAAAAGCTGGCGATGCAGGAAACTTCTGTAGCGATAACTGGTTCTCAGTTATTGGAGTTTGTCTCCAATACAATTTCTTTAAGCAATGCAGAGATTTACCGGGCTCAGGAAGAGGAAGAAGCCTATCAGGGCATGGGCACGACGATCGTCGCTACAATGGTCGTTGGTTCCAAGGTCTATATCGGTCACGTTGGCGACTCCAGGCTCTACCTCTTCCGAGAGCGGACGCTGAGGCGCTTAACCAAGGACCACAGCCTGGTTCAGGACTTAATCGACCGTGGCTTCTACACTGAACGTGAAGCACGCAATGCAAATGTCGGACACGTGGTGACACGGGCGCTAGGGACAAGAGCCGATGTGGAGGTGGCGACCTCAGAAGTAGTAACAGAGCCTTACGACCTATTGATGCTTTGCTCAGACGGATTGACCGATATGGTTTCGGATTGGCAGATAGCAGAAACGATCGACGAGAACAGCAGCAATTTGGAATTAGCCGCCGGACGACTAGTAGACAAAGCCAACATGAACGGCGGCAAAGACAACATCTCAGTCATACTCATGCAGATCTAGCAAAAGAAGGTGGCTGAGAATAGAAGAGGATCGAAATCATCATGCCAGGCAAACTAGAATTCAGTTTTAACTCAAGTCGACTGGGCGAATTCGTTCTCGATAAAGAGGTTATGACTATCGGCCGCAAGGATGACAACGATATTCGCATAGAAAACCTCGCCGTCAGCGGACATCACGCAAAACTACTTACCATCTTCGACGATTCCTTTCTGGAAGACTTAGACAGCACTAATGGCACCTATGTGAACGGGCAGCCGATTAGAAAGCACCCTCTCAAGAATGGCGACGTAATCACCATCGGCAAGCACGAGCTGCGCTATATCAATGGCTCTGCCTCATCAAGAGATGACGACAAGACGATCCTCATCAGACGCCAGGGGGCACCTATCACCTCACCCGGCGCGAATCTGAATGAGCCGATCAATATGCCTGGAGTATCTCCCGGCGCCGATCTTGGTGCTGCAAAATTACAGATACTCAACGGCAAGGGCGCTGGCAAGGAATTGGCGCTGGAGAAGGCATCGGTGAAGCTCGGTAAGTCTGGAGCAGAAGTTGTGCAGATCAACAAGCGACCCGATGGTCATTTCATCGTGAGTCTCGATCAGCAAAACGAGCACAGCTTGTTGTTGATCAATGGCGAGGCCGTCGGTTCACGTGCGGTCAAGCTGAACAACCACGATGTGATCGAGATTAATAAGCTGAAGATCGAATACTATATCGGCGCCTAGCCAGGCAGCGCATCGTTAACCGTCAAGCATCCCTGCGGCAAAACCCGTCTGGCGCACCAATGCCAAAGCGCCTCCTGCCATACACAGTAAGGTCCAGTCCCTGCCCTGCCAATGGCTTCACCCCAACTCTTCTTCGAGTTCGATAACGCCGCGCATAAACATCACTGCCTTGCCGGAGATGAATACACGGTCTCCAACCAGCTCGCAGATCACTTCACCGCCACGTTTCGAGACTTGCTTGGCATGGAGCACAGTCTTACCCAGGCGATCTGCCCAGTAAGGTACCAGCTGCGTGAATGCAGACCCTGTTACTGGATCTTCCTTGATGCCCGTGCGCGGGCCGAACCATCTCGCTACGAAGTCATACTCTCTCGACTCTGCCGTGATGATAATGCCGCGACAATCCAGCTGCTCGAGTAGCGCCATGTCGGGATCGGCTACGCGCACCATTTCCTCCGAGGAGAACACGGCAATGATGTCGGCGAATTTAAGACAGTCCTCAGGCGTCGCAGAGAATGCCTCGACCAGCTGCAACGACAACTCAAAGGGAGTCGGGGGCTGCGCCGGGAAGTCCATGAGCAGCAGACCCCCATTGCGCCGCACCGTCAGTATCCCGGACTTCGTGCTGAAACGAATCTCCTCTGCCCCGTAGCCTAATTCCTCGAACAGAACATAGGCGGCGGCCAGTGTCGCGTGCCCACAGAGATCCACTTCGGTGGTAGGCGTAAACCAACGCAGGGCGAAGCGGTCGCCCTCGGCGACGAAGAATGCCGTTTCCGACAGATTGTTCTCGGCGGCGATTGCCTGCATCGTCATATCGGGCAGCCACTGCTCGAGCGGGCAGATAGCCGCGGGATTTCCCTCGAAGGGCTTATTGGCGAAGGCATCGACATGATACACACTAATCTTCATTGGATGAGATCCTTAATACAAAGCAATACCCACATAGTGGATGTGAGGAGTTTCGGTTACGAAGAGATAGAGAGTCTAGCGGCTACTCAGCTGTTGGATTCTCGAAGGAAGCAAGATGTGCTCTTCGACCAGATCATAGAGGCTGCCTAAATGCCCGCGACGGGCCGGGCTCGGCTTGCTCTCCGATGTGGCGACCACAACGAGGTCTAATTCCTTCACAACGAAGATGAGTTGTCCGCCGTAACCCCATGCGACCGGCACCTGCATGTCGGCGAGGTCTCGCAGCCACCAACCGTAGCCATAGAAGCGCCCCTGCCCGCGCGGGGATATCGCCCAGGGTTTATGGGATTCCGCGACCCACTCCTTTGAGATCACCTGCCTATCATCGACGAGGCCATCATTGAGATAGAGTCGACCGAACTCGAGCATCTGCCGCGGCGTCATCTCCATGTCGTTGCCGCCGAAATAGATTCCCTGCGGGTCCTGCGACCAATAGGACATGGAGAAGCCCAGCGGCGCGCTGAGGTTTTCCTGAGCGAACTGCTTGGCAGACATGCCGCTGGCCTTGGTAAGAATCGCCGACAGCAGATGCGTGCTGCCAGTACTATAGAGCATGCGCGTACCAGGCTCCGCTACCAGCGGCTGGTTCAACGCGAACTCCACCCAGTTATCGCTGAGCACCCACTTGCCGTAGTTTCTGTTGCTTGTCGTCTCCAGGCCCGACTGCATGGTGAGCAGATTCTCTATGGTGATCTGTTGCTTCTCTTCGCTGTCGCTGGATGAAAGTAGTTCAGGAAAATAATCGGCGACTTTCGTATCGACAGAATCGATGATCCCCTTGTCGATCGCTATGCCCACCAGCGCCGAGATTACACTCTTCGACGCCGACTTCATGTTCGCGGGGCGGGTAGGATCTATGCCGTTGTAATACTGCTCGAAGACCAGCTCGCCGCCACGACTTATCAGCAGGCTATGCAGACGCGGCAGCTGGCCGGCCGCCGCGTGCGCGTTAGAAAATTCGCCGATCAAAGGCGTCTGGCCCGTTGCCAAGGCCGCGCCCGAGGATAGTAACAATGCAAATAGAAGACGCAGCTGAATTCTCATAACGCGTGTTTTGGGCTTGAAAGAGAAAAGTGTAAGGCGATTATCACTCAATTTGAAATTGATGCAAATGAGTAACGCTCGCCTTACAGCACGATCTGAATTTCGCGTTAGATGCTAGCGAAGGCTTCAGCAACCAAGCCCGGCGTTAGAATCTGCGGAAGTATGACGGGCTCCTTACTGCTGTCGCCCGGATACAGAACATACAGCGGCACGGAAGGCCTGTTGAAGCGCTCGAGGATAGCCGTTATCTCCGGATCCTCGTTCGTCCAGTCGCCCTTCATGTAGGTAATGTCATTGTCGAGCAGAGCCTGTTCGACGCGCTCGGTGCTGAGTGTAGTTTGCTCGTTGGCGAGACAGGTGATACACCACGCGGCTGTCATGTTGACGAATACGGGGCGTCCTTGCGCCTGTATCTCGTTCAGGCGGGCGGTGCTAAAGACCTCGTAGTTCTGCGTGGAGTTACCATCCGCATCGACACTTGCTGTCTGCATCGGCGAGGCTGTCTGCAGGAAGGGCGTCTGCATCAAGTACACGGCGGCGACTAGTGCGGCCGCGCCTACGGCGTAGTTCGCCGTAAGCAGAATCGGTCCCATGGTGAAGCGGCGCTGATACATCCAAGCTGCGAAGGCGAGCAGGATACAGACGCCAAGCACCATAGACATGCCCATCACCCCTACCTGATTACCTAACACCCAGAGGAAGAACAGGGCCGAGGCGTACAGAGGAAACGCCATGAACTGCTTGAATGTTTCCATCCACGCGCCCGGCTTCGGCATGTACTTCGTAAGAGCCGGCATATAGGAGAGCACGAGTATCGGCAGCGCCATGCCCAGACCCAGCGAGATGAACACCATCATCGCCACGACCCACGACTGTGTTAACGCGAAGCCGAGCGCCGGACCCATGAACGGTGCCGTGCAAGGAGTAGCGACTGTTGTCGCTAGCACGCCCGTGAAGAACGAGCCCTTGTAGCCCTTCTTCTGCGTGAGACTGCCGCCGGCACCCATGAGGCCTGTGCCGATCTCGAACACGCCTGAGAGGCTGAGCGCCATCATGAAGAACACGTACACGATGAATGCGAGGAACCACGGCTGCTGAAACTGGAACGCCCATCCGATGCGCTCGCCGCCTGCACGGAGCACGATGAGTACCGTCGCCAGGGCTACGAACGCAGCGATCACGCCGACGGTATAGGCGAGGCCATCCATGCGCTGCTTGTGGGCCGACTCGCCGGCATTCTTCGCGAAGCTGAGGGCCTTCATCGACAATACCGGGAATACGCAGGGCATCAGGTTCAAGATGAAACCGCCCATTAACGCGAACAGCATATACAGTAATAGCCCACCACCTGCCCCGCCATTGCTGCCTGCATTATTCGCGGCTGCAAACGGCGCTATAGTGATTGAGTTTGCATCTGCCGCCGGGTTTTGAAAATCGAAAGAGACTCGTTCGCCTTGATCATTCTCAAGCACCAATACACCGTAAACCTCGGTGAGGTCTTCCAACATGCGTCGCGGCTGCTGGTGAGTAATCTGCAGGAGATTGCCCTGCAGGCTGACGTCTCTCAGAGGACCGGGCTTGATGATGCGACGCTGTTCCGGAAAGAAGAACGCATCGCTGTAGTCGGAAAAGATTGCATCTGGCGCTTCGAAGCCGAGGCTCACACGCTCGCCTGCGACGGCAATCAGTGATTTGATGTCATGATCGACAGTCGGGAGTTGCTCTCTCGCCGTTGCGAATATCTGCGCATTAGCGGCATCCAACTCAGCGGACTGCGCTACCGGCAACGTTATGCTCAGGCGCTGCTCGCCCGGAATACAGATCTGCTCACACACGTTCCAGAAGGCCAGCGTAGATAGCTCTACCGTGTCGCCCTCAAAGTCAGCTGGAATAGTTACCGCTATCGGGTGCAAGACTTCCTCTTCGTAGGCGAAGTTCACCAGGTCTGTGTCGTAGAACGGCAGCCAATGGGGAGCCGGCCACTGCAGCTCGCCGATAATCGTACCGTCAGGGGCCGTCCACTCGTTCGCACTAGTAGGCTCGCCACTGTCGCCCCCCATCTTCCAATAGGTGTGCCAATGTTCGGCTGGCTGCAGACGCAGCCCCAACCAGGTCGTCTCACCGGGGACTATGTTCGTAGACTCGGCAATAAGTTCTACCTCGATGCTGTTGTCCCAGGCGACGTTCGCGTAGCGCGGCTTGATGTCATAGCCATGCCACTGACCGTCGTCGTCGATGTAGGCTAGCAGTCCATTCAATTCACGCAGCTCAGTATCGAAGCGACGATGCTGCTCGGTTGAAATCTGCAGCCGATTGCCGTCTTTCATCACCTTGCGGTACGGCGCGTACTTCATGATGCGGCGCTCTTCAGGGAAGAACCACACCTCGTCGATAGCGTCGAACAGTCTCTCCTGCGCCTCGATCATGACATTGAACTTGCCATCGAAGCTGTTGAAGTTAGCCACAAGATTGTGTTGCTCGATCGGCACGGGAGTCAGTGCGCGGGACTGGGCGAAGCCAAGCTGCCACTTCTCTTCAATCTGCGCCGTGCTGCCAAGGGGCAAGCTCAGGGCAAACTCGGCCGAGCCCGGGATACAGATCTCGTCGCAAACCTGGTAGTCGACGTTGGTGCGGATTTCAAAAGTGGAGGCGCTGTAGTCTGCCGGAACCGTTACCGGAATGGGCAGGAAGACTTCGCGCTCGTAGGTGAAGGTAACGAGGTCGCTGCCAGGGAAGGGAGTCCACTCAGGAATTGGCCACACGATGTCACCAGCACTCGCGCCAGCAGGCAACTGCCAGTCTTTCGCCTCGGTCGCCTCGCCACTGTCGCCACCGAATTTCCAGTAGGTATGCCAGTGCTCGATCGGGTCCAGACGGATGGCCAGCCACAGCGTTTCGCCGGGCACTACATTGCTGGTTTCGGAAACGAGCTCAACCTCGATCTGTTCGGTCTTGTGGATCTGCGCCTGGGCACCGCCAGCCACTAGAATAAAACCTAATAAAATCAGCAGATTATGAAATTTGTTACGCATTTTGACTCCCATCAAATCATGCATTCGATGATACGCGAGCGGGACCGTCGTTTGTGTGCCAAAAGGTAACAAAGTCGGGGGATTCTGTCATTTAAAGACCGCGCAAAGGCGACTTTATTTCAGACAATGTCGGCACCGAGTTCTTGGGCTGCAACGGCTAGTCGCGCAGCACTATGTCTATCTGCTTGCAGCCCTGCTTCTGAATCGAGCTCCTGCTCAGTGCTTTGATGCTCTTTAGGCTGTGCGCCGCGAATAGTGGAATCCCCGTTTTAAGCGCCACGGGTGACTCAGTGATGCTGATATGACTTAACAGGTCTCTCTCCAGAAAAGATGAGGCCAGCTGCCCTCCCCCCACCAACCAGATATGCTGCAGTTTGGCTGCCTCTGTTTGAATTAAAAATTCATCTATCGATTGCACCGGGCGCAAATTCGCGCCGGCCAAAGGCTCGAGGGGCCTATGAGTGAATACCCAGGTTGGCAGATCGCCATAGGGCCAAGACCCATAGTCGAAAACGAAGTCGTAGGTAGCACGACCCATGACCAAACCATCGACGCTGGCGAAGAACGCCTCGTAGCTAGACGCCGAATCATCGACATCCAATTCATCGAGCCAGGAGACATCGCCCGCCTCTGTCGCGATGAACTCATCGCAACTCATGGCGCAGTAGTAGGTGACTCTCATAGCAGCCTCACTCTCTAAAAACACTCATAATTTACTGCCATGCGAGGATGTGATCTACCATAAGTTGCAGGGTTTGATTTCCCCTAAACTCGTTGATATCGAGCCTAAAGGCGATCTCGATGTCGGTCATGTCGGGGTCTGGCCAGTCTTGCTCGTCGATGTTGAAGGCGATCGCGTCGATGATCTGCTGCGGTGCAAACTCTGGGGCTAGCACCAGCTTGAGATGGTTCTCCCCCACTCGACGCTGCTGAATCACCTTGAACCGGCCATCGAAGACGGGCTCTGGGAATTCCTGTCCCCAAGGGCCGGCCTTGATCAGTTCGGCGGCGGTCTCCATGGAAAGCTCGCTGTCCAGCACCTCACCGTCGCTCAGTATCTGCGCCTGCAGCAGGTCGTCATCCAATAGTAGCGCTGCCTGTTTCTGGAACGCTGCCGTGAATTCTTGCAGCTTGTCTTTCTCCAGACTGAGGCCCGCCGCCATCGCGTGGCCGCCGAACTTACTAATCATGCCTGGGTTGCTGCTGGCCACGGCGTCGAGCGCGTCGCGGATATGGAAGCCCTTGATGGATCTGGCGGAGCCCTTTATCTCGTCGCCGTCCTCGTTCGCGTCGGCGAAGGCGATCACCGGTCTGAAGAACATCTCTATCACTCTCCAGTCAAGTATGCGCACCACCCCCTGATGCCAGCGGCCGTCGTAGATGCAGAGCGCGGCCGGCAGTTCCGTTTCCTCCAGCGAGAACTCCTGCAAAAACTTGAAGGCCTGCTCGCGCATATCGCCCTCGATCTGTTTGCGATCCTTGTTCATGGCGTCGAGCTGTAGCGCTAGCTTGTAGGCGGTGCCTTCGTGTTCGGTCAGCAGGCATTCTATGCCGGTGGACATATCATCCAGCCTGCCTGCCGCGTTGAGTCGCGGCCCGATGCTGAATCCAAGATCGGAGGCTGTGAGTCGCGCGCTGCTGCGGTTCGCTATCTCAAGAAGGCTCTTTATGCCGGGGCGCGTGCGTCCGGCACGAATTCTTCGCAAGCCCTCGCTGACCAGTATGCGATTGTTCCTGTCCAGCGCGACGACGTCGGCGACGGTGCCCAAAGCGATGAGATCCAATAGATCGACTAGCTTGGGTTCGATGATGCCCTGCTCCGCAAAATAGTTTGCGGCACGCAGCTTTGCCCGCAGTGCC
Organism: uncultured Pseudohongiella sp.; assembly: GCA_964352295.1. Taxonomy (GTDB): domain Bacteria; phylum Pseudomonadota; class Gammaproteobacteria; order Pseudomonadales; family Pseudohongiellaceae; genus UBA9145. The sequence goes on along the minus strand of CAYGRR010000076.1, from coordinate 3,400 downwards.
AGCATCACATAGAAGATGACCCCGACACCGGCGATGCTCTTGCTGGGGAAGCTACAGCCGTGTTGATTCGGATTGACGATCGCGTCTGCATCGGGCGCCTGCGCACCGGGCAGGTGATGATCGGTAATGAGCGTCTTGATGCCTGCCGACCTCGCGGCGGCGACTCCCTCGATGCTGGAGATACCGTTATCGACTGTGATGATGAGGTCGGGATTTCTGGTCTTCGCGAGATCGACTATCTCGGGTGTTAGGCCGTAGCCGTAGTCGAATCGATTGGGAACAATGTAGTCGGTGTGTTGAAAGCCGAACTGCCTGAGGGCGGTAAGCGCGACGACGCAGCTCGTTGCGCCGTCGGCATCGAAATCGGCGACGATGAGTACGCGGTTCTGGTTCTCTAGGGCTTCGAACAAGAGCTGGGTAGCCTCATTCATGCCCTTGAACTGCTCCGGGGAGAGCAGATTCCCCAAGCCTAGCTCCAGCTCCTCTGCGGCTTTGATATTGCGCTGGCTATAGACACGCTTGAGTAACGGATGCAGAGAGTCGGGAAGCTGTAGGGTGGTGTTTGCTGCTCTGCGCTTTACGAGGAGGGTCATCAGCGCCTTATTTGTGGCAGTGTTGTTTCACGAAGTCGGTTACCGCGCTCAACTCGTTTGCCACGACGCTGTAATGTTCTTCCTTCTCAAACAGGTCCGCAAGGTGTGCGGGCAATGCTGGCGTATCCAGGCCGGCCTCGGTGATCGCGTCGCTAAACTTTGCGGGGTGTGCCGTCGATAGCGTCACCATCGGCGTTGCCGGATCGGCGTTACACTCACGAGCAGCGCGAATGCCAACCGCGGTGTGTGGGTCGACAAGCTTGCCTGTCTCTGCAAATACCTTGGCGATAGTCTCGCAGGTGAGCGCATCGTCGACTCTGGCGCTGCTGAAGCATTCGCGCAGCTGCTGCCATTTTTCACTGGACACCTGCTGCGATTCCCTGCCCAGTTTCGACATAAAATCACTCAGTTGCTGCGGGTCTCTATCGAACAGATCGAACAGATAACGCTCGAAGTTGCTCGAGACCAAGATATCCATGCTCGGCGAGAAGGTGTGGTTTAGATCGGTGGTTGAATACTCGTTGCCGCTGATGAAGCGATGCAGGATGTCGTTGCTATTGGTCGCAACCACTAGCTGTTTAATGGGCAGTCCGATTCGCTTGGCGAGATAGCCTGCGTAGATGTCGCCGAAGTTGCCGGTTGGCACTGAGAAGGAGACAGGCTTATCCGGCGCGCCCAGCTTCAGGGCAGCCGAGAAGTAATACACGATCTGCATCAATATGCGCGCCCAGTTGATGGAGTTAACCGCAACCAACTGGCTCTGCTCTGGCAGGAAGGACTGGTCGGCGAATGCGGCCTTGACGATACTCTGACAATCGTCGAAGTTCCCCTGGACTGCGAGATTAAATACGTTCTCACCCGTAACAGTCGTCATCTGTCTGCGCTGCACTTCGGAGACGCGCTGATGCGGGTGCAGTATGAATATATCGACCTGCTTCGAGTGCCTGCAGCCCTCAAGGGCGGCCGAGCCAGTGTCTCCCGAGGTAGCGCCCAGGATAACAACTCGCTGCTTATTCTTAACCAGCACATAGTCGAGTAGTCGGCCTAGCACTTGCAGGGCGAAGTCTTTGAAGGCGAGCGTGGGGCCGTGATAGAGCTCCAACATATAGTCATTCGCCGCGAGCTCGGTGAGCGGAGCCACGTCGGGGTGTTCGAATTCGGCGTAGCTCTCATGGACAATTTTGCGCAGCGTCTCTGTGGGGATCTCGTCACCGATAAAGGGCGCGATTACCTTCAGCGCAAGGTCTGGATAACTAAGCGTCTTCCAGGATGCAATCTCCTTAGCGGAAAATTGCGGCAACTCTGCAGGCACGTACAGACCTCCGTCCGGCGCCAGACCAGTTAGCAAGACCTGTTCGAACGTCTGCGGGGTGCTGCCCCCTCTCGTGCTTATGTATTTCACTTCGCCTTCCCTATTCCTGCTAAATCAAAATTGAACTGTAGTCTAGCTCTCGAACGACTCGACTCGTATGCGCATGACCTCGCCGCTCACAACATCCAGCGCCTCGATAGCGGCGATGGCGGAGTTCAGCCTCTTCTCTAGCGCCTTGTGCGTAAGAATGACAATTGGCACCGTCTTGCTATCGAGCTCCTTCTGTATAACTGCCTCGATACTGATGTCGAATTTCTGCAGTATGTTGGATATTTTTGCCATCACTCCGACCACGTTGTTCGCGGATATGCGCAGATAGTATTCGGTTTCGATCGCTTCTATGGGCAATACTTTTAGGCCCTCGTGCATTTTGAGGTAACCGAGGGAAGGCTGCAGTGGCTTGGTCAGGCCAGCCTCTCTCTGCCGCGCGATATCGATGACATCGGCGATAACCGAAGACGCCGTGGCGTCCGCACCCGCACCGGGACCGCTGTACAGCGTCGAGCCCACGGCGTTACCGTGCACGAGTATTGCATTGCCCACACCGTCTACTCTCGCGAGGAGCTGCTTGCGATGAATCAGCGTGGGGTGGACCCGCATCTCCACACCCTTCTCGGTGAGCCTGGCGATTCCCAGATGCTTAATGCGATAGTCCAACTGCTTCGCGAACTTGATATCTTCTGGCGTTATGCGGCTAATCCCCTCGGTATAGGTCTTCTCAAAATTGAGCGGAATGCCGAAGGCGATGGAGGCCATGATCGTGAGTTTGTGAGCGGCGTCTATGCCCTCCACATCGAATGTAGGGTCGGCCTCGGCGTAACCCAGCTGCTGCGCCTCGGCTAACACATCGGCGAACTGACGCTGCTCCTCTCCCATCTCGGTGAGGATAAAGTTACCAGTGCCGTTGATGATGCCCGCCAGCCACTCGATCTTGTTCGCGGCGAGGCCTTCACGCAGCGCTTTGATGATAGGAATGCCACCCGCGACACTGCTCTCGTAGGCCAGGGTCACACCGCTCTTCTGAGCGGCTGCGAATAATTTGTTGCCGCGCTCGGCGATCAGCGCCTTATTCGCAGTCACGACGTGCTTGCCGTTCACCAGTGCCTGACGCACCACCTCGAAGGCCGGCTCGAAGCCACCGATCGTCTCGATAACGATGTCGACTTCCGGATCGTTGACGACATCGAAGGGGTCTTTGCTGATTTTAATAGCGGAATCGACGTCACCCTTCTTGATACTGCGAGAAGCTATTCTTACCACATCGATTGCACAACCGACGCGGCGAGTAATCTCTTCGCCATTAGTTTGTAGGAGCTTGTAGCTGCCGCCACCCACGGTACCGAAACCACAGATGCCTACTCTTAGCGATTTAGCTGATTCAGAATTCACAGATAGCCCCAGACTTATTCAATACAAGCGGCGAATTATACTGGAA
>CAYGRR010000075.1:0-12314 GCA_964352295.1 uncultured Pseudohongiella sp. | reverse complement strand
TAGAAAGCTTTACCCCGGAACAGCAGCGTGCCGTATCGGGCTTCGGTGTCTTGGAGTCGATAGCGAATCTCAGTCGCGGTGCCGCTCGTCTGGACCCGCTGTATGAATTCGCTGCGCCGCTAGAAGAGCAGGGTGGCGAGATAAGCATTCCGTCGCTACAGGAGCAGCTGTACTCCCAGACGAACCCCGGTGGCATTCGCGCGACCGTGTACGACCATACTGTCAATGTGTATGGCTCTACCGTCAACCCCTTCGAGCCGACGCAGACCCTGGCGCAAAGACCGCTGGATAATGTCGGCGTGCAGTATGGCCTCAAGGCATTCAATGAGGGGGCGATTACGGCCCAGCAGTTTCTCGATCTGAATCAGGGCATAGGTGGATTCGATCACGACATGAATCACGTGCCAGAACGGCACGTCGCAGATTCACAAGCTAACATTCGTGCTATAGAGTCAGGAAGAGTCCTCTTCGGGGGTGCGGGATTGGCAGCGACACCCGTCATCGACTATAGAACCTATAACGATCATCTAGAGGGTGGCGATATTCACATGATCGTCCATCAGTTCTCGACTCGGCAGAGATTGCTGAACGCGAATGGTCACGCGGACAACCATGTGATGCAGGTAGGAGGTCAGTGGGACTTCGTCGAGGGTCGAGACGATCTCGGCAATCTGTTTCGTCAGATGGATTACTGGATTCGCAATATTCAGGCCGACGGCAGGGAGGCCGATCCGAGCCTGCGCGTCGTGCGCAACAAGCCTGCAGGCCTGCTTGATAGTTGTTGGGATACTACGGGCGAGTCTACTGAATTGATCGAGGAGCCGCTGGCGTTCGGTTCTCAGTCGCGCTGCGGTCAGCTCTATCCTAGCTATCAAACGCCGAGACAGATTGCCGGCGCGCCATTGGCGAATGACATCGTGAGCTGCCGGCTGAAGCCTGTCGATCTGGCGGATTATGCGAATGCGTTTACCACCGAGGAATACCTGCAACTGCTGGCCGTGTTTCCCGAGGGCGTCTGCGATTGGTCTCGGGGCGATAGGAGTGGCGCTAGCTATCAGGGAACCTGGAAGTCGTTCGGTCCCTCGCCGATAAACAAACTCTACTAGCTGCTCGGAAAAATCGTGAAGGAATACCTGTTTACCTACGGCACGCTCTCTCCTGGAGAATCCAACGCACACATCCTCGCAGACGTTGCGGGGGAGTGGGAGAGTGCGAGCGTTCAGGGCAAGGTGTTTTACGATGGGAAGGGCTCGGCGATGGGCTACCCTGGGATAATTCTCGCGGCAGGCCCAGAGAAAGTTTCGGGCTTTCTCTTCAGTTCGGAGGCCTTGTCTGCGCAGTGGCAGAGGCTGGACGAGTTCGAAGGCGACGGCTATAGCCGAGTGCTCACTACGGTGACCAGAGGCGACAATAGTCAGATTCAGGCCAATATCTATGCATTGGTGACTAGGTAGTTCGTGCTTCTCCTTCGTGAGTGGGCTAGCGTTGATTCTGTTCGGCTACCAGCATGATGCGCATCTCCAGGCGTTTGATCTCACGCATCAGCTCGGCTTTCTGTATTTGCTGCCAGCCTAATATTTTTACCAGGGTAATGATAAATAGACAGCCCAGCATTAGCAGGGCCCAATTGAGGCTGCTCTTGATATCGGCTGTTCCAAGGTATTGAATCGTAAAGTAGACGAAGGCCGCCGTTACTGCGAAACCGACAGCATACATATAGTAGCTCATCCAGGCTTGTTTACCCTTGAAGGTTAGGCCGATCAATTCAAACAAGCCGGCTCCGTCGTCGATCTCGTCTATCGCTTTCTGATCTTCGGCTGCGAGTGCGTTGCGGATCTTCGCGTCAATATCGCTCATGTTCTATCCTCCAATAATTTCGTCATCATCTTGCGTGCATAGAATAGTCGAGATTTCACCGTGCCGCTGGGCACGTTGCTAACCTCTGCTATCTCCTGAATCGTTAGTGCCTCTAGATAGTAGAGCCTCAGAATCGACGCCACTGCCGAGTCCATCCTGGATAAGAGCAGGTCGACGCTCAGCTCCGCTTCTATGCCATCGCGTACGGGTATCTCCGGCAGTTCCTCCTGTACCTGAATAAACTCTCGTTCTCGAATCGCCTTGCGTAGCCAATCCACACAGCGTCGCTCTACGATGCGGAAACTCCACTTTGGGAAGCTGGCGGGATCCTCTAGCTTGCGCAGATCCTTGCTGATCGAGATGAGGCTCTCCTGCGTAACATCCTTCGCCGCCTCTCGGTTCTTTAGCCGGTTCAGCGCGTACAGGAAATAGCGCTGCTGCCAATTCTTGATCAGTGTGTTGAACGCCCCTACCTCTCCCCGCTGGCTCTCGATGACGAGCCATTCGTTGAAACTGCGTTCTTTTAATTCGCGCATAGTAGATACCCAGTAATACAGGTCGGCGGTAGGCTTCGATCGGTTCAATACTCTAGTATCGGTCAGTCTAACAAGCTGCTGCTATAGCCTCCACGCCTGGTTGTCCGCCGGCTGTGAGACGCTAGGATTAGCGCTTGATTAATGCAAGGTAGTGGTTTAGTTTCAAAGGCTTACATCGAAAGAGCTTTCAAGATAGATAGCAAGGCCGGTGCATTGGCCAATTGGAGAACTAACACAATGAATACGCTTAAGAAACTAGTCGCCATCGCGGCAATTGTTATCGGTAGCTCGGCAATGGCCGCGGAAAGCTACGAGCCTCCCAGAACGGCCTCAGGCAAGCCGGACCTACAGGGATTCTGGACCAATGCCTCCTTAACGACCATGCAGCGTTCCAGCAACTACGAGGAAATAGGGCTCACCATTCCTCTCGAGCAGCTGCGCGAATTGACAGCGAGTCATCATCAGAACGTGCGTCAGGCCACTGACGACAATCAGGTGCAGGGAGAATTGCCAAGCGGAGAAGACTTGGGAGAAGGTCGAGGCTATAACGCGTTTTGGGTAGATCCGGGTTCGGTGTTCGGCTACGTCAAGGGCGAATACCGTACGTCTTGGATCACCTATCCTGAGAACGGACGCATACCCTATTCGGAACAGGGCAACAGATTGCGCCAGGAGAATCGCGCCAAATTTTCCGGTAACGATGGCCCTGAGGGGCGTGCGTTAGGCGAGCGATGCATCATCGGATTCGGTAGCACCGGCGGCCCTCCCATGAACAATGTGCTGTACAACAATATGTACCAGATCGTGCAGACCGACGACTATGTAATGATAATGGTGGAGATGGCGCACGATGCGCGCATCATTCCCATCGACAAGGACCATCGCCCGGATGCTTGGAAGCCCTGGCTGGGCGATTCAGTCGCCCATTGGGACGGGGATGTCTTGGTGGTTGAAACCAGAAATCTGCATCCGCAACAGGCGCCACGCAATGTCGCCGCGCTCTCAGATCAGGGCGTAGTGGTAGAACGCTTCAGTCGCTTCTCCGACGAGCAGGTGCTGTATGAGTTCGAGGTCAGAGATCCAGTCTTCTATACTGAGGCCTGGAGCGGCGAGATGGCATTTAATGCGACCGACACGCAGCCCTACGAATATGCCTGCCATGAGGGCAACTACGGACTTCCGGGTATTCTGGCTGGGGCACGCAGGCTGGAGATGGATGAGCAGTAACTGATTGGTGCTTAATAAAATAAAAGGGGTCATATGACCCCTTTTTTGGTTCTGCGATAGCAATATTTCTAGCAGGCTTACTCCTCCCAGAATTTCATCATCTCCATAAACATGAAAGAGGCGGACCAGGTGATAAGCGACAGACCGGTAATCGCCTCCATGCCCGCAAGAAAACGTAGTTGTCCACTGGGCTCGATGTCGCCATAGCCCACCGTCGTATAGTTCGTAAAGGAGAAGTACACGGCATCTGTTAGGCTGCCATCGAAGCGGCCCTCGAGAGTACCGAAGTCGCCATAGCTAATCATGAGATAGAAGGCTAACCCAAATATCCAGACCTCGATAATATGCCCACAGATAGTACCGAATACGCCAATGATGACCCTCACGCGATGCTTCATCCTGAGCCTCGGTATCGTTATCCAGAGCAGGCGCAGCACTTCGTAATGAATGACGACCGTTGTGGCGACGAGTCCGACAATAATTAAAATGGAGAGTAGCATTGCCGCGCTATGTCCTGTTTGGTTCAAGATGTGCAGGGAAACTGCGTATAATGTTTCGAAACTACAACCCGGTAGCCACTGCGGCTAGAAAACCGCTGCGAAGCTTAGTAAGGTTAAATTGACCCCTCGTGAATAGCAACACGAATACTGTGAGAAGACGATAATGAGAATCCAACCGACGAAATTGGTACTGGCGATGCTGTCTCTTTCTGCCCTGTTAGTCGTGCAGGCGGCCAATGCGCAGCGCGCCATTCCAGAGGATGATAGAGAGCTGCTCTATGAGATCTACAAGGAGTTGATTGAGTACAAGACAACCGTGGAGGAGCAGAACAACACCATCGCGGCTGAGGGCATGGCGGCCTGGTTGCAGGCGGCGGGTTTTCCGGCGGAGGACATCTTCATCGGCGGCGCCTTGCCCCACAAGGGCAATGTGGTAGCACGCCTTAGGGGCAGCGGCGCGAAGGAGCCTATCATAATGATGGCGCACCTGGACGTGGTAACGGCTGAACGAGACGACTGGAATCTAGACCCCTTCGTGCTGAACGAGGACGAGGAATACTACTACGGGCGCGGCACCATCGACGACAAGGCGATGGCAGCGATCTTCATCGCGAACCTGATTCGCTTCAAGCGCGAGGGCTATGTGCCAGATCGCGATTTCGTCGTGGCGCTCACCTCGGACGAGGAGAGTGGTGGCAGCAACGGCATCGGCTGGCTGTTGGACAATCACCCAGGGCTGATTCAGGGTGCGCTCGCCATCAATGAGGGTGGTTACGGTTTGCTGCAGGATGGTCAGCCACTGGCGAACACCATACAGATCGCCGAGAAGATTTACGCCACGTTCACCGTGACGGCGAAGAACCCCGGCGGACATTCCTCTCTGCCCCGTGACGATAACGCAATCTACGACCTGGCCGAGGCGCTGTTACGTATTCGCGACTTCAAGTTTCCGGTCGAGCTCAACGATGTGATGCGTGTCAGTTTTCAGCGACAGGGCCAGATCAATACCGGGCAACGCGCCGCCGATTTTCGCGCGCTACTCGAGTCACCCATTCCGCAGGATTCCCTGGATCGGCTTAGTGCCGAGGCGGCTATCAATGCCCAGCTTCGAACCACAGCCGTAGCAACCTTGTTAGACGGCGGCCACGCGCCGAATGCCCTGCCACAGACTGCAGTTGCTAACGTAAACGTGCGCATGCTGCCGGGTTCGGATCCGCAGGATGTGCTCGAGACTCTAATAGCTGTGGTCGATAACCCGGAGCTGTTGGTGGAGTATCGCGGCGGTGGGTCCATTACCGACCCTTCTCCGCTATCGGAAGAGATCATGGCGGCGGTCGAGACGGTTACGGAGGCTATGTGGCCCGGCGTCACAGTCATGCCAACGATGTCCACCGGTGCAACTGACGGTGCACGCATGCGCCGCGCCGGCATTCCTACCTACGGTACATCGGGACTATTTGTTGATCGCAACGATATGCGCATACACGGGCAGGACGAACGACTGCTGAAGGAGTCTCTTTACGGCGGCTACGAATTTCTCTATAGCGTGGCGAAGGAGCTTAGCCAGTAATGCAAAAGACTATTGCTAGATTAGGACTTTGCTCTTTCCTCTTATTCGGCTTGATTGCCTGTGGTGAGGCGCCGGTAGTTGAGACGCCTCTGTACGACAGCGTGATAAGAAACGGTCAGCTTGTCGATGGCCTGGGCAGCGCCCCTAGAGCGGCCGATGTCTATCTCAAGGACGGCCTTATCGCTGCGATTAGCGCCCCCGGCGCGCTAGAGGCAGAGGTCAGGCAGACCATAGATGCCAGCGGCAGAGTCATTGCTCCAGGCTTTATTGATGTGCACTCCCACGGCGACCCGTTGGAGACTCCTGATTTCGAGAATTTTCTGGCGCAGGGCGTAACGACTATCACCCTGGGTCAGGACGGCGACAGCCCGAATGTGGAAGACCTCGGTGAGTGGCTCGAGGAGGTAGGCGAGAAGGGTATTGGCGTGAACCTGGCCATGTTCGTAGGACACGGCACGCTTCGCTCGCTCGCGGGAATAGGGCAGGACCCATCCCCCGGAGCCGATCAGATTCAGCGCATGTTGGAGCTGCTGAATAACTCTCTCGATTATGCGTTCGGACTGAGCACGGGTCTCGAATACAATCCTGGCCTACACGCGCCAGAGTCTGAGTTGGTTGAGATGGCTAAGGTGGTCGGCGGCCGCGACCGCATCATCATGAGTCATATGCGCAATGAGGATGACGACCAGCTGGAAAAATCTATCGACGAGTTGCTGAGCCAAGGCCTGTACGCCAGAGTGCATATCTCTCATCTTAAGTCAGTCTATGGCAAGGGAGCCGCTCGGGCCGAAGAAATCTTAAGTGTGATTGCGGCCGCGCGGGAGGCGGGCATAGAGATAAGTGCAGACGTGTACCCCTACAACGCAAGTTACTCAGGCCTCGCCTTGCTCTTTCCAGTCTGGTCCAAAACTGCCGAAGAATTCGACGTTGCGCTGAGAGATCGAAGGCAGGAGTTGGAAGAGTATCTCATCGAGCGCATCACCATACGCAACGGCCCCGAGGCAACGCTCATTGCTACCGATCCTTATACCGGAAAGACACTAGCCGACCTGGAACAGGAGCTCGGCCTGCCTTTCGAAAAGGTGTTAATAGACGTGCTCGGCCCACAGGGAGGCAGCGGCGCCTACTTCATTATGAATGACGAGCTGCAATCCAGATTGTTGATGGACGAGAACATCACCGTGTCTTCCGACGGCAGCCCCACCGGATTTCATCCCAGGGGCCACGGTACCTTCGCGAAGATCATCGAAGAGTACGTGGTGAATCGAGAGGCATTGTCGCTGGAAGAAGCCGTACGGAAGATGACGTCCTATGCCGCCGAACTACTCGGCATAAGTGATCGCGGCAGCGTCGAGGTGGGCAAGGCCGCCGACCTGATAATCTTCGATCCCGCCCGTGTCAGAGCGACGGCAACTTATTCCGATCCGCTGCAACTCGCCGAGGGCTTCGATGTTGTCATCGTGAATGGCGAGGTGGCGTTTCAGGATGGTGCCGGACTTGCCGCGGCATCGGGGCTAGTGCTAAGCCCTAGAGAGTGAGTTAGGACGTGGTTAGGGAATGGTTCTAGAGCGTGATCGAAAATGAGGCGCAGGGCCAGTCCCTAGGCGCCTTCATTGCCGCTGTTATCTATTCGGAATATTCCAGTCGTGACAGTCGTTCTCTGTCGCCGGCAGGCATCTCTCCAAACACAATATCCCGATAGCTCTCATCGCCGTCGACAAACAGTTTTAGCCAGGCCACGGCCATGCCGCCGACGAGGTCGTGTACATCGATATTCGGTGCGAGTCTGGCTTCGCCTGTGTCGGTGTTAGCGATGAAGTGATTGCCGCCTTCGATCTCGAGATACATCTTGGGGATGTCAGCGGACAGGGTCGCGAAATGCGGCCAGGCGTGGTCCGCTACCGGCGCTATGCGATCTACCTCGCCGGCGATGACCAGCGTGGGAATCGCTACAGCGGAGAAATCGCCATTGGGTAACCAGGGCGTGAAGGGGATCGCTGCCTTCAATTCGGCGCTGTTAGCGTTTGCCGCCAGCAGCGTTCCGCCGCCACCCATGCTATGTCCCATGACCGCCATGCGGTCGTTGAGTATCTTGCCTCTCAATGTTCCGCCCATCCGCTCACCTTCGCGGCGTAGTACTCCTATCGCTGCCATCAAGGCGTCAGCGCGCAGCGACGGATCGTCACGCAGCTCATTGGTGTCCAGCGTCAACACGGCGAAGCCATGAGACGCCAGATGGCTTCCCCACCAACTCATATTCTCCTGGGATTCCACGAAGCCGGGCGAGATAGCTACCGCACCGAAGTCCTGTCCCTTGTTGGCAGGAAAGTAGATCGTCGCCGCCTTGAACTCGGCTACCGCCGGGTAACTCGAGTAGTAGGCAACCTGATAGGGGCCGGGTTGGCCCAGAGATTCTCTGGAGATCTCCTGGGCATACACGCTGCTCAAGCATGAGAGCAGCAGTGCTAGGCTTAGCAGGTTGCGGATTCTGATTGGCATTTTTAATTCCTTCATTTTCAGTGCTGGGTTGGCAGTGTTCCAAGTGAACATAGAGCTGCAATCCTACCCTATAATGCGCCGGCACGCGCGCAGTCGGTCATCGATTTCTGTAGTGGTTTGAAGCCGCGATCTAGCGGGGGGGCTATTGAGAATTGGCCGCACCCATTAAACTCAGATTCGCACAATCCTGACAATTGTTGTATTTTTGGCTCTGGGTTCCAGAGTCCGATTGCACCATAGCTCGATGTGCGAGCTACTCGAGTAAATGGAACTAAAACTAGCATTCTTTGAACAGGCATGATTTATGATTTTTTACTCCCGTCTTCAAGCAAGTTTCAGATCTCTTCTCGCTATGGCTGCCTTACTTATCGCAGTTCTAGCCGCTTCACAGCCTAGCTTCGCTCAGGATCAGGCTGTAGAGGAAGAGGAGGCAGTGGACTGGATTGCCGCAACGATGTGTGGGGCAGACAATCGCGTCGTTGATCTTGGGCAGGCGCTGTCCTTCTCGTTTACGGCCGTGGATGGCAATAATCCCCGTCATCTCGATGCCGCTCAGGCGGGACTCACCACGGCAAGTCTGGCCAATCTGGAACTGGCCTGGGCAGTCGCCTTCCCGGAAACATCCAGCCTGCGTGCTGCGCCGGTAATCATCGGCTCGACGGTTTTCTATTCCGCCACCGATACCGGCAACGTATTCGCGCTGGACATTAATAGCGGCTGCGCGAAGTGGGTGTATGAGTCTGGCACGCGGCTGCGCTCTTCGCTGGCTTACACGGTTGTCGATGACCTCGGCACGTTAGTGTTCGGCGATATGCGTGGCATGATGCACGCAATTAGCGCAGAAACCGGCGAGGTCGTCTGGGTTGCAAGTGGTCAGGCAACAGACAATCAGGCAATGATTACCGGCACTCCGGTTATCTTCGAAGACAAGATCATCGTTCCTCTGTCTGGTTCCGGCGTAATTGCTGGAGGAAATCCCAGCTATGAATGCTGCGAGAATCACGGCGCCGTTACGGCTTTGAATATTCGCACTGGAGAGAAACTCTGGGAATACCACACGATGCCGAAGGCGGAATACAACGGCATGGTGAGTTCCACCGGCGTGAAGCAGCGCGGCCCATCGGGAGCGCCCATCTGGACGACACCCACGATAGATGCCGAGCGCGGTCAGGTCTACGTGACTACCGGCGAAAACACCTCCCATCCGACGACGAATACCAGCGATTCTGTTATCGCTCTGAATCTGGAAACAGGTGAAGAGGTCTGGGTCTTTCAGGCCCTAGCAAACGATATGTGGAACTTTGCCTGCTCTGCCGCCGGCCCTAACTGTATCGTGCTGGCCGACACCAATTCCGTTGACTACGACTTCGGTGGCCCTGCGATACTGGTTGAGGCGGATGGTCGAGACCTGTTGGTTGCCGGTCAGAAATCGGGCGACATTTGGGCCCTGGACCCAGACAGCGGCGCCGTGGTGTGGAATCAGACCGTGGGCGAAGGCACGGCACTGGGCGGCAATCATTGGGGCATCGCTACCGATTCCGAGCGCGCCTTCATGACCATCAACGACCCCGGCACAATGAGTCAGAACACTCAGCCCGGCCTCTACACCTACTTCCTGGGCACCGGCGAGCCTAGCTGGTCTTTTGAGGTAGAACCGAGCTGCGGCGATGAGCGAAGCGATCGACTGCGGCGCTGCGAGTCGCTCTATGGATTCTCAGCAACGCCTCTGTCTGTGGATGGAGCGGTCATCACCGGAGGGTTAGACGGGCGTCTGTTTATATTCAACTCGGACACCGGCGAGCTGATCTTCGAATTCGACACGGCGGCAGACTTCGAGACTGTCAACGGCGTGGAGGGCTATGGTGGTTCGATAGACAGCCACTCCATCGCCGCGGGTTCGGGCATGGTGTTTGTGGGTTCCGGCTACGGCTCCTTCAGTCAGGTGGCGGGGAATGTGTTATTGGCATTCAAGCCAGCACAGTAATTTACATTTCTTCAAGGGTATAGGCAGCATCTATGACACTGACTCGACGCGAATTGATGGCGGCCTGTGGATCATTGGCTATTGGAGCTTCGGCGTTACCGGGTTTGGCTAACGCGGCAGCGAATAGCACTTTGGTAAAGCCGAAACGACTGCGCCCAGGAATGACTGTCGGGCTGGTGACGCCCGCCAGCAACGTACCCGAGGATCAGGATTTGCATGCGGCCATGGATCTGGTGCGCTCACTCGGCTTTGTCGCGAAGCCATCCGCGAATCTCTTTAGCCGCACTCAGTACCTGGCAGGGAGCGACCGGCAACGAGCGGACGATCTTAACGCGATGTTTGCCGACACAGAGGTCGATGCGATTTTTTGCGTGAGGGGTGGTTATGGTTCGGGCAGGCTGCTGCGCTACCTCGACTACGATGTCATTGCCGCAAACCCGAAAGTAATTTTAGGCTATAGCGACATCACGGCTATCCTGAATGCGATCTACCTGAAGACGGGATTGGTCACCTTTCACGGTCCCATAGCCGGCGGTAATTTTTCCGACTATACCTACGGACAATATTCCAGGGTGTTAGTGGAGCCGAGCGCAAACACTCGCATCGGCGAGCCACCTCCATTCGAAACTCGGCCCGGAGTAGTGGAGCGTCAGAATCGTCTAACAAGTATCGTGCCCGGCGTGGCCGAGGGCCCTCTGATTGGTGGCAATCTGTCGCTGGTAGTGACTCTGCTAGGCACACCTTACGAGCCCGAATTCGAGGGCGCCATTCTGTTTCTGGAAGACGTCGACGAGCCGCCCTACAGCGTGGATCGCATGCTCACGCATCTGTGGATGGCCGGTAAGTTGGAGCAACTCGCGGGTGTGGTGTTAGGAAAGTTTAGCGATGACGACTATGACAGCAATACCTTCAGCATGGAGCAGGTGCTGCGCGATCGCTTCGAGCCTCTGGGTATTCCTACGCTGCGCGGCGCGATGATAGGGCATATCGAGGATAAGACGGTCGTGCCGCTGGGTGTGCGAGCACGACTCGATGTTGGAGCTGGCTCGCTAAGCTTGCTCGAGGCTGCGGTTATTTAGGCTGCCGCTGCCGAATCTGACTGATCTAAGGGTAGTGCCTCGCGCAGTAAACTTTTCTTACGCCTGTCAATTTGTAGCTCAGTTGTTTTGAGCATCCCGTTCCAGTCGGCGCTCGCCGGCGAGTATGCCGGGTAGGGCATGATTGCCTTCGTGGCAGGAATATTCATACATGCCTTCGGAGGGGCGCATGGGCATCTCGCCCGTCCAGGGCTGAGTGTAGAGATCTGGATCTTCGATAGTGAAAGAGTAGAGCACCTGATCGTCGGCGACGCGGCGAAAGCGTTCGGTGACTACAGTGTTAACGGACGGGCTGACGCCGAAGCCGTTGGCAATCTCCCAATGATTGAAATTCTTCGTGACAACCACCAGAGTGTCGTCTTCGTAGTAACCGATCGAATCGCCCAACCACTTGTTATAGGGTAGGTCGCTGTGCTCCTGGTCGATCTTGACGATGCGCGCATCGTGCACCATCTCAACCACCAACACGACATGCTCCGGGCTCTGCACGATCTGCATATTATTGTTATACACGCTACTCAGGAAAGGCGTGCTAGATGAGAATGCCTTGAGGCAGCGATCCGATAACGCGCGCCCTTCGGGGCCGTCGCTGCGACCTAATGATGGTGGAAATTCGTAGACGGTTTTCGCGAGCTGTCGCCTTGTCGCTGAGGCTTGTTCCTTGAAGGGTATCTTGCCATCGACAGGATCTACGATGATGGATGTTCGATACTTGCCGTCGATAAGTGCCAGCGTGTCGCCGATGCTAAAATAGGCGGGGTCGTATCCGCCTACGTTCGTGTCATCGTCCCGTCTGTTGGTGCCAAAATTCTGATAGTCATCGAGAATCTGATCTGTCGGTTCCAGCGTGCTCAGCATGGTGGCCTCATCGATCTCCAGCCCAACTCCTTCGTACTGCTCTGGCCGCTGCAGGCCGGTGCGAGTCTCATAGGACCAAATGCCCTGCAGGTCGGGCGCACCGAAATCCAGTCGAGGAGGGCTGTAGTCTGCTTCCTGTGCAGCCGCTAGCGAGTTCAGTGAAATTAACAGCAGGCCCAGGGCGGT
>CAYGRR010000074.1:0-13110 GCA_964352295.1 uncultured Pseudohongiella sp. | reverse complement strand
TCTGCCGGTGATCATTCGGCCATGCTGGGACCACACCGCGTGTTTGAAAGCCGGGCAATTCCTGGCCTGTTGAGACTGATCGGGGAAGACCATAGCGCCGATCGGGTAAGTGCCACCTTGTCGGATGTCGGCAATCTGCCTCCACTAGCGGTAGAGACCCTGCAAAAGGGGCGACAATTTGTCGAGTTACTCATCGAAATTTACATTAGTCCCGCATTCGAGGATAAAAAAGCGGCAGTAGCCCTTGCGGTAGAAAACTATTTGCAGGATGACCTGCACTCCATCGCCTCCAGGCCGAAATCCGATGAATTGTTATCCGACCACCCCTGGGCCTACGCCTACAAGGCCGGCTTTCCGCAATTCAGCGGTCTGACCTGGGCATCGCAATGGCTGAAGATTGGCATGCTGGAACTGGTGGTCTCGGAGCCGGATTTAGCATCACGCAATCAGAAGATCGCTCACTTGCTGGAGCTTTACGAGGAAAAGTTAATACGGCTGCATGGCAGCCTGGTTTCACTGCCTAGCGACATTCCTACCAGCCCGGTTATCGCTCCTGCTTTCTTTGAGTTACATCCCGATGCTGCCTATATCATCGACAATCTAGAGCTGTTGAAAGTAGTCATCGGCGACATTCTCGCACACCCTGAAGTTGAAGACCGCTGGCAGGAAATCGAACTGGCCGTTAAGAATTACACCGACAAGAGTGATAATCTCAGCGACGAAAAAGACTATCTCTACTACGTGCTCCGCGGCGGCATCTACAATGTCGGAGGCCCCGCCCGGGGTGGACTGAATCGGCCGGACCGGAACTGGTCACGGGAGCAATCGGAGAATCCCCACATCAGTATTGGTTCACAGCCTTCGCCGCAGTAGCTCAATCCAATCAAATTACTTTTACCCCTTTGATCTCCCCTTTGGTCTACTGCCTCTGTTGATACCTCACTTGGCCGCCCTATTTGGGTGCGGATTCTGCTGAATGCTGTAATTTCAATAGCTTACGGCTTAGAAGTGGCTTAGAAAACCGCTAGAATTTTGCATCTGCTAGACAATTCGTAACACTTATTCACTTGCAGATCGCGGCTCAACTGAGCACTATAAGCAGTTGTAATTGATACTCATAGAGTTCCTTTTAAGACACCACATTTGGCGTCTTAAAAAACCATGGCCCACAAGAGGATTTGGAAAAATGGCGTATATAAAAGCCCTAAGTGCATTTCTAGTCTTAGCATTGTTTCCAGCACTAAGCAGTGCTCAGGAAGCCGATTCACACCCAACCTATGCCAAGGAGGTGTCCCGCATAATTCAAGAGAATTGCCAGATATGCCACCAGCCTGGGCAGATAGGACCCATGTCCTTCACCAGCTATGAAGAGGTACGACCTTGGGCACCACTTATTCAGCTTCGGGTTGCGGCACGCGAAATGCCCCCCTATCAGTACGATACTGATGTCGGCATACAGCACCTCAAGAATGACTGGCGCATGTCGCAAGAGGACATCGACACCGTCGTAGCCTGGGTCAACGCAGGCTCGCCCTTCGGCAATCCGGAAGATTTGCCGCCACCTAAGCAATACCCTGATATGGACGACTGGCGCTTCGCCGAAGAACTCGGCCAGCCCGATCACACCATTAAATCTACAGCCTGGGATGTTCCCGCCGAGGGCCAGGATCTGTGGTGGAAGCCAATTGTTGATTCCGGCATAGACGAAAGCCGCTGCATTAAGGCAGTCGAGACTCGCCCGTCCGCAGCAGCCATCGGCTCAACTCACCATGCCAATTCGCACTTCAAAGTTTTGGATGAAGATGGCAACTGGGTGGACGGCGACCGCCTTTCCGAATTTGCAATCGGCAAACTCGGAGAAAAAGTACCCGAAGGCGCATGCCGACGGATACCAGCCAATTCAATGGTTGAGTGGGAGATCCACTATTTTCCTGACGGCAATGCAGTGCCTAATGATCAAGTGACTATAGGCATCTGGTACTTCGATGAAGAAGACGAATTTAACGAAGAGGAAAGCTACCGTCAAAACTTGAGCGCCTATTTCCTGAGTGGCGGCGGTGGCGACTATATGATCCCTCCCCATGGCACTCTTATGACGCAGGGATTCAGGTCTTTCGACCATCCGGTTCGCATCGACAGCTGGCAGCCTCACATGCATCTGCGGGGCGTAGCAATGGCGATAGAAGTGTTTTACCCGGAAACAGGAAGAAAGGAAACGATAAGCCAGACTTCCAATTGGACATCTGCGTGGAACCATAGCCACACCTATGAGGAAGGCTACCAACCACTTATTCCTGCAGGCGCTACGATTATCCTAACCGGGTGGTACGACAACACTGCAAACAACCCTATGAATCCAGACCCCGATCAGTGGGTTGGTGCAGGTCAGCGCACCACCGACGAGATGGGTCATGCCTGGATCGCTATTTCCCATCTCGATGAGGAAGCGTATGAGAAGCTTCTTGCTGAACGCGAAGAGCGAGACAATAGCAGCGTTGCCGGCACGGGTGGATCGGATTGATGAGCTCGTTTAAAACCTCCAAACTATTGTTGCCAATTCTGATGGGGCTGCTTGCAGCCCCACTTCACGCTCAGTTGCCCCGACCGCTACAGGACTATCCCCTAGCGACTCGCGGCATGACTGGCGAGGAAGTGGCCCCCATGTTTAATGGCTGGATCATGAACGAAGACAGATCAGTAACCATGATCTTTGGCTTCGCCAACCTAAACAGAACGACTGTCTTGGATATTCCACTGGGGCCAAACAACAAGTTAGAACCCGAAATATTCCAAGGTGCCCAACCCACTCACTTCCCCGTTTACAGCAGACGCGGATTTGTGGGCATGCAGGAACGAGGCGCCTTTGCAGTAAACGTACCGGCGGACATGGCAGGCACTGAAGTTGTCTGGACGCTGAATTCGAACGGTAAGACTTGGTCTGTACCGGGCCGCGCAGTGTCGCCTGCCTACGAGATGAGTGCCGCCGAAATGGCCTCTGGCTCCCTGAAGCCAGCCATTCGATTCAGCATGGATGGACCGGAATCTGTAGATCCCGTGGGCATTCAGGCAGAGCCTCAGATTACCAAAGTGGGCCAGCCAGTCACCCTTTCAGCACTTATGCAGGACCGAGGAGTACGGGATCTCTATGCCGGCAATGACCGCTTGTATGTCCCCCTAGGCACCTTTTGGGTCATGCACCAGGGCCCTGCCAAGCCGGAAATAGAGACCGCAGAGATTACTGGGCGTGAGCGCGCAGATAATTACACTGGCGATCCAAACATCAACGAATGGTCCGAGGTTTCTACGCAGGTGACTTTCAAAGAGCCTGGGGAATACGTGATGCGTTTGAGGGTGGACAATTTCGAGGCGCCCGATAGCCAATTCGATAACGTTTGTTGCTGGTCCAACGCTTACTTTCCTGTAACCGTTAATCCCTAAACGTTAAAACCACAGACAATGTGCAAGCACAAACGCGGCTTGCACATTGTTGACCACCTCTGCCCCTGCTTCGCTATGAGTAGTATCCAGTTAACTCCGGAAACGGTATTGACGAGTTACTTCTCTAGATCCGCGAAAACCCCACTTAGCCTTTCTATACAGTTACTGCCATTTCCGAAGACCCACCGACCAATACTCTCTATGGCGCGCACACCTTGGGCGGCATAATCAACATCATCACCAGGAAGGTAGGCGATCGCTGGTTCGGGTCTGCGTAGAAGCTGGCAGAGTGTTCCTATCGAACAGCTTGCGCCTTATACTAGACCGCTAGCCTCTATCAGCTCGGAAAGAATAGTATTATGTATCGCTCCATTGGATTGCTCGCCGTTTCTTTAGCGGCACTCTCAACCCCCTCCACCTACGCCCAATCTGATATTTTCAGCGGCTTGGCTCGTACAACTTTCGACATCGCGGCGTCCACGTTGCGCATTCCCTGTGCGGTTCTGAAGGATGGAACAGGCTCACCAATTCCTGGCTATGCTCCCGCATTCGGATTGAACCTACTGTTGGTAGGTGATGCACTGCGTCTGGTTGAACCCTTTCAAGCCTATGACACGATCCCTGAGAGCTGCCTGGATACCTTATCGGTCGATGGCAACCTCGCTACCTATACAACTGAATCTGCCGTATCAGATAGCACCGCAGCAGAAAACTCAAATCGTTTCTATACCATTGAAATGCAGGCCACCATTAACCCCGATGGACCAATCGATTTTGCGGTGCTATCGGCCGAGGACCGTCTCTACATACGCCCCTTCTATGAAGGCAATAATTTTTTCGCCCGCGCCGGCATTGCCAACTACCCAAGAGAATTCGTTTACGATGATGTGCAGATCAATGAAGCCCTGCGTTTTATGTTTGAGGGCATAACCGTGTCCGAAGCGGGTAACTTGGAGATCAAATGCGCATTCTATGACCCCCAGCAATTACTCGAGGAGATCGGCAGCGTAGGCGATAACACACAGTATCGAATCAAGCCATCTTTGACCTCCGCCGACAATGACAAAGTTTTCTCTATCACCTGCACCGCCTTCAACCGAGATATAAACCGGCTCGAACTAACGGTGCCTATTATCGAGTGGTACATCACTCTACCCTAATAGTTTCGACGGCTAGAATAGCGGGTATGGGAAGGGAGTCCTGATAACCATTGCAGAGTCACGGCAAACCAGTTGGTCTGCACACTGACGCATTCGAGACAACAGGCTAATCGATTCGATGGAACCCGCGACGACATTCAGAAAAGACTTACAGGGGCTCAGGGCGATAGCCGTGATTCTAGTCATTCTTGCGCACGCGAGAATAGATGCGTTTGCCGGCGGCTTCGTCGGCGTAGATGTATTCTTTGTGTTGTCGGGATTCTTGATAACACAAATTCTCTATACCGAGCTCAAGCGTGACAATCACATTCGCTTCGCACGCTTCTATGCGCGCAGGATAAAGCGATTATTGCCGGCACTATTGTTCGTGTTGCTGGCGTCTAGCATCGCTGCGATCTCGCTACTCTCTCCTTCGGAGTCCTATGAGCAACTCGCCTCCCTGCCCTATGCCGCAACGTGGACGAGCAACTTTCACTTCCTATTTCAGACTACAGACTATTTCGATGAGCTAGCAAGCAGGGATCTGTTTCTACATACCTGGTCCTTGGGCGTAGAAGAACAATTCTACCTGCTATGGCCACTATTCCTCTTCGCCCTGTATAGAAGCCTCGGTCCAGTAGCTTACGGAGGAGCCAGCCCATCAACCGATCAGCGTCAGCGACGCATAGTCATTGCATTGGTCGCCGCCCTTCTTTGCTCTCTGGCGCTGTCTCTCTATTGGTCAGGCAGCAGCACCTTGCGGGCCTTCTACTTAATGCCTGCTCGGATCTGGCAGTTCTCCCTAGGCGCGCTGACATTCTTCCTTCTTTTTAACTGGAACAGCCATTCTTCTCTTCAACAGAAAATTGACCAACGCGCGAAGTTCTATAGCGCTTTATTCCTCGGGCTAGCAATGATCGTAGGAAGCGCGCTAGTGCTGGACGCCAATCTGGCTTACCCTGGATTCTATGCGCTGTTCCCATCCCTAGGAGCGGCGCTGGTAATTGCCTCTGCACACTTCGGATCTACACCTAAGCTTTTAGAGAACAGAGCTCTCGTTTGGCTGGGAGATCGCTCCTACTCTCTCTATCTATGGCATTGGCCTGTACTCACCATAGGATTCTCGCTAGGCCTAGAGAACAATACCCTGGCATTGCTCGGCCTACTTCTGATCTGTCTCATCGCCGCCCACCTTAGCTATTGCGCCATAGAGCGCCCCTTCTGGAAGGGACGCTGGAGCCATGGCCAGCCTGTATTCACCCTATTGGTAAGCGTCCTGCTAATCTCACAAACCGTGTTCGTCGCCTACCATGGCGTGCACAAAAACAGACTGGCCAACGTCAAGGTAGATGTTAGCTATATTTGGCGAGCAGATGATTCTGATATCTACAGAATGTCATGCGACACATGGTACGAGAGCGCCGAAGTCACACCCTGTCGAATAAGCGGCGAGAGTGGCGCGGAACGAACTGCTGTATTGCTCGGCGACAGCATTGGCGTGCAATGGGCTTCGGCAATACCGGAGGTCTTCCCCGCACCGCAGTGGCAAGTCATCGTGTACACCAAATCTGCCTGCCCAATGGTGGATGAAGAAATCTTCTATTCGGGCATCGGTGCAATATTCGAGATCTGTGAACAATGGAGAAATGAAGTAATAGCCCAGCTCGCCTCACTTAGCCCCGATGTAGTGATGTTAGGCAGTGCGTCAACCTACGACTACACCGACGAGCAGTGGATCGAGGGCAGCGCTAGGATATTACAAAGTTTGAGCCAGCTCTCAGACCAGGTGCTTCTTCTTCCGGGAACTCCGGGCCTAGGATTCGATGGACCAGGCTGCCTCAGCCGCTTGGTAAATTCTGACGAGCCGCTGACACCGGGTAAATGTCGCTCTGAAGGTCAGGCATCTCTTGTTAGTCCAGTTACTGCACTTTTACAAGCTGCAGCAAATAGGTTTTCTAACGTGCATCTATTGGACCTTAATGCCTTGGTTTGCCCAGCGGATAGTTGCGACGCGATCAATGACGACGGAGTTGCTATCTATCGGGACAGCATGCACTTAACAGATTCAATCGTGCGGGCTTGGGCGCCACAGATTGTTCAACGGGTGGCGGCAGTTGTGACACTTTAGAATGAAAGTGACGCGCCAGTTATTCCCAATGCACAAATACGTTACTATGGCAGCACTGAAAACCTTGGCGCCCTATTCAGTGAATCAATAATCGAGTTAGTTTCTAGCAGATTCAGCCATGAATGAAGACAACACAAACCTAAGCCGCCGCGAGTTCCTGCACCGAGTAGGCGAATTGGGAGGCGTAGCAGCGGTTTATCAGGCCATGGTCGGCATGGGCCTGCTACTGAGCGGAGAAGCGCGCGCGGGAGAGGCTCGCCTGCAGTGGGATGCAAGGTCCAGTCAGCTGGGCGGTGTAGCTAAACCCACTGTAGCCATCTTGGGCGCGGGCATTTCAGGCCTATGCGTAGCGTATGAATTAAAGAAGGCCGGCTTCCCCTACTACCTTATAGAGGCGAGGGACAGGCCAGGGGGACGCAGCCACACCGTCCGATCTGGCTCGGTGGTTAAAGAGACTGACTCGCAACAGGTATGCGGCTTCGACAGCGACGACGAGCTGTACTTTAACGCCGGTCCTGCGCGAATCTCCCAAACCCATAGCAATCTGCTTAGCTACTGTCGTGAGTTGGGCGTTCCGCTGCAGGCCTTAGTGAATGATAATCGCGGCGCGTTCATTCACAGCTCGGATGCCTTCGGCGGACAGCCAAAGCGGGCGCGCGAGGTGATCACTGCAATACGCGGCAACATCACCGAGTTGCTGGCGAAGGCGATTTTCTCGGGCTCGCTCAATGCCGAGATTAGCGTGGGCGAGCAGAACGCGGTGCTTGATATGCTGCGTGATTTCGGCGATCTCAGCCAGAGCGGGCATTTTACCGGTTCGACTCGCGCTGGCTTAGCAGCAGGCAGCGGCGGGCTCAGCGCCGAGATTCCCAAACAGCCGCTCAGCCTCGCCGACTTTCTCCACAGCAACGACGTGCCCTTTGCGGCGAATTTCACCGAGAGCCTGAATCAGTCTGCAACCATGATGCAGCCAGTTGGGGGCATGGACAAGATCTCCGACGCCTTCGCCGCACAAGTGGCCGAGAGTGCCTACTACAGCGTCGAGGTCTCGGCTATTCGAAGAGCTGGCAACCGCGTCCGCATCGAGGGCCGCGCTCAAGGTCAGGAGGGCGCACTCGAAGTAGACTATGCAATCGTCGCCATCCCGCCAAGCGTGTTGCGCTCCATACCCAATGACTTTAGTAGTGCGGTGAAAAGCGCGATCGCACAGGTACAGTATGCGAACCCCACCAAGATTGCCTTTCAGTCGCCGCGCTTCTGGGAAATCGAAGATGACATCTATGGCGGTATTAGCTGGACCGATCCACAGATTAAGCAGATCTGGTATCCCTCGGGCGGCTTCGCTCAGCAGCAGGGAGTGATAGTTGGCTCTTACTTGTTCGGCGGTACCCACGCCACAAACTTTCAAAACCTGAACATCAATGCACGCATAGAATTCGCTCTGGCTGGCGGCGAGAAGATACATCCACAGTATCGACAGAACCTGCACTCGGGCATTTCCATCGCTTGGTCGAAGGTCCCTTACACTTTGGGTGGCTGGAGCACCTCGACGCCCTCTACGCTGCTGCAGGCTCCCGACGGGCCTTTCATGTTCGCGGGCGATCACCTTACCTACCTGCAGGGTTGGCAAGAGGGCGCGGTGATATCCAGCCTGAATGCACTGAATAATCTTCTGGATGTAATGGGCGCTTAGTATTTCATGTAACACTCTCAGTCTTGAGCGATACGCACTATGCTGAGTACAACAAAGTCGAATACGCAAAGGTGGCAAGTGGCAAAAGTAGACAAGGCAGAGATGGAAGAATTCATCGCGCAGGAATTTCCTCAGGCGAATTTCCTGCTGGAATCCTTTGACGAGGACTCGATAACGATCAGACGCTCAGTTAGCGAAGCGGACCTGCGTCCTGGCGGAACCGTATCTGGCCCGACCATGATGAGCCTGGCAGACTGTGCCATCTATGTGGCAATTCTAAGGGAGATCGGCCTTGTTGCCTTGGCTGTAACGACTAGCCTGAACATCAACTTCCTGCGCAAGCCCGTTGCTGGTACAGATATCCTCGGCGTCTGCAGAATTCTAAAGCTCGGGAAGGTACTGGCGGTGGGAGAAGTGACGATTTACTCCGATGGCGATGATAGACCCGTCGCGCACTCCGTCGGCACGTACTCTATCCCGCCGGAAAGAAAGTAGAATTGCACGCTGCGCGTTTCGGCGTTCATTAAAACACTAGAGCTGATTCATCTCATGCGAAAATTCATTAGATGCTCTTCCCTGGGCATACTCGGCAGCCTCTGTCTGACTGCCGAAGCGCAATCTCTCGACATACAAGCGCATCGCGGCGGCATGGGTCTGATTACCGAGAACACTCTAGAAGCCTTCGCCAACGCCATTGAGCTTGGCGTCGATACACTGGAGTTAGATACACAGGTCAGCGCGGATGGCTATGTGATCGTGACTCACGATCGCCAGCTACTGCCCCATCGCTGCCAGGATACCGCGCCAGCATTTGCCGATGACCCGGAATTCCCCTATGTCGGCAAATACATCAAGTCGCTCTCGCTAGCGCAGATAAGGACGCTGGATTGCGGCTCGCAGCCCGCAGCGGCGCACGGGAATCAGCAAACTGTTCCAGGCGCACGTCTCGTGTTGTTAAGCGATGTCTTCGAACTAGTATCTCGCCTACAGGCAAACTCGCTAATGCTGAATATCGAGACGAAGATAGAGGCAGGAGCGCCAGAGGAAACCATCGCGCGCGAACCCTTCGTACGTGCAGTCTTAGCGGAGATTCGCAAAGCGAATATGCTAGAGCGGGTGACGATTCAGAGCTTCGACTGGGGCGCCTTGATGTTGGTGCGTCAGCTTGAGCCCAGCCTTCCGATAATCGCGCTCTCCAACGCGCAGTCATTCCTGCAATGCAATAGGCAGGGCGCCTCTCCCTGGACGGGGGGCATAGACATGGACGACTTCCAATGCAATCTGCCAGCAGCAGCCGCCTCGTTCGGCGCCGATGCCATCTCTCCGGTTCATGGCCTGCCCCAGGATGGCCGCATAACGGATGCCGACTACACAGTGTTTGCGACGAGTGAGATGGTGAGCCAGGCGCATGCCTTGGGCATGAAGATCATCCCCTGGACTGTGGACGATGTAGGCACTCTCGAGTATTTTGTGAATCTAGGGGTAGATGGCATTATCACAAACTATCCAGATCGCCTGAAACTCGTTCTTGAAGCAAGAAGAACTGCACAGCAAAGAGAGTTAGATTAGGAGCAAGTCTTCCGGCAGTAATCCTCGATAAGCCGGCGACTTCAAGTTGTCGGTAGCGCAGTAGTATTCCTCTTGGCCTTGAGGTGAGAAGGAGAGACTGCTCTCCGCTGCCTGAACATTACTAGGCTAACTCATCGTCGCTGTACTCTAAGATTTCATCTTTGGAATAGAACACGATGCCTCTACCCTTTAAGAATTCAAACTGGCCGTCCACTTCTCTGAGTTCGATCCAGGTTTGCTCGGTCTGGAAACTCTCCGTCACTTCTATGACCTCAAGCTCATCCAGAAACGAGTCATCCAGAAAATCGAGCTCGGCCTTCAATGAATCGCGATCGCCACGGTCAGTCTCTTCAATTTTTGCTGTCACTTTCTGCTGAAAAATATCCACGTAGGCTCGCTGCCAACTTGGCACATCCGATTGCCAGATCTTCATTCCGTTGATATCGGTTTCCTTCATCTGAATACGAGCGAAACTAGCGCTCATGCCCCTGGCATCGGCTGCGGTCATCTTCGCACGTTCGAACTGCGCCTCATTGGCGTTCGCCCCGTAGAAGATCATTCCTATCGCCTTCGTTCGAGTGAACACAACTTCGCTAAGGTCTGCATAGGAGGCGATCACAAAATCCATCTGCGCCGCGCTAAAATTGGCGCCTGCGGATAGGTCGCTACCGTAGAGGTAGGCACCCCTCAGGTCGGCGCGCTCATCCTTGTGCTTGTTTGTCTCGCGGGCATGGTCGTTCTCAGATCGCCTATCGTCGCCTGAATGCAGATTCAGTCCGCGGAGATCGAGGCGTGACAGGTTGAGAGAATGGTAGATGCCATACTTGTCCATGTAGGAGAAATGTCGATTGAGGCTATTGTCCTCGAGCGCATCCCTTAGTTGTGAAGGCACGCTCAACACCTCGTTCAATGCTAGTTTGGCCTTTATCGGGTCCAGCTGAGCGATCTTCTCGTTGAAGCTGTCGACGGCCTGCTTCTTCTTACTCCTGCTTGGCAAGACGGTGGGGTCGTCGCCTTCTTCCCTCAGCGTTTCGATAATCCTCGCAAACGCGACTAGGCTCTCTTGTGCCTTCTGGCTGAGGGCCTTGGAATTTTCTGTGTAGACAAACTTGACCGGCTTACCAGCGAAGGGATCGGAGTCTTCAACCTCCCTCACCCATTTGTCCGTCTTGCTGGAGCTCGCGAAATCGTGAAGCACGTCGACGAACAAACTCCGCGCCAGCTGCAATCGGGTTCTTTCATCGGGATAGTAGCTAGACTCTTTCGCGTAGTCAGGCGCCGCTAGTACAAACTCGATCAGCGCTAGCAGGCCCGCTATCGTTCCTAGACTTTCTTCACCGATACTCTCGAAGAGATCGAGCTCAGCGCTAAAACTTTTTACGGGGCGTACTACAGTCTCATCCAATACGTTATACAGCTGCCGTACTGCCTTCCTTCTCTCCAGCGGCAAAGAGAAGTAGGCCTTGGCCTCCTCTATCTCTGCTCTTATTTCAGCTTTTATGGAGGGGAGCAAGGTCTCTGCTTGCTTGCGTTGATGAATCTCACTCGCCTCGTGTACCAGAGTGAGATAGAGAAAATCTTCCACCGAATCTTTTGCCCTGCCGCCCTTTGCATGCAAGCTCTCTAGCACCTGACGCATCCAGCGCGGCCTGTCATTGCGCTCCTCTTCGCCATCCCTTAGATGGAGAACGAACTCCGCATCAACGCCCTTCCTCTTGATCTTCGACACCCCCGCAGCGGTGATCATGTTCTTGGACCAGACGATACGGTAACGTTCTTTGCTGGCATCGAAGAGATGCTTATGGATTATCGAATCCAAAGGCAGCCGGGAATGCACAGCCCGATTTGTCTTGAGGCGCTCGATTGCCGCCTGCACCAGCGCGGCCCCGAGCCACGCCTTGGGAGTTGGCGGGTTAGCCTTCAGGTCAGCTAGCGTACCTGTCGCGCCCTTGCGAGCGCCTACAAAATTCGGGGCTATATCGGTCTGGCTCATAGTGTTTTTTTGCAGGCGCATTAGACCGGACGAACCGAAGGATTCATCATTCTATTTTTTTAGTCTGGTATCAGGATTGGCTTTAACCACCTGGGCCATCTCGGATTGTACTGGGCAGGCCCCCACCCGGCGGGGAATTCAATACATCGATAGCCATTGCGGCCCGTTCATTCTGTAGGATCCAGTCCTGATAGGTGTGACAGATGCGCTTACGGATGAACGTCGACGTAGTTGCCTCTACTACACAATAGACCTGTTCCTCTACGGGAAGCCCGCGATTGTAGGCGGCGAGCTCCACCTCACTCATATTGGCGAAGACAGGACGATTGCTAGTGCAGGCACAAACGAGGATCGATAGAGCGATTAGCTGTAGTGTTTTCATGAGAGCCATTCTAACCCAACAATCCCAAGAAGCAGAGCGCCTGTAAACTGCTAATTTAGTGTCTAAGGAGATTTATCGCTAGTTGGCTTGCCTTCGGGTATAGGGTAGCCTAGTTGCAGCACCTGCAATCGCAGCAATACCACAAGCCTTCGCAGTTTAATAATAACAATGGGATGGATACACGATGACTGGCCTCAGATTAAACCCTAGCAACTCTCTCTATCATAAATGCCTCGGCGTGCTCACGCTGCTTCTGCTGTTGCCGGTAGTTTCGGCTCAGCAGCCTGCGGCGCCAGTCGGCACCTATGATGCAGCCCCCTATCTGGGGGCGATACGCGACAGCTATCTCTACGGTGATATCTGGGAACGCCCCGACCTCTCGGCGCGGGACCGCAGCATGATTACAGTCGCCGTGACTCAGGCACTGTACGCCACGAACGAGCTACGCCTGCACATGGGCAGGGCGCTGGACAACGGCGTCACGCAGACCGAGATCTCCGAGATTATTGCCCACGTGCTGTGGTACTCCGGCTTCCCAACCGGCGTGAATGCCGCACGCGTTGCAGGGGAGGTGTTCGCCGAGCGCGGCCTGCCCACCTCACCGCCAGGCGCCTCATCGCGACAGCCGCCAATCGACCCTGAAGAGGAATTCCCCGGCTCCTACCCGCAGACGCCCTACTTGCGCGACATGCTAAACCAGCTTGTCTATGCCGAGACCTGGAAGCGTGAAGAACTATCACCGCGTGATCGCAGCATGATTACCGTTGC
>CAYGRR010000073.1:0-13226 GCA_964352295.1 uncultured Pseudohongiella sp. | reverse complement strand
ATGAAAAAGCCCGACCAGAGCCAACGCTTCCTTTTTGATGAACACCCTATCCGTGGGCACCACGTCTCGCTCGATGAGTCCTGGAAGGAGATTGCCCAGCAGGGCGGCCTTGAGGGTAGGGGACTAAGCCTGCTGGGGGAGGCCTTAGTAGTGGTCGCGCTCTTGGTGGACACACTAAAGATTGAGGGCAGCATCACTCTCCAGATACGCGGGGCCGGGCCGCTGGAACTCCTCGTAGTGGAAGCAAATTCGAAGCACGAGATTAGAGGTACGGCTCGTCAAGAGGGCGAGATAGGGAGTGAGATGGACCTTCAGCAGCTATTCGGCAGTGAGTATCTGGTGATCACCATCAAGACGGAGGGCGCCGAACCCCATCAGGGGATAGCGCCGCTGAAGGGTTTCAGTCTGTCGGAGGCGCTGGAGTACTACTTCGCCACATCAGAACAGCTGCCCACGCAGTTCTGGTTAGCCTGCGATGATCACAACGCTAGTGGCATGTTAGTTCAGAAGTTGCCCGGCAAATTGAAAGACGACGATGCCTGGGATCGGGTGGTACATCTTGCCTCAACCGCCAAGAGGGAAGAATTGCAGGGTCTGCCCTTGGATGAACTGCTGCACCGGCTGTTTCATGAGGAGACACTGAGGCTCTTCGAGCCACACCCCGTCAAGTTCTCCTGCAGCTGTTCGCGAGAGCGCACGGCTGGCATGCTGCTCTCTCTAGGGAGGCCCGAGATAGATGAGATACTCGAGCAGGAAGGAGAGATATCAGTGGGTTGTGAGTTCTGCGGCTCAAACTACCGCTTCGACTCTATAGATATTGAGCAGGTATTTGCCAAGGGCGGCGTCACTGCATTCAGCGAGACGACTCACTAGGGCGGTCTGGGTTGAATGTCGGAATGGCCGCTGGGAATTCAGATGGGACGCTCGTCGAGCCACACGTAAATTTCGACTATAACAATGGTTAATTTGAAGAGTTTTCCTGCTATATTCCGCTAATCTACAGATTAATCTAGGACAATTTTCGTGGGCTGTGTAAACCACCCAAACGCAAGAGCATCGGCGACCTGCAATACGTGTGGTGATGACTTGTGTGGCATCTGCACACAGTATCTGGACGCAGGTGAGTTCTGTGAGAAGTGCGCCAAGGCCGTCGAGGCTGCAGCCTATGCGAAGTCTCGTGATCGCAATCAAGACGCGCGCACGATGGAGATGGCGAAGATCACCACATCCCGAATGGATGAGGAAGAGGCCAGGCAGAAGAGCAGAAGCCAAGATGTCATGTATGTCCGAGGTGGAATTGGCGTGGCGGTCTTGATGATCTTCGTTTCCATGGGGCTCTACGCCTATCCCGATCTGATGAAACCTGATGAACAGATTGCACAGGAGCAGAGCATTGTAAATTTGGAGGCTTGTCGAGAGGTCTTTCAGGCGATCGGTATAAGGCTCTCGGAGGGGGAAATTCCCGAAACCACAATGAGTTGCCCTGGAACCAATATTCCCAATATTATTAGGCGCGAGGGAAACACGGTTACGGTGCTGCATCCGAATCCCCGCCAGTTTGGGCTGGCAGGCTTGTATGTCACTAGCCGATCACATCGCGTGGTAATGGAAAACTTAAACTGATGAATACACTAGCCAAGACCTGCCAGAAAGGTTTCACCCTAATCGAGTTGCTGATTGTCGTAGCGATAATAGGCGTGTTGGCCAGCGTGGCGCTTCCTGCTTATGCGCTCTACACAGAGTCCGCAAGGTTTACCGAAGCAGAGATAGCGGCGGGTCTTTTTCAGAACGCGATTGTAGTAGCCGCTAATGCGCAACGATATAGCGCCGTAACTGACATTAATGAGGGAACTCTCGGTGTCAGAGATTTTCAGGCTCGAGATGCCAATACTCACGGTATTCATGTGCATGATGGCGTAATAATCCTGACTTGGAAGAACGATGGCTCGATACTAGACGGTGTCACTTATACCCTTACGGCGCAATCTGTTACTCCGCCGATTAATTGGACCGTAGGCGGCACCTGCGTGTTTAGCGGCTACTGCTAATTCGAGTGGCAAGGCAAGTATCGAATAGGCCGGAGGCTTTCCCTGTGGCCCTGATTGTTCCTCAAAGACGTTAAGAAGCCTTAGCTCCCCCTCTCTTGCGACCCCTTCCATAGCATCTCGCTGTACCTAAGACTATTGGTTGTAGCGGTTGTAGCGGTTGTGGCGGTTGAAGAGGCTGCGTATAACGCTCTTCAACCGCCAGGGTTTAACAGGATGCCATCGAATCGCTAAGGCTGCAGGCCTGGCAAGCCATAGCTGAGCTCGTGATCTGTTCGAGTAATATTCGTTTCATACTCTTCCAGCAATTCACTCACTTGAGCACTAAGTGCAGTAGCTTGCGCAGGCGTTAGCGAGCTAAACGGCCCGGGCCCATCCAGGGCTGCCATATTCGCGAGCGGAGTAAGCGCGAAGAACTCTCCATTCTTGCCGCCCTGCACGGTTTGGAATACCGACGTGCCTACCCCTCCAGAAGCGGTCAACGCTGGCAATATGGTCTCCTGCCATAGAGCTACCCACTGCTGTTCGACGCCAGACTTTAACTGAAATCGAACTACTACGCTGTAATCGGCATTTGGCGCCGCAGGCATGCTCATGTCGGGACGCGACCTAACCACGAAGCTTCTACGAGATGTTACGGCCGAGTTCCAAGCCTCGCGCTGCATCTGCGCCTCCAACGAATTGCCACTTAGGGGGCTGCTTCCGTCCAGTGTTGCGAAACCGTTCGTCATGGGCGTGGCAACAGTAATCTGAAAGCTTGGGCCGAGTACAGTAGAGCTCGTAACTCGAAAAGGGAGTCCACTAGCTCTTCCACTTGGCATAAAGCTTTCGCGGTGGATTGCACGAAATCGTTCAATCTCATTAGGTTTGAGGATCAATTGATTCACCTGAATCAACTGGGATTGTTGTGCTAGCACATGGCTGGAAAAGCTTCCTGCCATTAGCAACACGGTTAAGACTGCGAAAATTCTCTTCTTCATTCTAGTGCTCCTGTGTTCTTCTTATCTACACGATTTATGTTAAGCGACACGAAATCCAGACATCATTTACAGGATCGACGAATAGAAACGCGTCACTTTGCTTCGGGTCTCGAAAACTTCATCAGACCCGTTAGCTGACAGGCTATGCGTCGCATGACTTTAATTCTATGGTTTGATAAAACCATATAGGAAAATACAGGATAGAACTCGCTTCTAGCGCTAGATTTATTGGATTGAATAGTACAGAAAAGCTATGTAGATACGGTAAATGCTGATTAAAGTTGGTTGAATCCCACGAACAGTATAGGGAAATGAGTTGGGTTTAGAAGGCCAGCAGGATAAATTAGCGCTTGTTAGAGCGAAACAGTCGGGGATTCTTCTCAATAAAACTGTCAATCCATTTCTCCAAGAATGAATCGCGGTCTCGCGTCTTCAGAAATCCCCAGCCAAGAACGGAAATGAACAGTGCGCCGATGCCGTCGACGATCAGGTCCCACATCGTGTCGTTGAGACCGGTCTTCTGCATGTTCATTCCAAACAACTGATCCATGGCGAACTCAAATATCTCCCATAATGCACCCATGCCCATAGCAAATAGGAAGGCGAAGAACGCTATGAATTTTGGATGCAGATCTAGCTCAACGTCCTCTTTCTCATTCAGGACATAGACGAGCAGAAAGCCTAAGATACCTAGGAGAAACCCCGAGCCCGTGTGTAACACAATATCCCACCACCAGAATCTGGCGTAGTAGCCCTGCACTTCGCCCAGAAACAGCGACATATACACAAAGACAACCGCGAGAGATTCAAATTCATGGGGAATTTTTACCTGGAAGCGCTGCCCTAGGAGCACTGGAAGAAAGGTGATGCATAGAATTATGGTGACTTCTATAGCAGCCTGATAGCGGGCCTGCAGTAGTAGCAGTCCGATACCCAGAGTCAGGACCAATTTCAGAAAATAAGAGATTCGCCTGTGGGTAATATAATTCAGAGCATCAACTGGGAAGTTGGATGGGGACATGGCATTAAGTATGGGCCAATAGTTAAGTTTCAACAACCGACTGCAGGGGGTTATCTTTACTGAATGCTGATTGTGGTACAGTTGTGCGGCTGTATACACTGGGTCGGGTTGCGCTATGTTGTCGTTTATTCAGGAGAATGAAAACCTATTACTGATACTGGGTATAGTATCGGCAGTTAGCTTTCTGGCGACTTTGGCGATTATTCCGTGGATTCTGCTTAGAATACCCGCTGATTATTTTTCCTCACCCCGGCGTGTATCGCTTGTCTCGAGCGACTCGCATCCCTCGCTCAGGATAGTAGTGCTATTGGTTAAAAACCTCCTCGGTGTTGCTATCGTACTGCTTGGAATTGCGTTGCTGGTGTTACCGGGGCAGGGGCTGTTAACAATCCTCATCGGCGTGGTGCTGATCGATTTCCCGGGGAAGTACAAGTTTCAACGGTGGTTGATTTCGCGAGAACCAGTACATAAGTCTGCAAATTGGCTGCGCAAGCAAGGCGGCAAGGAGCCCCTCTCTCTCGAATAGACTATTGATTCTGCTGCAGGCGATTCGGGGCTAGACCCTCGTTGTTCTAGCCTCTCTATTTACTGTTGAGAGATACGACGTCTCACTTGCCGTGAGGTTCAGAAGCGATAGCCTAACGAGACCATGTACACCCACGGGTCTATGTCTACGTCAGCACTAACTGTGCCGAGAGCCGAGTTGAAGCTGGCGTCTGTATCGATGTTAATCTTCCACATCGACGCATTTAGCATCCACTTTTCGCTTAGGTTCCAATCTATACCTGCCCTGTAGGCCAAGCCATAGGAATCATCAAGTTCTAGGCTGCGCGCTCCTAGCTCGCTGCGCGCCTGGTTTGATAGCGACTTATTGAAGAACGTTGTGTAATTCACCCCAATGCCCAAGTAAGGACGAATAACCGAGCCGGCATTCCCCAAGAAATAGTTCAACGTTAGCGTAGGAGGCAACTGGTCTGTACTGCCCAAGCTTCTGGTCGCGAAACCATACTGGTCGAGGCCTGCAGCTGTTAGGTCGTGCTCAAAGGGCGTGGCGGCGAGGACTTCCGCGCCAATATTGTCGGTAAGCATGTAGACAACATTTAAACCGATCTGAGTATTGTCTCCAACGCCCGCCTTGGTATTGGCAAGCGCTCCGGTGTTAACCGTACTAATCAGGCTGCTACTTTCGTCTGGGGCTACAATTACGGCACCGACCCGCAGTATGAAATCTCCAGCTTCGTGGGCTAGGACCAGGCTAGGGCAGTATAGAAACAAAAAAATCGCCGCCCGAAATGCTTTGGATGAGTACTTCTTCATGAATACCTCAAAATTGTTAGTGTAATAAGCGGCCTGTCAGAACAGTCTTTGCCCGAAGGATCGTTCACAGAATTTACACTAAAGTGGTATTTACGAATTGATTTGAATCAGTTATCTCCACCTCTGGCAATTCAATTTTTTACATTGCGAGACTTTAGAAGCGATGGAATAAATTCAATTGCAGCTGACCCTTCCCCCAGTCTTTAGTTTCCTGATGCATGTAGCCGAACTGCAGGCGCATATCATCACTAAGGCTATAACCGATAGCGGCGTAAGATCGATTTCTGTCGAAGTGGTCGACTCGGCGATTGCGGCCGATGTCCTGTTCCAGATTCACAAATACCTCGTTATATAGAGAAAGATAGACGGCGCCCTTGTTGAGATTATTCTGGTTCAGTGGGTAGTTGAGTGCAACGAAGTAACGAAACCGGTTGCGATGATCCTGCCCGTCTACTCTTCTTTGTTCGAGGCGAAAGCGATGGCTAAGAAACAAGCGGGAACCGAGGCGCTGTGGGATCAGGGCCTCCTGATAGAGTCGACTTTCGCGTGACTTCGAATTGCTTCTGCCAAACGCACCGCTAGTGATGTGAGCATAACCAAGAGTGTAGGTGTTGTTGGAGTCCTCGGGCGACCAGGTCAGTCCACCACGAACTAGCAACTGCTCGAGGTCGCCTCCTAAGTCCCAATTGCGATGCTGAATATCGCCCTGGAAACCGAAGTTGCTCCCCTCGAGCTGAGTGTTCCACATATACATGTACCAGGCGCCAGTATCACTCTCATCGATCTGCGCGAATGCTGGGGAATAGAAGAGTGGGAGCGCCAGTAACGCATATAAAGCCAATTGTCTCTTGCATGGCCTTAGTGATTTCGAGAGAGGGCTTGTGCCAGCTGGCTGGGGTGAAAAAATGGAATTGATCACTTGCTGTCCTCGGGAAAACCAATTGACTGAGTAGCCGAACAGTAGCAAATAGCGGGATGAACACTGCTATAGATCGAATTTATCAGTGATAAGAAAAAATGATGATCTCAGGGGGAGGTAAGCCGTGCCCGCTATATCACAGGCTAGCTTTTTTGGCGATGCGGCGGATTTGTCAGCGCAGGTCTGGGGGCTGCCAAGCGCCGCCAGACGCGCACTATGGATCTGGCAGCACTAAGGGATGGAAGCATGGACTTAGCATCCTGGCTGGAGGGGGTACTACGCGATTCTGCGGTATTCCCTATAAACAGGTGTCCAGAAATTGCGTTCGATGGCGGCGAGTAATTCCTCATCGGGCATATCGCGCGCCAACTCCTGCTCGATGGCGACTCTGGCTACCTTGAAGGCAATCTTCCGGCTGATGTCTGCCAGCGCGGTTAGTGGAGGCAAGACGGCGCTGGATTGATCCTCCTGCCCCGGCGAGAGCTCGGCGAGGGTGGTGCTCGCAACCATCAGCATCTCGTCGCTCACCAATCTGGCCTTGCAGGAGATTACGCCGAGTCCGACGCCGGGAAAGACATAACTATTGTTACATTGCGAAATCTCTAACTTCTCGCCCTTGTATTCGATGGCGTCGAACGGGCTGCCGGTGGCCACAATGGCCTTGCCGTCGGTCCATGCCACTACGTCGCGCGGGTGTGCCTCAACATGTTGAGAGGGATTGCTAAGCGGCAGGATGATAGGGCGAGGGCAGGTAGAGAGCATCTGCCTAACGACTTCTTCGGTGAAGAGCCCGGGCTTGCCCGAGACGCCAATGAGTATGCTCGCCTGTGTGTTGCTGATAACGTCCATCAAAGTGGCGTAGTCGCCCTCGGAAGTGATCTTCCATTCTTTCAGCGCAGCGAGTGGCTGCACCAAGCGCTCTTGAAAGTCGAGCAGGCTAGGCATGCCTTCTGTTAGAAGGCCGAAGCGATCGACCATAAACACTCGAGCGCGAGCCTCTTCATCGGTTAGCCCTTCGATGACCATCGCATTGATGATCAACTCGGCGATGCCGCAGCCAGCGGAGCCGGATCCAACGAAAACTACCTTCTGATCGCGAAGGGCTTCCCCTTTCTTCCTGCAGGCCGAGAGCAGGGTGCCCAGAGTTACCGCGGCGGTGCCCTGAATGTCATCGTTGAAGCAGCACACGTTCTCGCGATGGCGCTGCAGAATCGGCATGGCGTTAGGTTGTGCGAAGTCTTCGAATTGGATTAACACGCCTGGCCAGCGCTGCTGCGCGGCGGCGATGAAGAGATCGACGAAGTCATCGTACTCCTGACCCTCCACGCGCGGGTGACGCACGCCCATGTAATAAGGGTCTTCTAATAAGGTTTTGTTATTGGTTCCAACGTCCAAGGCCACCGGCAGCGTGTAGGCGGGGCTGATGCCGCCACAGGCGGTGTAGATGGACAGCTTGCCGATGGCGATGCCCATGCCACCTACACCCTGGTCACCGAGGCCAAGCACGCGCTCGCCGTCGGTGACTACGATTACCTTCACCTTGTTCTTGGTAACGCTGCGGAGAATGTCCTCCATGTAAAGCCGTTCTTCATAGGAGGCGATAATGCCTCGGGCACTGCGGTAGATATCCGAGAAGTGTTCGCAGGCCTCTCCCACGGTGGGGGTGTAGATGATGGGCAGCATCTCGACCAGATGCTCATTTAACAGCCGATAGAACAAGGTCTCGTTGTTGTCCTGCACGACACGCAGGTAGATATGTTTGTTGATGGGCTCCGCGAAGCTCTTGTACTGCATGTAGGCGCGCTTCACCTGCTCCTCGATATTCTCATAACGTGGCGGCAACAGACCGATCAGGTTAAATGCGCGGCGCTCCTTCTCGGAGAATGCCGAACCCTTATTGAGTAACGGCGTCTCTAGCAGGGAGGGTCCCGCATAGGAAGTGTAGAGGGGCTTGCTGGGAGTCATGACTCTCTCTTTAATTCTGTATATTGGTTGTCAAGCTGTACGATTGAATACGAAAAGCGCATCAAAGCTGCGTAAGCAGGAGAGAATACGCCTCCTCGCACGAGTTGTCTTTAGCAATGTCCAGCCAATTATAAGCTAGACATGCGGTTGCGCTCCAACCTAATACCCCGTGTCGGCAGTGCAAGGAGTATACCTATTGCTAAAACTTGTTCGGTTTCCGATTTCGATTCGAGCGGCCGCTAAAGCATGGCCCATAGCGGGTTTCTAGTGTACTTTTAGTTAGGTCTTACCCTGTTCCATCGAGAAAACTACCGGGAGGTTTTCCGTGTTCCTTAAGAATTATCGCAGTCGCTTCGCCGCCCTTGGCGTATCTGGGTTGATGCTCCTTCTGGCTTCGCCTCTTTCTGCGCAGGATTTAGACAATGGGCAGCAACTTTTCCAAACCCTCTGCGCCCGCTGTCACGGCATGTTGGGTGAGGGCGCCGAGGGCCCGAGCCTTAAGCGGGCTAACCTCGTCCATGCGCCAGATGATGCGGCACTGGTTTCCCTAATCGTAGGAGGCATTCCCGGTACCGGCATGCCCGGTTCGCGCCAGCTGCGCGGCCAAGATGGACCTGATGTAGCCGCCTATGTGCGCAGCCTCGGTGTGCTGCCGCCGGAAGAGATGCCCGGCGATCCGGTAGCTGGAGAGCTGGTATATAGCGAAGTTGGCAACTGCTCAAGCTGCCATATTTTAAACGGCCGAGGGAGGGGCATCGGCCCCGAACTCAGCAATGTCGGCCAGCGTCGCAATGCTGCCTATCTGCGCCGCTCGGTGACCAGCCCCGAGGCAGACCAGCCTCGGCTGGTGGATAGATTCCGCGGTTCACTCAACGCCTTCCTGACAGTGCGCATCGTGTCGGAGTATGGGGTCTACGAAGGCATGCGCATCAACGAGGATGCCTTCACTGTACAGATGCGTGATCTGGCGGGAGAGATCTATTCTTTCGAGAAATCATCACTGATCAGCTATGAGAAGGTGGAAGGGCACTCGCTTATGCCCGGATACAATTCGGTTTTGAACGAGCGCCAGATAGACGATGTGGTGTCCTACCTCATGAGTCTTAAATAGAACGGAGAAAAATGAGAATGAAGCTATCGAGCCTTTTAAAAACACAATTTTTCTCCACGCTACTGCTCTTTGGTCATGCTGCTGCTCCTGCTTTGGCGGATACCCCCTTCGCGGCACTACTCAATGATGAGGCAAACGGCGCGGACTGGCTCTCCTATTCTGGCGGCTATAAGTCTCAGCGATTCTCGCCACTCAGTCAGATCAATACGGTCAACGTAGACCAGCTCAAGGTGATCTGGGCCTATCAGATGCAGCCTACAGGCATTAGCGGGGCCGCCCTGCAAGAAACGACGCCGCTGGTGGCAGGTGATGTCATGTATCTGACCGAGTCTCCCAGCAGCGTGACCGCGCTGGATACACGAACCGGCCGGATGCTGTGGCACTTCGTTCCCAACATCACCAACGACGTGTTAAACATTGGATTTCCACGCATCAATCGCGGTGTGGCGCTGTTGGATGACAAGGTGTATGTGGCCACGCTCGATGCGCGGCTGTTTGCACTGGATGCGGCAACCGGTGCGGTACGCTGGGAAACCACCGTGGCTGATAATTCCGTCGGCTTCTCATTGACTCTGGCGCCGCTGGCGCTGGATGGAAAGATTGTCGTTGGCGTGAGCGGCGCAGAGGCCGGCGTGCGTGGCTATATCGATGCCTACGATTCCGAGAGTGGTGAGCGTTTGTGGCGGACGTTCACAGTGCCAGCGCCGGGCGAGCCAGGCAGCGAATCCTGGCAGGGCGACGCCTGGCAGACCGGCGGCGGTTCTACCTGGCTGACCGGCTCCTACGATCCTGACTTGGACTTGCTGTATTGGACGACGGGCAATCCGGCGCCAGACTGGAACGGCGATCTGCGCCCCGGTGACAACCTCTTTACCTGTGCGGTGCTTGCACTGGATCCAGATACTGGGGAGATGAAATGGTTCTTTCAATACACGCCACACGACACTCACGACTGGGATGCCAATCAGATTCCCGTTCTCGTGGACGGTGAGTTCGAAGGAGAACAGCGCAAGCTGCTCGCCCTAGCCAATCGCAATGCCTTCTACTATTTGTTAGATCGCGAAACCGGAGAATATCTGTTAGGCGAGGAATATTCGTTTCAGACTTGGGCCGAGGGTATCGATGATAGTGGCAGGCCAATCGTTATTCCTAACACCGAACCTCTGCGCGAGGGCAACCTGGTCTGGCCTAGCCTGCAGGGCGCCACGAACTGGTTCTCTCCCTCCTACAATCCGCAGACCCAGCAGTTCTTCGTGCCGAATCGGCGCATGGGCGCGATCTACTACAAATCAGATGTTGAGTACGAGCCGGGCATGCCCTTCCTCGGTGGCGGGGAACAGCCGCTGGACGGCGACGATGCTTCGGGTGCCATCCTGGCGCTGGATGTGATGAGCGGCGAGCGGCAGTGGGAGTTTGAGTTACAGACGCCGCCTTGGTCGGGTGTCATGGCGACCGCCGGGGGCTTGGTGTTCGGTGCCAGTAACGAGGGTAATTTCTTCGCCCTGGATGCCGAAGATGGCGACCCGCTATGGTTCTTCAACTCGGGTGCGCATATTCGCACGAATCCGATGGGGTTCTCCGTAGAGGGGAAGCAGCGCGTCGCGATAATCGGCGGCCAGACCCTATTCGTATTCGGATTGGAATAGGGGCTAGCAGAATGGCCTAGCGAGGAGCGACGATTGTTTGCCGCTGAAACTCCAGTCCTTCGACCCCTACGCGCACGACATCGCCTGGCTGCAGATAGCTGGGCGGAACCATGCCATCGCCAACGCCGGCAGGTGTGCCGGTAAAGATAAGGTCGCCTGGGTAGAGCGTCATGAACTGACTCAGGTGGCTAACGATCTCCTTAACACCGAAGACCATATCAGCCGTGTTGCCCTGCTGCCGCATCTCGCCGTTTACCTCTGACCAGATGGAAAGATTCTGCACGTCATCGATAGTATCGCGGGTCACGAGATAGGGGCCTACGGGTGCGAATGTGTCCGCACTCTTGCCTTTCGTGAATTGTCCGCCGCGTTCTCTCTGGAAGGCGCGTTCGGAAACGTCGTGGCCCACTGTGTAGCCGGCTATGTAGTCGAACACCTCGTCTTCGGAGATGTACTGCGCGCGGCGGCCGATCACGATGACCAGTTCCGATTCGTAGTCGAGCTTGTGCGCGTTACGCGGTTGTATCACATCGTCGAAGGGGCCGGTGAGGGCGGAGGTTGCCTTCATGAAGACGAGTGGCTCAGTGGGCAGCTCTACCGCCATCTCAGCCGCGTGATTCACATAGTTAAAGCCGATGGCGACGATCTTGCCTGTACCGGTTACCGGCACACCCAATCTTGGGCTGCCCTGCACTATAGGCAATTGATCCAGTGGAATCTGCGCGATAGCTTCGAGTGAGGCATCGGAGAGTGTGTCGGGAGTAATGTCATCGATATGTGAGGAGAGATCACGGATCTGCCCCTGCGCATCGATCAGGCCCGGACGTTCGTCGCCGGCGGCCCCAAAGCGCACCAGTTTAATCTCTGCCGCTACCAATAAATTACTGAATATGAGCAGGGCAGTTGTTGTAGCCAGGGCGGCAAGTTTATTCTTGGACATATTTAACCTCGTTACTATTGAGCCTGACAAAAAAGCGATCGCTATAGAGTGTAGTCAAAACCGGCCGCCTTGTCTGCCTTGAATCCGGAGCCAATTGCAAGATGCAGGACGATGCGAGCTAGCCCGATATCTGCCACGCCGGCTAGGCGATCCCAATTCCGCAGAGGGCAGATGTCCTATGGTTTGCCAGGACTCTACATGGTTATAGTTCGATCACTAAGGCTTTCTCTGGTGTTAGCTTGCCACCACAGACATCTGGGTAGATGTCGGCAAGTTTTTCAACGCCGTCTAGTTTCTCGATCTGCATCCAGTCGGCGCTCTTCTTCGCCGAGTCATAGATAAATTGTGATGATTTTTTATCGAAGCCCTCGTGCCCCCACTCTTTGATGCGCATCTGAATGTGGCTTGGCGCAAAGAAGAACTCGCGCTTTTCTTTTGGAATGCCGGTGTCTTTCCCGCCCTCGCTCCAATGGGTTAGGCCAACGTTTAGGCAGTGAGTGAGATTCTCGCCCAGGTGTGCATACAGTTCTGCTAGCAAGGCTGAATTGCCCGACATGTCGACGATAACCGTTGGCAGTGTCGCATCGATACGCTCTATTGCGGTGTAGCTAGCTGTCCTGTCGTAGAGGCCTAGGCCTTCGACCCAAGCTTGATTTCTAGCGGAGGTTAGTCCAATCGAAGTTGGCGCATCTTCATCGGCGGCGAACGCATAGCCAAGTCCGATACTGGTCTTGCTGGAGGCGCTGATCACGATGACTTGCTCTGCGTTGTGCCAGCCATTGTGCTGTAGGCTGTCCCATAGACAGAATGAGGTGATGTACAACGGCCAGAGCAGCATGCGTAGATTGTCCATGCTCCTATCGTAGTCAGGCTCTCTGCCCATGCGTCGATAGGTGTTGTATCCTGGCGGTAATTTGGAGCGGTGCTCGGCGCCATCTATCAGCCGACTATCTAACACTTTGACGTTCTGCATCTTCAGGTAGCCACTGGTAGGGTAGTAACCGAATATTCTCTCGCCCACTTCAACACCTGCTGCTTTGCAGGCGACCACATCGGCGAAGCCCCACACGGGGACAATACCCCAGGTACCCGCTGCATTGTCCGAGGCGGGAAAGAACTGCCAGTAGCCTAGCTGATCGCCGGCGGCGGCATAGGTTACGTTATTCGCGCTGAAGCCAAATTTGTCGACCTTTAGCAAGACCTCGCCCGTGGCGAGAGCAGCGTTCGGGTCTAGCTTCGACGCAACAAGTCGGGAGCGAGTGATATCGCTCTTGGATATCTG
>CAYGRR010000072.1:0-13509 GCA_964352295.1 uncultured Pseudohongiella sp. | reverse complement strand
GTGTACGGACTTCCCAAGTTAGCGGCAACAACACTTTGGCTAACTCGTTGGATTTGACCAGGATCAGAAATTGGCCCGACTCTAACTCGGTGTAGTGTTTTGTTGTTTGCAGTATTCACCGAGCGAATAACCACAGGCAAGTTGGTTATTTCTTCTACTCGGCTTGAGACTTCCCGAGCAGCGCTTAGCTCCGAGAATGCACCCACCTGCAGATATTTACTTGAGCCTGAGCTTACGCGCAAGATTTCGTTCGCAGTAGACGTCGCCGCGCTCACGCCAGTATCTCGTGAGGCACCGGAAGCAATAATCGATTCAAGCTGAACGCGCGCCGTACCCCTGTCTGCGTAGCCAAGTTTTAGGGCGGCGGCGTAGGATAAGTCGATAACACGATCGCCATGAAAGGGACCACGGTCATTCACTCTCACGATGATACTTCTATTATTGTCCAAGTTTGTAACCCGCAGGAAACTGGGTATCGGCAGCGATTTGTGGGCCGCAGAGGCCTGATACATGTCGAATATTTCACCGTTTGAGGTCTTGTGTCCATGAAACTTCTCGCCGTACCAGGAAGCCACTCCGCGCTCGTTATAGCCCTCTTCGGTTGGCAAGACTCGGTAACTTTTGCCCAGCACAGTATACGGACTGCGGTTACCTGCCATAGTGCGAGTTACCGGCTCGGGATAAACCTCGGGTATGTTCGCGAGATCGACGTCTCGAGTTGGGGCGCGGTCTTGCGTAATGCTATAGCGCCCTGCGTTCGGCGACTGCGGTGCGGGCGCAGGAGTAGGCGCTGAGGCACAGGCCAGCAAAGCCAGTAGCAACGGCGCAACTATAGATACTCTCAGCACATTATTCTTCATCATCGATTTCCGTATTCGCTTCGCCTAGGCTCGCGCGCTTGAACTTCTATCCCCGCTCATTGAGGCGAGGAGTCTGAGCCCTGAACCGGCAGAAATACCAGGGACACCTGAAGAATAGCGTCCAATCTGGCAATAGTTTTAACCGCTTCGTCCAATGGCAAGGTGGAGTTACCCTAAATATTGGGATCAATTCGCCTGCCGCCGCCTCTCTCATGAATTAAATCTTATAAAATCAATAAGTTAGATTTATCTGCTGTGCCCATGAGTCTGGATGGACATCAGCAGGCCAAAACCGATAAAAAGCGTGACGACCGAGGTGCCACCGCGACTAATTAGCGGCAACGGCAAACCGATCACCGGCAACAATCCGGATACCATGGCCATGTTCACGAATACATAGAAGAAGAATGTCAGGGTAATACTGCCGGCGAGCAACCGGCTAAACATATCGTTCGCGGCGTAGGCGATATAGCCGCCGCGCACCAGCACGAAGAGGTACATCGCGATGAGGAGCAAAACGCCAAGCAATCCAAATTCCTCCGCGAGCACAGCCAGTATGAAGTCGGAATTACTCTCGGGGATAAAGTCCAAATGCGATTGCGCGCCCTCTCCCCAACCCTTGCCGTAGATGCCGCCGGAGCCAATCGCGATCTGCGATTGAATAATGTTATAACCGGCCCCTGTGGGATCCCTATAAGGGTTAAAAAAGGTGAGTATCCTGTTCTTCTGGTGCTCCTGGGCTAGGAAGATAAACCACGCTGGCGAGGCAAGAAGCAATGCTACAAATCCGGCGATGACGATTCGCCAACGAATGCCTGCAAGCAAGACGACGAAGATGCCCGACATAGTGACCATGATCGCCGTACCAGTGTCGTTCTGAACAATTATCAACGCGGCTGGCACGAGTATCATCGCCGCCGACCAGAATAGATGCTTGAACCTCGGCGGTAGTGGCCGACTTGCGAGGTACCAGGCCACTAGCATGGGTACAACGAATTTCATCAACTCCGAGGGCTGAAAGCTAGGCAGTCCCGGCAGGTCCAACCAACTCTTCGCGCCGTTTGTCTCCACGCCAATCACGAGAACCAATCCTAGTAACGCGAGGCCTGCTGCGTATAGCGTCGGAGCCCATTGGCGAAAGAAGTGCACGTTGAATTGCGCGACGATGAACATCACTACCAAACCGGCTACCTTGATTAGCGCCTGCCGCTGCACAAGGGGTGCGTCGCCTCCGCTAGCACTGAACAGCACCAACAGTCCAAAGCTGGAGAGCAGAATGATGCCAATAAGCAGAGGAGGATCGGTGTGAACCATCCTCCAGAGTGACTTGCTGTATCTAGTCTTGGAATCGAGTCCGTCTGACTGTCGTATAAAGTCCTGGTTATTCATCGACCAGAGAGAGCAGCGTTTCGTCTGCAGAATCTATTGCAGCAAAATCGAGTTGAAGAATATCCAGCAGGTAAGCGTCCGTTACTTTTTTGGCGATGGGACCGGCCACGCTGCTGCCGTGTTCACCGTTCTCAACGAAGACGGCGATCGCGATCTGCGGCTTGATATTGGGATTCTCTGCTGGAGCAAAGGATATGAACAGGCCGTGGTCTTGATTCAAATGGGACACTTCAATGTCATTGGTCTTTAGAATCTCTTGGCTGATGCCGACCACCTGGGCCGTACCTGACTTGCCAGCCATCCTATAGGGCATGCCTCTATCTGCCATAGCTATCGCTTCGTAGGCGGTACCGTACTCCCGAAACACATCGTTGTAGGCGCGATGCACCACCATCGACATAGACTCTTCTATGTA
The DNA here is from genome assembly GCA_964352295.1 of uncultured Pseudohongiella sp. Taxonomy (GTDB): domain Bacteria; phylum Pseudomonadota; class Gammaproteobacteria; order Pseudomonadales; family Pseudohongiellaceae; genus UBA9145. The sequence continues at coordinate 10,845 of CAYGRR010000072.1, read as the reverse complement.
GCGCCAGTAGTCTGGGTCCTCAACGACAACATCGGGTACTGGATCGCTAATCACCGGTTCATAGGGCACGCCGTCGATGGCCTTCAACATGCGCGGCTGCATAACCTTGCCCTTGTTTGCCATTATCGAGGCCGCCGTCGCAAGCTGCAGCGGCGTTGCCCACATATAGCCCTGGCCGATAGAGGAGTTGATGGTGTCGCCCGGATACCATGGCTCATTCCTGCTGCTGCGCTTCCATTCGCGAGAAGGCAGAACTCCAGTTCTAGCATAGTTGATATCCACAGAGAAATTCTGTCCGAAACCAAACAGCGACATAAAACTGTGCATGGTGTCTATTCCCATGCGGTTACCAAGGTCATAGAAGAATGTGTCACAGGATTGGTAGATGGCTTTCTGCAAATTGGTGTGGCCGTGGCCCCCACCGATTGCTGTGCGCAACGTGTAGTCTCCCCAGCGATAGCTCACGCCTGGCAGTCGAAAATAACCTGGGTCTTCGATCGCGAACTCATAGTCAACGAACCCATGATGCAGACCACCGAGACCAAGAAAAGGTTTAATGGTCGAACCGGGGGGATAGGGATTTGTCGTCCTATCGAAGAGCGGTGTATTGATCTCATCGGTAACTAATACATTGTAGTTCTTACTACTGATGCCGGTTACAAACAGGTTTGGGTCGAAACCAGGCTTACTCACCATGGCCAAGATGCCGCCCGTATTCGGATCTATTGCAACCACGGCACCCCGAAAATCTCCCAACGCTTCCTCTGCCGCAATTTGCAACTGACTATCCAGGTAGAGTGTGATGTTCTTGCCGGCGATGGGGTCTGTGCGATCGAGTCTACGCATTACCTGACCGCGATTGTTCTTCTCCACGATCTCGTAGCCAACAGTGCCGTGCAGCAGGTCTTCATAGGTTCTTTCGATGCCGGTCTTACCGACATGATTGGTCCCACCGTAGTTCTCCTTCTCCTCATCGGTAAAGGCATCTAATTCGGCGCGATTGATCTCTGACACGTAACCGACAGAGTGGGCAGTAAGGTCGGCCAGCGGATACTGCCGGACAAATTGCGGCTCGATCGCCACGCCGGGCAGTTTAAAACTGTTTACAGCTATCTTCGATTTATCCTCATCGCTCAACACGTAGCGCAGTGGCACGGAGGTGAATGGGACACGATTCCGGCGCAGCCGCGTTTCAAACTGCTCTCTTTCCTCGTCGGACAAATCTATGAGTGTATCGAGATAGTTTAGAGTTTCCTCGAGGTCTTCAACCTGTTCACGCACAACAGTTAAGTTGAAGATCGGTTGATTGTCGGCTAGGAGTTGCCCCCTGTTATCGAAGATCAATCCACGCGCGGGAGGTACGTATTGCGAATGGAGGCGATTGCCGTCAGAGCGCGCCGAAAAATACTCGTACTGGGAGACCTGCAGGTTCACCAGTTTTATGATCAGAGCAGTGAACAGAAGTATGACAAAAACGCCGGCCACGACGAGGCGGCGACTAAATAGCTCTCGCTCTGCTTCGTGATCTTTCAGCTGCCATTTTCCTGCCATAATTCAAATTCCCTCGCTGCAATTAGATTAATCGGCTAAGTGGATGGCCACTTAAGGATCGGGCGCCTCTTAGTATGTGACAACAAAGTCCCCAGATAGTTTTCTCGACCACCAGAAATACCACTGCCGTCGCAGTTTACCGCGATTTGAGGGTGTTTTTTAGTGAAACAGGTTCAAGAATTGCGCTGGGATCGAGTCTCGCTCAGCTGCGATGATAGGGATGCCCCTTGATGATGCTGATCGCGCGGTAGAACTGCTCTGTAATCACAACCCTCACCAGTGGATGAGGAAACGTTAGCGCCGATAGTGACCAACGCTCCGCTGCCTTGGCGAGGCATTTCGCACCCAAGCCATCCGGGCCGCCAATAAGCAGGCTCAGATTGTCTCCGCGCTGCCGGAAACTGACTATTTTCTCGGCTAGCTCCTCGGTGCTAAAAGACCTGCCAGTAACATCCAGCGCCACGACGTAATCGCCCTCGGGGATCGCGGCGAGAAGCGCATCACTCTCCTTCTGAACACACTGCTCGATACTGCCGCTCTTCGTGCGCTTGGCCATGGGTATCTCGACTAGGGAGAAATCCAAATCAGCAACCATGCGCTTCTGGTATTCACGAATCCCTTCCTGCACCCACGCGGGCATTTTAGTTCCTACACTTAGGACTCTCACCTTCACGCGGCAGGGTTTTCCGACCCAGCATCGTTTTTCGGCTTTTCATCGAAATTCCAAAGCTCTTCTAGATTATAGAGTGCACGCACGGGCGCCAGCATGAGATGAACGACCACACCACCCAGATCCACCAGAACCCATTCCGAGGCTAGCTTTCCTTCCATACCTACTACCGGCTGTCCCGCCTCTTTAACCGATTTGTTCACCGACTCTGCCAACGCCTTCAGGTGCACGCTCGAAGTGCCCGTCACGATTACCATGTAATCCGTTATCGATGTTAATTTTTCGACGTTGATACAGCGAATCGATTGCCCCTTTAGGTCTTCCAATGCCTCAACAACTATTTTTGATAATTTTGTGCTATTCAAACTGCGGTCTCACTCTAGGTTTCTAAATCTGGTATAGGTTATTGTCTTGTATGTATTGAGCGACAGTCGCATCGAGCTCTCTCGACACATCATCGCCTCGCGCCAGCTTCTCTCTGATATCCTTGGATGCCATATCGAAATCGAATCCTTCGACTTGGATAATCTTGCCATTCGAAGCGGCCAGCATCTGCTCACTTGACTCTACTCGCCGACTATCGATACCAACTGCCTCTTGCGTTTCCGGCGACAGCGTCACGCCGTGTCTCGATAGCACTAACAGATGACTCAGGTCGAGAATCCGCTCCCACTCATGCCACTGCGGAAGGCTGTTGAACGAATCTGCACCCAGAACGAACACCAATTGCCCATGTTGCTTCTTCAGCTGGGCAAGCGTGTCGACTGTGTAGGATACACGTTCGCTCTGCAGCTCAATCGCGTCCACTTCAATCTGCGGATAAGCCGCAATAGCCAATTCGAGCATAGCCAGTCGATGCTGTGGGGAAGTCGCTGGCGCCGACTTATGATTTGGCAGATGACAGGGAATCATTTTGAGATTCCCAAGTGCTAAAAATTCCAGAGCGAATCTTGCGGCACTTACATGCCCCTTATGCACTGGGTCGAACAATCCGCCGAGTACCGCCAATGGAGCACTCATTGTCGGATATGGCCGTCCCCCAAAACGATATACTTCTGCGAGGTCAGGCCTTCCAGGCCTACAGGCCCACGGGCATGAAGCTTGTCGGTAGAAATACCGATTTCCGCGCCTAGTCCGTATTCGAATCCATCTGCGAATCGCGTGGACGCATTAATCATGACCGAACTGGAATCCACCTCTCTGAGGAAACGCTGAGCCAGTGTGTAGTCCTCGGTCACGATAGATTCTGTGTGCTGAGAGCTATAGGTGTTGATATGACTAATTGCCGCGTCTACATCCGCTACTATCTTGATCGACAATATAGGGGCTAGATATTCTGTAGCCCAGTCTTCATCGCTTGCCACATTGACGCCCGCCACCAGTGCACGAGTCTTCTCGCAGCCACGCAACTCGACACCCTTCTCGATCAGCTGTGCACAGAGCGACGGCAATACGGCAGCAGCAACGCCTTCGGCTACCAGCAACGACTCCAGTGTGCAGCAGGTTCCGTAGCGTTGGGTTTTTGCGTTTATCACAATAGCGATTGCCTTAGCGATGTCCGCCTTGCCATCGATATACACATGGCAATTCCCATCGAGGTGTTTGATAACTGGCACTTTGGCATCAGCACTAATCCGGGCAATTAGACCCTTGCCTCCTCGAGGCACGATCACGTCCACGAATTCGGGCATGGTGATTAATAGGCCAACCGCGTCTCGATCTGCTCTATCAAGGACCTGCACCACGTGCTCGCTCAGTCCGGCCTGAGCCAGTCCCTCCTTGATACAGGCCGCTATCGCCTGATTCGAGTGGATTGCCTCGGACCCGCCGCGCAGAATCGCCGCATTGCCTGACTTCAGGCAGAGGCTTGCCGCCTCACAGGTTACATTGGGTCGTGATTCGTAGATGATGCCAATCACACCCAGAGGCACACGCATTCTTCCCACCTGAATGCCGCTGGGACGGTACTTAAGATCGGAGATCGCTCCAACGGGATCGTCTAGGGTAGCTACCTGTTGCAGCCCTTCTATCATGGCATCGATTCGGGCGGGACTTAGCTCCAGACGGTCGAGCAGGGCTGCATCCAAGCCTTTCTCGGCACCTGCTCGCATGTCCTGCTCATTGGCCGCTAACAGCTTCGCTCGACTGGCGTCGATCGCCGCAGCGATAGCCAAGAGCGCTGCGTTCTTCTGCCCTGTGCTCGCCTTGGCAATCTGACGGGATGCCTCCCGCGCCTGCCGTCCAAGCTTTTGCATATAGTCGTTGATATCAGTCATATCTACTTACTTCGTGTGCTGCCTATCGAAACGGGCTGGCCCGGTCATTGGCTACTACTAAGAATCGGGCTATCGGCATGGAATCTGTGTAGTTTTGCCCACAGCCGCCGAAAGCAGCGAATTATAACCCAAATAGCGAGGATGCGTGTCCAATCCATAGATATAGCGTAGACAGGTGTCCACCCCAGCCTTTATGCTCAATGCCTTTCGAATTAGTTCAGACAGGTAGCAGTAATGGAATCGACCCCCAGCTCGGCAAGTGAATCAGCGCTGCGTCCCGCAACCGTGCAGCAGGCCCTGGTACCCGTGCTCGTGCTTATCAGCCTCCTCTCCTTCTCCGTGTATCTGTTCGGCGAAGACGCGAGCTACGGGCCGAACCAGATTGCACTGTGTATCGGCGCCGTGGTTGCCTCGGCGATAGGCTGGCGAAACGGTCAGGATTGGCAGCAGATCGAAGACAGCATCGTGTCTGGGGTCACAATCGCGTTGAAGCCCATCCTCATTCTTTTTAGCGTGGGCCTGCTTATCGGCAGTTGGATTCTCTCCGGCACCGTACCTACTATGATTTACTACAGCCTGCTTATCTTGGATCCTGCCATCTTCTACGCCGCTAGCTGTCTTATCTGCGGTTTGATAGCACTCAGCATCGGCAGCTCATGGACCGTCGCAGGCACGGTAGGCATCGCCCTTATCGGAGCAGCCGCTGGCCTAGGTCTATCGGTAGAGATAACCGCCGGCGCGATTATCTCTGGGGCCTATTTTGGCGACAAGATGTCGCCCCTGTCCGAGACAACGAACCTTGCTCCGGCAGTCGCTGGAACCGACCTCTTCTCCCACATTGGCCATATGGTCTGGACTACGATTCCGAGCATCGTCATCGCCCTCTTGCTCTACGCAATTATCGGACTCAACATCGACACCGAGAATAGCGCCAGCGACCTTGCAGTAACGATGCAGCTGATCAATGACAACTTCACCATTAACCCCTTCATGCTCTTGCCAGTCGTGGCGCTATTGATCATGGCGCAGAAGAAGCTACCCCCGATTCCGACGATTCTAGCCGGCGCGTTTATTGGCGTTGTGCTCGCTCTACTCTTTCAACAGAATGCCGTACTAAGTCTAGCGGGCGATACGCCCAATGTTTTCCTCGGCCTGTTCAAGGGCACCTGGCAGACCTTGTTCGACGGTTTCTCGCTGTCGAGCGGAAATGAAACGCTAGATGATCTAATGACTCGCGGCGGGATGAGTTCGATGCTGAACACGGTCTGGCTGATTCTCTGCGCCATGGTATTCGGCGCGGTGATGGACCATACAGGCCTGCTGCAGTGTCTGGTCAACTACGCCCTCTCCTTCGTGCATAGCACTGGCAGTCTGATCGCGACCACGATAATTACCTGCATCGGCGCCAACATAATTACTTCCGATCAATACATATCGATCGTGCTACCGGGCCGCATGTATAAACTCGAATTCCAGAATAGAAACTTGGACGCTAAGAATCTGTCACGCAGCCTGGAAGACGCCGGCACGATGACTTCGCCTCTCATTCCCTGGAACACCTGTGGGGCTTACATGGCTGGCACCTTGGGCGTCGCCACGTTTTCGTATCTACCCTACTGCTTCTTCAACCTCATTTGTCCTGTCATCGCCATCATCTACGGCTACGCGAACATAAAGATCGCTCCTCTCGTTACAGAGCCGGCCGCAGAGACGAGCGCAGCCTAAATGTGATTCTGCAGGCTCATCTCTTCCGGGTAGGGGTTCATATACCAGGAGTTGGCGATATACTCGTCGGGGTGTTTCCTGAAGAAGTGATTGAGCAGAGTAATGGGCACGATTAGCGGTAGCTGACCCAGCCGATACTTCTCTACCGTTTCAGTCAACTCAAACTTGTCATCCTTGTCTAGCGGCTTCTTGAGATAGCCTTGAATATGCTGCAACACGTTGACGTGGTTCCCCCGCGTAGCAGGAATCTTTAGAGTCAGCATCAATTTGAGTAGATACTCCTCTGCCACCTCCTCGACGTTGTCCTTCCGCGCCGCCGCCAACAGCTTTCCCAGATCACGATTGTAATTCTGATTGTGGCTCATGATGATGAGCTTGTGCCTAGCATGAAATTGCAGAAGATCATTGAGCTTCATCCCCTGCTCCTTCAGCTGAAACCAGCGGCGCATAACGAATACTCTCTGTACGAAATTCTCTCTCAGCACCGCATCGCCGAGCCTGCCCTCTTCCTCTACAGGTAGATACGGAAAGTTTTTCATCAGCCTGCCCGCATAGATACCAACGCCTTCTCGTATGGGCATCACATCATCCCAGATTTTCACGCGTTCCATGCCGCAGCTAGGGGAATCCTTCTTGAGGATGTAACCACAGAGATTGCTGTGCCACGATTGCTGCTGATCCGCCGAATTCGTGAGCGCGTCGGTATAGTCAGGCTCGGGTTTATCGACCGGGATGCAGCGAATCACATCCGAACCTATCCGCGAGAGGCGGATAGGTTTACGCGGAATGCCGAGCCCGATATCAAGCTCGGGACAGAAGGGCTGAAGATCGAAATACTGCCCTAGGGTCTTTGCCACATAGGAATTGTTCTTGTGGCCGCCATCGTAGCGGACCTTCTCACCGAGCAGGCAGCTGCTGATACCTACCGGTATCTTTTCCTGTTGCGTTTGAATCTCATTGTCAGTGTCTGCTGCTGTTATTGATTCTGAAGCCACGGTCCTATTTCCTCTAGATTAGGGCTGCGGCGAATTAGCCGCTCCTTGGCAGTCCTACTCAACTGCTTCACTTTATACTCCATTTTCAGCGCATCGGATCTATTGCCGACTGCTAATTGGAAGACGAGCTGCAGCGGCCCCTTGCCCCGCAGCGCCTTCGCTCCCCTGTTCTTGCCGTCTTTGTTCTCATGCTCAGCAAGGCGCCGCTCTACATCGGTAGTCACGCCGGTGTAAAGGCTGGCCTCGCCGGTACGGACCAGATAGAGCGACCACTGCACTATTTCTTCGGTATCGACACTCATCAATTGAACCTAACGAATGGCCCATAGGTCATTTTGGCAGTGAATCCGGTGCTCTTGCTGTAATTTCACGAGGTGAGCGAGCAGTGTCCGCTTCGCCCAGGGGATCAAGTGCTCTGCCACGTCGTCATAGACAGTAAGCACAAGCTGATCTAGATGAACGGCACCGAGGCTTTCCAAGCTATCAATCACTTTCTGTTCGCGCTTCAAACGATGCGCGATGAGCTTCTCGATCTCATAGTGGGGCTGCCTCATGATTCCACCATGACCAGGCGCTAAGGCCCTGAGAGGAACTTCCAACAAGCTGCGCAGGGCATCTAGGTAGGCGGCCATATCACCATCCGGAGGCAAGATAACCGAGGTAGTGCCCTGTAAGATGTGATCTCCGGTAAACAGCAGCTGCTCCTCGACTAGCAAGAAGCAGATATGGTTAGAGACATGACCCGGCGTCGCTATGAGCTGAACAGTGTACTCTCCACACTCAATGACATCGCCGTCGCACCAGAGCTTATCGGGCAAAAACGTCTTGTCGTGGCCGGCCACCTCTGGGGCCTTTAGACCCACTAGTCGTGCACCAGTCGCTTGCTGCAGCGCCAGGGCTCCGGGCGAATGATCCCCGTGGGTGTGGGTGACGAGTATGTTTTCCAATTTTGCATTGCCGATCGCGTGCAGGAAACTCTCCAGCTGCTGCGCATCAGCCGGCCCCGGGTCGACCAGAGACAGGCGCTCGTCGCCAATCAGATAGCTATTCGTGCCTGGACCGGTCATCGGGCCTGGGTTACGACCAAGCAGCCGTTTTACGGGCACTCTGGCGGTCTCAATAGGGATAGCGACCCCGGCATCGAACTCGTTCATCAATTTTTCCTTGTGATTTAGTCCCTGTCAGACCCCTTTCACAGCGGCCTGAGAACTTAACATTGCTGCAAAGAATTCCGGCTGGAGTTTCCGCTCGAATCGCGACATAATTGCCCGCTTTATTTCTCAGGATATTGGGATTCGTCGGCCGCATCCTGCCTCGGCAACTCAGCCTTGAATGATACACCCTCAACATAAAAATTTGGCAGACTCATCGCCGTAACCGCAGCAAATAGATAATAAATCAATAAGAATTCAACACAGCTCAGGAAATCCAATGCATAAAATCAAGACCTATAACGCGATCTCGGAGAAGGGATTGACGCGCTTTCGCAGCGAAGAATTTCAAGTCGATCCGGATATTACTGATGCGGATGCCATTCTGCTGCGAAGCCACAAATTGGATGCTGCGGCCATACAGCCTGGACTTAAGGCGGTAGCACGTGCGGGTGCCGGCACTAATAATGTGCCAGTAGATGCCTGCACCGAAGCAGGTGTCGTAGTCTTTAACACGCCGGGGGCGAATGCAAACGCTGTTAAGGAGCTTGTATTGTGTGGACTGCTACTCGCCTCGCGGGGAATCGTCCCCGGTATCGCATTTGCCAGCTCACAGACCGAAATTACGGATGAAGCCGAGCTGTCCAAATTGATGGAACAGGAGAAGAAGCGCTTCAAGGGCAGCGAAATTTCCGGCAAGACGTTGGGAGTTATCGGTCTAGGGGCTATCGGCTCTCTCGTCGCCGAGATGGCGATCAGTCTGGGCATGAAGGTACAGGGTTACGATCCTGCTCTGTCGGTAGAGGCGGCCTGGCGTCTGCCAAGCAAGGTTAGACGCAAGGAGAATATCGCGTCCCTCGTTGCTAGCTCGGACTTTATCTCGCTGCATCTACCCGTTCTGGATTCGACCCGCGGGCTGATCAATGCAGAGATTTTCGGGTCCATGAAAGAAGGAACCTGCCTGCTGAATTTTGCTCGAGATGAGATCGTCGACTCCAAAGCTCTGCTGGCGGCCCTAGAGTCTGGGAAACTAGGAAAATATGTCAGCGATTTTCCTAGACCTGAGCTTATGGGCAGAGAGGACGTCATCTCCATGCCGCATATAGGCGCAAGCACGAACGAGGCTGAGGAAAACTGCGCGATTATGGCAGCGGACCAGCTGATGGACTTCCTCGAGAATGGCAATATCAAGAACTCGGTGAATTTTCCTGCGGCTTTTCTAGACCGCAGTGCCGATGCTGGCAGTTGCACCCGTCTTGCTATCTGCAACCGCAATGTTCCAAAGATGTTGGGGCAGATACTCTCGGTACTCGCGGATCAGAATATCAACGTGCTAGACATGCTCAACAAGAGCCGCAATGACATTGCCTACAACATTATCGACCTTGAGGCTCGACCTTCCGAAGTCGCGCTAAAGGCAATCTCTAACATCGAAGACGTAATCAAGGTTACGCTTCTTTAAGACATCATCTACTAACACTTATTAACGGAATTTAACCATGACTCGAGTTTTTAATTTTGGCGCAGGACCGGCAATGCTTCCTACAGCTGTTATGGAGATCGCGCAGAAAGAATTTCTGAACTATCGCGACATGGGCACTGGGCTGATCGAGATCAGCCACCGCTCCAAAGAGTTTGATGATGTGATCAATACAGCAGATGCCCTGCTAACCGAATTGGCCAACATTCCCGACAACTACAAGATTCTCTATGTTCACGGCGGCGCGCAGATGCAGTTCTCGGCCATACCGATGAATCTGATCAACCGTCACCCGGCCAAGAAGGCGGCCTATGTCGAGTCTGGAAACTTCGCGGCCTTAGCTAGAAAGGAAGCCTCGCGCTATGGCAACGTGACCATCGCGGCCAGCAGCGAAGCCACCGATTTCGATCGTATCCCTGACTTCGATCCCGCGAGCCTGGATGCGGACACCTCCTATGTGCATATCACCAGCAACAACACGATCTATGGTACACGCTGGCAGCAATTCCCCGAAACCGGCGATATCCCGCTCGTAGCCGACATGACTTCGGAGCTGCTCTCGCGCAGGCTCGACATCTCTAAGTTTGGCGTTATCTTTGCGGGCCTTCAGAAGAATCTCGGCCCTGCGGGCCTCGCCTGCGTGATCGTGCGTGAAGATTTGTTGGGACACGCGATTCCTGAGACCCCAAGCCTGTTGAACTACAAGACCTACGCAGATACACATTCGCTCGCCAACACAAACAATACCTTCGCTATCTACATGATGAAGCTGGTACTGGAGTGGCTGAAGGGCGAAGGAGGACTCGACGCAATGGAAGCACGCAATAACGAGAAGGCGGCGCTCCTCTATGATGTAATCGATAACTCGGATTTCTATGTGGCCGCTGTTCAGAAGGCGCATCGCTCCACCATGAACGTCACGTTCAATCTTGCCAACAACGACCGCCTAGATGATTTCCTGAAACAAGCCTTGGCGAAAGGCCTGTACGCGCTGAAA
>CAYGRR010000071.1:1163-13679 GCA_964352295.1 uncultured Pseudohongiella sp. | reverse complement strand
CTCGTCTGGAGATTCACTACTTCATGAATAGAGGCTCCTCTATTCATGAAGTAGTGAATCTCCAGACGAGCCAGGGCGAGTGCATTGTGGGGCTTCGTAAAGCTCGCCAAGGCCTCCGGGCTGGGTCGCAACTTGGAACAACTCCCTTCCCATGCCGACCAGTGTTTCGCCGCAGACATACGCGCCAGCTCATCATCGCCAGTTAGCCTCTCGTAGTAGGCCTTCATGAGATCGCCGCGCTCAGATTCTGGAATATGGTTTACGAACTCTTCCCAGCTATCGGGAAAGACTCTGCGGGCGCCATCCTTATACAGCCAATCGAAATCACACTGCCGGCACAGGAAAATGCCGCGCAGAATAAGCGCTAGTACTCTCGCGGGAAAGGCCTGCGCATACAACAGGCTTAAGGTAGAACCCCATGAACCACCAAACAGCACCCAGCTCTCTATACTGAGATACTCGCGAATGAATTCCATGTCGGCGATCAGGTCTTGAGTCGTATTGTTTCTGAGCTCACCGTGGGGTGTGGAGCGGCCGCAGCCACGCTGATCGAAGGTGATGATGCGATAGATTGCAGGATCGTAGAAGCGCCGCGAACTCGCATCGCAGGCTCCACCGGGACCACCGTGCACAAACAGTATGGGGATGCCATCGACATGGCCGGCCTCGTCGACATACAACTCATGCCCGCCGGTAACTTCGAGCTGGTGGCGTTTATAGGGTTTTAGTTCGGGGTAGAGAATCTGCATAGCGTAGGCCTAAGTCCGTCTGCGAGGGTCGTCACGCCCCTGCTCGGAGCGCTGCCCTATGTTAGGACAGCGCGAAGCGAGACGCTAGCCTCGATCTGTAGATCCACGGCTGTGCCGCTTACGCTCGTTCTCGGTTAGCAGCTTCTTGCGCAGACGAATACTCGCAGGAGTCACCTCAACCAACTCGTCGTCGGCGATGAATTCCATCGCCTGCTCTAGAGTATGGATGGTGGGAGGCGTTAGTACGATATTCTCATCGGTTCCGGAGGCTCGAACGTTCGTCAACTGCTTACCCTTGATTGGATTCACAGCCAGATCATTCTCGCGACTGTGCAGGCCGATGATCATGCCTTCGTAGGTCTCTATATTCGGCCCAACGAATAACTTGCCTCGCTCCTGCAGATTGAAGAGCGAGAAGCCGAGCACCTTGCCTTTCACCATAGAGACCAAGACGCCTCTAGAGCGAGCCGCCAAATCCATATCCTTGTAGTCGCCGTAATGATCGAAGACGTGCGTCATCAAGCCCGAGCCCGAGGTCATGCTGAGAAACATAGAACGAAAGCCAATCAGCCCACGAGTAGGAATCAAAAATTGCAGCCTTACCCGACCCTTGCCGTCCGGGAGCATGTCTTGTAGATCTGCACGACGCTTGCCTAACTCTTCCATCACCGAACCCTGGTGTTGCTCATCGCAATCTACCACCAACGATTCGACAGGTTCTTTTAACACTCCGTCTTCTTCATGAAGAATCACTTCGGGTCTGGATACAGCCAACTCGAAGCCTTCACGACGCATGCTCTCGATTAGCACAGAGAGGTGCAGTTCACCTCGACCCGAGACCTTGTATTTGTCAGGAGTCTCGCCCGGCTCGACGCGCAGCGCCACGTTGTAGAGCAGCTCTCGCTCGAGTCGGTCTTTGATCTGGCGAGTAGTTATGTACTTGCCTTCACGTCCGGCAAATGGCGAGTCGTTTACCTGAAATGTCATGCTGATGGTTGGCTCATCCACTGAAAGAGGCGGCAACGCTTCTGGATGGTCCGGATCGCAGAGCGTATCGGAAATATTTAGCTTGTCGACACCAGAGATGCAAACGATCTCACCAGCCTGGGCCTCTTCGACATCGATCCTCTCGAGGCCTAGATGGCTCTTAACTTGTAGGATTTTGCCTTTGCGGGACTTTCCTTCGCGATCGACAATAACGACTTGTTGATTGCGCTTCACCGTACCGCGAGTAATACGGCCTACACCAATAACGCCAACGTAGCTGTTGTAGTCCAGTGCACTAACCTGCATTTGAAATGGCCCATCGATAATAACGTCGGGCGGAGGAACCTTCTCGATTACCGTTTCGAAAAGCGGCACCATATTGTCCTTCAAATCATCCATCTCATAACCAGAAATGCCGGTCAACGCTGAGGCGTAGATAATGGGGAAGTCTAGCTGCTCGTCGGTGGCGCCCAGCTTATCGAAGAGATCGAAGACTTCGTTGACAACCCAATCGGGTCGAGCGCCATCGCGATCTACCTTATTGATCACTACGATGGGATTAAGGCCTTGTGCGAATGCCTTCTGTGTAACGAAACGAGTCTGCGGCATGGGGCCGTCGACGGCATCCACCAGGAGCAGCACACTGTCGACCATAGATAGCACGCGCTCAACCTCACCGCCAAAATCGGCGTGGCCCGGTGTGTCTACGATATTGATGTGGTAGCCATTCCAGTTAATGGCCGTGTTCTTAGCCAGAATTGTGATCCCGCGCTCGCGCTCCTGATCATTAGAATCCATGACACGCTCGACGCTCTCTCCACGTGACTCGAGAGTTCCCGACTGATGAAGCAGCTTATCAACCAGCGTGGTCTTGCCATGGTCAACGTGCGCGATAATCGCAATATTTCGAATCTTCTCAATCACAGTGGTTCCGCCTAAATATGCTGCCTGCTGTCTATAGTACAGAGGCTGGATACAGCTAGAATCTCGCTCTCGAGAGCAGCTGCACAAAAGGCGGCGAGTATACACGAGACCGCGCCGAAAGATTACTAATCTAGGGGATTTATTTGGCCTTTGAACTGCTGTTTCTAGGGCTTTGGCAGCTCCAGAACAGCGACATTCGCAAAGCCCTCGTCGAGCAGGTTTGCAGCGTGGAGCCGGCTCATCATGCCCTTGCCGCAGTACAACAGATAAGTCTCGTTCCTATCCAAGGCCTCGAAGCCGCTGCGTAGCTGATAGAACGGTATATTGAGTATGGCAGCTGGCCGGTTCTGACCGGTCAATGCCAAGGGTTTTATCTCGACCTCATCGGGATGGCGGATGTCGATAACCGTGCTATCGCCAGCTAGTGCCGTCACGATTTTCACCTCGGCGGCCTCCCCCTCCAGGTCGGCCACGAGTTCGGTAATGAGCTGATGCCTGGCGCCTGCAATAGCACAGTCGAGAACCTCGAAATCGAAGCGGGTCTCTTCGTGCTCGATGCGGTGCCTTTTGGCGCGCGTGGTCGGCTTGTTCGAAATGACGGCGCAGTATTCTGGAATATCTTTGGAGAACTCTTCGGTGCCAATGTCCCTGGCGATATCGATAATGTCCTGCTTGTCGCTCGTGGCCAGAGGGCGCAGCACGAGGCTTTCAGTAACCGAGTCGATAACTGCCAAGTTCGCCAGGGTCTGGCTAGAAACCTGTGCAACGCTTTCGCCCGTGACCAGCGCCTCTATGTGCAAGCCTGCGGCTATTTTTTCGGCAACGCGCAGCATCATGCGCTTGAGGATGACGCCCATCTGCGAGTTATCGACCTTGGTCAGAATCTCCTCTACCACGCCCTCGAACGGAACCGAGATAAACTTCACGCGGTGAGAGGCGTGATATTTCATCCACAGAAACAGGGCTACCTCCTTCACGGCAAGCTCGTGTGCCCGGCCCCCTAGGTTGAAGAAGCAATAGTGCGTCTGTAGGCCACGCTTGATACAAAGATAGCTCGATACGGAAGAGTCGAATCCGCCAGAGATCAGCGAAAGCACCGCATCTTGACAGCCGAGGGGAAACCCACCTAGGCCGGCTTTCTGTTCGCGCACCATGAATACCGAATCGCCGCGCACCTCAATCGACACTGTGACATCCGGGTTTGTAAGCCGCACTCCGGCAGCCTCGGTCTGCATGTTGAGTCCAGCGCCAACATGGCGCTCAACATCAGTCGATTTAAATGCATGCTTGCCATGGCGCTTGCAGCGCACGGCAAAAGTCTTGCCCCCAAGTTTCTCGCGGTAATACAGCAGCGCCAGATCCACCATGGCATCCAGGTCCGTTAAGAGGTGCTTGTCCACCTGCATGAATTTCGCAATTCCGGGTGTGCAAGCCAGACGCTCGCTAATCTGAGCCAGAACCTCTGCCTCTTCGGTTGAGGTTTCGACTTCCAAGTTGTCCCATTCGCCGTTGACGGAGACATCGGGATCGAGGTCGTGAACTACCGATCGAATGTTCTTGCGCAGCTGGCGGATGAAGCGTCTTCGCACAGGGCGAGTCTTGATTGTTATTTCTGGGAAGATCTTTACGAGGAATAGCATCTTATCTCTATCTTATTTTAGTCATTTCCCTGCCCAGTCCAGCGGCGAAGGGCAAAGCGTAGGCCCATTTAGGCCACGGTATTTAGTCTAATTGCCGTATGTCGGTGCAGATCACCGCCTGGCCTGTATAAAAGCACTGTAATGGTGCGAAATAATCGAGAATGCTCCTTAATGGTGCGATATATAATTCACTATTCTCTCTGCCTCAGTAAAAATAGGCCTTTGCAGCGATGCCAGTAATGGCATATATTTTGCTCCTCCCCATACACACAAGGCAAGCCGCCGAAGTATAGTCGATTCCGCATCGGATAACTTAAACAAGCGGCCCCCTGCTGAAGTGACAGCTATAGCTGAAATGCTCTCTCAGCTTCGCCAAGTCGGTGTAACGCGTTAGGCGCTTGCCGTTGGGGCAATAAAAAGAGCACAAGTCACACATTATCAAGTAGTCGATATCGATTAGGAGAAAGGATTGAACATGAAATCTAAATTAGAATACATCTGGCTAGATGGCTATCAGCCAACTCAAAGTCTGCGCAGCAAGACTCAAGTCCGCAAAGATTTTGGCGGCACCCTTGAAGAATGTCCAATCTGGTCATTCGATGGAAGCTCTACACGCCAGGCTTCCGGAGACGATTCTGACTGCCTGCTGAAGCCAGTGGCGATCTATCCCGATCCAGATCGCTCGAATGCCTACCTCGTTATGACTGAAGTATTAAATGCCGACGGCACTCCGCACGTCTCCAATGGCCGCGCAACCATCGATGACGATGACGGCGATTTTTGGTTCGGTTTCGAGCAAGAATATTTCCTCTGGGATCCGAAGACTGATCTTCCTCCTGGCTTCCCCGCTGGCGGCTATCCTAGCCCACAAGGCCCCTACTACTGCTCTGTTGGCGCCCAAAATGCCTTCGGCCGCGAAGTGATCGAAGACCACATGGACCTCTGCCTGGAAGCAGGACTTAACTTCGAGGGTATCAACGCAGAAGTTGCCGCAGGTCAGTGGGAATTCCAGATTTTCGCAAAAGGCGCTAAGCAGGCTGGCGATGAAACATGGATCGCACGCTACCTGCTTGACCGCACAGCAGAGCGCTATGGCTTATCAATAAACTACGAGCCCAAGCCACTTGGCAAAGACCTCGATTGGAACGGCTCCGGCATGCACGCGAACTTCTCGAATGGCGTTATGCGCGAGAATGGCGACGAGGCTATCTTCACCAAGATCTGTGAAGCCTTCGGCAAGAACATCGATCGCCATATCAGCGTCTACGGTGCAAACAACGATCAGCGTCTGACAGGTCTGCACGAGACTCAGTCTATCGACCAATTCAGCTACGGCGTTTCTGATCGCGGCGCATCCATTCGCATTCCAATCGGCACAGTTGAAGATGGCTGGAAAGGACGCTTGGAAGACCGACGCACGGCCTCCAATGCGGACCCCTATAAGGTCGCAGCAGCTATAATCAAGACTACGAAGGAAGGCCTCGCTTAAGTCACAGCTTGGTGCAATCCCAAAAGCCCGGTCGTTAGGCCGGGCTTTTTTGTGTCCTCTAATATTGCAGCTTCGGGCAGTACGCACTATTATGGTGCACTTTGCTTGCCCACAAGGCGGAATCCTCACCCAAACCTGTGCACAGGCCCCTAAAACAGTGATGCCGCCAAGAGTGGTCTGTTGGTTTGCTTATTGCATAGCAATGAGGAGAGGAACGATCGCTATTTCGCAGGCAAGTGAATTGCAGCCTGCCGCCTGAACCGGCGTATCCGGTACTTATAGATTGAACGAGAAGCAGCAACCGTGACTCTGGACAACACACATAAGCGACTACTGGATAATCAGAAGACTGGCGTAGTGCTAATGGATAAGGACCTGCGCCTCCTCTATCTGAACGTAGCCGCTGAGAACTTGCTTGAGATTAGTGTACTGAAGGCCAACAAGCTCTTTATCGGCGACGTGCTAATCAAAGCAGCTGAAGATATAGGCGAGATGCAGACAGCCCTGAACAATAACCACAGCTTTACTAAGCGGCAGGCACAGTTACAGCTGATGCAGGGTAAGACTATAGATGCGGACTATACGATTACCCCGTTCGAGGAAAACGGCGAGCTACGCGCGCTGCTGGAGCTCACCTCCCTTGAGCACTCCTACAGAATTAATCGCGAGGAGGCGCTTAACAGTACCAGCGCTACAACTCGAGAACTGGTGCGTGGCTTGGCACACGAGATCAAGAATCCATTAGGAGGCATCCGCGGCGCCGCCCAGCTACTCGCGGCGGAGCTCGATAGCGAAGAACTAGCTGACTACACCAATGTGATCATCGAGGAGGCGGATCGCCTGCACAATTTGGTCGATCGACTAGTGGGTTCGAAGCGGCCATTAAAGATGCAGCCGATTAACGTGCACGAAGTCCTGGAGCGAGTTAGATCTTTGGTGCAGGCCGAAACTATAGGCAACAATATCGAGCTCATTCGCGACTATGATCCAAGCATACCGCCGCTGCTCGCCGACTCCTCGCAGCTGATCCAAGCCATGCTGAATATCGTACGAAATGCCATGCAGGCGCTTTTCAGTCCGGAGGTAGATCACAAGCTCGGCCGCATCTATCTACGCACGAGAATACTTCGGAATGCGACCATAGGTGCCAAATTTCATAGATTAGTTGCGAGCATCAAGATTATCGACAATGGACCTGGGATAAAGCCGGATATGATCGACTCCATTTTTTACCCAATGATAAGCGGGCGAGCTGACGGAACGGGCCTGGGACTTTCGATAACGCATTCCATCATTAACCAACACAAAGGGCTGATCGAGTGCGAGAGCCGACCTGGCGCAACCTGTTTCACGGTACTGCTGCCAATAGCGCCAAACGACTGATAGTGAGCGAATATAAGTAAAGCGAATGCGCATAGAGGAAACTCTAGCTAGTCTAATTCAGGGCTTAGCCCAATGTTTGAGAAGGTAACATGCCAATGAACTCAACTAATTCTGTCTGGATACTCGATGACGACCGATCTATCCGATGGGTACTGGAAAAATCACTAGGCAAGACAGGCCTCAATACCGTGTCTTTCGAGAACGGCAACGACCTGTTGCATCGCCTCGAGCAGGAACTGCCGGACGCCATCATTAGCGACATACGCATGCCGGGAATAAGCGGCTTGGACTTGCTTTCCACCATTCAAGAGCAACACCCTAACCTGCCAGTCATTATCATGACTGCGCATTCCGACCTCGACAGCGCGGTCTCATCCTATAGCCGCGGCGCCTTCGAGTATCTGCCCAAACCATTCGATATAGAAGACGCGATCGCGATGACGAATCGCGCACTAGAGCATGTACGCGAACAGAAGCAAGATAGTGACAAGACCGAAGTAATCAAGAGCCAACAGATAATCGGCGAGGCACCGGCGATGCAGGAGGTATTCCGCGCCATCGGCAGACTCTCGCAATCGAATATCTCGGTACTTATCAACGGAGAATCCGGTACCGGCAAGGAATTGGTGGCGCGTGCGCTACATCAGCACAGCCCACGCAGCGGCAAGACCTTTGTTCCGCTTAACGTAGCGGCGATACCGAAGGAGTTGATCGAGTCGGAACTGTTCGGCCATGAGAAAGGCGCTTTCACCGGCGCAACATCTCAGCGCACCGGCCGCTTCGAGCAGGCCGATGGCGGTACATTGTTTCTGGATGAGATCGGCGACATGCCCGCCGAAACGCAGACTCGTCTATTGCGCGTTCTGTCCGACGGCGAATTCTATCGCGTAGGCGGACACACCTCGATAAAGGTAGACGTACGCATCATTGCGGCCACGCATCAGGACCTGGAGAAGCTAGTCGAGCAGCATAATTTCCGTGAGGACCTCTTCCACCGACTTAACGTGATCCGCATTCACATCCCGCGCCTGGCCGACAGACGCGAAGACATTCCCAAGCTTGCCAGCTTCTTCCTGCACTCCGCCGCGAAGGAACTAGATGTAGAGCCGAAGACATTACGACCGGAGACAGAGAAGTACCTGATGGGTCTTAGCTGGCCCGGCAACGTACGGCAACTGGAAAATTTCTGCCGCTGGATAACGGTAATGGCATCCAGCCGCGAGGTCTATCTAGCCGATCTTCCGCCTGAGTTCGCAACGCAGGAGACTACCATCAGCCCGAATGGCGACTGGACTAGTGGTTTGCATCAATGGGCCGATCAGCAGCTCACCCTAGGCAATGTGGGCATTCTCAATCAGGCTACGCCCATGTTCGAGCGCACGATGATCGATATCGCTCTGAAGCATACGGCCGGACGCAGACGAGATGCGGCGAATCTATTGGGTTGGGGGCGTAATACCCTGACCAGGAAGATCAAGGAACTGGGGACTGCTGAAGAAAACGCCGAGACACCTGCGAACTAGGCTGGGCTGTCTAGGCAGCGGAGTCCGGCTCCCTGCTTACTGTGTAGGCCCTATATAGATTTCCTGCCAGTTGATTACCCGGTCGTGGCCACGGTAGCTGCCGAAGTCCAGACGGGCACGCGGATTGTCTCTGTAGTCATCATCCGCCGTCACATCATCGAGGTCAGTAGGGTCGGTCCTCCAGTCGTAGCTGAGGAAGTCCAGAGAGAAGCCCATATCTGGGTCGCTTAGATTGAACTCGATATAGACCGCACCGTCATTGCCCTCTCCCGGCGCCGACACCTCCATCAATCTTTCGGTCTCAAAATCCGTGATCGCTGGGCTCGGCGTTGCCAATGGCCCCGTCGTTTCACCGTTCACTATGCCAACAAAGACATCCTGCTTCGGCGACGCCCCCACGGCGAGCGGCTCGATTGCGACCTCACCATCGTCAAGGTTCCCTTCGAATGACTCGAGCAAACCGTTGTCACCATCAAGGAAGCGGATCGAGCGCTCATCTGTTTCCTCGGCACCAGACAGATCGGTCGCCGAATCGAATTCGATGGTTGTGCAGCTGTCGTCACTATTTAAAACGAAACCGTTCGTCGGCCCATCCCAGTACTCAACCCGGAATGATATCTCTAGCGGTTCGGTCTCCGGCCCGAAGGCGTTCTCTAAGATGAGGCGACCGTAACGGAATTCGGCATCGGCGATTGCCGTGGCATCATCGCTGGCATCGTTACCGCGATCTAGATCGAGAACGAAGGGGCGCGTCACCCCTGCATATTCGGTAGACACAACTGTATCGAGCAGGCCTAGTGTAAGTTGTGTATAAGGCCCATCAACGGGCTGCTCATTCGGTGCACCCGTATCACGACTGAACACCAAATCGCCGGTCAATGTGGCGACACCACCATCAGTGAGCGGACTCAAGCCCCAAGTCACTACTCGGTTAGCCCCGGCAGGCCCATTCGCTACGCGCGCACTAAGATCGGCATTATTCAGCAACTGGTTTACCGCGGCGAATCTGCTCGCCGGGAAGTCCGCTCCATTCAACTTCGCATAGGCGCCAACATAGTTCTTCGTCGTGGCAGGCGAGCCCAATCCATTGCGCGCCGTTACCGTGGCGCTGAAACCGAACTGCTCTCCCATATAAGTAAAGTTAGATGTTGGAGCGCTACAGCTAGGCTGTATTCTGGCGAGGGAGCGATTGGTGATCGAACCCAGCGTCAGCACGAAGTCTTTCGGCACGAAGCGACCGACGTTCTTTACGGCGCCCCTTAGAACCGATCCCGGATCGTTTCCACTGTTTAGTCCCATAAACGTGTCGTCGGACGTTAGGTTGTTTTCTACCAATCGAGCGTCTAGATCGATGATGCCCACCTCGTCGAATACCATGTTCGCAGGCTCCGCAACGCCGTTACTGAAATTCGCGATCCGGTTGCCGCTGAGCACACCTACGCCATCGGTAGGCGCAACCACCTGGTTCAGTGAAACCAACACGTCGTATTCAAGGTTATCAGCCTCGTTGCCGAAGTTTCTCGTTATCTGGTTATCGGACAGGTCGGCGTCGGCATCGGGTATACCATTGTTGTCAGCATCATCATCTGCTGCCTGCCAACCCACGGCGGACACTGTAACCGGGAAGGCCTCACCCGCGGTCGCGAACACCGTATCGTTGGCATCGTCTGCGTAGGAAGCCACCGTGTTGATATCGGTACTGCCTCCGGCGGTTGTAGCGCTGAAGCGTTCGTCATCAAAATCGATATCCAGGCCAAAGGGGCGAACGTTGAAGGCTGAAGCGCCAGTGAGATAGTCGCCCACGGTCAGCCCCAGTGGATTGTTGTCCAGCGTGATCTCCCAACGCGCGTTCAAGATCACATTGCCCGCATCTTTGTACTCAAACTTGATGGTGCCGCCGGGGTCGCCGGAGGTTTGTGTAATCAGCGGTATAGCGAACTCGGCGCCGTAGCTACTCGCGCCACCAACACCATTGTCTGTTACCCGAGATATCAACTGGTCATTCACATAGGCGTCCAGGTCGTCACCGACTGCTTCCGCCGCGCAACCTAGAGGATCCACACATTCGAGAGCAAATTCGAAATCGAGCGTAGTACCATTATCGAACAATGGCACGCACTGCATAGGGTCTTGGTCGGAAGTGCGAACAGCTTGTAGAGAGATAGTAGCTGCATTGTAGCCGGTATCAGAGGGCTTCGACGCGATCTGGTTCGGAATGCCGGCCGCGGCAGCAGTCTCATTGAAGAAACGCAAGCCAGCCAAACGCACACTAAGAGTCGGGTCTTCGGTGCTCAATACGGGATAGCCATTTGCTGAGGTTATATTGAAATTAACCAAATCATTGTCCATCACTGGATTCGTGTAGTTGAAGCGGAACGTAGCAGAGGTTTCCGTAACACCGAATGTATATTGCATCGCGCCGTCTACGGCTGTCCCTGTATCGCTTATGGCGTTTTCACTGAGGTATCTAGTCCAGCTACCTTTGTTAGTTGAAGTACTTAGCGTGATCGTCTCTCCCGGAGCAACCTGTGAGTCGGCTCCGTTGTGCCCCTGAACGGTAACCAATGTACCGAGACAGGCGATACCTTCAACTTGCGTATTCAGGTCGCCGGTAATTAGCGACATCGACGCATCTGTCAGGTAGATGGCATAGTGACCGATCGAGCCTACACCACAGGCATTGGTGCCGGTTGCGATCTCGATATTGTCCATGAAAAACTTGCTCGATAACAAATAACCAGCCGCAACGCGGATGCGCACCGTTACGCCGTCGCTGAAGTCTCCGCCAGGAACAAGAGTACTAATATTGAGGCTTTGAGAAATCGGTGACACCAGGTTCGTGCCTGAAATACCCGTATAGGTACCGACCGTATCCCAACTCATTCCTTCGTCATCGCTCACTTCGATGATGATTGAGTCAGCGCCGTTTAGATTCGAATAGGTATAATCGAAATTCAACAACACATCCTGTGTCGGATCAAAGTTATCGAACTCGGCGAATCGAGAGATGCTTGGGTTGGAGCCTACTCCACTGGTGGCGGTAATAGAAAGTTTGTTACTCTCTACTTTAATATTGCCGATATTCGCCCCGGCGCCTTCTTCGCCTCCACCTGCCACGAGGTCATCAACATCCACCCACGGTCCCGCCCAGGAACTCAGTCCGTCGTTGCGCGCATAGCTGACCGATTGGAAGGTGTCGAGGAAAGACACGCTGGTTATCTCGTCGAAGAAGTCGAAGTCTGTGTCTTCCGAATCTAACTCGCCAACAATCGTATTGCTCACATTGATGTCGAATGATTGGGGAGAGCCGGCAGCACCGGTTGTAAAGTTAAGAACCACCGAGCCCATGTCAGCAGGCACGAAGGTATAGCTAGCCTCGCCATCGGTAGTAGTGCCCAAGCCAGGGCCAAAGGGGTCCACGCCGTTGTCCAGCTTATATTCATTATCTATTGAGCCGCTGCCTGAATTGACCGACCAAGACCCAGCGCTGTTGGAACTCTTTATGGTAATTGTCCCAACATAGCCGGTGTCGACCAGGTGGCTAAGCCCCAGGTGCTTACTGATTCTAATTCTGCCTGGCGCACAGGTCGTGCCGCCCTGATCTTCCACGATACTGAAGTGACCGTGATAGCCATCCTCTACGATATGCACACCATCTATCCTGTTGGTGCCGCTAGCCGCACCGGTGAACTGTCCGAGTGGAGTATTGCCCGAAAACAGCAGATTACCCGTCGAGGGGCCAGCTCCGGGAGTAATCTCGGAATTGGGGTCGGCCAACTCCAGCAGATCATCCTGACCGAAGGCGTTGCCGAATGCTCCAG
>CAYGRR010000071.1:0-1063 GCA_964352295.1 uncultured Pseudohongiella sp. | reverse complement strand
GGGTCGGCCAACTCCAGCAGATCATCCTGACCGAAGGCGTTGCCGAATGCTCCAGCCAAGCTACCCGCAGTTACGGTGCTGCCAAGTGGGTCTGTGCTAGCTGACAGCCAGAACGTATTCTGAACGGCGTTCGCGTTCGCGTCCGCGACCCGCACATAGACCGCATCCAGCTGCGCGGCGTCTTCGGATCCAAAAACGGTAGGGTCTCCACCGTCGAGATACTTAGTCACTGCCGCTCCATCCCAGCGCAGCAGGTCGGACTTGTCCCATTGCTCCGCATCGGAATTCCAGCTGCCGGAATCAACAGTCGAGAACACGATATCGCCATTCTCCAGAATGTAGACCGCATCGATATTCTCGACCTCGTCAAATTTTCCCGTTCCTTCGAATAGCAGCGTGGCAGTTTTTAGAATCGGATCCCAAACGATGATGTCCTCCGGGCCGAACCCTCCCGGTATGCCAACGGCCGTGCTCGCACCGTTGACCGACATCACAATCTGACCGTTCTGCAAGAGATGAACAGCATTGATGTCATCGACGTCGATATTCGGCTCGTCTAAATCGATGAAGAACGGCGTAGCCGTATCGGTATCGGGGTTGTAGAGCACCAGGTCATCCTTTCCAAACTCCAAACCACCAAGAGTAATAAGGTTTTCGGATACCGAGAGCAGAAATCTCTCCGTCGTCTCCGCCGGCGGCGGAACGACTACCGCGATGTTAGTAGCGGTGTTGTTTGCAGAGTTCGCATCGAAGTTGCCGGCCGCAGTTGCCACGGTGGCGATGTTGGTTACGGTCTCTCCGGTACTACCGGGGTCGACATCGACAGTGATATCCAAAAACATGTCAATCGACGCGCCCGAAGCCAGGCCCGCGGCGCTGCCGGGGCCATCGAAGGTGCATCCTAGCGCTGCTGCAATAGTGCAGTTCCACCTTGCATCGGTAGAGGCATTCACCGAATCGAATGTAAGCAGAGTTGGAATAGCATCGGAGAGGGTAAAAGCCGTTGTCGTAGTATCCGGCCCATTGTTGGTGACTCGGATGCGGTACTGCGCTGACTCGCCCG
>CAYGRR010000070.1:4453-13910 GCA_964352295.1 uncultured Pseudohongiella sp. | reverse complement strand
GCAACCGTGGCTTCCATAGCCGGCGGCGCCACCCTCTCCGAGAAGGCCGATGCCCTCGAAGAGGCGATGAGCATCGAGCTGGACAAGCGCATAGCTACCCCCTGGATGTGCAATATCGAACCCACGCCGGAGGAGGTTGTAGGGGATACCCGCCCCTGGTATCAGCATGACGATCCGCGCCTGCCGGAGATGCCCGACGCCCCCACGCTTATCGATTTCTTCAAGCTGCGTTTCGCGCCAGCGAACCATGTGCTGCAGAGCGCTAGACTCGCGAAGAACAACGGCATGGAAGAGAAGGTGGTGCTAGCCTGTCTGCTGCATGACATCTGCGTGTCAAATCTGATTCGCACCGATCATGGGTACTGGTGCGCTCAAATGATTCGCCCCTATGTCGATGAGGAGATAGCCTGGGCCATCGAGGCGCATCAGGCCCTGCGCTTCTACCCTGACGAATCGGTGGGCTACGAATACCCCGAGGCCTATATCCGATTCTTTGGCGCAGACTACAAACCCGAGCCCTACATCCATCAGGCCTATGAGCAGGCCAAGAATCACAAATGGTATATGACGGCGCGGCTGATCACCCTGAACGACCTCTATTCCTTCGAGGAAGGCGTCGTCGTCGATGTGGATGATTTCGCCGACATCATCGGGCGTCATTTCCGCCAGCCTAAAGAAGGCCTGGGTTTCGATAATAGCCCCGTCGCCCATATGTGGCGCAGCATGATCTGGCCGAATAATTTCCTCTAGCCATTCTCGGCACAGCCTCGCCGAGTCCACCGCAGCTGACATCGATGAGCCTGCCTCATCGATGTACAGATTGCATGAGAGTAGATCCCCTCTGTAGATTCAGACTGCGGTGCAGCCTGCGACCTTAGGACTGCACTGCCGCTGCAAACCAAGCCTGGAGAGTGAATCTCTGTCACATTCTGTCGCAACTAATCGCGCTATTGAGTTTCATCTAAGTCCGATGAGGCGGTAGAATTGGCGGCATTCTTAATGCACAGAGGCACGACCATGACAATCCCAGTATCCCGACGAGAATTCCTTAATCTGCTGGGAGCCTATGGCGGCACATCGGCTGTTCTGCAGGCGGGTACTGCTCTAGGGTTCATGCCCAGCGGCAGTCAGGCTGCAGAGGTCTCGCTACAGGCCAACAATGGGAAGAAAGTAGCCATCCTCGGCACCGGTATATCGGCTCTCACCACGGCCTGGGAACTGACTAAGGCTGGATACGACTGCACTCTGCTCGAGGCCTCCCATAGACCGGGCGGCAGAATGTTTACGGTGCGCGCTGGCACGGTTATCGATGAGATCGGAAACTATCAGCGCTGTGAATGGGATGACGACCCTCACCTCTACTTCAATGCCGGCGCAGCGCGTATCCCCAGCATCCACAGCAGCGTGCTGAAGTACTGCAGGGAGCTAGAAGTTGAGCTACAAGTCTTCGTCAACGAGAGCAAGACAGCCTGGATACAGGACGACGCGCTGAACGGCGGCAAGCCTGTGCGCAATACCGATTACTCATCCAGCATGCAGGGTTTCATCTCTGAGATGCTAGCGAAGTCTCTAGGCAAGGAACAATTGAATTCCTCGCTTACGGAATCCGAATCCGAAACACTGCTTGGCATGCTACGCAACTTCGGCGACCTAGATGAAGACATGCTGTACAAGGGCTCGACACGGGCTGGCTATGGGTCGGGCGGATTCCTGGATCATGGCACCACCAGAGATGTGATCGCTCTGCGCGACCTGCTAAAGACACGACTAGCTGGCAACGTGATGGTAACCACGCAGGAGGGCACTGGCAGTGGCCCACTGCTCATGCAGCCGGTTGGAGGCATGGATCGCATCATCTACGCATTCGCGAATCGACTCGGCAGTAGAATCAAGTTTCGCAGCCCTGTAACAGAAGTTATGGTAAAGGACGACGGAGTAGAAGTCGCCTATGTGCAAGACGGCGTGACCGAAGTGCTTAAGGCTGACTATTGTTTTAACTGCATACCTAGCCATCTCATGAGCGGCATAGCTAATAATTTCCCTGCCGAATATACCGAGGCGCTGAACTATATCCGCCGCGGCAAGGCCTATAAGGCTGCGTTTCAAGCGAAGGAACGCTTCTGGGAGAAGGAAAATATCTACGGCGGCATTACCTGGGTTAATGCCCCAATTCAGCAGATCTGGTATCCGCCACACAATATTCATGGCAAGAAGGGCGTCGTACTCGCAGCCTACAACTTCGGCGGCGCGGACTACACCGAGATGTCTCAGGAAGAGAGGATCGAAGACTTTATTAAACATGGCGAGAAGGTTCACTCTAACTATCGTCAGATGGTTGAGAAGCCCATTACAGTCGCCTGGCACCGAATGAACCATATGCTGGGCTGCGCCCCCAGATGGGCACGCAACAGAGGCGGCTGGTCGGACAAAGAAGAACAGATGTACGAGACTCTTAGACAGCCAGTTAACGGACGGCACTATCTCATCGGCGACCAGAGCACGCAGCACTCGGCCTGGATGGAAAGCGCAATTCAGTCGGCGCATTACGCCTTGGCAGATTTAGATCAACGAGTGAGATCGGAACCAGCATGAAAAAATTCCTAACAGCAACAACGCTAATCTTATCCGTACTGTTCAGTATGGCCGCACTGACAGCTGAGGGCGACGTTGGTGCCGCGGCAGATATGGGCGATCGCTACTGCACAACCTGCCACGGCGCCGCGGGCATCGGCAACATCGCCATCGAGGCGCCCAGACTCGCTGGCATGGAAGCCTGGTACCTGAAGCGTCAACTGGAAAATTTCCGTTCGGGTGTTCGCGGTACGCATGCTCAAGATATCCAGGGCATCGCCATGCGACCCATGGCGGCAAAACTCAGCGATGAGAGTATCGACGACATCGTCGCCTGGGTAGGCGCGTGGGAGTACGTGCCCGCAGAAGCCACCATCGAAGGCAATACGAATCAGGGTCGCACCGCATACCAGAGCTGCGCCGCCTGCCACGGCGCCAACGCCGAGGGCAACGAGGCGCTTGGCGCGCCGGCTCTAGCCGGCCAGAATGACTGGTATATGGTCACTCAGCTAAGAAATTTTCGATCAGGTTTTCGAGGCGCCCATCAGGAAGATACTTACGGCAGCCAGATGCTCACTATGTCGAAGACATTGCGAGACGATCAAGCTGTTATTAACGTAGTAAGCTACATCAATACACTACAGCAGTAGAATTCACTCACAACGAGCCGATTGCTCGTCGCTAACCCAGAAATTTTCGGCGCGGCGGCGGGTCTTAATGAGTTACAGGCTATTCATCGCCAATTTCCGACACCCCGTGGCTTGTCCCTGCGGCGCCACGGTCTGATCTGCTAGAGTCTAGCCTATAGGCCTGAGCAGGCAATTCTTAGGAGAAGTATGAAGTACCTAATTCGAACCACTCAACTCAGCTTTCTCATCTTTGTACTGAGCTCGCAGAACGGCTTCGCTCAGGAGAGCGCGCCTAGCCAAGTAGCGGCAGAGGAATCTATCGCAGTAGTTCAGGACGATGGTAACGCTGCGTCTACCGTCGTGTATGCCGCCGATTTCTTCGCACAATACAATCCGGTGACCGCCAACGATATGTTGGATCGCATCCCGGGCGTTTCGCTGCGCGGCGGTGGACCTGGCGGAGGTGGTGGCGATAGGGGTCTCGGCACCGGCGGCAACCTGTTGATCAACGGGCAGCGTATCGCCGGCAAGGACAATTCCGCACAAGATCAACTCGGTCGAATCACCGCGGCTGAAGTTGAGCGCATCGAAATAATTCGTGACACAAGTGGAGCCTTGAATGTGCGAGGCGCCAGCGAGGTCATCAACGTCATTCTTCTTGCCGCGGAATCAAGGTCGAGTACGACGGTGGAACTTATCAATCGTCTGAACCACGACAATGAATTCGAGACTGGGGGCTCGGTTGCCTGGTCTAAGCAGATTGGCAACTTTCAGGCTCTGGTCAATCTGCGCTCGCGACCGAACTACGAGAATCGCGACAATCGTGAGGTCCGCCTCGGGCCCGATGGCGAACTCTTAGGCACGCTGTTTCAAACGGAGATACGCGACCAGGATGAGCAGACCCTCTCTACGAATCTGAGTTACAGCCTTGGCCCTCACCGCATGCAGCTAAATGGCTCGGTAAGTGAGGGCGACCATCCGCGCCCAATACATCGAGACTTTGTCGACTTCACCGATGCTGGCGTGGTCAACAGTATTCAGGAAGAGCAGATCGAAAACGAGGAGAGCAACTGGGAGATTGGTGGTGACTACGAATACAACTTCGACAATGGTTCGCGCCTGTCTGTGCTGTTCGTGGCCAACGACGAAATTCGCAACACCGTGCGCGAACGCTTCGAGGCCGATCCCGCGGAGCTGCCTCTGAGCAAGAATCTATTCATCGATTCGAGGAGCGAGCGTCAAGAGTTTATCGTGCAGACGAACTACAATTTTTCCTTGAATGCGGCGCAGTCATTGCGCGTAGGCTTCGAGCGAGCCGACACACAGCTAGATACCAGCCTGTTAATTGCCAGCAGTTTCGGATCCGAACCACCTTCTGCGTCGGCCGGAGGCCTTTCCCCCCTACTTTCTATCTCCAACCCGGGGACGAAGGTGCAAGAGATTCGCCACGAAGGATTTGCCTTTCACAACTGGACGTTGAGTGATCGCAGTTCCCTCGAAAGCAGCATAGTGTATGAGACATCCGAGATCTCACAAAGTGGGGCAGTAAACAAAACAAGAGACTTTCAGTTTTGGCGGCCTTCCTTCGATTACCGTTTTAATATCACAGACAACTTCCGTTTCCGCGCGAAAATAGAGAGGAGCGTATCGCAGCTAAGCTTCGCCAGCTTCGCCGCAACAACTAACGAGGAAGACCGGGATCTTAATGCTCTGGCAGGCAATCCTGAACTCGAACCGGAAACCAGCTGGAACTACGAGGCCCAGCTAGAGTATCGATTACCCAATGATGGCGGCGTAATTTCCACCAGCATCTCGCATTCCGACATCGACAACTACATCGGCCGGATCAATGCCACCGTCGATCCAGACGAGCCACTCTCCGCAACCGGAAATGTTGCACCGGCGAAGCGCTGGAGCATGTTCAACAGAGCGAGTATTCGTCTAAGTCGCCTCAATCTACCAAATGCCATTATGGGCGTGACAATAGGCCTGTTCGATTCAGAGATTCTCGACCCCTTCCTGATGACAGAGCAGCGCGTCGGCGGCCGCGGCTTCGTGGGACTGAACTTTCGCCATGACATCACGGCTCTCGGTCTGAGCTATGGCATCGATTACAGCCACTCTATCTGGGGCGGCAACTACGACATAGATATTCAGACGATCACGCGCAATGACAGAGAACGGTCGTTAGATCTATTCGTCTCCAAAGTGTGGTTCGAGGACTGGACCTTTCGATTGGAAACCGACAACACGCTGGATGCCTCAAGCTGCCGCTACAGACAGCGCTTCAATGGCACTACCATAAGTGGCTCACTGGCGCTGATACAAGATTCATGCAGCAGTCGGTATCGTCGCTGGACACTGAGTGTACAGACAACCTTCTAGGCAATTCGGCAGTGGAATTTTTGGCAAAAAAAAGCCTTGCTCGATTATGATGCAAGGCTTTTTTTGTTAGGTTCTATGTTAGCGTGTTGTCCAGTAGAAGACTTCCCAGGTGTGTAGCGGCTCATTCTGTCCAACGATTATTTCGCCATCGAAGTCGTAGCGCATCTGCATACCGTTATTCGCCCCATAGGCTTCCAACATAGGCAGCCGCGCGTCGCCGAATATCTCTGTGGCCTGTAGCGCATAGGTCTCGTCGCCGAATCGCATCCAGCCATTGGGGTTATCTCTCACCCGTTTCGCCCAATAGCCATTGTCTGGCCTTGTGGCGGTGATGATACCGCCCTCGTCAGTAGCATAGAAAACTTTCACGACCACGGGTGGGAAGCCGGCCAACTTTAGATACACAACTCCATCTACGTCGATTGTGTTCCAGTTCGTCGGATGCTGAGTAAGCTGGCCGCCGATTCTAACGCCGGGCAGACGCTGATAATTAAACGGCGCTGTGTAGACATAAAATACAGCTGCCGATG
This sequence comes from uncultured Pseudohongiella sp., assembly GCA_964352295.1. Lineage (GTDB taxonomy): Bacteria > Pseudomonadota > Gammaproteobacteria > Pseudomonadales > Pseudohongiellaceae > UBA9145. Next base: position 7,795 of record CAYGRR010000070.1, on the reverse strand, counting down.
CGAGGGCGAGGCCGAATACCCAGCCGGCTATCTTAAGTTTACTCATTGTTCGGACTGCCTGTTGTCTAACATTTGTAATGCGGTTGGCGGGCCCCGATCAAAAAATCTAAGGCGGAATGCGAGCTCTGGTGGCGGCTAGCCTATTTCGATCAACACTTCGCCAGGGGTTATGCGGTCGCCTTTCTCGACATTGATCGCAAGAATCTTGCCATCGATGTTTGCGTGAATCTCCGTCTCCATCTTCATGGCCTCGGTAACCAGGACTGCCTGTCCAGCACTTACCGAGTCGCCCTTCTTCACTAAGACATCGACGATGTTGCCTGGCATGGCGGCGGTAACGTGGCCCGGCTCGGTGGCTTTTTGCCTCTTTCCTCCCTTCTCCGCTACGTACTCGTTGAGCGGCTCGAAGATTACTTCCTCCGGCATGCCATCCACCGACAGGTAGATCTTGCGGCGGCCGGCGCCGGACTCTCCTACACCGGTGATCGCTACGTCGTAGGATTCGCCATGAACATCGAGTTTGAATTCGGTCGCCATCGAAGCCTTGGGTTTCTCGGAGGAATCCGAAGGCAACAACGCTTCTGGGACGAGTGTGCCATCGGCACGCTGCTGTAAGTACTCGCGTCCCAGATCGGGAAACATCGCGAATGTGAGTACATCCTCGTCATTCGTAGCGAGCTCGCCGATATCTGCGCGTAGCTTCTCAAGCTCTGGCTTTAGAGAATCCGCTGGACGCTCGTCGCTATAGACCTCCTTACCAATCGCCTGACTGCGCAGCTTCTCGTTAACCTCAGCGGGCGGGCGGCCATAACCGCCTTGTAGATATCGCTTAACCTCGTTGGTAATGGTCTTATAACGCTCGCCGGATAAGACATTGTAAACCGCCTGGGTACCGACGATCTGAGACGTTGGCGTAACCAACGGCGGGAAACCAAGGTCTTCGCGCACGCGCGGTATCTCATCGAACACTTCTCTAATGCGATCCAGCGCGTTCTGTTCCTTCAGCTGATTCGCCAAGTTAGACATCATGCCGCCCGGCACCTGGTTGATCTGCACCGAGATGTCTTCTCGCGTGAACTCGCTCTCGAACTGGTGGTATTTCTTGCGCACCTCACGAAAATAGTCGTCGATGGCGGTGAGCTTGGTTAGATCCAATCCCGTGTCGTAGGGAGTATTCTTCAGTGCCGCCACCTGTGCCTCTGTCGATGGGTGCGACGTGCCGCCCGCGAAGGCAGAGATAGAGGTATCGATTCTGTCCGCGCCCGCTTCTACTGCCTTTAGTTGACACAGCGGAGCGAGACCCGATGTTGAGTGACTGTGGATAACAAGATCTAGAGGTACGGCGTCTTTGATCGCCTTAACCAATTCGTAGGTTCCGTAAGGCGTCAGGAGTCCCGCCATATCTTTTATGACGATTGAATCGGCACCCATCGATTGTAGCTGTCTAGCCTGCTCCACATACAACTCGGCCGTATGCACGGGGCTGGTAGTAAAACAGATCGTTCCCTGCGCATGCTTGCCCGCATTCTTGACCGCCTTCATCGCAGTCTCAAGATTGCGCAGATCATTCAATGCATCGAAGACACGGAAAACATCGATACCATTATCCGCAGATTTCTGCACAAAAGCCGTGACCACATCGTCGGCGTAGTGGCGATAGCCCAGTAGATTCTGGCCACGCAATAACATCTGCAGGCGTGTATTCGGTAGCGCGACACGCAACTTCTGCAGGCGTTCCCAGGGGTCCTCTTTGAGAAAACGAATACAGGCATCGAATGTGGCGCCGCCCCAAACCTCGAGTGACCAGTAGCCAATCTCATCCAGCTGTGGGCAGATGGGCAGCATGTCTTCGGTGCGCATACGCGTGGCAATCAGGGACTGATGCGAGTCTCGAAGAATGACATCGGTGATTTGAATGGGTCTAGGCTTGGTCATACATAATTCTCCTGCCAAAAATCTTTTTCCGGCAATTTGTTACCAACCCGAATAGGCGGCAACGGCTGCCGCTAACGCCAGGGCGACTTCGCTAGGATGGCGTTTATCGGAATAGTTGAGTAATTCGGGATGCTCTACGACGAAACTAGTGTCGAATTCTCTTCCCTGAAAATCTTTATGGGAGAGTATCTGCTTATAGTAGGCGGCCGTGGTCTTGATTCCATGCAGGCGCATGTCGTCGATCGCCCTCTCTGCACGCGCCGTGACCTCTTCCCAGGTCAGGGCCCACACGATGAGCTTTAGACACATCGAGTCATAATAGGGCGGGATTTCGTAGCCGGTGTAGATAGCTGTATCGACGCGAACGCCCGGGCCACCGGGAGCGTAGTAATGTGTAATGCGGCCGAACGAGGGTAGGAAGTCGTTCTTCGGGTCCTCGGCGTTGATACGCATCTGTATCGCATATCCGCGATAACTAATGTCTTCCTGCTTGTAACTTAGCTCATGCCCCTCGGCGATTCTTATCTGCTCGCGGACGATATCGACGCCGGTGATCTGTTCGGTAATCGTGTGTTCTACCTGAATGCGCGTGTTCATCTCCATGAAGTAGATGTCTTCGCCGCTGAGGAGAAATTCCACTGTACCCGCACTCACGTACCCGACCGACTTCGCCGCGGTCACCGCTGCCTGACCGAGGAATTGTCGCTGCTCTGCAGAAATCTGCGGGCTCGGTGCAATCTCGATAAGCTTCTGGTTACGCCGTTGAATGGAGCAGTCGCGCTCGTACAGATGTACGACGTTGCCATGGGAATCTCCCAGCACCTGCACCTCAATATGCTTCGGGTTGATAATACACTTCTCGAGAAACACCTCGGCCGAACCAAAAGCCTTTGTAGCCTCGGAGATTACGCGCGGATACTGGCTCTTTAGTTCTGCTTCGCTATCGCAGCGACGGATGCCGCGGCCACCGCCGCCAGAGGTGGCCTTGATCATTACCGGATAACCGATGCGCGCAGCCTCGCTAATCGCCTCATCGATATCGGCTAGATTGCCATCCGAGCCCGGAGTAACCGGCACACCGGCTGCCGTCATGGCGGCGCGCGCCTGGGTCTTATCTCCCATGCGGTGAATGACTTCACTAGAGGGTCCGATGTAGGCGATACCCTTCTCCTCACACAGGCGGGCCAACTCTGGGTTCTCAGAGAGGAATCCATAGCCTGGGTGCAATGCATCGCAGCCGGTTTCCACGGCGAGATTTACAATCCTCGTGGGGTGCAGGTAGCCGTTGAGCGGGTCTTCTCCTAGCAGATAGGCCTCATCTGCACGCTTTACGAACAGACCGTAGCTATCCGGTTCGGTATAGATGGCGACCGAGCGAATACCCATCTCGGCGCAGGCGCGCACGAT
>CAYGRR010000070.1:0-4353 GCA_964352295.1 uncultured Pseudohongiella sp. | reverse complement strand
AGTTCACGCGCCTGCTTGGCGGTGAGGTTCGCCAGCATACTTTCTGAGTTCTGATCTAGCGTGGTCGTAGCGTCCTTGAATACCCTCTCCCCTGCCTTACTAATCTTGACGAGGCTCACCCGCGCATCTCGGGCGCCAGTTTCTTTCTGAATAAGACCGATCTTCTCCATGGGCTGAAGCATCTTGGTTACACCCGATGCTGTTCTACCAATGCTTTCTGCCAGGTCTATTCGGGCCAGAGTCTTATTCGGTGCTTCGACTAGACTGCTCAACACCATATACTCACTGAAGCCGATGCCGTGAACATAGCCCAGACTATTGTTTAGTTGCTTCGTGAGAAGGGTGCTCCTCAGCCAGAGTGCTTTTATGACCGAACTGGTTTCGTTGCTCATTTTTAATATTCCAATACTGTACTTTTACTTGAATGGTATAGTATTTTGCGATTGCTATGATGTCAACAGAAAAAATAGCCGAGGTAATTCTCCGGGTAGAGGGTGCTATCGCTCGAGCAGTCTACCAGCGAAGTAGGCCAGCGGAATTTTCGTTGCGAGAACAAGCGCGAAGGAATAAAAAGCCAAGGGCCACAGGATGAAGCCTGAGTTTGCTATCGCGAAATAGGTGGTGATGCCACCAACGAGACTCACGCAGATACCGGCACGCAGTGTTGCGGCGGCCATCGTCGAGTAAGCCGGACGCAGTCTGGCACAGAGCCACACTATCGCCAAGCCGTAGAGGAAGTCTGGCAGCAACGAGAATATTTCTCGCCAGAGTGTACTTCGCCAGGCGGCCGAATAGTCCGGTACGTTGACCGTCGCCCAGAAAGAGCCGAGCAGAAGATTATTCCCTAACCAGCCTGTTAGGTTAAGGAGAAATCCGACGAAAAGCCCGATCCAAATAATTCGAGTTAGCGGAAATGCAGAATCAGTAGTAGTCATGCAGCAGCCTCGATTTTCTATTCAAGATCGCTCGGCGCGGTTTCGCCAAACGATTACTTGCTAGACGGAGGTGCCGCCGAAAGGTTACCGCGGGGCGGCTACTTCCTTATTGGCTCTGGCGCGCATCCATCTCCTCGCGGCGCGCCCCGGCAAGAATAGCCGGCAGCGAATAGTTGCCCTCATGGCAGGCATACTCATACATCTGCTCATCCAGAGCGGCCATCGGCATCTCGGCGGTCCAGGGCTGCGTGTACAACTGGGGGTCCTCGATCGTGAATGAATAGTGAATCCGGTCGTCCGCGACGCGGGTGAAACGCTCGGTTAAGGTTATGTTTTCGGAGATTAGGTATTCCTTGATCTGCCAGGGATTGAAGTCTCTTGTGACGACAACCAAGGTATCGTCCTCGTAATAGCCTATGGAATCTCCCAGCCACTGTTCGAAGGGCAGGTTACGGAAATCTTGATCGATGCGCACGACTCGCACATTGTGAACCATCTCCGCTAATAACATGACGTGTGTCGGTGATTGCACGATCTGCATATTGTTATTGTAGAAGCTACTCACGAAGGGCATCGTCGATGCATAACTAACCAGACAACGATCGGCTAACGCCCTACCCTCAGGCCCATCGCTTCTATCCCTGCCCATAAGGAGACTGTCGCGCTGCGCTTGGCGAATCTCCTGCGCGCCTTCCTTCCAGGGAATTTGCCCGTCGGCCGGATCGACTATCAGCGAGGTCCTATACATGCCGTTCATCTGCGCCAAGGCATTGCCCGGCGCGAACCAAAAATCGTTATAGGCGCCCACAGCGCCGCCGGTAGGACCCTCGGCACCGGTCTCCGCGAGAAACTTATTGTATTCCTCTGTAGATACCATCGTTTCCAGCATGGTCTCCTCGTCTATTTCCAGCTGCTCTCCATAGATCTCAGGTCTCTGTAAGGAGGTTCTGGTCTCATAGGTCCAGATTCCCTGCACGTCTGGCACGCCGAACTCGGTTCTCGGCGACGCATAATTCTCCGCAGCCAGAGCGAGAGTCATGCCAGCACATAAGTGCAATGCTATTAGGTAGCTCAGTATTTTCTTCATGAAGGATTCTCTATGGGTTTATCTCATTAGCACGCTTGGGCGTTAGTCTCTCGGGAGTGCGTGTATTACCGTCAGCTGACCCCTACTGATAGCCGTCGGGGGTGTATCTTATCGAGCTGGGAAACTCCATCTTCCTAACGTCGGAACGCCCGACGTAGATTGCGTCCTCAGCCGCCCTGCCGGCGCCGTAGCCGCGCATGAATTCATTCTCCGAATCTCTATCCGGCACCTCCCCAGACAGGGCCGCGCGAATGATCTTGGCAACCTGCTCCGGCTTCTCTCGCTGCGGATAATGGCCTGCCGTAGGCAGAATCCAGAATGAGCTTTCTACCTCGCGCTCGTTAAGATAGTTGAGCCACACATAGTTGGGTATGCGTAGCGGATTTACATCATCTAACAAACCCCACATATAGGCCACCGGTATCGGGCTTCTGCTCAGGTTATCAAGCCAGCGAAATTCATTCTCTGCACGCTCGAGAAGATACCTGCCTACATGCAGTAGAGCGCTATCGCCATCGTTGAACTTGAAGATGTCTGAATAGGCAAGCGCCTCGGGATCACCCTCGGTCATTCTAGGGGCCGCCTTACGTGCGGCGATCATCGCCGGGCCGCGCTGCGCATCGAGCAGAGCGAACTGAAAAGGAACGAGATTAGCGAGCGGCAGAAACATGCCGCTGTTCGATAGGAAGTGATAATTGATCGTGTACCCAGGATCCGGGTTGTCAAGGTAGTGGCCGAGAAACGCGAGACCAATGCTAACACCGCGGTCATGGGTGAACAGTGCGAAATCGTCGAAGCCCACGACCTCGCTAACGAAGTGATCCAAGAGGCGAGCATTGTCTTCGAGCATGTAACTGAAGCCATCTAGCGGCTTATCGGAAAACCCGGAGCCTGGAAAATCGAGCGCCGCGATATAGTAGTCATCCTCTAACAGCGGAATGAGTTTGTAGAAGTCGAAGCTGGAATTGGGGAAGCCGTGCACGATGAGCAGTTTAGGCTTATCGCTGTCGCCGAAGGTCTGGTAGAAAACATTCACCTTAGCACTATTGTTATTCGCGGTTGTCGAAGTCCATTCGAAGTAGTCGCCTCCCGCATACCAGTCCCGCGCCAAATCGGAATAGAAGGTAAAGTCTTCTGCCTGCGCGAAGGATAGGCTCGACGACAGGGCCAATAGTACGGCAATCAACGGCTTCATCATCTGGCCCCTCCCTCACTACCTTTAGTCTATTTATCTTCAGACCGATGCTCGGACTGAAGGAGCAGGATATAACGGCCAGCCGACTAGATAAAGCAGCATCCGCGCAAACGCTAGAAGGGCTAACACAGTCCATCCCATGCGGTATCGAATACGGCATAGTCGAGCCGGGACTCCTGAGCAGGCTGGATTGCAAAGTTAGTGGAGGCAGAACCGTCTCCTATTGAGACAGCATAAGCGGCACCTATCGCTTTTCTGATCGCTGCTGTGTAACTGCCTCGCCTTCGTCGATACGTAGGATCAGGTCTGCTGGACAATGCCCCCTAACAGCGCTAGCTTTAGCTGCATCGATGACAGCCACACTGTCGTATTACAAGTTTAACCGGAGGTCACCATGACCCAGCGTAGAGAATTTCTTCGATTTCTAGCAGCAAGCCCACTTCTAACAAGCTACTCTGCTTTCGCGCAGGAGGTCGAGGAGACCCTCGGCCAACGACTCACCGACCCCTCCGAAGTCATCAACGTCTTCGAGATGGAAGCTATTGCGCGAGAAAGAATCCCTCCTGCACATCTAGGCTATCTGTCGACCGGCGTCGACAGTGACCTGACTCTCAGGGCGAATCGAGCCGGCTTCTCGCGCTACCAAATCAAGCCGCGCAGGCTGGTCGATGTCAGTCAGACCGACACCACGGTCAACGTGCTTGGCAGCGAGGCGAGTTCTCCCATATTCCTCTGCCCGGTAGGCAGCCAGGGCGCCTATCATGCGGACGCGGAACTGGGCACGGCCCGTGCCGCCGCGGCGAAAGGCCATCACATGGTGCTGAGCACGCAGTCGTCTACTTCGGTAGAGCGCGTCGCAGAGGCCCGCGGCGCGCCCATCTGGCACCAACTCTATTCCACCGATCGCTGGGAACACACCGTAAAGATGCTGCAGCGAGCCGAGGCAGCGGGCTGCACATCGGTCTGCCTAACAATCGATCTACCCGGCGGCCGCAACACCGAGACCAGCGCGGTACTCGCGCGAGAAGATACGCGCAACTGCGCCTCCTGCCATACCGGACAGAGCAAGCCGATGTTTGAGGGCTTGGACATGCGCGGCGTCGGACTAACCGATTCAGCCATGACCTGGGGCGTTA
>CAYGRR010000069.1:10645-14260 GCA_964352295.1 uncultured Pseudohongiella sp. | reverse complement strand
GAAGGGCATGCCCTTCTTCACCAGATAGTCGGCGAGATCGGTAGCGGTCGCGTAGCCCTGCTTCGCAGCAGCATACATCACCTCTTGATTACAGCTCACCGCCGGCATCATCTCGCTGTAGGCGAACAGACAGTCTTTCACAGTATCGATAAGGTCGAACAGCGGTTCCTTGTCTTCCTGATTGTCTTTGTTATACGCGAGCGGCTGCGACTTCATGAGAGTGAGCAGCGAGATCAGATGCCCGTGAACGCGCCCGGTCTTGCCGCGTATTAGTTCCGGCACATCGGGATTCTTCTTCTGCGGCATGATCGACGAGCCGGTGCAGAATCTATCGGGCAGATCGATGAAGTTGAACTGCGCCGAGGTCCAGAGCACGAGCTCCTCGGAGAACCGGGAGAGGTGAGTCATGAGCAGGCTCGCGAAGGATGCCAGCTCGATGGCGAAGTCTCTGTCGCTGACGGAGTCCAGGGAGTTGCGAGTCGGTGCATCGAAGCCGAGCTGCTGTGCGGTAAAATTTCTATCTATTGGATAGGTAGTCCCGGCCAGCGCCGCAGCACCCAAAGGTGACAGGTTTACTCTTTTGCGGCAGTCGAGGAGTCGATCATAGTCTCTGCCTAGCATCTCGTACCAGGCCATCATGTGATGCCCGAAGCTAACCGGCTGAGCGGTCTGCAAGTGCGTAAAGCCGGGCATGATCGTCGCCGCCTCTTTCTCGGCGACGCCCAGCAGCGCGAGTTGTAGCTTCGTTATCAGCCCTGCTATCTGATCGATCTCGTCGCGCACATACAGGCGTATGTCTGTGGCAACCTGATCGTTTCGCGAGCGCCCCGTGTGTAGCTTCTTACCGACGTCGCCGATGCGCGAGGTCAGGGCAGACTCGATATTCATGTGCACGTCTTCGAGTGCGACAGACCACTCGAAATTGCCGTCCTTGATGTCCTGGCGAATCGATTCGAGCCCGTCGAGTATCTTCGACACCTCATCGGCAGACAGGATGCCAGCCCTGGCTAGCATCTTGGCGTGAGCGAGCGAACCATCGATGTCTTGCTGGAACAAGCGACGATCAAAATCTACCGAGGCGGTAAATCGTTGTACGAAGGCGTCTGTGGCTTCGGTGAATCTGCCGCCCCAGAGTTTGTTCTGATCTTTGTTCTTGCTCATAGCTTGGTTTCACACCGTTGGTAAATTTGGCTAACGCGGCTGTGCGTTGGCTTGTGCCTAGCTGTTAGACAGCTTCGCGGTTACTTCGATCTCGATCTTCATTTTCTCGTCCAAGAGGCCAGCTTCGAATACCGTTGCCGCTGGCAGAACCGAGCCGAGGTATTTCTGAAAGACGGGCCAGCAGGGTTCGAAGTCTGCCTTGCTTGGCAGTATGTAGCGTATGCGTACGATTCCAGATAGGTCACTGCCCGCAGACTTCAGTACCGCCTGGATGTTCTTCAGACATTGGTCCGCCTGATCGACGACGCTGTCGGAGATCGTCATCGTGCTGTAGTCATAGCCCGTAGTGCCGGATACGAACACGAAATCGCCGTCAACGACCGCTCTAGAGTAGCCAATCTTACTCTCAAATTCTGAACCGCTGGAAATTAGTTTTCTACTCATGGGGAATCTCGAAGTCCTATAACAGTTGTGGTTGAGCCGTGCTCGCAGGGGCAGCATTATAGCAGGATCGGCGGCAGCTTGAAGTGCATTGAAACGCCCTGCGAGCGCAGCAAATTCGGACAAATCGCAACATATACCGTAAAATGCCCCAATTCTCCGCCATGCAATAAAAGATGAAGAGCAGTACACCATGCCCGCTAGAACCCTGAGAATCGCTACCCGAAAAAGCCCCCTCGCCCTCTGGCAGGCAAACTATGTGAAGGCAGCATTGGAGAGAGCCCACGCTGATCTGAATGTCGAGTTGCTCGCCATGAGCACCCGCGGCGATAAGATTCTGGACACGCCGCTGGCCAAGGTCGGCGGCAAGGGGCTGTTCGTAAAAGAGCTGGAGCATGCCATGCTGGAAGACAGGGCAGATATCGCCGTGCATTCGATGAAGGACGTGCCCATGGAATTTCCTGAGGGCCTGGGACTCGCCGTCATCTGTGTTCGCGAAGATCCCGCCGATGCATTTGTCTCAAACACCTTCGCCAGTCTGGCAGAGCTGCCGCAGGGTGCAACGGTAGGCACCTCGAGTTTTCGCCGCCAGTGTCAGCTACGGGAGCTACGGCCTGACCTAAGGATCGCCGATCTGCGCGGCAACGTGGGAACGCGTCTGTCGAAGCTAGACGCGGGCGAATACGATGCGATCATCCTCGCCGCTGCAGGTCTAAAACGCTTGGAGATGGCAGATAGAATCCGCGAGCGCATTTCCTTTGAGGATTCACTGCCGGCTGGCGGCCAGGGGGCGGTCGGTATCGAGTGCCGTACCCAGGACATTGAGACGCTGAAATTACTCGATTGCCTCCACGATGTGGACACCGCCTCTAGAGTCGTTGCCGAGCGAGCTGTGAATGCTCGCCTACAGGGTGGCTGCCAGGTGCCGATCGCAAGCTACGCCGAACTCGATGGCGATGAGCTCTACCTACGCGCCCTAGTGGGCAACTTGGAAGGGACGCAGATTATTCGTAGTGAGATACGCGGAGACCGGCAGCAGGCAGAGCGCTTAGGCCTTTTGGTTGCAGAAGATCTGCTCTCTCAAGGGGCGGAGGAGATACTCAGCGCCCTGCGGGATTGAGTCACTACAGCAAAGCAAAGAGAATTCTCAAGCAATGAATCCCAGCTCGCTATCTGGACTTACTGTTCTAATTACCCGCCCGAGAGATCAGGCCGATACCCTCAAGCACCTGATCGAGTCTGCTGGAGCGCAAGCTCTATCGCTTCCCCTCATCGAGATAAGCGCCCTCGTCGACGCTGGTGCCATTCAGAATCTGAAGGACAAAGTCCTGGAGCTCGATAGTTACCAGGCACTAATCTTCGTAAGTACGAATGCCGTGAGCTACGGCGGCGAAGTCATCAATACTTACTGGCCACAGTTTCCAGTGGGCATCGATGTCATCGCCGTAGGGCCGACAACCGCCAAGGCGGCGGCTGAGTGTCTGGCCTGCGAGGTCATTTCATCAGACAGCGGCATGACCAGTGAAGACATACTCACACTGCCGCAGCTGCAAGCTGTTCGCGAGAAGAAGATCGGCATCGTGCGTGGACAGGGAGGGCGAGAACTACTCGCCGACACGCTTCGAGAGCGCGGCGCCCGCGTCGACTACCTCGAGGCCTACTCCAGACGAAGAGTGGACTACGAGAGTGCGGACTTCTGCGCAAGATTGCTGATAGCCGGAGTGAATGTGCTGACGGTAAGCAGCGGGGAGTCCCTGGATAGGCTCAGCGAGCTGTTGCTGCATAAGGCAGAGATAATGCAGCAACTCGATCTAGTCGCTCCCTCCCAGCGAGTGGCGGAGCTAGCTCTAGAGGCTGGATTTCAGAGAGTCCACAACGCCAGCGGCGCCGACCCTGCAAGTTTTGTAGCCGCGCTGGGTGAACTCAGCTTTAATCAAGAGTAAGCTATACGTCGGCTCACGACTTAGAAGGCAGTACAGTGGCAGAGCAGTCAGAAACACCAAAAATCCTCGA
>CAYGRR010000069.1:0-10545 GCA_964352295.1 uncultured Pseudohongiella sp. | reverse complement strand
GAGGCGATCGCGTTCGATGACTCTGCACTCTTAAGTCTTCAGGCGGCAGTCACTGAGGAGATAGAACAACTTACGGTGCGGCTAGCCGAGCTTCAGGCCACACAGCTTGCCGCGAACAATGAGACAGATAGAGGCTGGAAGATTCTAGAGGCACAGTACCTGGTAGGCATAGCCAACCAGAAATTGAGTCTGGAGGGAGACGTCTCTACCGCGATAGTACAACTTGAAATTGCAGATAAGGCGCTAGTGGATTCAGGAAGTTCGAGCGTGTTCGCTGCCAGGCAGAGTCTCGCTGGCGATCTGCAGCAACTGCGCAACATCGAAGTCTTGGATAGAGAAGGCATCTACCTGCGCCTCGATAGCGTGCTCAATGACATGGAGAATATCGACCTGCTCAACTCCATGCGCACCGAGTTTGAGAACAGACGCAACGCCGAATCGCAGCCTCTGCGACTCGGTAGCGAGGCGAACAGTTTTCTTGATTCCAGTCTTGAGTTTCTCGGTTCTATTTTCGTCTGGCGCGAATGGGAGGAAACACCCGAGGCGATGCTGGGTCCTGGTCAGGACGAACTCATTAAGCAGAATCTACGACTGTTAGTAGAACAGGCACAGCTCGCGCTGCTGATGCGCGATGCCAGTCTCTATCAGCAGGCGATGGCGAAGAGCCAGAATTGGTTTCAGCGTTATGCCGTAACCGACTCGACTCAGGGACAGGCGCTGAATGCCGAGCTACTGCAGCTGCGCGCAATCGACATAGATCCGCGACTGCCAGCCTTGGGTCAAACTCTGTCACTGCTGAATCAACTCGCAGCAAGTGAGCGGTAGAGTAGTCTATGGTTAAGCTATACCTCTTTAGTCTCCTGGCAATTGTGCTCGCGCTGCTCGTTAGTCTTTATCTTGGCTTCCCGGGTGACCCAGGTTATTTGTTAATCGCCTTCGGCAATTACACGTTCGAGACTAGTCTGTTCGCGTTACTCGTTGCCGCTATAGTTCTCTACCTTGTTATAAAGCTTATCTTTATCGTGTTTCGCTGGGTCAATCCCTGGCACCTCATTCGCTTCGGGCGCAACTACAAAGATCACTTAAAAGCGAAGAGTCGAAGCAAGACTCTGGAGGGTCTTCTGTACTTCACTCGCGGCAATTGGGAGTCGAGCTACAACCTATTGAAGAAGGGCATGAAAGACCCCGATGCGAGCGTCGTTAATTATCTGGCCGCCGCTTTCGCCGCTCATCGTCAGGGCAATAAGGTAGCGTGGCTGAATTGTCTCGAGGCTGCCGAGCAGAAGTATCCTTCGGCTCGCTCTACGATCAATTCACTGAAGGCGCAATTGTTGTTCAAGTCCGATCAGCTGGAGCAGTGCGTGGCTGTTCTGCAGCAGATGAAGAACAGTTCTTTGAACGATGCGTCTCTCCTGCAACTATTGAAAGAAGTGTATCTGAAACTCAACGACTGGGAACAGCTGGACAAGTTGCTGCCCACTCTTGAGAAGAATAACGTCATCGATGCCACAGAGGCAGAACAGCTGCGCGTTCGCATCTTCATGGAGAATCTCTACGCGATTAGTCATCGACGTGCAGATTTCAGTGACGCCGAACTCGCCGCGCAGCTAGAGAAGGCATGGAAGAAGGGCGCTCCTGGTTATAAGTATGAAGAGAAAATAGTTAAACACTATTCGGAGATTCTCTTCAATCTCGATCAGAAGGTGCAGGCCGGGAAAGCGATTGAAGTTGCCCTGAACAAGCACTGGAGTGACGAGCTCGTTAAGCGCTATGGTGAATTGGATCTCGGTGCGGCGCACCGTCATCTGCTAATCGCGGAGAGCTGGATTCAGGACAGGCCGGGGAATGTGAATCTGCTCGTTACGCTGGGCAGATTAGCGATGCGCAATGAGCTCTGGGGAAAGGCGAGAGAATATTTCGAAACCAGCATCAATCTCACTCCGACTGCCGAGGCTCACGGTGAGCTGGCGCGGCTATTGAGTTGCCTCGGTGAAGAGAAGCTCGCGAAGGAGCATCAAGCGAAGTTCATGCAAATGATTGGCTCCGAGCTGCCGAAGCTTCCCCTGCCTACTGCCGCTGGGAAAGTCTAGAGAACGCCACGTGCAGTAATTAGCTAGTCACTCTCCGGATTAGAAACCGCGCTCTTCAAATTCCAGCTCGACGCCCTCGACTCCATTCGTCATATACATCCTCCCCTCTCGAAACTCGATGGAGTTCACGTCTTTGAGTATCAGGACAAGGTTGTTATGAAGCGAGCCGGGTGGACAGAGTTTCCGCGTGGCCACGAAGGGATCAAAGCGGAATCCAGCGCTCTCCTGAAAGTAGTAGCCGGTAATCGTGTTGCAGTCGGATGTGCCAGTGAGTCTGTTCTCGGAGCGGAAATTGAGGCGGTATTTGCTGGGATCGTCCGGCGTGAAGAGGAACCCACCGAGCACCTTCATGTTTAGCAACTGCCAGTTCGTTCCTTCTAGCGTGACAGCATTTTCCGCAGCGTAGCTGCCTGGAATAGCACTGAGAGAAAGTAGCAATGCGGCGCTTAGTGTCAGGCCTTGCCAAAATAATTTACGCATGAGGCGTGCTCCCCGATTGATTGTGTCCAGAGCGAAGTGGCTATTCTACGCAAGTGCATTGTCTACCGATAGCTGGCCTAGAAAAAGCGAACAAACCGCCTAGCTATCTTTACCGTCGATGCCGAGCTCTTGCCACATTTGATCGACCCGGGCTTTGACTTCGTCGCTCATGGCGATGGTGTCGCCCCAGTTACGTGTCGTCTCGCCTGGCATCTTGTTTGTTGCATCCATGCCCATCTTCGAGCCCAGGCCCGAAACGGGTGAGGCAAAATCCAGATAGTCGATCGGTGTGTTATCGATCAGTACCGTGTCGCGTATTGGATCCATGCGCGTAGTCACCGCCCAGATCACATCGTCCCAGCTGCGAATGTTCACATCGTCGTCCACCACGATGACAAACTTCGTGTACATGAACTGACGCAGGAAAGACCAGACGCCCATCATCACGCGCTTGGCATGCCCGGGATACTGCTTTTTCATGCTCACGATCGCAAGACGATAGGAACAGCCCTCAGGCGGCAGATAGAAATCGACGATCTCGGGAAACTGCTTCTGCAACAGTGGTACGAATACCTCGTTCAATGCAACGCCCAGCATCGCCGGCTCGTCCGGTGGACGACCCGTATAAGTGCTGTGATAGATCGGGTCCTTGCGATGGGTGATGCAGGTTACTGTGAAGACGGGAAACTTCTCGACCTCGTTGTAGTAGCCAGTGTGATCGCCATAGGGCCCCTCGTCTGCCATCTCGCCGGGTTCTATTACACCCTCGAGGACAAACTCTGCACTGGCGGGTACCTGCAGGTCATTCGTGCGCGACTTCACAACATCGGTCTTGCTGCCGCGCAATAGGCCGGCAAACGCATACTCCGACAGGGTGTCTGGCACCGGAGTCACTGTTGCTAGAATAGTTGCGGGGTCGGCTCCGATCGCGATAGAGACGGGAAAAGCTTCACCGGGATGCGCCTGCTGCCATTCGCGAAAATCGAGTGCGCCGCCGCGGTGTGAGAGCCAACGCATAATGAGCTTGTTGCGCCCCGCCAGCTGCATGCGGTAGATGCCGAGGTTCTGTCGCTCCTTCTCTGGCCCCTTGGTAATAACGAGTGGCCAGGTCACCAGCGGTGCGACATCGCCAGGCCAGCAGGTCTGAATCGGCAGGAAGCTCAGGTCGATAGCATCGCCTTCGATAATGACTTCCTGGCAGGGCGCTGACTTGCGCACATTGGCGGGCATGTTCAGCACGCTCTTGTAGCTAGGCAGTGTCTCCCAGAGATCCTTCCAGCCCTTCGGTGGCTCGGGCTCTTTGAGGAAGGCTAACAGTTTGCCTACGTCTCTGAGCCCATCGATATCTTGCTGTCCCATGGCCAGAGCGATACGCCGAGTATTACCAAACAGATTGGTAAGCATCGGAATCTTCGAGCCTTTGGGATTTTCAAAGAGTAGGGCGGGACCGTTGCTACGCAGCGTGCGATCGCTTATCTCGGTCACTTCTAGATAAGGATCCACCTCCGTCTGGATTCGCTTGAGCTCACCTTCCTTCTCAAGAAGCTCTATGAAGTCGCGCAAATCTCTAAATGACATGGCTGGCCGTTTTACGTAGCTAACAGATTAGTTCGGGAACTGTCCAAACGCAATTTACTTGCGCTTCATCGAATCAAAAAATTCTTCGTTCGTCTTCGTGTCTTTCAGCTTATCGAGAATAAACTCGGTGGCCTGTACATCTTCCATCGAGCTGAGCAACTTGCGCAGAATCCACATGCGCTGCAATTCTTCTTCCGCCGTTAGTAATTCCTCGCGGCGCGTACCGGAGCGACGCACGTTGATGGCTGGGTAGACGCGTTTCTCCGCGATCTTGCGATCGAGGTGCAGTTCCATATTACCCGTGCCCTTAAATTCTTCGTAGATGACTTCGTCCATCTTCGAGCCAGTCTCAATAAGCGCAGTCGCGATGATCGTGAGGCTGCCGCCTTCTTCTAAGTTTCTTGCTGCGCCGAAGAATCGCTTCGGGCGCTCTAGGGCGTGAGCATCCACACCGCCGGTCAATACCTTGCCCGAGGAAGGGATGATAGTGTTGTAGGCTCTGGCGAGACGCGTGATCGAATCCAGCAGGATTATCACATCTTCTTTATGTTCAACCAGTCGCTTCGCCTTCTCGATAACCATCTCCGCTACTTGCACGTGTCGCGCAGGCGGTTCGTCGAATGTACTGGCAACTACTTCGCCGCGCACCGAGCGCTGCATCTCCGTTACTTCCTCCGGGCGCTCATCGATAAGCAGAACGATGAGTCTGCATTCGGGGTTGTTCTTGGCAATCGATTGCGCCATGTTCTGCAGGATCAGAGTCTTACCAGCCTTCGGTGGCGATACGATAAGGCCGCGCTGCCCCTTGCCTATCGGCGCAGAAAGATCGATGACGCGCGCACTGAGATCTTCCGTGCTGCCATTGCCTACTTCCAGTGTGAGTCTTTCATCCGGGAAGAGAGGAGTGAGGTTCTCGAAGAGGATCTTGTTCTTGGACTCTTCAGGGCTACTGAAGTTGATTTCATGGATCTTTAACAGTGCGAAGTAACGTTCGCCGTCCTTCGGTGGCCTAATCTTTCCTGCGACCGTGTCACCGGTGCGGAGATTGAAACGTCGTATCTGGCTGGGTGAGACGTAGATGTCATCGGGTCCCGCCAGGTAGGAAGAGTCGGCAGAGCGCAGAAAACCGAAACCATCCTGTAGAATCTCCAACACTCCATCGCCAGAAATATCCTCGCCGCTCTTCG
This sequence comes from uncultured Pseudohongiella sp., assembly GCA_964352295.1. Taxonomy (GTDB): domain Bacteria; phylum Pseudomonadota; class Gammaproteobacteria; order Pseudomonadales; family Pseudohongiellaceae; genus UBA9145. The sequence continues at coordinate 5,210 of CAYGRR010000069.1, read as the reverse complement.
CGTGCTTCTTGAGTATGGCGAAGATGATGTCTTGTTTGCGAGTTCTCGATACATTTTCCAATCCCATTTCGTGGGCTGTAGCTAGTAGTACGGCGATTGGCTTTTGCTTTAATTCAGTTAGATTCATGTGATCGGATCTTCTTGTGGGGTTAGGAGTGTTTAGCTTGGGGTATCTGATTTTTCTCGACTTATAGTCGAACCGCCCAAATTGTTATGGGCATCCACGTCTAAGTGTCATAGATAAATTGGTAGTTTGGGGTTTCGCTAAGGATTAGGTTTAAGTTTTGGAAAATTGTATAAGGCGGAGATAGTTGCTTCAGGTTGCAATCGAGCGGCTATTCATCGAGCCGTCACTAGTGATCGCATCACTTGTTGTTATATCGGTAGTTAGTTTGTTGGCTGTAGCCTTTTGGCTATCTAATTGAATGTCTTGTCGATCAACAATCTAATACAAGCAGTAACTTTTCCGCAATATAGACCTACTTTTTCATTATGTCCACCTGAAAGTATGAGTCGATAAATCGAGGTGGGGTTTAAAATTCGCTTATTTTCGATTCGGAATATCGGACTTGCATCCGGCGAGTCGTGATAAAGAATCAGGGTATTTGGTGTCTAGTATTAAGGTTTGGCAGTTCCGTCGATCGATCTGCGCATAATGGATCGGGTCGACTTTGGTCACATCCTGTGGCATCTCAAGCTAGTCGAGATGCCACATTAAACGCAATTTAAATCACGCTGTCAATAAAAGCGGATAGCTGAGATTTGGACAGGGCGCCGACCTTGGTGCCTGCTACGTCGCCGTTGTTGAATACGATCAGAGTAGGGATGCCTCTTACGCCGTATTTTGGTGCGGTTTCGACGTTCGCATCTACATCCATCTTGCAGATCTTCAGCTTGCCAGCGTAATCACCGGCCAATTCTTCCAATACCGGAGCAATCATCTTGCAGGGACCACACCATTCCGCCCAAAAATCAACGAGTACGGGGCCTTCGGCTTGAAGAACGTCTGCTTCGAAACTGCTGTCAGAAATGTGAACGATGTTGTCGCTCATAAGAGGTTTCCTTGTATTAAGCTTGTTTGGGAATTAAGAGTAGTAAATGAGGAGCTGTCAGAATGAAGTGCTCTCACATGTTCGCGTGTGCCTATGATAAGGCCAAAAATTCAGGATTCAAGTAGCAGCTGGAATTTGCTGCGAATAGTTCCAATAACAGCTCAGCCCTTCAATAGTCGTGCTGCAGTCTTCGCAAAATAGGTAAGAATCGCATCGGCCCCTGCGCGCTTGATGGCTATTAGGGACTCCATGGCCACTGCCTCCTCGTCCAGCCAGCCATTCTGTGCCGCCGCCATATGCATGGCGTATTCACCGCTTACCTGATAGACAAAGGTAGGCGCGCCAAACTCGCGCTTCACGCGGCTAACGATATCCAGATAAGGCATGCCGGGTTTCACCATGACCATGTCGGCACCCTCCGCCAGGTCTAGCGCCACCTCTTGCAAAGCCTCATCGCTATTCGCGATATCCATCTGATAGCTGTACTTGTTGCCACCAGCAAGATTTCCACCCGAACCCACCGCATCGCGAAACGGCCCGTAATAGCTGGAGGCATATTTGGCAGAATAGGCCAGAATTCGCGTGTAGATCTGATTATTCTCTTCGAGGATGCTGCGAATAGCGGCTATTCGGCCGTCCATCATGTCAGAGGGGGCGACGATATCGGCGCCCGCTAGCGAGTGTGAGAGTGCTTGCTTCTTCAGCACCTCGACGGTCTCGTCGTTGAGTACGTAACCCGCTTCATCGATGATGCCGTCCTGCCCATGGGTAGTGTAGGGGTCTAGCGCCACATCGGTGATTACGCCGAGCTCGGGAAATTTTTCCTTCAGTGCGCGAATCGCACGCTGTACAAGGCCTTCGCTGTTGTAGGCTTCCCTGCCATCCAGACTCTTCGTGGAGGCATCGGGCGAGGGGAATAGGGTGATCGCGGGGATATCCAACGCTACGATTTCGGCCGCTTCCTTCATTAATTCATCGATACTCAGCCGGAAAATGCCCGGCATCGAGTCGATAGGCTGTCGCTGCTTGCTGCCTTCGACAATAAAAACCGGAAGTATCAGGTCATCTGTGCTCAGGCGGGTCTCACGCATGAGGCGCCGACTAAAATCGTCACGACGCATGCGCCGCATACGGCTTGCGGGGTATTTCCGGCTGAAGTCAAAATTGGACACGATCTGATAAGCCTTAGTAGTGGTTTTGAGGGGCGAAGCTCTGTGCGTACTCAGCCCAGACGAATTCTTTCTCGCTAATGCAGCGCAAAGGGTTATAGCATAACGACCTAGCTTGGCAAAGATTATATGCCAGAAAGCGGGCTGAGTCCCTTAGTGGCACTTAATCCATCTGTGAATCGAATCGAAGGCAAACGCTGTGAATAAGACAAAATTTATCGTGCTCGCGCTCCTGGCGATAGCCCTGTTCAGTTATTTCACTCTGGATCTAGGGCAGTATCTGACTCTCGAATACGCCCAATCACGACTATCGAGTATTCAGGACTACAAGGAGGAGAATTTTACTCAGGCAGCGCTTATCTACTTCGTAGGCTATGTGGTCGCCACATCGCTGTCTATTCCCGGTGCGGTAATCGTCACGCTGCTAGGGGGTGCCATCTTCGGCGTTTTCTGGGGAACACTCCTGGTTTCCTTCGCGAGCAGCATTGGTGCAACGGCCGCATTTCTGGTTTCTCGAGCATTGCTGCGCGATTGGGTGCAGCGCAGATTCGGCGACTATCTGGCGCCATTGAACAAGGGCATCGAGAAAGATGGGAGTTTTTATCTGTTCAGCATCCGCATGGTGCCACTGTTTCCTTTCTTCGTCGTAAATCTCCTAATGGGTCTCACTGCAATTCGAACGGGCTCGTTCTATCTTGCGAGTCAGGCCGGCATGTTTATAGGCACTATCGTCTATGTGAATGCCGGCTCCGAGCTCTCCCAGATCACTTCTCTCTCCGGCTTGGTCAGCGCGCCCGTTCTATTCTCGCTCGTTATGCTCGGCGTGTTTCCGCTTGTCGCCAAGTTAATTCTGAACAGCGTTCAGCGCAACAAGGCCTTGCGAAAATTCGAGAAGCCATCGAGATTCGATGCCAACGTCGTTGTGATTGGCGCGGGCTCGGCGGGTCTCGTCTCCTCGCTGATTACTGCGGGAGCGAAAGCGAAAGTAATTCTTATAGAGAAGCACAAGATGGGAGGCGACTGCCTGAACACGGGCTGTGTTCCCAGCAAGTCGATTATTCGCAGCGGGCGCATCATGTCCTACATTCGACGTGCGAAAGAATTTGGAATCGATGGAGTTTCAGGCAAGGTTAACTTCCCCGAGGTGATGGCGCGCGTTCATGGTGTTATCAAGACCATCGAGCCTCACGACTCGGTAGAAAGATTTACATCCTTGGGCGTAGAAGTTCAGCTCGGCGATGCGTTCATCGAGTCGCCCTATTTGGTTAGAGTGAACGATCGAGTCATCACTACGCGCTCAATAATACTCGCGACAGGTGCGCGTCCACTCGTGCCGCCGATTCCCGGCCTCGATGAAATCGACTACCTCACCTCCGACTCGGTCTGGTCGCTGAACGAATTGCCCAAGAGACTTCTAGTCGTAGGAGGCGGACCGATCGGTTGTGAACTAGCTCAGGCGTTCAGCAATCTCGGTGCACAGGTGACGCAGGTCGACATGGCAGATCGCATTATGCCGCGCGAAGACGCCGACGTGTCGGAGATAGTTTCTACAGCATTTAAGAAGCAGGGCATCGAATTACTGACTGGGCACAAGTTGTTGAAGTTTGGAAAGGGAGATGGCTGCGACTTCATGGAGGCCGACAACAACGGCGAAACCGTTAGAGTAGAGTTCGATAAGGTGCTGCTCGCAATTGGCCGCAAGGCGAATGTGGAGGGCTTCGGCTTGGAGAATCTGGGGCTCGCGCTAACGAGGCAGGGCACGATCGAAGTGAACGAATACCTGCAGACCAGCCTGCCGAACATCTTCGCCTGCGGCGATGTGGCTGGCCCCTATCAATTTACGCACATGGCGTCTTTTCAGGCGTGGTTCGCGTCGCTGAACGCGATGCTCGGCGGTCTCTGGCGCTCTAAGGCGAATTACCGTGTCGTGCCCTGGGCCACGTTTACCGACCCGGAGGTAGCCAGAGTAGGGCTCAGCGAGGTTGAGGCGACGGAGCGGAAAATTTCCTACGAGTTGACGCGCTATGAGCTAGATCATCACGATCGCTCACTTGCCGACGGCGAGGCCCACGGTTTCATCAAAGTACTTACCGTGCCGGGCAAGGACAAGATTCTGGGTGTAACTATCGTAGGCCATCACGCCGGTGAAGTGATCGGAGAGTTTGTGTTCGCCATGACCCACGGCATGGGTCTGAAAAAAATCTCGGCGGTGACACATATCTACCCGACGCTACTGGAGGCGAATAAATTTGCGGCGAATGCCTGGCGTAGCCAGCGTTTGCCAGAGAAATACTTTCCCTATCTCGAGAAGTTCTTCGCGTGGCGGCGTAATTAGTCTCGGGCTTGCTGGCGAAACGCTGTGAATAGGCAGACGGCAAACAGGCCGGCGAAGGCGATGATCGACATCTCGGCGATCGAGAAGATGCCGAGGAAGCGGAACTGCACTTCGGCGCAATTCCCGTCACCGACTAGCAAGAAATCCAGCAGTTCGATGAAGGGGAAGTTGTCGCGAATGTAAGTGAAGCCGGGTCCACAGGCTGGTACCAAATCTTCGGGTAGGTGCTGAAGCCAGATCTGCCTTCCCGCGAAGTAGCTACCGAAGACACACATGGCGGCGGCCGCGAAGGCATAGATTTTTTGCCCATCGACAGAGGGATTGTGAATCGCACAGGCCAGGCTAACTAGTCCGCAGAGAATAAAAAACACTCGCTGCGTTATGCACAGGCCGCAGGGTGACAATAGCATCACGTGTTCCATATACAGGGCTATGCCGATAGTAGCGGCAGTAGCCAGAAAAATGCCCACGTTGATTATTCTATTGTTTGGAATCGCCAGGGCCATCGCCTGCTCCTAATGTCGTCTGTTGTAATGTTCGGTCTTCTAAATGCCAGTGGCTCACTGGCCAGCGTCCTGAGCGCCGCAGTCTAGCATATCCGATTTGCCACAAGAACTATCAGGCTTCGTTCCAGTTCTTCAGGTATTCGTCGAA
>CAYGRR010000068.1:0-14779 GCA_964352295.1 uncultured Pseudohongiella sp. | reverse complement strand
TGGCCTGCGGCCATTTTTTCACAAGCTTGCGCTCCGCAACCTGCTCCTATTATTAAGGGCGTTATGTTGCTCGATACTATTTGGCTATGCATATAAGTGTCTTTTATACAATTGTTGGTGGCTTTCTTATATGGCATTTTATCATGCCGTTCCCGAGGCCCGAGCCAGTGGCGCTATTTTCAGGCATTCTGTTATTGATCTCTTCAGTCAGTTTAAGTGAGATCGCAAAACGTAAGATAGGCTTTACCAAAAAAGGATATCGCGCAAGTATCATTATATTTCTGATTCTATTTATCTGCGCTACGCTCATTGCATTTTTTGGTTCCGATATAGCTGAGCCGTTTCTTGAAAAAGTACCGTTGGTACTATTTCTAGTCTGCTGGGCAAGCATAATATACGGTTTGAGATACACTTGGTCTCAGTGGAGGTCTGGAACTAATGCAACTTAGTATCAAGCATAAAGTGCACATCTGAAACCAAAAACCCGCTCTCGCGCGGCTAATTTTTAAGATCGTCCGGGCAGGATTGACTCGCAATTTGGCTAAGCCAAATTACTCACCCCTTCGGGGCAGCCTTCGGCTGTCTGCGCCGCTGCGCGGCTGTTGAACGAGAATTTGTCACATCCTGCCCGGGGCACCAATAAAAAACCCGCTTTCGCGGGTTTGTAATTGGTGCCCCGGGCAGGATTTGAACCTGCGACCTGCCCCTTAGGAGGGGGCCGCGCTATCCAGCTGTGCCACCGGGGCGGAAGCGGGCGCAGTATAGCATTCTGTTGGGCCGTTTATGAAACCCCAAGGCCGGTCACATCTTGTCTTTACCTGAGATAGAATGGCCTCTGCTTCCGCAGATCAAGCAGGATTATTAGATGAGTAGTGAGATTAATTGGTCGTGCGTACGATTCGATGAACTGAGTGGTGCGGATCTGTACCAGATTCTGCAACTGCGGGCCGAGGTGTTCGTCGTTGAGCAGGACTGCGTGTATCAGGATGTGGACGGCTTCGACGGGCAGTCCTTGCATGTTATGGGACGGTTGGCTGGCGATGAGGGGCAGCTTGTCTGCTACTCGAGGCTACTGCCACCTGGTGTTAAATACGATGGGGCCTCTATCGGCCGCGTTGTAACCAGGAAATCGGCTCGCGGCGGGGGCAGCGGCAAGGCGCTTATGGTGAATTCGGTGGCGTTTTCTAGGAAGCATTGGCCGGATCGTGCGATCACGATCTCGGCGCAGCAGTATCTGCAGAAGTTCTATACCGAACTTGGCTTCGAGACGCTATCGCAGCCCTACGATGAAGACGGTATTCCGCACATTCGCATGCAGCTTAATCCTTAGCTAGCTGCTCCACTTCTTCGAAGGTGTTTAGGGCCTGCGCATCAGAGGCGGGTTTCAGCGTGCTGATAACTACGATGAGCAGTGACGCGAGCGCGAAGCCGGGCACAATTTCGTAGAGGTCGAAGACCCCGCCGCTTAGATTCGACCAGACGACGACTGTTACAGCGCCGGCGATCATGCCCGCGATTGCCGATACCGCCGTCATCTTGCGCCAGAACAGCGAAAATACGATCACCGGGCCGAATGCGGCACCGAAGCCTGCCCAGGCGTAGCTAACCAGATCCAACACCCTGCTCTCTCTATCGCTAGCTATCACCATGGCGAGCAGCGCTATCGCGATGACGGCGGCACGGCTTACCATGAGCAGTTCCTTCTCGCTCGCCTGCGGCCTTACGAACACGCGGTAGAAGTCCTCGCTGATCACCGATGAGGAAACCAATAACTGCGAGTCTATGGTGGACATAATCGCCGACAGAATCGCGGCGGTAATCACACCTGCAACCCAGGGATTAAACAACTGCTGGCTCAGTGTGATGAAAACCGTCTCCGGGTTCTCTAGCGGGTTGTCGGCGAAGTACGCGATACCGGCCAGACCCGTCGCGACCGAGCCGAGCAGCACCAACACCATCCACGCCATGGCGATGCGTCTGGCCGCGACAAGCTTCTGCGCATTCTCGGCTGCCATGAATCTAGCCAGTATATGCGGCTGACCAACGTAGCCAAGCCCCCAAGCGATGAGCGAGACGAACCCAAGCAGCGTCATGTTGGCGAATAACTCCGTGCTCTGAGGATTCACCGCTTGCATCTGCTGCCCTACCTCTGCTAAGCCACCGCTACTCATGATCACCACTGTCGGCGCGATCAACAGCGCCAGGAACATCAGCACGGCCTGCACGGCATCTGTCCAGGCTACAGCCAGGAAGCCGCCGATGAACGTGTAGCCGACGATAATCAGGCCGCCAGAGACCAACGCCGTGGAGTATTGCAGGCCAAAGCTGTTCTCGAACAGTATGGCCCCGCCAACGAGGCCCGAGGCGGTATAGAAGGTGAAGAAAAGCAGAATCACGAACGCCGACACGAGGCGCAGGATTCTCGTCGTGTCGTTGAAGCGATTCTCGAAGTAGTCCGGCAGTGTTAGGGAGTTATTTGCATGCTGGCTATAGATTCGCAGGCGCTTGGAAACGAACAGCCAGTTGCAGTAGGCACCCAGAACCAGGCCGATGCCTATCCAAACCTCGCTAAGTCCTGAGAGGTAAATAGCGCCAGGTAACCCCAACAACAGCCAGCCGCTCATGTCCGAGGCGCCGACACTGAGCGCCGTCACCACCGAGCCGAGCTTGCGACCACCCAGGATGTAATCATCCAGATTGTGCGTGCGCCGGTAAGCCTTTATACCCAGGAAGAGAATCAGAATAAGGTAGGCGAGAAAGGTTACCAGCAGTGGTGCGTCGAAACTCATAGGCGCCCTGACCGGGAGTAACCGGCAAACATGCTAGGCATGCGGTGGATGTTGGGATGGAGAAGCTGAGCCATGCTACCCAATGGCGGGTTCAATGTGAATAGTCATTGCGCTGTGCCGGGTCTGCGCTCAGGTACTCGACGAATTCCCAATATAGGCCGTTGTCATCGCAGTAGTAGACGCGCCGCCTATGCGGATGCTCATCGAGGGCGCTGTCGTCGCTAGGAGAAAGTCCCGCCCCTTGCATCCTAGCAATGAGGGCCTCGATGTCGTCAACTACCAGGCCGATATGCCGCAGATTCTTCGGTGGTTCCGCCCCCTTAACCTCCGTAAGCGCTATGTAATTACTGTCGCTGCCTATGTGCAGCCACTCCCCGTAATCCTTGTCCATGCCGCCTCCTCTGGGGAGATATTGCGGTACTGCTAGCTCTAGAAATCGCCTTGCAGCCTCTATAGAATCGACGTTTAGGTGTATATGCTCAAGTATTTGCATTACTAAGTTCTCCTTGTTGAGATGTTTCCGTCTATTAGTAAAGTTTTAGCTTTACTAATAGACGGAAGCCTACGCAACTGTTTAAACAAAGTAAATACTTTATTTAAACTGCCGATTAAAGGGATAATGCGGAGCTATTCGAAACAGAGTCAAAGCCATGGACCTACCCAAAAGCCAAGACCAGATCCTGCAGCGCCTGAAAACGCGGGGGCCACAGTCGGTAAAAATCCTTTCGAAGCAGCTCGCCATGACAACCATGGGAGTGCGGCAGCATCTTACTGAGCTGGAGACCAAAGGGTTCGTGGCCCAAACACAGGAGGAGCGGCAGACACGCGGGCGTCCCGTGCATCTGTGGAAACTGAGTAAAAGCGGGCATGAGCGATTCCCCGACAGCCACTCACAGGCAACAATCGAGCTGATTGATGTCATCCGCTCCTCGCTGGGAGAAGAGAGCCTGAATCAGCTCATCGACGACCGCAGTGCCAAGATCGAGGCGAATTATCGCCGGCAACTAGAGGGTGACGCAGCCCCGCTTCAGCAACGAATTGAACGACTGGCGGAGCTGCGCAGCGATGAGGGCTACATGGCCGAGGTGCGCCTCCTCCCCGAAGGCTGGATGCTCATCGAGAACCATTGCCCCATCTGCAGCGCGGCGACGAGCTGCCAGCAATTCTGCAAGTCCGAGCTACAGGTCTTCCAGCGGCTATTCGAGAATGAGGCTACCGTCTCCCGAACCGATCACCTGCTCGAAGGAGCGAGGCGCTGCGCTTACAAGATCACTGCTCTTTGAGTACTAAACGCGAAAATCCAGGGGCAATTTCTGCTATAGTGTGCGGCTCGCTCAGGCACGGCGGCATTGGCCGCAAACTACTCGGTAAGCTATGAAATCTCTAGCGGTAAAAATCTCTCTCGTGGCAGTGTTGTTGCTAGCCTTGGCGCTTACTCTCATGCCCAAGCTAATTGGCGCGAACATCGAGCAAGCGACCATAGATAACCTGATCGCACTGATCCCTCCAGAGGCCCAGAGCCAATTCGAGATTAGCCGCGATGAATTCAACGGGGGCTGGTTTAGCAGCTCAACCACCATCGATTTAATCTATACCCCGATTGGTAGCGAAGCCATCGCACTCACCTTGGATTTCGAGATCGACCACGGCCCGCTGCTGCAAACTGACGATGGCTTACGTCTTGGCCTAGCGTATGCGCTTATTGAGCCCAGCATTCGCAGTGATCATTTCGACATCGCTATTGCCGAGATACCCTTTCCCCTCCCAGACATCACACTTAATCTATTGGCACGCTTCGATCAGTCGCTGTGGCTTAACCTGAATGTGAGCGAACTTAACATTAATGACCCGGCCGGAGTTTTCGCTTTTGCGGGACTCGACGCGCATGCAGACATAGCCGCAGATCAATCTGCGAGCTTCTCATTGCAGATGGGCGAATTGTCTGCGACTGAGAATGCCGATAACTCAAACATACTCATTTGGGGAATGACTCTCACAAGCTCGACCAGCCGGTTAAACGATATTCTCGCCGAGAGCCAGGCAAGCCTTTCGATTCCCTCGGTCAGCAGCACGTGGCCACTACCCTTTTCGGTAAGCGACATAGGCGTTGACTACGGTCTGAACGCCTCGGCTACTAGCGACAACTTCAGCGAGATCTATCAAACGATTCGCATTGCAAGTATAGAAAGCGAAGTACCGGTCAATTCCTTTAGCTGGTTTAGCGAGGTCAAGCAGGTCAACAATGACTTGCTGCGCGACTATTACCGCCTGCTGAGCGAATTGCAGAACGAAATCAATTCAGATTCCGAAACGGTGACTGCGGAGTTCTCAGAATTAGGCCAAGAACTCTATCTCCTGGTGCTACAGAACCCACTGGAGTTCAATACGAAACTAGACCTGCGTTCTTACGAGGGCGATCATACTGCAGAGCTACGCATAAAGTGGGCGGGCCTTAACACATTGAGCAGCGCCACCGAGATGGAGGTCAACGCAGCCCTCGCCGCCCTCGATATGACGCTAGAGATATCGCTAGATCTGGAGGCTATTCTGCGTAGCCCGCTTGCCGGGGTCGTTGACCCCTATGTGCAGCAGGGATATCTAACAATTGATAATGGTAGGATCCTGGTACAGGCAAGCCTTCGGAACAGTGTACTCAGGGTAAATGGCGATGAGCTACCCCTGGATCAATTTTTCTAGTCTCAACTTAATAATATTCTATACAGCAAGCCCCTTTTCCACTAATCGAGTCGCCGACAAAAATGTCAAGCAAGCCACATCAGAGCATTCAGCCCAACGAGTCAGATAGCACTCCTACCAAGCTCTTCGCCTACCCGAAATATTGGGCGGAGTGCTTCGACACAGCACCCTATCTACCCATGTCGCGCGACGAAATGGATCAATTGGGATGGGACAGCTGCGACATCATCATCGTAACGGCAGACGCCTACGTCGACCATCCGAGTTTTGGTATGGCAGTAATAGGACGGTTGTTAGAGGCGCAAGGCTTTAGAGTCGGCATTATCTCTCAGCCGGCCTGGGACAGTGCCGACCCGTTCAAGATTCTCGGCAAGCCTAATCTTTTCTTCGGCGTTACCGCCGGCAACATGGATTCGCTGATCAATCGCTACACCGCCGACCTGCGTATGCGTAGCGACGATGCCTACACACCGAATGGAGAGGCCGGCAAGCGCCCCGATCGCTCGGTCATCGTTTATAGCCAACGCTGTCGAGAGGCGTACTACGACACGCCGATTGTCATAGGCGGCATCGAGGCGAGCCTGCGGCGCATAGCGCAGTACGATTACTGGAGCGATAGCGTTAGACGCTCCGTGTTAATCGATTCCAACGCCGACATCCTGCTTTTCGGCAACGCTGAGCGAGCTCTCGTGGAAGTTGCCCATCAATTCGCGGCTGGCAAAACCGTCGACGACATGAAATTCCTGCGTGGCACGGCGCGCGTCGCTGCTGCGGTGCCAGAGGGCTGGACCGAGATCGATTCGACGCGCATAGACTGGCCCGCCAAGATAGACAAGCTACCCAACCCCTACGACTATCAGGACAAGAAGTCCGGAGAGAGCAACGGGACACAGGGCTCCGAGGCAGCGAATCTCGCATCCGATCAGGGAGTACAGACGGTGCGAATCATACCCCTGCCCCTGCAGCGCAAAGAGGAGTACGACACCCAGACGAGCTACATCCGCCTCCCCTCTTTCAACAAGGTAACGAATGATCCAGCCCTCTATGCCCACGCATCGCGGGTGCTGCACCAGGAAGCGAACCCCTATAACGCCAGGCCCCTGGTGCAGAAGCATGGCACGCAGGAGATTTGGGTGAACACGCCCCCGATTCCTCTTGAGACCGAGGAGATGGACTGGGTCTTCGACCTTCCCTACCAGCGACGACCACATCCCTCCTATGGCGATGCGAATATCCCTGCCTACGATATGATCAAGACGTCTGTGAATATCATGCGCGGCTGCTTCGGCGGCTGTACGTTCTGCTCTATCACCGAGCATGAGGGACGCATCATTCAGAGTCGCTCGGAGGAGTCGATTCTGCGTGAGATCGAGAAGATCAGGGATCAGGTGCCTGGGTTTACGGGCACTATCTCAGATCTGGGCGGCCCCACAGCAAATATGTACAAGCTGAACTGTAAATCGCCGAAGATACAGAAGACGTGTAAGCGGCTGTCCTGCGTTTACCCTAGTATCTGTAAGCACCTGAACACGGATCACAGCCCTACTACCCAGCTATATAGAAAAGCACGGGCGATACCAGGCGTTAAGCGTGTGGCGATTGCCTCGGGCCTGCGCTACGACCTCGCGCTTAGAGACCCCGAGTATGTCGAGGAGTTAGTTACACACCATGTCGGTGGCTACCTTAAGATCGCACCTGAACATAGCGAGGACAAGACTCTCTCGAAGATGATGAAACCGGGCATTTCTGCCTATGACGACTTTAAGGTATTGTTCGACAAGTTTTCCAAGAAGGCGGGTAAAGAGCAGTATCTCATCCCCTACTTTATCGCCGCGCATCCAGGCAGCGACGCTGAAGACATGCTCAACCTCAGCCTGTGGCTGAAAAAGCGGAATTTCAAACCCGACCAGGTGCAGACCTTCTACCCGTCGCCGATGGCACTCGCTACCGCCATGTACTATTCCGAGCGCAATCCCTTAGAGAAAGTGCGTTACAAGAGCGAGAAGTTGGCTATCTGCAAAGACATCGATCAACGGCGACTGCAAAAGGCATTCCTGCGGTATCACGATGAGAAGAATTGGCCGATGCTCAGAGAGGCGCTACACGAACTTGGCAGAGCCGACCTGATTGGTGATGGCGACAAGTGTTTAATTCCCAAGGCGAAGCCGAAACACCTGCAGAAAAAAACCCATTCGCGCAGACGCTAGAGAGAGATCCTTGGATTTCACGAGGCGCCTCATCCAACTAACTTTGGCTGAGCGCGCTAGTGCAAAGCTTTAGACGCGCACCTGTAGATTGATCTCTTCGAGTATCACTAACCGTGCGACACCCTGCGCATCCGCCGGCAGCTTCCGCAGGATTATTTTCTTCCGCGTATCGTCTTTATAGCCTGGCGAACGATAGGCTAGCCAGAAGCGCACCTCGATGGTCTCGGTGTCTTCGCTAATGAGCTCAAATTCAGACATCGTTAAGCTGATCTGACTCGCATTACCTATCACTCGTTCCCTGTTGCGTATCCAGGCCGCTCTGTTGTTGTGATATCTCGGCTCGAAGTTTTCATCGTAACTCGCGAAGTATCTCTCTAGATCCTTCCCCTCCCAAGCGTCTAACCAGTGTTGTATGAGCTGCTGAGGCCCTAGGGAAACTGCTTCGGCCGCAGCAACAAGCGACGCGACTTGCTCAGGCACGGGCTCGCTCGTCACAGCCTCGACAGCAATCTCCACCGTAGGTTCGGTGAATACAGGCTCTGCCTCCTCCTGAATCACTGTCTCCTCATCATCCAGCGCGAGCATCGGTCTCGTGAGTGTTACATTCGCGAGCTGCACGGCATCGCCGCTAGTAACAGACTCGTCGCTAACGGAGAGCGCAGGCTGAAGGCGAGCCTCCGACGCGCTGGCATCGGGCCCCAGCTGCTCGAATAGAGGCTCGGCTATTACTTCGTCCGCGATGCCTCTCTCCTGCGCGGTGACGAGTGAAAGATTTGAGTCGGAGACGGGCGCGTCTGCCTCGCTCGCAGCTTGCGCCTGCGCGGGCTCCGCCCTGGCAGGCGCGCTAGAACTCTGGACCACCATCGCAGCAGCGCCGTTGTCTTCATCCTGCGCCGGACTAGCTGCCGGTGGTAATCTGGTGGCTCTTACCTCGTCCTCGGCGAAGGGTGAAGGGGCGGCAGCACGCGCCACGACCTCCTCAGCCACAGCCGCGACAAAGCTCGCCTGCTCCGTTGCCTCAACTTCAGGCTCTTCTGGATTTAGTTGGCGCACCACCAGGGCGAGCGAGGCGATGATGAAGACTGCAGCTAGCGGTGCAAATAGCATCCAACGACTACCTACTTTCAACTTACTGCCGGCATGCCCCGGCTCGCTCTCGGTACCTCGAATCGCGAGCAACAATTCTTCCTTGGAGATAGTATCCAGCTCCTGGCTGCCCTGGCGAATCGATACAATACGTTCGCAGAGTGAATAGGCAGGTCCGGGAAAGCCTTTGCAGGACTTATAAAATTGTTTTACCGCGGCGGGCTCTAGCTGCAGACCCGAGAGACCCTTTATTTCCAGGAACGCCACGAGAAAATGCGAGGTAGTTTCAACATTCATCGGCTCGAGCAGGAAGTTATGCGACACATGGTGCAGCAGTGACCTGAATTCCTGCTTGCTGCTCAGGCGTCGCTCGAGTTCGGGTTCCCCACAGAGGACGATATTAATGACGCGCTTCTGCTGAACTTGCACACCGGCAAGTCTGTAGATATCTATCAGTGTTATATCACTTAGTAAGTGGGCGTCATCGAAGAGGATGATCAGAGGCTTCTCCGCCTCTTCAGCCAGGGCATCTTCGAGGTGCCTAAGAATATTAACCGTGTCTGGCATATCGAGCTCTTTCGCCAGCATGGTACGCAACATCTCTGGGGATTCGACCGGATAGTCGAAGTAGATTACCCGATAGCCTTTAAGTCGCATGAATTGAGTGAGCTTCTCGCAGACCCCACTCTTGCCCGTTCGCGGCCGGCCAATAAACTTTACGAATGCCTCGGCGCCAGATAGCGCCGCATGCAAGCCCTGCATCGCTTGCAAATAGGGCCCATCGCTGAAATAGAATGTTTGTCTAGCCACGTTGAATCACTGCGCCTTGCGGTGAACGAGTAACAACTCGTTCTATTGAAATAGAAAATCGTCGTCGAGTAGAGTTATGTCTGCCTCGGCTTAAGACTCTGAGCCTTCGGCAGGCTCGCTCTCGTCCAACCTTGCTTGAAGTTTCTTCTCATTGTCCAACCTCCACTCGATATTGGATAAGATACCGCGGAGTATATTCATCTCCATCACGTCGATTCGAATACGACTGAACAGGCGACGCATCCTCGGCATGAGCTGGCGTGGATTCTCAGGATCATGAAACTTAATGGCGATCATTACCCGCTCTAAGTGCGTGTAGAAGTGTTCAACCTGCTCGCCGTTCGCCTTCTCCTGATCCCAGAACTCATCCTCGCCGATAGCAGGCTGCTCCGTCAGGGCTAGGGCGGCCTTGCGAACTTCGTAGCAGATTACCATCACAGCCGCCGACAGATTCAATGAACTGTAATTGGGATCGGCGGGTATCTGCACATGAAAATGACAAAGCTGTAGCTCTTCGTTATTTAGGCCCGCATCCTCGCGACCAAATACCAGAGCAACCTTGTTAACCGAGGCCTCAGTCACAGCCTTCTGCGCACATTGCTCCGGCGAGACCATGGGCCAGGGAATGTTCCGCGATCGCGCGCTCGCCCCAATGACCAGGCCGCAGTCTTCAACGGCCTCCTGCAGGCTAGAGACCACTCGCGCATTATCGAGAATATCCACCGCGGAAACCGCCCTGCCTACCGCTACCCCACTGGGAAAGTCTACCGGCTGGACCAGGGTCAGTTTACCAAGGCCCATGTTCTTCATCGCGCGGGCCGTGGCACCGATATTTCCCGGATGAGATGTATTCACTAGAACTACGCAGATCTGACTGAAATCGAACATTGTGCACAGGCTACTCATAATCGAAGAGCCGCGAATTATAACAGGATAGATTCAAAGTCGTAGGCCAACAGAGGGTAAATTCCGGCCGGAAAAGCGTCGAATGTAATAGTTTCCTTCTGCATTCTTTTGTTTGCTATCATTGCCGCGGAAATCGGTGGCTGCAGCACAGTTCGATCGCGGAAGTTACTCCGCAGGAATAGGCCTACAAACACCCTGCAAATAGGCTCGACTATCTCGAAATCAGCCAAAAATTGTTCTCTAACAGGCAAACACCTGTCAGTACCTCAGGAAGTCAGCAATGCACCCCTTGATAAATATCGCACTTCAGGCCGTCAGAGATGCCGCCGAGGCCGTAGCTCATAGTAGCGACCGACTCGATAGGATCAAAATCATTAATGACGACCCTGCTCATTTCCTAACTTCGATGGACTTGGAAGCCGAGAAGACGATTTTTTATCACCTGGAGAAGGCCTATCCCGAACACAGCTTCCATTCTCGCGCGTCTGGCCTTAAGCAGGGCACGAACAAGAATACCGTTTGGCTTATCGACCCCTTACTCGGCAATAGAAACTTTGCCACCGGTTATACACAGTTCGGTGTCTCGGTCGCCTGCCAGATAGAGGGCGTTGTGCAGCATGCAATATTGATTTGCCCTCTCCTTGGCGAGGAATACATCGCCACCCGCGGTGCCGGTGCCAGACTAAATTCTCACCGCATACGCGTCGGCAAGCGCACCGAAATCCAGGGCAGTCTATTCAGCATCAACCCCGAGGGCATGGCGCAGGACGTGGCGCTGGCGCTACAGGCAGGGCTCATGAAAGCCGGAGCGAGTCCAAGGATATCGGGTTGCACCGCACTGGACATGGTGCAGATAGCTGCAGATCGCCTGCAAGGCGGCATCTCTGCTAACGAGAACTGGCTAACACTAGCCGCCGCCAAATTAATTCTGCAAGAAGCTGGCGGCCTGCTAGGCAGCGAGAGTGGAAATCCCAACCTGTCGGAAGCGAAGGAATTACTGTTCGGTAATCCGAAGATTTTCAAGCAACTGAGCAAGCTTCGAAAGGAGCTCTGAGCCTAGGTATTGCAACTTTCTGTGTCATCCGTAACATGCTCGAAAAAGTAAGGTATATTGCTACGCATTGAAGTTGATTTAGCACTTCCTCCTGGATTAAGAGCACCTATGTCTTCGACACGTCATAAGCACAGCTACAACCTGTCCGAAGGCCCTATTCAAAAATCTCTCATCCGCATGACCACCCCGATGATCATCGGCATGCTGATGCTCTTTACCTTCAGCCTGGTAGACACGCTATTTATTAGCTTTCTAGGCACAGAAGCGCTGACCGCAATCAGTTTCACCTTCCCTGTCACATTCACCATCATGAGTCTCGCTATTGGGCTTGGCATAGGCGCCTCGGCTGTAGTGGGCAAGTACCTCGGCAGATCCGAATACGAAAGAGCGAAAGAAGCCTCAACGGTTATCAACTATATTTCCCTCTTGCTTGCTGCGATCATCGTTGCCATCTGCTGGTTCTTCATGGATGGAATTTTCAGATTGATGGGGGCTAGCGAATCGCTAATGCCGGCTATCAAGGAATATATGGTCGTGTGGTTTCCTGGCAGCATCATGGTCGTCTGCATCATGACTGGCAATAGCGTGCTGCGAGCCTGCGGCGACACGAAGACACCCAGTATGTTGATGGCCGCCGCCGGGTTCATCAACGCCATCCTCGACCCCATCTTCATCTTTGGCCTCGGCCCCATCCCGGCACTCGGCATTCAGGGCGCAGCTTGGGCCACGGTTATTGCTTGGGGCGTCGGCTATTTCTATCTGATGTATATCTTGGTAGTTCAGAAAGAATTGGTCAGCGCTTCTCTCCCCAGTCGCCCCGTCATGATTACATCGGGGCGAGAGATGCTACGCATCGGCGTTCCTGCGGCGGGAGCCAACATGATGACGCCTCTGGCGGCCGGCATCATGACAGCGATTGCAGCTAGCTTCGGGGATGAAGCCGTTGCCGCGTTCGGCGTAGGCGCACGGCTCGAACCCATAGCCACTCTGATTGTATTGGCGATGTCCTCCTCCCTTCCCCCGCTCATCAGCCAAAACTTCGGCGCTGGCAAGATAGACCGGGTAGAGGAAGCCTATCGACTCTCGATAAAATTTATCCTGGGTTGGCAGTTGCTCGTCTATATCGGCCTGGCCTTGGGCGCGGGCGCGATCGCGTCGACATTCTCAGACGATCCGGAAGTTATCGACACCATCAAACTGTTTCTTTGGATCTTGCCGCTGGGCTATGGCATGCAGGGGATCATCATCCTGACCAACTCTTCGTTGAATGCACTGCATCGACCGATGTCTGCTCTGTATCTGAGCAGCGCACGCTTCTTCGTGTTCTACGTGCCACTCGCCTATGTGGGCAGTCAGTGGTTCGGCTTGCTGGGTTTCTTCGGGGGAGCGTTTTGCGGGAATCTGTTAATGGCGGCAATCTCTCTGCGCACATTCAACAAGGCTATCTCGGTAGAGCATCAGACACTGGCGAGTTCCGCGGAAAATCCCGCCTGAGCCACCAAGATGCAGGCTCTTTTAGAAGAACCCGCACCCTCGACGCATCTAGCTGCGAAACAAATTTTTCACACCATCCAGAAAGGAGCTCGACTCCGGCTTCGGCGGTGGTATTACTGCTGCAGACTCGGCTTGTGCGGCCGGCTCAACGAGACTGAAGCTCTTGTCCTTAACGGTCGCGCTGCCCGGCTCATCGTCGTAACTCAGACGGTTATTCGCCTGCTGGAAGGCCAACATTTCCATGCAGATTTCGTTGTATTCTACCTGCGACAGCAGCTCGGGCATTTCCTTCATATTGAGAATGAACTGCTGATCGTTTGCCGCGGAGAGATAGTGCAGCTCCCGCTTCGAGTCGAGCAATAGGCCCTCTTCCTTCGCAATATTGTAAAGCGGCGTTCCGCGCAGTGGGATATAAGGAAAGAAGAAGAAATGCTCCGGAGCGATGGTTCTATTCAACTCAAGAGTTCGTCGCATGTTCTCCGCTGTTTCCAGCGGCGCGCCGACGATATTGAACGTGAGTCGGTTGATGCCGGCCTTCTTGCAGTTCGAGGCGGCCTCTATTACCTGCTTGTTGGTCATCTTGCGGCCCAGCATCTTCGCTCTGAATTCTTCGTCACCACTCTCTATACCAAACCAGATCGTGTGACAGCCTGCCTCTGCCGCGGTCTTGCAGAATTCTTCGTTCATGACTTCTACGCGCGAATTAATCGAGAAAGGCAGACGAATCTGCTCCTTGTAGAGCGCAAAGAATGCTCTCACAAATTTCAGGTTTGACAGAAACAGCTCGTCCCAGAATTCGAAATACCCTACGCCGTATTTGTCCCGCAGACGAATCAATTCATCTACCATGTCTTGTGGGTCGTATTTTCTGAGGAAGGTCTTCTTGGTCTTCCAACCCTCGAGGATAGGTGTATTACAGCAGTAGGTGCAGCGGTAGGGACAGCCGCGCCCAGTCATCACGGGAAGCACGAGCTTGCCTTTAGGCCCGAATATTGAAGAGTTTACATCTTTGAAGCCGTCTTCTTTCTCGAAGACATCGTAGTCGGGGAAAGGCAGTGCAGCCAAATCGCCAATCTGGTGGCCCTCGGTCTTATACACGTCGCCATCAATGAGCTTCTCCCACATGCCATCGGCCGGGCCGTGTTTCGCCCCGAGCAGATGCTGCACGACATTCCCGATTGCATACTCGCCGTCGCCCACGCAGATATAATCGATGTTCGGGTTCTCAATGGTTTGCTCTTGCGACAGCATGGCCTGGTATCCACCGATAACTATCGGCAGGTCTGGCATTAATTTTTTAATCTCCGCGAAGTACGGCTCCATCGGATACCAGTGCGGGCTCATGATCGAGAAGGCGACCACATCGGCATTCATCGCCTGAATCATTTTGGCGTAATTCTTGGGGGAATATTTCTCGGCATCGCGCAGGATCAATACTGGCTCTAATAGCACTTCGACGTTGGGAAAATCGCGCTTCAGATAAGCCGACATGCTCGCGATCGGCATCGCGATTTCATTGCCATCGGGAGAATAGAAGGAGAAAGCGAGTCGTAGGGTTTTCTTCTTAACGCTACCGAACCAGCGCGATTTTTCCTGTGGATACACCGGCCGATCATTGCCAACCGCTATAACGTCTGCCTTGGAATTCATAACTTATTCCTGAGTACTCAATTTGAAGTGTCTATACAGCCTGTATTCAGTAGGGCCCTGCTGCGTGACGCAAACAGACTTCCCCC
>CAYGRR010000067.1:0-15051 GCA_964352295.1 uncultured Pseudohongiella sp. | reverse complement strand
ATCATTCCCTTCGAGCAGATCAGCAGCGACAACGTTGTTCCGGTAATGGTTATCGCGCTTCTCGTTGCGTTCACCGTGTTGATAATGGCGGCAATTACCGCCATACAGGGGTCGAAGGCCGCCATCTACTTAGTGACTTCATGGGTTCTGATCATCCTCGCCTATAGCACACTGCTCGTGTACAAATTCGAGATCATCGAGCGGGCGGAATCCTCAGGACAGATAGGCGAAATGTTTGCGATTGCCGCTGGAATCTTCCTACTGATGGCGATGGCCGAATTTGTCCGCTCGAAGAGTGATGAGCTCGCTGACGCGCGCTCGGAGACGAAGGCTAAGGCAGATTTCCTCAAGAATGTATCCAGGGAATTTTTAACCCCCGTGCATCTCATCCTGTCTAACTCGAAGCGACTAATGGCTACCCAATCTGAAAAGCTGGATGACTCCACACGTCAACATATGACGACCGTAATAAAGCAGAGTGCTCACCTGCACAATTTAATAAATGATCTATTGGAGATGGCAGAACTCGAATCCGATAGTTTCGAGCCGGAATTCGAACTAGTGGAGATGTCCCATTTCCTTGCAGAAATTGGCAACACACTCTCGCCGTCTATTATGGAGAAGGGGCTCCACCTGGAAACAGACTTCGCGTCGGCGAACTTACTGGTACAGACTGACAAACTCCGCCTGCAACATATACTGATTAACATCATGACCAACGCTATCAAGTTCACGAATCAGGGAAGTATATTGCTAGCCTGCAAGGCGGTCTATTTTCAGCGTCGACTGGGCATTGAAATTTCGATCGTAGATACTGGCCGAGGTATGAGCGAGGAATTCCAACAGATCTTGTTCCGCGAATTCTCTCGCGAGGAGGATGACGACGAGAAAGACCCACAGGGTACCGGGCTAGGACTCGTCATCGTGAAACGTATGCTGGAGAAACTGGGTGGTGAGATTACGTTCGAATCGCAGCAGAATGCGGGAAGCCGCTTCACTATCCGTCTGCCACTGAGGGTAGCGCGGGACTGAAATCCCGACCCTAGCCTACCTCCTTCTCTAGCTGATAGATTAACTCGCTTACGTCCTCCATCTTGGCCTCAAATCCTTGCAGGGCGTCGGCTAGGCCCTGATTATAATAGTAGCCGCCTATTTTCTCGGAGAAGAAATTCAAAAGGAATTCTGCATCGAAGCTGCCTATCTCTTGCCGCAGCTCGACTTCGAAGTATTCCTGCAGCTTCGCTATCACCTCTTGCTTGATAGCATCATCGAGCTTTATCTCAGCCAACGGAGGCTCCCAGCTGTCGCGCCAGATCGTTGAAGTCCTCGGCCGTATAGTCGAATTCACCATCCGGGTTTCTATTCACCGGCCGCCCGGGACCGCGCTCCAAAGGCCGAATCACATAGGCTGTCTTGAGGCCGGTACGCGCGGCCGCTCGCAGGTCACCCGGATGAGTCGCTACCATCATCACCTGTTCCGGCCTGAGGCTCAGCAAATCGGCAGCTTTGAGATAGGCCTCGGGATCTGGCTTGTAGTGACCTGATAGCTCTGCTGAGAGAATCGCATCCCAGGGTAGGCCACCGTTCTTCGCCATGTGTGTCAGCAGGGAGACATTGCCATTGGAGAGCGTCGTGATAACGTACTTGCTCTTTAACTTGTTCAATCCTGATACCGTATCCGGCCAGGGAGTGAGCCGATGCCAAGCCTCATTGAAATGCACGAGCTCTTGCTCGCTCATTCCAGTCAGATTGTATTCTTCGACTAAGTCATCGAGAATCATGCGGTGTAGATCATCGATCTTTGTCCAGGGTAATTCACCGCTGCGTACCTTATTCATCGCTGGACCGTAACCGGAGCGCCAATCTTCCGCAAACTTTGCCCAATCGACATCGTAGCCCTTCTTCGCCGCAAGCAGCTGCCCCTCACGAATGATAGACCCATGCCAGTCTACGACGGTTCCGAAAACATCGAAGGTCAGTGCCTTTACACTATCTGCCACCGATGTTTCGGCCGCCTGGGAGTGCAAGGGGAAGACGCCCATGCTGGCGCCTACAGACGCGATCGAAAGCTGTCGCAAGAATTGTCTTCTGGCTGAGGCCATAGAGGTAAACGGTTGGGTCGAATTAGTAGGATTCTTGAGCATGGCGATTCTCCCAGGTCGGTAGAGCTAACGGCTCTTTTTTTGACTACGTTAGCATACTGCCTGTTTGAAAAGAACGGCTACTGGAAATAAACGGCGAGAATTGCCAGCGGACAAATGAACTTGACGTAGAAGGGCCAAATTTTCCAGAAAAGACCCTGCTCAGCCGCGGGACTGCCCGATCGGATCTCCTCTAGGATCTCATTACGCCGCCAAATCCAGGCTGCGAAAATGCAGATAAAAAGACTCAGCAGAGGCTGACTTCGCTCTGTGGTGAAACTAACTACCCAGTCAAACAGCGGATCAAAATTGAACGCTATCAGCAGCGAAATAGTAGTGATTACAGCACCCACTACGACAGCCGCCCTACGCCTTGGCATGCCTCTATTCTCAACGCAGTAGGCAACGGGCACCTCGAGCATAGAAATCGATGACGTGAGTGAGGCGATGGTCATCAGCGCGAAGAACGCCAAGGCGACTATCAGGCCTATGCTGCCCATATTGTCGAACAGCGCAGGCAACACCGAAACAATGAGTCCGGGGCCGGCTATCAGACCCCCAGAGGCATCATAGATCTGCACACCGCTCTCGAGTGCCACATACATCGCCGGCAAGATCAGCAGGCCTGCCAGCACCGCAACCCCGACATCCAGCAACGCAACGAGACTACCAACCACAGGCAGGTTCTCATCCTTGCTGATGTAGGAGCCATACACCAGCATGGTGCCAACGCCTAGCGAAAGAGAAAAGAATGCCTGCCCCATAGCATTCACGAGTAACTGCGGATCGGTCACTCGAGAAAAATCTGGGACCAGATAGGCGCGCAGCCCATCCATCGCGCCCGGCAGTGTGAATACATAGAAGATTAACAGCAGGAGTATCGCGACAAGCGATGGCATTAGTCTGGATGCCCACTTCTCGATGCCGTCCTTCACCCCTGCAGTAATAATTAGGATAGTCAGTGCCATGAAGATTATGACGAAAAGGGCATTGCGAAATTCTGTGTCGGTCGTTAGCCAATCAGAAAGACTCGCTAACCCCAGCATCCTCGCGAGCGGGTCGAGGAAGAAGGCCATCATCCAGCCGCTAACGATTGCGTAGAAGCTGAGGATCAAACTCACTGTCAAAATACCCACAAACCCAATGGCTAGCGCGAGGAGTCGACTCTTCCTGCCAGTGGAAAGGGCTGTTAGTGCCGCCACCCCATTTGAGCGCGTGTGCCGGCCAATAATGAGCTCGGCCATGAGCGCGGGATACGCAAGCGCAAAGGCCAGTATGAGGTAGGCGAATAGAAAAGCCGCGCCGCCATTGCTTGCCGTATTTGTGGGGAAGCCCCAGATATTGCCAAGCCCCACCGCCGATCCCGATGCAGCCATCAGAAAGCCGAATCTGGATGAAAATTCTCCACGTGCCGCTGCCACTATATCGATTGCCCCTTGAGTTTATCTATTGATCGAACGATTCCAGCGTGAAGCTTCCGGTTGCTGCGTCGGTAAGCACGAAGACTACGTTCGTCACCACCGATACCGATCCATTCAGGTTTACTTCCAGTGCAGGGAAGCGCAGGCGACCATCGACGGTCGAGTACGCGGCAATGCCTTCGAAGCTGTCTCTGCGAGGAATCACACTCTCCGCGTTCGCGCGAATAATCACATTCGGCGAAGAGGCTACCGCATTGAAATTCATGCTAATGAGATCTGCCCCGGAATCGATGCTCACCGACGTAATTAACAACCCGGTTGCCGACTCAAAGACATGGGGAGCAGAGCTGAATCGCTGAGTTACCTCCGCATTGATGTAGAGAAAATCGAGAGGGTTATCGTATATGGGGGTTATATGGGGCGCGCTGGGAGCCTTGTTGCCCAGATCGACGACTGGAAGAGCATCAATTGCATCTACCGTGATCATGCCATCGCCTAGCACAGTCGCGAAGACGGTGAAACCGCCGTTGCTGCTATCTAATGTCGCACTATTGTCCGCGACATTAACGAACCACTGATTGGTTGCGCTGTTAGGATCGCCTTCTATCTTAGCCATGGCGACCGTGCCGCGAGTATTGGAGACTCCGAACTCGTTCTGTATTGGCGGATCGCTTGGTATATCTATTGGGCCTTCGAACAACTGAAATCGATAGGCGCCGCCCTGCACGACGAAATTATTGACGGCCCGGTGGATGTAGGTACCGTTGTAGTCATTGCGATTGACGTAATTCAGAAAATTCTGAACAGTGCCTGGCGCAGTGTCGTCCAATAGTTCAATGGAAAAGTCGCCAACGCCCGTGCTAATGCGGACGATCGTTCCTGCCAGTGCGGATGGGACGTACACGAGTGCGAAACACAGGGTGATTGAGGATATGGCAGTGGCGAATTTCTTCCCTGGGCTGCGCCGGCTAACTGCGGTCATGGATACTCCTGAAATACTGGAAATAAATAGGTTTTTCTTACCCCTATGTGACCGAGGCAGCATAGGTTAAGTTCCGAGAAGATTCAACTCCGATCGCTAGGCGTCAGGCCTCTCCCATCGATAGCTCAGCTGCCACCGAATACGCCCCGTCTGCCGCCATTTACGGCCTTCCTGGATTACTGCAAGGGGATTTTTAGCTGGCGATTCACAGCCCGCCTGTGATATAACATCCGACCTTTCAAGGTGCTCCAGCTAGAATATTTTTTGTCTAATCGTTCAGTAAATACAGGTCCGCTTTACCAGTGCCAAATCATCAAAATTCACTACCCGGATTCGCAAACCCAGATCAAGAATCACCAACGGAAGAAAGTGGAAGCTCGCGAGAAAACCGCAACGCCGTTATCGGCATTGGCATAGACTACGGCACGAGTAACAGTGCAGCGGCGATATTCGATGGCAGCAAGGTGCATCTTGTACAACTCGAACAACACGCCGTCATCATGCCCTCCGCTACCTACATCGACAAAGATTTCAAGATTACCACCGGACAAAGTGCTATCAACAGCTACATCGAGAGCAACACCGGCAGGACCGTCGAATTGAGTGCGGAGATTCTGGGAGAAGGTAGAACGACAACCGGGCAGATCGGCGATAAGGGCTTACCTGAAGAGAGTAATACGCAAACCTTATATGGCCAGTCCTTCGTGGACGGCGGCCAACAAGGCAGACTTTTCAGAGGCATTAAGCGACTCCTGGGAAGTACAGACGCGCCTCGACTCATGGTATTCGATAGAGCATTTAGGCTGGTCGCGCTCATCACGCCCCTACTGCTTAGAATAAGAAAGAGCATTGAGCAGCAACTGCCAAGCACCGCAGCAGGCCCAATCACAACCGATCACGCCTGCATCGGACACCCGGTTAATTTCGAGGGCAGCGCCAAGAATAGAAATCGAGCCGCACTGGACATGCTGTCGGAGGCCTACGGCTATGCGGAGTTCGTCCAGCAGAGCTACTATCCCGAGCCCATCGCGGCCGCTCTAAGTTACCTTCATGAAAATCAGCTAGAGTCTGCTCAATCACAGACCTTACTAGCGGTCGACTTCGGCGGGGGAACCCTCGACCTATGTCTGATTCGACGAGAGAATTCAGACTTCGAAGTCATCGCCACCCATGGCATCGGCTTGGGCGGTGACCACATCGATCAGGTCTTGTTCAAGAAGCTACTCTTCCCACTGCTGGGCAAGGGCGAACGCTGGAAACGTGCCGGTGAAGATCGAGAGATTGAGACCCTCTTCCCCTTCGAAGAATACGAAGATCTCTTACTGAATTGGGCCGTCAGCTATATGCTCAATCAGAACAAGTTCACGACTCCGTTGATGCAGAGAATTAACGCGGGCGACGAGGCTTCCATCAAGTTTCAACGTCTTTACGACCTGATCAAGAACAACTACAGCTATCTGGTCTTCCAATGCATTAAAGATTTGAAGGCGGAGCTCTCCGAGACCGAATCGGCGAAACTGGATATACCTGAACTCGATATCGAATTCGAGATCAGCAGACAGCAGTTCGAACATATGATTCAGGAGCTGTTGGAGAAATTCAGTCGCTCTATTTCGGATCTACTTGATCGAGTCGACTTAGCCAGTGACGATATCGACTTAGTCATTCGCACCGGCGGCTCCTCGCTAATACCAGCGGTGAAGCGCATTCTAGAGGCTCAATTTCCTGGCAAAGTTATAGAACACGATCCCTTCACTAGCGTGGCCGCCGGCTTAGCAATCGCTGACTTTAAAGGGTTGGGGCAGAGTCTTAGCGAAACTTGATCGCGGCCGGCTACGAATTAGAATTCTAGGCGCAAAGTCTCGGCCGAGTCGACGAAGGACAAAGAATGAATCTCTCCGTCCCTCTCCACGTTAACCAGATTGGCCTGATCCGGCCAGACGTCCCGCAGAGCGACGTGAACCACGGACATCGCACGTACATCTTGCAGCTGCGCCGTCTCCTGATAGACCCACAGAAACTGGCCATCAATTTCCTCGCCAACATATTCAAGATCTAATTCACTACTCTCCCCCTGCGAGTCCTCGACAGCTACTGCGAATCTGTTCATCACATAATTGCTGAAGAGTTCACGGGAAGCGGCAGACTCCATTAGATTCTGCGACACACCGAATACGACGCCCGCTGCGTGCTCGGCGTCGTGGATGAAGAATCTGTGCATGACTTCGATGTTGCCCGTGCTCGCGTTGAACAGGATACGAGTTACGGCTGTCTTCTGCTGATGAGCAGAGCCGAGACTTGGCAACACTGCGCAGAACAAGCACAGTACGAGAGCAGCCATTCCAGGCCGACCTCGCACCGCTTTACGCGTTGGACTAGTTGTCCTGCTCGTCATCTTCATCGGTCTTTAGTTCAGTCTTGCTGTCTTGCATGATATCCCGACCGACTAAGCCACCACCGCCTTCAGACTTGAAACTCTCTATTCGAGAAGGAATGATGCGACGCGGATAGTAGTTGTTCTCGATGTCCGCATCGGCAGTTTCCTGCATGGGATCGATGACTACGGCGCGCAGCTCTTTCTGGCTAACGATAAGCTTCTTCACCGCGGTGGCATTTCTGCGCCAGATCTCGGCGGGCAGGCGCATCTCTTCCTTGCTGCCATCGACATATTCCATCTCGAGGATCACGGGCATCACAAGGCCGCCGGCATTCGAGAGTTCGAAGATGTAGTAGTTCTGATCTTCCGACACCGCTCTATCGAGAACCTCGCGCTCCCAATCGTCCAGCCCTTCGAGGAAGCTGTTATAGGCGTTCCGTTCCTTGTTCGTGACTGTGAACTGATCGTTGTCATCATAGAAGTCGCGAACATCGGGATTACGTTCTACCCAAGTCTGTCGCCCCTCCTCGCGATTGCGCTGAATGTACAGCGAAGGTGGCAGAGCCTTCTCGTCTTCTCGCTGACGGGAGTAATCGATATCGGGATTCTCGGTATCCATGCGCATCTCATAGACACGGTCCAGGGAGATATCGACGTGGTCGGTCGTGTAGAACCAACCGCGCCAAAACCAGTCTAGGTCGATGCCCGACGCCTCTTCCATGGTCCGGAAGAAATCTGCCGGAGTTGGCCGCTTGAATTCCCATTGCCTGGAGTATTCCTTGAACGCGAAATCGAATAGCTCGCGGCCCATAATCGTCTCACGCAGGATATTGATCGCAGTCGCTGGCTTGGAATAGGCATTCGGGCCTAGCCGTAACACACTATCGGACTGCGTCATGATAGGAACTTGTGTCTGCGAAACCATGTAGTCCACGATATATCTGGGCTCGACACCCCAGGGGATCTCGGCATCCCATTCGCGGCCAGCCACAGAATCGAGATAGCTGTTGATGCCCTCGTCCATCCACGTCCACTGGCGCTCGTCGGAGTTTACGATCATTGGGAAATAGAAGTGTCCCACCTCATGAATGACAACACCGATTAGGAAGCGCTTCTCAGCCAGTGAGTAGGTGCGCGAGCCATCGTCTTGCAGGGTTGTGCGCGGGCCATTGAAGGTGATCATGGGATATTCCATGCCGCCAACAAAGCCTGCGTTCAGGGAGATTGCCGTGGGATACGGGAAATCGAATGAGAATCGGCTATACACTTCGAGGGTGTGAATCACGACCTCGGTAGAGAAGTCCGACCACAGGGTTCCACCCTCTTTCGGATAGAAAGACATCGCCATCACGAGCTCTTGCTCCGCCCCCTCCTGACGGTAGCCCTTCGCGTCCCAGATAAATTTTCTCGAAGATCCCCAGGCGAAGTCACGCACGTTCTCCGCTGCGAAACGCCAGGTCTTCGTATCGCTAACGCCTTCGCGCTCGTTCTCCAGAGCCTCTTCGGGCGTAACGATGTAGACAGGTCGATCGGCTGTTTCCGCTTCCTGTAGCCGGTCGCGCTGCTCCCGCGTCAGTACCTGATTAGCGTTCTGCAGCTCGCCGGTCGCCGCTACGATGTGATCGGAAGGCACAGTGAGCGACACCTCATAGTCGCCGAACTCCAGCGTGAATTCTCCTGAGCCCAGAAATTCCTTATTCGTCCAGCCTTCGTAGTCTGTGTAGGCAACGAGACGCGGAAACCACTGAGAGATTGCGAATAGATAGTTACCGCCCTCTTTCTCGTCGTCCGGAAAGTGTTCATATCCACCACGAGGTCGAAGCACATCACCATTAACTATGTTATAGGCATAGTCGATCTCAAATTCGATATCTTGTCCGGAATTCAAAGGACGTGACAGATCCACGCGCATCAGTGTGCCGACTATCGTATGCACAAGCGCATTGCCTGAGCTGTCACGCACCGAATTGATCTCATAGCCGAGATCGGCATCGGCATTGTATTGAATAGTGCGCAGCTGACCGAGGCTGATGCGCGCGGGAGAATCGAATGCCGGGCTATTGCCGCTGAAGGTTGAACTCATGTTGCCGATCGAATCGTTGCGGAAACGGTTCTGATCCAGTTGCAGCCAGAGATAGCCCAATGTGTCCGGAGAATTATTCTGATAGCGGATAGTTTCGGTGCCGGAAATACGCTGCGCGTCTTCGTCAAGGGCTACGTCAATCTCGTAGTCCACTTCCTGCTGCCAGTATTGATGGCCGGGCTGGCCAGATGCATTTCTGTACACGTTCGGAGTGGGTAAGACTTCATCCAGTTGACGAAACTTATCTTGAAACGACCCCTTCGTCTGTTGAATGCCTTGTGCAAGTAGTGTGGAACTGCCCAATAACACGCTAATCGCAGCGCTAAGCAAGACGGTTTTCTTCATGTCGAACAATCTCCTGAGTGTACGCTTCACCTGAATTTTAGGCTGGGAATAATACCGCGTTTTAACCGCGTTGTGGGTATCCATTTTATCTCCAGGTTTGATCTGAGGTAGACTCCTGCCTATGGACCTCATCCTCTTCGCAATTCCCTTTTTCTTCCTGCTGATTTTCGTCGAATTGGTCTGGGGCATACTGCGAGGAAATAACACTTACCGGCTGAATGACAGCATAAATAGCATCTCAATGGGAAGCCTGAGCAGCCTTCAAGCTCTTGTAATCCTTGGATTTTCTGGCTCCATCTACGAAGTGATTGTAGCCCGATACCAGCTCGCACAACTGCCGAGCGACGCACCCTTGGTCTGGGTTAGCTGCTTCGTACTCTACGATCTCGCCTATTACTGGAAACACCGCTTGGGACATGAGGTCGCACTGTTTTGGGGCTCCCACGTGGCGCACCACCAGAGCGAGGACTTCAATCTCAGCACCGCCCTGCGGCAGACCAGCATAGACTTCCATGGTTTTCTGTTCTATCTCCCCTTCTTCTTCCTCGGCTATCCAGCGGAAACTATCTTTACCGTTGTCAGCCTGAACCTGATCTATCAATTCTGGGTTCACACTGAGCATGTGCCGAAGCTCGGCCTCTTGGAATGGGTGTTCGTGACTCCATCGAATCACCGAGTGCATCATGCGCGGAACAAGCTTTATGTAGACAAAAACTACGGCGGGGTGTTCATCCTCTGGGATAGGCTCTTTGGCAGTTTTCAGGAAGAACTCGCGGAGGAACCAGCAGTCTACGGACTGCGCAAACCCCTAAACAGTTGGAACCCAATCTGGGCCAATGTGCATGTCTATTGGCGGCTCATTCTGGATTTCTTCTCAGTACGCGGAATTGCTAACAAGCTGAGACTCCTGTTCAAACCGCCTGGTTGGCGTGCCGAGGCGCAACAGAGTCATTGCAAGCTAGTCGGGGAAGCCGTCGATCTCGGCGCGCGGTTCGATCCAGATATTTCGACATTCAGCCTGCGTTACACGTTCATCCAGTTTCTGTTGACGGTAGTCTTGAGTCTGGATGTACTGCTGAACGCAGCGACTCTCAGCTACACCTTAACGAGTCTCGCCGTGAGCTATCTGTTCTTCTCATTTTTCGTACAGGGGATCTGGCTTGAAGGCAGGGATACCGCGCTGGTCTTTGAGATAGTGCGGCTGGTATTTCTACTACCCTGTTTGCTACTGCTCGATGTAAACCCGCTCATAGCAGGCCTGCTGATTGGCAACGTTTTACTTGCCCTGCCGCTACTGCTAGCGTTTGGCCCAAAGCGAATTGTCACACTGGCGAGTTAATCTTGAGGGCCGGTACAAGGGCCAGTCCCGAGAACTTTCCGTCTACGACCACATTCAGCCGTGATGCATTGCCTGTAACGTGAGCTGTGCCTAATCCGAGAAAGAGCCAGGACACACCAATCAGACACCGAGGATGACGCCTGGTTTGGAATGCCTGGCTCTTTGCAAACGAGTACCGCTCACAGGAATAAGTGTAGAGCACAGAGCATACTTGTTCAGCAGACATCGTGTTTACGACAGGTTTACGAAGAGTAGAAAAGATAAGAGAGGAGAAGAGAGAGCTAGCGTCTAGTGAGAGGAAATTCCAAGAGCAATTCACCGCTTTGGGGATCGCGCAATTCGAATTGAGCCGACGACGCGCTGTCCAAGGCGTCGGTGAAATTCGAGCCCTGATTCAGGCTGCTTATGATAAAAGCTACCCTGGTGTTTACACTGCTAACGGGCGGAATTTCCAAAGGAATAAACTGATAACCAGCCGCCTCGCTCAACATGCCTTGTACCGTAGCCTCAACACTGAGACTAGCGCCGGGAATACGTTTCCTGACCGCTCTGAATAGGGCAACTTCGCCGTCAGCATCGGTCATTCTGAAAAACACATTCACTTGCTTAGTGAACAGCTCACGATTCTCTACCCGCAGCGCAGGCGTAAAGATGGGATAGCTAAAGCCCACCTCTATGATCCCATTGCTAGAGCTGTCTGTGATGAGTTCGTTGCTAATCTGCTCGCCTGCAATTCCGCTTCCAACCTGGCTGGGCAGCAACACAAAATAGTAGGCCAGTGCCGGGATCAGCGCGGGCACGCACACCGCGCCGGCGTAGACTCCCGGTCTTCCGGAGAACAGTGGATTGAAGGGATACGCTGCAATCAAGGCAGCTAGTGTTGCCAGGGACAATAACGCGGCGCGAATGAATAGCGGCTCGCTGCCGATTCGCGCGGGGTTTTGCGCAATGAACACCACAAGAGCAAGTGCTACAAGCAGCGCCGTGAGGGTGATAACAATTTTTCTTAGCGTGGTGTTCATGACCGCCTTGAAGAGCAATTCAGAAATGCTGCCGCCATAACGATCGTGGAAGCATCTACCTAAATTTTTTCACCATGAGCCTGCTTATCAGCATGGTAGGAGGATCTCACTAGAGGACCGCTTGCAACGTGTTTGAATCCCAACTTCTCTCCGTAGACCCGTAGCTCCTCGAATTCATCGGGATGCACGAAGCGCTCTACCTTAAGATGATCCTTAGAGGGCTGTAGGTACTGACCTAGAGTCACCATGTCAATGTTGTGCTCGAACAGGTCGTCCATAACCTGTTTCACTTCTTCCAGCGTCTCACCTAGGCCGAGCATAAGACCCGACTTCGTCGTCACCTCAGGCTTGAGAGCCTTGTAGCGTTTTAGCAATTCCAGGGACCAGGCATAGTCCGCTCCCGGCCGTGCCTGCTTATACAACCGAGGTACCGTCTCAAGATTGTGATTAAACACATCGGGCGGCGTGTCCTTAAGAATGTCTAGCGCAATTTCCATCCTGCCGCGAAAGTCTGGCACCAATACCTCAACCTGAATATCGGGATTCATTCTGCGTGTCTCACTGATGCAATTCGCGAAATGCTGCGCACCGCTGTCTTTGAGATCGTCGCGATCAACCGAGGTGATGACCACATAGCTCAGGCCCATCTCACTGATTGCCGAGGCCAGCTCCGCGGGCTCATTCTCATAGAGCGGTTTCGGCTTGCCGTGGGCCACATCGCAGAAGGGACAGCGACGAGTACAGATGTCCCCCATGATCATGAAGGTGGCGGTGCCGTTGCTGAAGCATTCTCCAAGATTCGGGCAGGAAGCCTCCTCGCAGACTGACGCGAGTTTGTGCTCTCTCAACTTCTGTTTGATGTGATTTATCTTCGGCGATGCTGGAATCTTCACGCGAATCCAATCGGGCTTGCTGAGCAGGTCGACGGTGGGAATAACCTTCACCGGGATACGACGCACCTTGTCCGCTCCGCGCAGCTTCTCACCCTCTACTAAAGTATTTCTTCGCTTTCTCTCAGCCATCTGTCCAATTTCTCAATCAATAAGATTCATAATAATCGTCATAACCTAACTCACTCAGCAGCTTGTTGCTGAGAACCTTGCTCACCTGTTGCATTAGCGTGTCCGACGCGGGCACATGATCGGCGATCTGGGTAACGGCCAGGCCTTCAAAACCACAGGGGTTGATGCGCGAGAACGGCTCCAGGTCCATCTGCACATTCAAGCTTAGGCCGTGATAGCTCCACCCCCTGCGGATGCGCAGGCCCAAGGCGGCTATTTTAGCACCATTCACGTACACACCGGGAGCCTTCGCTCTCGTGCTGGCATCGATAGCGAACTCTGCGAGAGTCTGGATGATTGCCTGCTCGATGAGGTCAACGAGGTCACGAATGCCCATCTTGCGGCGCCTCACGTTCAACAGAAGATACACCACCAGCTGGCCGGGCCCATGATAGGTAACCTGGCCACCACGGTCTATCTGTACAACGGGAATCTGGGCGGGATTCAGGATGTGTTCTGCCTTGCCTGCCTGGCCCTGGGTGAAGACAGGCTTGTGGCTGAGCAGCCAGATTTCATCGTTGCGGGTATCTAGGGCCTGCTCCACTAGGTAACGCATGGATTTCCAGATCGGCTGATATTCTTGCAGTCCTAGCCTACGCACGACCAAGCCGGGCTGGACTGGGCCTGTCTGAGGCTTTGGCACTGCCGTGAATGATTTATAGTCGGTGAGTAGCACCTTACAGGACCATCTTAACGCTTTCGATAGCCTTCAGATCGTCGAAGAGTTTCTGTAACTGATCCAAGCCGGTAGCGCGGATAATGATCCTTACTGATACATAGGTGTTTTGCTTGCTGGCCTGCAATTCGACCAGGTCTGGAGAAATCTTACCCGCATGCTTCTCTACCGCCGTTAGGACGATTTCTTGAAAATCGACGCTAGCCACACCAATTATCTTAATCGGATACTGGCAAGGAAATTCTATCTTCGGAGGCTCTTGCGCGGTACTCGGGTCCAGCTCGTCTGACATCGTCCTATCCCGAGAACATATTACTGAATAGAAGCGTAATCCAGTCGATGAATCGCTTGAGCATTCCGCCCTGCTCCACCGCCTGCATTGAGACTACGCTGCCCTGGTACAGAATATTGTCATCGAGGACAACGCGCACCTCTCCCATGATCTGCCTGTCGCTGAGTGGCGCGCGTATGACTTCGTCGACGTCCACGGTTGCAGTCATCGCCTCGGCCTGGCCTCTTGGAATAGTGATATAGACCTCGTCTTCGATACCTAGATCTACAGAGTTTTGAGCGCCTGAATAAATCGGCACGTTCGTTAGAACCTGGTTGGAGTCATACAGCTTGTGTGTCTCGTAGTAGCGAAACCCGTAGGTCAGTAATTTCTGCGTCTCGATAGCGCGAGCTTCCTCGCTAGCTGTGCCCATGACCACAGAGATCAGTCGCATGCCGTCGCGCTCGGCCGAGGCAACTAGACAGTATCCCGCGGCATCGGTCCAACCGGTTTTCATGCCATCGACGTTGCGGTCGCGGAATAACAGGGTATTGCGATTCGGCTGGCGTATATCGTTATAGGTAAACTCACGCTCTGCATACATCGGATAGAACTGCGCGTGGCGAGTAATCGTAGCCTGTGCAAGCGTTGCCAGGTCTCGGGCGGACATCGTGTTGTAGTAGAGCTCTGTGTCCAAACCGCTCACATTCATGAAGAAACTCTGCGACATGCCAAGCACTTCGGCGTATTGATTCATCATGTCCGCGAAGGCCGCTTCGCTTCCCGCAATATGCTCGGCGATAGCAACACTGGCATCGTTGCCGGATTGAATAATGATGCCACGCAGCAAGTCTTCCACTTCGACCATCGTGTCCACGCCGACGAACATCTTCGAGCCTTCCATGCGCCAAGCCTTCTCACTGATATGTACCTCATCAGTCAGCGCGAGATTGCCATTGAGAATTTCTTCGGTTGCAACATAGGCAGTCATGATCTTCGTGAGACTGGCGGGTGGTAGCGCTTCGTCCGCATTCTCTTCGATAAGTACATGACCGGTTTTGGCATCGATCAGAATATAACTAGTACCAGCTATCTCTGGAGGCCTGGGAATGATCGCAGGCGCCGCATAGGAAACATTGCTGAGAAACATAATCGCAGCCAAGAGCAGAGAGAGCCCTCGGGGTGAAGAATTTGTGGAACGCGATGAAGTAGCGATAGTTAAAATAGAAAAAGATGACATAAAAATCCGTCTCGATTGAGTGTAGTGAGTTGTGATTTGACGAATCAATTGATGAAGCTGGTCGTGGCTGTTACTCGGCGCTAGCACATGTTG
>CAYGRR010000066.1:7969-16109 GCA_964352295.1 uncultured Pseudohongiella sp. | reverse complement strand
GACCAAGAACAACTGTGTCGTTATAGCCGTGGCGCTTGAAGATGTCGGCCTCGCTCCTCGATACGGCAACAATCTTCTCGGCAAGTTTCGATTGCCCGAGTTCTTTCTCGATGAGCTCCGCCTGCTCTTCGACCGGCAGCGGCTTGCCTAGAAACTCCATGCGCAGTATTTCACGAGGCGCAGACACGGCCTCGGCATCGTAGATGATCCTCGCGTCGCCCAGCAACTCGGGGTCAAGACTCAGGCAATGATTGAAGAACTCCATATTGTGCACGCGGGAGATCATGACAGTCTGATAGAAATCTCTGCGTGCCTCTAAGAAAGACTGCAGCTCGTCATGACCGCTGTCCAGAATCACTTCGACGGTGGCGGGCAGTGCCTTATAAACATCGTCCCAATTCTCTTTCGGGAATAGCAGAGGATAGAAGCTAATGTTGAGGTCCATCTTGCTGAGCTCATGGAGTAGGTTCGCACAGCGTGGATAGCCCGCGCCGAGGCTAGGATAGGGGACGCGATCATCTATCACGAGTACGTTAGGAAAATTATTGTGGCTGCGAGCCTTTAGAATATTCCCATGATCGTTCGCGTACTGCTTTGCGAGGAAGTCGCCATGCTTCGCGCAGAGCACGTCACGATGTTCTGCCTGCAGCCGCTTCGCGCCCTCCATGCCTCCCGAGCTCGCGAATTCGTAGTGCGTAATCTCTACGCTGGGCACGTATTTGATGCGCAATCCCTTCTTCTGCAGTCGGATGCAGAAGTCGGATTCCTCATAGTAGGCAGGCGCATAGTCTAGATCGAAGCCTCCCAATTCTTTGAAGTGACTACTTCTAAAGAGCAGAAAGGCACCCGAGCAGTAGTCGACATCGCGCTGAAACATGTACTCGTAATCGTCGGGCGCTTGTTCTCGGCCATAGCCAAGACAGGCACCGTCGCTCCAGATGATGCTGCCCGCCTCCTGCGTGCTGCCATCGAGTAGCTTGATCTTGGCGCCCACGGCTCCTATGGACGCGTCGGCATCGATGACTCCCAGTGCATTGGACAGCGTGTTCTTTTCGATGAGGGCATCGTTGTTCAGTAGCAGCATGTAGTCGCCAGCCGCCTTCTCGCCGGCTTGGTTCACTGCCGCAACGAAACCTAGGTTCGTCTCGTTGCGAATAATCGTCGCGTTATCGATCTTCTCTAGTAGCTGGATAGTTTCATCTGTGGAGTTGTTGTCCACGATGATTAATTCATAACTAACGTCCGCGTAGTCCAACAAAGACTGCAGGCAGAGATAGCTGAGGTGCGCCTGCTGGTAGAACACGAGCACGATCGATAGCTGTGGATGCTCGCTTGCAGGTAGCACGAGGCGTTCCGGGGATGTTAGAAACGCATTGAGTTTTTCTCTGGCCGAGCTATCGAGCCGATCCTTCTCGAGTTTCTGTCCCTCTAACTGTTGATCCTTGGGTTCGGAATCTGCAGTCGCTGGCGACGCGTTTGCGACCTTCTTTCTGCCCGGTGTAATAGCGCTCTTCAACCAGCGTAGCGGATAGGTCATGCGCCAGAAGATCGAATTCTCTATGAGCTCATGCGCGTGCTGCAAGCGCTGCGCATGTGCTTCCAGGTTCTTATAGTCACTCTGCAGATGGCGGAAATAATCCTGCGTCTCAGACAGCGCCGCCGCCGTCGAATACATATTACGCATCTCTTTCGAACTCGATCGGGATGCACTGTCTTGTAGGTAGAGGCTGTCTGCGGCTCTGGCGACCACCTCGGCCACTGAGGCCGATGCCGTCTCATTTGCCAGCGCGACCTCTCGAATGAGGCCGGGCATGCCGGCGGAGGCGCTACGACTCATGAGCCGGATGCGCCAGCGGAACTGCATGAACGCGTGTTCCTTCAGAGCGCGTTTTCTGTTCTCCGGTAGCTCATCGCTCTGTCTGGAAACAGACTCGTGATGAATCAACTCAACACCGGGATGTGTTAGTACCGGCAGCCCCTTGTCGGCAAGACGCAGGCAGAGGTCGACATCGTTGAACGCGACGGCGAGTTGGTCTTCATTGAAGCCACCCATGCGCAAAAATAATTCTCTGCGCATGACGAGACAGGCGGCGGTCACCGCATCGACTGCATAGGGCAAGGTGATGCCTTGAGCGGCTAAAAAGTCGCTGTTCTCGCCAACGGCGATATGGCGAGCGATGGTCTTCTCATCCAGAGCGATGCCGGCATGTTGAATACGCGAATCCGGATACAGCAGCGTGCAGCCCACCGCCCCAACTTCATCGAGTCTGGCTACGTCAAGCAGTTTGCTGAGCCACTGCGGATCCCTTACCTCTATGTCATTGTTGAGGAAGCAGAGGTAGTCGCTGTTGCACTGCTGTGCCGCGAAATTGTTTATCGCCGAGAAATTGAAGGGCTCGTCCCAGTCCAGAACTCGCACGTTCGGCGCAGCGCCAAGAGACTGTAAGTATTGCCGTGTCTCTTCCTCGATGCTGGCGTTATCGACGATGATGATCTCGATCGCCTCACTGTCGTCACTCGCCAGTACACTCTCGATACAGGGCCTGAGAAAATTCAGCTTGTCTTTCGTGGGCACAATGACAGAACAGATTGGCGTTGCGGACGACGGGCCGCTCTGGGGATGGGATTTCATGACTCTTTATCTAATCCTGAATCTTTGCTGTCGGCATTGTCCTTCGCCGACATTGCGCGACCGAGTCGCCTTACCGGACCCATTAGTTTCCAGCTGGTGGAGCTGTAGATGGTATTCAGCCGCTGTTCTAACTCGACTACGTGTTGCGCTTGCTGTTCGCTATGCGTCTTAAGCTGTTCCAATTGCGATGTTATGTCCTGTAACTGCAGTGAGAGTTCGTTGATCTGCATGTCTCGCGTCTCAACCTTATGCTGAAGCTGCGCATTCTTCTTTAGCTCCTCATGAATCTGCGCGTTCTGCTCACACAGCAGCACCGACTGGTCCAGCTGCCCTATAAGGGCATTCACATTCTCGCCCGTCCACTTAGGTAGCCACTTCTCGAAGATCGCGGCGCGCCCTTTGCCGAGTTTGTTGTCCGCCAGGTAACGAAGCCGAACATCTTCTGCGGCCGTATCGGAGTCGCCGCCCTCCCTGTAGAAGGCCGTAATCGAGTCTATGTGCCGAAAGTTAGTGTGTCGGCTGAGTTGCAACCAGAAATCCCAATCCTCGTAGATGTCGAAGGCCTCGTCGAAACGACAGCCGTGCTCGAGCAGAGTGCGCTCGAACAGGATGGCGTGAATCGGAATATAGTTGTCGCGCATTAGCAGGATGGGATCGAAGTCCTCTTCGAATACATAGGCGAGGGGTGTCCCCTGCGCATTCGTTTTCTGGGTGCTGCTATAGGCCGCGCCTATCGTCGCGTCGCTCTCCAGGGCGTTGACCAGTTGACTGATATGGTCTGGCGCAATCCAGTCGTCGTCATCCAGAAACTGAAGATACTTGCCCTGTGCAGCATCCAGGCCCGCATTCGCCGCCTGTGAGCGGCTGAGCGAGCCGCCTGTAGAAACTATCACCAGTGGCGTCTCGCCGGCCGCGGCAGTGGCTAGAGCGTTGTTTCCCTTCGCATCCACCAGGATGATTTCGATATTGGGGTAGTCTTGCGAGGCGATGGATTGCAGCGCCTGCTGTAACTCGGGGCGGCCTAGCGTGCGGCAGATAATGGATACCTGATTGTTATTCGCAGCTGGGCTTTCAGTAGACATCTTGGCAACCTTTGCTCAAGCCCTGCGACATGCCTAGATTCTTACTGCGCTGTGTCGGCAAGCTGATTGTCCAGCACAGCGCCGATTACGTGACCAATAAAATCCAGAAACAGAGTGTCCAGGTTAACGTTGAAGTAGTTGTCCGACGCGTTTCCGAAAGCGATCAGGGCTAGGATTTCGCCGTTGCTCACGACGGGACAGAGCGCCGTCGACTTGATGCTGCTGCCCTGTGTCGGAAACAGATAGTGAATCTGTTTCTCGCTGATTGCGCCACAGTGGGTTCGTTTCAGTCGGAATACATCGGCGAATTGCTTTTTGAGGATGTCAGCCGATTCTGTTCGTATCGATTCGGCGACGCTCAGATCCTCTCTGGCAACGAGGATGACTTCGCAGGAATCGATGTTAGCCTGATTCGACAATTGATCCTGGGCTACCTCGGCGATCTCGGTAATGTTTTTCGCACGGAGTAGAGCGAGGACGAGGTTGCGCGTGGTATCGAATAACTGATCGTTATTGCGTGCATTCTCGAGCAAGTTGTTTAGCTTCTGCCGCGCATCGATGCCCCTGTCTCTAAGAATAGTAACTTGTCGTTCTAGTAAGGAGATCGCCTTGCCGCTCTCGTGGGGTAGAGAAAGATCGGCCAGCAGCTCATCTTGATCGATGAAAAATTCGGGGTTGGATTTCAGATAACTAACTACGTCCTCTGCAGACAGCGCATTACTGCTCTCGGCCTGAATCTTCTCTGCCGCGGAATTTTCGCTATTCATATCTGAATGTTCCCCTCAAAAACTGTTGTGGCTGGCCCTGTCATGAAGACTGGTGTGTCGCGTCCAAGCCATGAAATAGTGAGTTTTCCGCCATGCAAATTCACCGTGACGGTATCATCTAACAGACCTTGTAAGCAACCGGCAACTACCGCCGCACAGGCCCCAGTGCCGCAGGCTAGCGTCTCGCCAGCGCCGCGTTCATACACGCGCAAATTGATATTTTTTCTGTCGAGTAGCTGCATGAATCCGACATTGCAGCCTTCGGGAAAATCCGGATGCGAACCGAGAGCTTCCCCTATCTCTTTTACGGCTGCATTGCCGATCTCTTCAACACTAATTACCGCATGGGGGTTGCCCATGGACAGCGTACAGAACTGAATATCGAGCGGCTTACCGAGAACTGTGAGTCGACGCGAATGCAAGATTGACTCGCTGCCGGCTTTAAACGGAATCTTGCCTGCTTCAAATTCGGGCGCTTCCATGTCGACGGTCACAGCGCCAGCGTCATCAATGTCTAGCGTCAAAACGCGGTTAACAGTCTTGACTCGAAGTGACCCACCCTTGAACAAGCCCTTGTCGCTGACATACTTCGCAAAGCAGCGCGCGCCATTGCCGCAGTGCTCCACTTCCCGGCCGTCGACGTTGAAGATGCGATAGCTGAAGTCTATATCGGCTTCTGCGGCAGACTCTACGAGCAGTAACTGATCGAAACCTACTCCAAAGTGGCGATCACCGAGGAGAGTAATCTGCTCGGCACTCAATCGATATTCATTGTGCAGATTGTTGACCACCATAAAGTCGTTGCCGAGGCCATGCATCTTTGTGAAGGGAATATTCATGTGCTGTATTAACTCGGCAGACAGGTTTCGAGATCGAGTAGGTCTGCCAGCACCTCGCGGCGCCTTACGACGTGCGCGACGCTACCGTCGACCATAATCTCTGCAACGCGTGGGCGCGTATTGTAGTTCGAACTCATGACGAAGCCATAGGCGCCAGCGGAGCGCACGGCTAGCAGGTCATCTGCAGCGACCACCAACTCGCGGTCCTTGCCGAGGAAATCGGCGGACTCACAGACCGGCCCAACGATGTCGTAATTCAGTAAAGCGCCACTGTGCTTGTTCACAGGGATGATCTCCTGCCAGGCACTGTAAAGCGCCGGTCGTAACAGATCGTTCATCGCACCATCGACGATGGCGAAGTTTTTGTGTTCGGTATTCTTCAGGTACTCGACACGGGTAACGAAGATGCCGGCATTGGCCGCGATCGAGCGCCCGGGTTCGACCATCAGGGTGAGCCCGCGATCGGCGAAACGACTCTTCACCGCATCGATTAGATCGGACGGCAGTGGAGGGCTCTCTGCGCCGTAGCTCACACCCAGACCGCCGCCCATATCGAAGTGATTGAGGTTGATGCCTTCCCCGGCTAGCTTGTCCACCATGGCGAGCAGCCTGTCGATTGCATCTAGGAATGGCGCTACCGTGGTAAGCTGGGAGCCGATGTGACAGTCGATGCCCGTGACGCGAATACCGTCCATCTGTGCGGCGGCTCGGTACACCTCTAGGGCGCGTTCCGAGGAGATGCCAAACTTATTCTCTTTCAAACCCGTAGAGATATAGGGGTGTGTCCCGGCGTCGACATCGGGGTTCACGCGTACTGAGATCGCGGCAGTCAGGCCCATCTGTAAAGCGACTTCATTGAGTCTGGTCAGCTCTGACTCCGATTCAATGTTGAAGCAGTGAATCCCTGCCTCTAACGCCTGCTGCATCTCAGCGACGGTCTTGCCCAGACCAGAGAAAATTACCCTCGCCGGGTCGCCGCCCGCCTGCAATACACGGCGGAGCTCGCCGCCGGATACGATGTCGAAGCCCGCGCCCAGGCGAGCGAGTACATTCAGAACCGCAAGGTTGGAATTCGCCTTCACCGCATAGCAGATCATATTAGGCAGCCCGGTTAGCGCCTGCTCATAGGCCCGGTAATGGCGCTCTAGCGTTGCGCGAGAATAGATGTAGCAGGGCGTGCCATGCTGCTCGGCGATCTCGGACACGGCCAATTCCTCCGCATAGAGTGCATCGCCTTTATAGTTGAAATGGTCCATTCGTAGTTGGAGTCCGTAAGGTTGAGGCCGCGGGGCCTAGGCGTTAATTGCCCGAGCTGAACGTTGAGGCTGTGAGGGTGGAGGCCTCTGGGCGCGTTAGACCGCCTTTCTGACCACAGGAGCCAAGGCCAAGCGAGAGGCTGATCAGTAGCAGTAAAGCTAAGAGTCTGTTGGCTTGGAAGTTCATTGCGTCTGTGATCTGTCTGAATGGCCGGAAAGTCGCGATTATAACGCCAGCGCAAAGAGAAACACAGGCAATATTCCCATGGGGGCAGTGCTTTGGGGCCAAGAGCATCTCGTCACGTCGGAGAGTCCGTTCGGTCTCTCCAGCCTTGAAATGCTGGGACTAAGTGCCTATATTTGCCCATCACAATTTGCAGCTGCTGAGCTCGTTCTGATTCGAGAGCCAATTTCAGCTTCGAAGCCTTGCAGCTCCTGGCGCAATACCAACCAAATGAAGCAATATTCAGGGTCTGAATGTAGATGATTGAAATTAACAATTTAACGAAAACCTTCGACCAGTTTACCGCCGTTGATGATCTCTCGTTTACCGTAATGGAAGGCGAGGTGCTCGGATTTCTCGGGCCGAATGGCGCGGGTAAGTCGACGACCATGAAGCTCATCACGGGCTTTCTTGCCGCGAGTCAGGGCTCGATAAGAATAGACGGCTTCGATATCAGCAAGAATCCACTCGAGGCGAAATCCCTGATGGGGTATTTGCCAGAGGGAGCGCCTTCCTACGGCGATATGACAACCCTTGAGTTTCTGAATTTCATCGCTCAGGTGCGCGGCTATAGGGGCGAGGAGATCGATAAACGTGTGCAGCATGTGCTGGACGAGGTTGAGCTTAGGGCCGTCAGCCAGCAGACGATCGAAACCCTGTCCAAGGGTTTCAAGCGCCGCGTTGGTCTGGCGCAGGCGATAATGCACGATCCCAAGGTCCTCATCCTCGATGAGCCCACTGACGGACTCGATCCGAATCAGAAGCACCATGTTCGCGAGCTCATCAAGAATCTTGCGCGAGACAAGATCGTCATCATCTCGACCCATATATTGGAAGAAGTCACGGCAGTATGTAGTCGCGCAATAATCATCGCGCAGGGAAAGATCGTCGCAGACGGAACGCCAGCCGAACTCGAGGCACGTTCGAAGTATCACCAGGCCGTGAGCGTTCGCCTTAGCGAGAGTTACGATCTGGCAGCAGACCTGAGCGGGCTAGCGAACGTGGAGAGCGTCGAGCAGGACAGCGAGGACGACAGGGTGTTTCGAATTCTCGCCAGCGGCGGTAACTCGATCTTCTCGCAGGTCTCCGAGCTTGCACAGGCTAAGCACTGGCCAGTTACCGAGTTTCATGTCAGCCGCGGTCAGTTAGAGGACGTATTCAGAACCGTGACACAACAGACCAGAGGAGGGCAGTGATGGGAAACCTTCCGATTATTTTTAAGCGCGAACTCCTTAGCTATTTCGCCACGCCGCTCGCCTATATCTTCATCGTAATATTCCTTATCTCTAACGGAATATTCACATTCGATCTGGGCGGCTTCTATGCAAGAGGGCAGGCCGA
>CAYGRR010000066.1:0-7869 GCA_964352295.1 uncultured Pseudohongiella sp. | reverse complement strand
AAGAACACGGTCATCGCGTTCATCTTGACGGTGAGCATCTGCTTCATCTTCGTCATCATGGGTTCGCCCATCTTGCTCAACGCCTTCCCGGAATGGGTTCCCCAAGTCATTGTGGATGCCTTCTCCGCGATGGGATTTCTCACGCACTTCGATTCGATCGCTAAAGGAGTTCTGGATATACGTGATTTCCTGTTCTTTAGTGTATTCATCGCAGCCTGGCTACTCGCCAGCGCCGCGGTTATCGAAATGAAGAAAGCGAACTAGGGGGCTGAGATGAATACTAAACTACTATTTTCGAAAGCGGGTTTGGCGGTTATCGCTATTGTCACCGTCGTGGCGGTCGCGCTTATCAGCTCCCTGCCCAGTCTGCGTATCGACCTCACCGAGGACAGGCTCTACTCGTTGTCCGATGGCACGCGCAATATTGTGTCAACTCTGCAGTCACCTATCGAGCTGATGTTTTTCTACTCCGAAAGCGCGACTGAAGATATTCCACAGATCAGAAGCTATGGCACGCGAGTTCAGGAACTACTCAACGAGATAGTTCTCGCTAGCAACGGACGACTCAGTTTAAGCGTCATCGATCCGGAGCCGTTCTCCGAAGACGAAGACCTCGCCACGGAGTTTGGCATCCAGGCCGTGCCTGTTACTCAGGGTGGTCAGGCAATCTACTTCGGCCTGGTCGCAGCACAGGAAGAGAGCGCCGTAGTTAATCCCGCGCTAGGGCGCGCGGCCGAGACGATGCCACTGATACGCCCCGATCAGGAACAGTTCCTCGAATACGAGTTCATGAAGCTCGTTAGCAAGGTGAACAATCCCGACCTGCAGGTCGTGGGCCTGTTGACCGAGCTGAGCATCGATGGAGGATTCGATCCGATAGCGGGGCAGGCGACGCAGCAGTGGATGATCATGGACATCATTCGTCAACTCTATGCCGTGCAGCGCGTCGATATCAGCAGCACTGAGATCGATGAAGAGATCGATATCCTCATGATCGTCCATCCCCAAGGTTTGTCTGAGCAGACGTTGTATGCCATCGATCAGTTCGTGATGCGCGGCGGCAAGACCATGGTGTTCCTGGATCCGAACGCCGACTCTCTGGTGAGTCGCAGCCAGCAAGGGAGTCTGATTCCCGCGGGCATGAGCTCGGAACTTCCTGGGCTGCTCGAGGCCTGGGGAATAGATTTTCCCAGCCAGAAAGTGCTCACGGACAATGAGCTCGCACTGCGCGTGTCTATGGGCCAGGGCCAACGCCCCATCGCTCACCTTGGCATGTTAGGCGTGCAGCGGAATTTCCTGACGCAGAATGACATCGTGACGAGTCGCCTGGAGACAATCAACCTTTCATCGGCTGGCGTGATCAGCCAGGCGGAGGGGGCGAATACTCGATTCGAGCCTCTGATGATTTCATCGAGCGACTCGATGCTGATGGATGCCGCA
This sequence comes from uncultured Pseudohongiella sp., assembly GCA_964352295.1. Taxonomy (GTDB): domain Bacteria; phylum Pseudomonadota; class Gammaproteobacteria; order Pseudomonadales; family Pseudohongiellaceae; genus UBA9145. Next base: position 6,429 of record CAYGRR010000066.1, on the reverse strand, counting down.
CTACTCGAAGACGTTACCGATCCCTCTATTCTGTTCGATGAATTTGTCTCTGAGGGCATTAGCCATACCCTTGCGGCTAGAGTGAGTGGCGTGATCCAGACAGCGTTCCCCGATGGCAGGCCTGTCGTGGAAGAAGTGGTTGAGGAAGAAGAGGCTGCCAGCGAGGAAGAGATTGTAGAGGCCGCCGAAGAGGAAGAGCCTGTCGCGGCACATCTCAGCAGCTCCAATGGCGAGGTGAACATTCTGGTCTTCGCCGACACCGACATGCTGGGCGATAGGATGTGGGTGCAGGTGGGGCAGTTTCTAGGTCAGCGCATACCGCGTCCATTTTCTAACAATGGCGATATGGTCATTAACGCTCTTGACAATCTTAGCGGAGGCGCCGATCTATCAAGTATTCGAAGTCGCGGCACTTACTCGAGGCCGTTTACACGAGTCCTGCAGCTGCAGCGCCAGGCGGATGATCGCCTACGCGTGGAAGAAGCCGAGTTGCTGGATAGACTCGCGGAGGCCGAAGCGGCGCTGGCGGAATTGAATCAGGATGAGAATGGCGAGCTGATTGGACAGGTGACTCCAGAGATTCAAGCCGAGGTGGATAGATTCAACGAGCAGATGTTAGAGACGCGGCGCAGCCTTCGCGATGTGCAGTACCAGTTAACAGAAGACATAGAGCAGCTCGGCTCGAACCTGAAGCTTATCAATACTGCGCTGATACCTGTGCTACTCAGCCTGTTGGCACTGCTGCTCAGTTACCTGCGCGCGCAGCGTCGCAAGACGGCGCGCGCCTAGGTTTGCCGGGCGACAGACAGGATTAAAGCAGGCTTGGGAATAGCGGCGTCGCTCGCTGCTATTCCTCCATCGGTACTTCGAGAGGAGGATGCGGCGGCAGCTTAACCTTGATGTGAGTGCCCTCACCTAGCTGACTCTGAATGATTAGCTCGCCTCCGTGGGCCTGCGCAATGAGACGACACAGGTAGAGGCCTAAGCCGAAGCCGCCGGTATTTCTCTGCCTGGAACTGTCGGCACGATAGAAGGGCTCGGTGATCTGCGACAGATGCTCTTCTGAGATTCCCTCTCCGTGGTCTTCAACCTCCAGTATTGCAAAATCTCCGTTGAAGCTAACCCGCACGACAATCGGATTGCCCTCCCCATGACGGATGGCATTGTTGACCAGATTGGTAATCAGTAGGCGCATGCGCAGATTGTCAATCTCGAACTCCCGATCATCATCGGGGAGTTCCAGTTCTACGCCGCCGGGATAACTCTCGAACTGCTCACAGACACCCTCGACGAACGCGGCGATAGGAGTGGGTTCCGCCGTGAGTACCGCATGCTCCTCGTTGAGCCGCTCCGCCTCGATAAGATCGGTGATGAGCAGCTCTATCTCCTGAATGTCTTCCTTCAGCTGGTCCTTCTCATTGCTCTCTGGCATAAACTCAAGGCGCAGCTTCGCTTTCGTTATTGGAGTACGCAGCTCGTGACTGATGGCGAGGAGCAGCTGGCGTTTCGCCTCTAGCATCGACTGCAGAGAGTCCGCCATGTGATTGATGCTATCGGTTAACTCGCCTAGCTCATCCTGTCGATTACTCTTCACGCGAAAACTCAGATCCCCGAGGCGAATTCGTTCGGCGCCCCTACGCAGCAGGCGTACCGGATCGAGTAATTTATTGACCATGAAGTAGTTCAGAAACAGAACGATACTCGCCAGGGCGACACCGATATAGAGGATCGCGTAGTTCGAATTGTTGCTACCGAGCGAGCGCTGATAGAGATAGAAGTCGTAGCCGCCGCGCTGCACCATGATGATGTCTTCACTGTCGATGGACCTCACCTCGGCGTTCTCCGTCAGTGTGCGACTGAAGACCGATTGCTCGACGGGGAGCCGATAGTCGTTGTCAGAGCTCCAGCGCATGATGGGATTGTTAATGGCGATGCTCCAGTCCAATTCTTCCGCGAGCCGCATCGCATTGTTAAGATTCGGTGGTGTGCCGATGTCTTCGATGATCGACTCGATGTTACGCGTGAAGAAATCGGGTATCGCATCGATCGTGTTGTTGTTCTGGTTAACGGTGCGCAGAGAGATCGAGAAGATTGCGAAGAAGAGAACTACGGTGACACCAAAAATGAAGAGTAGGCGAACGAACAGCGATCGCCTAACAACCTGAACCAGTGTGGTCATATTTGCTCGCCGACAAAAGTATAACCGCGACCCCACACGGTCTTGATAAACCGTGGAGTTTTCGACGTGTCATTTAACTTGTGTCGCAAGCGGCTCACTAGAGTGTCTACAGCGCGGGAGAAGAGTTCGGCATCGATACCGCGCAGACGATTCATAAGCTCGTCGCGGGTAAACGTCTTGTTTGGAAACTGCATAAAGAGAATGAGCAGCTCATACTCCATGGTAGTGAGATCGAGCACCTCCGAATCGAGTTTAACCTCTCTTCGGGAGGAGTCGACCTCGAGGCCGTTGATGTTCTTGATATCCCGAAGGCTATTGTCATCGCTGCTGCGCCGCAGAATATTGTGAATGCGAGCGACTAGCTCGCGTGGCTCGAAGGGTTTGGGTAGATAGTCGTCGGCTCCGAGTTCGAGCCCGACGATTCGATCGGTTACTTCGGCGTGTGCGGTCAGCATCAGAATAGGCAGCTGACCGAAAATGGAAGACTTGGCGCGAATCTCTCTGCAGATCTCGAAGCCATCTTTCTCCGGCAACATCACATCGAGTATGAGTAGATCGGGTTTCAACTTTTTCAGTAACTCGAACCCCTTGCTGGGCGTCAGCGCGACATGAGCCTGCATGTCGTGTCGTTCAAGATACTGCGTTAGCAGCTGACCTAGCTTCTCGTCGTCATCAATGATTAAAATCTGTTTCATGCGGCTTCGGGCTCGAACAGCCTCGCTAGGATAGTGAGGCAGTAGTCAATAGTACGAATATGGGCAGCTCCGATCAAGCCCGCAGAGTCATCGATTTCGCATCAAAGCGCCAGATTCCTACCCCACCCCCTAAGAAGCTGTGCTGGCGCGCAAGAATGCGCTGAAACTAGTGTATGATGTGCCGCTTCGCATTTTGATGGGCTGTTTGGCGCGATGATTTCTCTGAATAACATAATGCTGATGCGCGGCACTCAGATCTTGCTGCGGGATGTATCCTTGGTCATCCACAAGGGTCAGCGGACGGGCATAATCGGTCGCAACGGCTGCGGCAAGACGAGCCTGTTTCGCGCGCTGAGTGGCGAGATCGCGCTCGAGGAAGGCGAAATCGAGATGCCCAACGGCCTGCGTCGCTCCTCGATGGCACAGGAGACACCGGGCAGCAGTCGCAGCGCGTTGAACTTCGTGCTGGACGCCCACACCGAATTCCGCCATCTCGAAGCAGCCATACAGCGGGCCGAGGAGGAAGGTAACGACCTGGCCTTGGCTGAGCTGTTCGGCAAGCTGGAAGAGATCGATGGCTACGATATCACCCACCGCGCCGAGAGGCTCCTCTCCGGCCTCGGTTTCGCAGTAGACGAATTTTCACAGCCGGTGAGCAGCTTCTCCGGCGGCTGGCGTGTGCGGCTGAATCTGGCGGCTGCCTTGATGTGCCCGTCCGACCTCCTGATGCTCGATGAGCCAACGAACCATTTAGACCTCGAGGCAACAGTCTGGCTGGAGCAGTGGCTACAGAATTACCAAGGCACGATTTTGCTGATCTCTCACGATCGCACGTTTTTGGATTCCGTGATCAACAATGTCATCAGCTTCGACAACGGCGGACTCGATTCCTATAAGGGCAACTACAGCTCCTACGAGAAGCAACGTGCCGAGAGGATGGCGCTGCAGCAGGCGCTCTATGAAAAGCAACAGAGAAGAAAATCAGAGATACAGAATTTCGTGCGCCGCTTCAGCGCGAAGGCGACGAAGGCGAAACAGGCACAGAGTCGATTGAAGGAACTGCATAGGATGGAAGACATCGCGCCGGCGCATGTCGACTCGCCGTTTCGCTTCAAGTTTCCAGAGCTGGACGAGCCATCGAGTTACCTGATGCAGATGGATTCTTTGACGATTGGCTTCGATAAGCCACTCGTCGACAAGATAGAGTTCAGCGTCCGCTCCGAGTCGCGATTCGGTTTGCTAGGCTTCAACGGCAGTGGCAAGTCGACCCTATTGAAAATACTTTCGGGTCAGATGCAACAACTGGGCGGCGAAATAATTCGCTCGAAGAAATTGAAGGTAGGTTACTTCGCCCAGCATCAGGTCGACGAACTGGATCAGCAGGCGACGCCTATACAACTTATCCAGAAGGAAGAGGGCAATGCCACCGAGCAGCAAATAAGAGACTATCTTGGCGGCTTCGATTTTCGTGGCACGCGCGTGAACGAGACGATCAAGAACTTCTCGGGCGGAGAGAAGGCGCGCCTCGCTCTGGCAAAGGTAGCCTGGCAGAAGCCGAATCTGCTATTGATGGATGAGCCGACAAACCATCTCGATCTCGAGATGTGCCACGCCCTCACCGTGGCGCTGCAGGAGTATCAGGGAGCGATGGTTATCGTCTCGCACGATCGTCACCTGTTAATGAACACGGTCGACGAGTTCTACTCCATCCACAAGGGTGTCTTCGCCGAGTTCAAGGGCGACCTTAAGGACTATGAGAAATGGTTGAGCTCACAAACGTTCTCTGGCTTCGATGAGAGCGCGGCAGGTGCCGGAGCCAACACGAAGGCTCCGGTAGAGCTGAAACAGAAAGTCGACAAGAAAGAGAAGCGTCAGCAGGCAGCAGATCTGCGCGAGAAGATGGCCCCCCTGAAGAAGCAGGAGCGCAAATTAGAGGCGGAGATCGAGAAGATTCAAGCGAAGCTGCGACAGATCGAATCCTCGTTGGCGGACGAGAACATATACCTAGAGGAGAAGAAGGGCGCACTGAATGCGCTACTTCAGGAACAGGGCGTCCTCAAGTCACAACTTTCCACTCAGGAGGACGCGTGGCTAGAAGTTCAGGAAGAGATCGCCAACTACGAGTGAGGCCAGCCTTGAAACTACTGAAAACGCTCCAACCTTAGCTAGAATAGACGTAACTGATAAAGACGGGTGGCCAGCTCCATGAAAATACTCTCTTCCCTAGTGGCGGGCCTGCTTTTTGCCGCCACGGCTCATGCACAGACCCCAGATTACAGCCAGTTCAAGACCAACGACGAAACAAACAATATCGAGATCTTTAAATCGGTAAGCCCTTCGGTCGTGAACATCACCAATTCTCGCCTAGTGCGATCCTTCTACGCGCTCAATCCCCAGGAAGTCCCGCAAGGTAGCGGCACCGGATTCGTCTGGAATGATGAGGGCTACATCGTCACGAACTACCATGTCGTGCAGCAGGCGGACCGGGTAACGGTTACGCTGCAAGATGGCACGAGCTATGCGGCCAGTGCGGTAGGCGTAGACCCTGATAAAGACCTCGCTGTGCTGAAGATAGATGCGCCCGATAGCAAGCTGGTGGCGGTACAGCCGGGGGATTCTTCGCTACTCGAGGTCGGCAGGAAGGTCATCGCCATTGGCAACCCCTTCGGTCTGGATACGACTATGACGGTAGGCGTTGTGAGTGCCCTGGGCCGGGAAATAGACTCGGTGAGTCGTCGCAAGATTCGCGACGTGATACAGACGGACGCGGCCATTAATCCCGGAAATTCGGGCGGACCCCTCCTCAATTCCCTAGGCCAGCTGATCGGCGTTAACACGGCGATCTACAGTCCCAGCGGCGCAAGCTCGGGCATCGGCTTCGCCATACCCGTCAACACCGTCAAGCGCATTGTCCCGGAGCTCATCGCCTACGGAAGAGTGCAGACTCCGGCGATGGGGATCAGTCAGATTCCCCAGGCAGACTATTACCGCAGGCAGTGGGGTATCGAGGGAGTCATCGTCCTGGATGTGTTCCCGGGCACGGACCCCGAGCGTGTGGGCATGCGCGGGCTGACCAGAACGCAGCGCGGCCGCATTCAGTTAGGCGATGTCATAGTGGAGATAGCCGGGCAGCCCGTGCGCAACGAGGACGACTACGCCGACGTATTAGAGCAGCACAGCGCTGGCGACACCGTTAAAGTGAAAACGGTTAGAGACAACCAGCTGCGCGAATACGATATTCGGCTTGTCGCGCCCAGTAGTCGCTAGCGTTTCGCGATATCTGCCGCAGCAAGCTTTACGGCCGCAAGAACTTGCTTGGGCGCGGTACCGCCGATGTGGTCCCTTGCGCCTATAGAGCCTTCCAGAGTCAATACCTCGAACACGTCTGCAGTAATGAGATCAGAGAACTTCTGTAGTTCCGCCAGCTCGAGCTCTGCCAGATCCTTCTTCTGTTCTATGCCAAAGGCCACCGACTTGCCAACGACTTCATGGGCATCGCGGAAGGGCATGCCCTTCTTCACCAGATAGTCGGCGAGATCGGTAGCGGTCGCGTAG
>CAYGRR010000065.1:0-16132 GCA_964352295.1 uncultured Pseudohongiella sp. | reverse complement strand
AAACAGGGGCACTATTCTGTTTAATCTAGATAGCGTAATCAAGAATAACCGGCGAGTGGTCTGAGAAGATCTGATCGGTGTAGATCTCCGCCGATTTAACCTTGCTCGCTATATTCTGCGTTACCACATGATAGTCGAGCCGCCACCCCACATTGTTGGCACGGGCCTGACCTCGATTTGACCACCAGGAGTATTGATCGGGCTCCTTGTTAACTTCACGAAACGCATCCACATAGCCTACCTTGTTGTAGAGCACATCCAGCCATTCCCTCTCCTCGGGAAGGAATCCTGAATTTTTACGATTCCCTCGCCAATTTTTCAGATCGATTTCTTTATGGCAAATGTTCCAATCTGCACAGATGATGACCTCTCGCTTGGCTTTGCGCAGTTTCTGCATATGTTTCATGTAGTCATCCATGAAACTAAATTTTCTGAGCTGTCTCTCATCACTACTCGAACCCGAAGGCAGATAGAGAGAGGCTATGCTGAGCCCGTCATAGTCAGCCTGAATATAGCGGCCTTCAGTGTCGGCCAGTTCAAACCCTAGACCCTTCTTCACCTTCTTGGGTTTCACACGGGAATACAGTGCCGTGCCCGAGTAACCCTTCTTTTCGGCATCGAAATAGTGGCAGTCGTACTGCTCGGGATGAAACATAGGATCACTCAGCTGATCGATCTGCGCCTTGGTCTCCTGCAGACAAACCACGTCGGCATCTGCCTCGGGCAGCCACTCGAAAAACCCCTTTCTTGCCGCTGCGCGGATACCGTTACAGTTAAATGTCATTACTCGCATGCGAAGTTCCTCTTGAATCGGGCTTAAGCACCAGCGCTAAGCGCCAAGTGGAAGAGATGCCCTATCCGGTCGCTATTGACCCCTCACACAGTGATACGAGTGAGTCATCCTAGTTACGGGCAGGCAGAATGAGCTTGTGTTACCTATAGTTACGCGTGTGATTACCGTCACAATTCAAGCAATTAGCCCGAAACCGGATCTGGATATTGCCTGGATAGGGTTGATTTTCGGCAAATATTTACAACCCTATCTGTCTATCTTATTGATTTATAGATGTTTTATTTCAAACCTTACTTATCGTTACTCATGTACACATATTCGTATGAATCAACAATTAATGTTACCTATTACTACACATTGTGTTACCATGCGCCCCGTAGTTGAGAGGACAGACCGATTCAACTTAAACCCGACCATCAAACCAAGGAGAAAGTAATGAGCAAGGCACTCAATCGAGCGCGGCCCGTTATCGAAGCGACAGTTATCAGTGTTCTACTGGTAATAGCTGCATTAGCAGTTCCAGCCGCTATCGTATACGCAACCGTCTAAACTAATTCGAATAGGAGGCTTTATGCAAAGCCCTTCAATTGATTTAAGTACCGGCTAGACACCAGTTTAAACAATAGATTTAGACTGGTGTTTTTTTATGCCTTTCAGAAAGCCCGCTCTACAACTCCCCCACTGCTCTTCACTATTTTCCTCTAAGCTTATCCGTAAAATTACAGGGCCTATGGGTACTGTCTAGCTGCTCGCTAATAATCTTGTCCCACGCTGTTGCACAGGCACCAGGCGAACCTGGCACGCAGAATAAAATTGCGCCATTCGCCAATCCGGCAAACGCTCGAGACTGAATAGTCGAACTGCCTATTTCCTCGAAGGAGAGTTGACGGAACAATTCGCCAAAGCCTTCGATTGGTGTATCCAAGAGAGGCGAAATCGCGGCAACGGTATTATCTCTCGCGGTGAATCCTGTGCCGCCTGTTAACAAAATCGCCTGAATAGATGGGTCCGCTATCAATCTGGAGACTTCTGCCCGCAACTGATAAATGTCATCCTTTACTATGGCCTTGCTATGCAATTTGTGGCCAGCGCTTAACAGCCTCTCGATCAGAACCGTACCGGATTTATCCGTCTCCGGCGTGCGCGTGTCGGACACGGTGACCACAGAAATATTCAAAGACATTGGGGACGACATATTATCTCTCATTGCTTGTTTACAGATTGTTTTATTCAGATTGCTGGTTTGGCGAAGCTGGGCAGAAAGCGGCTAGGACTAGCCGCCTGTCATATTCATTAAACGAATCGGCTGGGCATGATCCTTGTCGTAGAAGAAATGACGCTCTGGCTTTATCTCCATAGAATCTATTAGAGCCTGCTTCAGAACCGCATCGTCATTCTTCGGGTCGCGCATGATCGCACGCAGATCTACGGAGTGCTCGTTACCGAGACACAGCAGCAATCGACCCTCGACTGTTACGCGCACGCGGTTACAATCTTCGCAAAAATTGTGCGTGACCGGTGAGATAAATCCTATGCGACTCTTACGTCCGGCAATTTTTGCATAGCGTGAGGGCCCGGCAGTTTTCTCGGCGCTATCGACTAACTGGTATTTCTCGGCGATTCTCTCGCGCACCCAGGCGTTGCTGCAAGTGGTGTCTTCTCGCGCGTGATCAGAGGCCTCGCCCAGTGGCATCTCTTCGATGAATGCAATATCGATATCGCGCTCAATCGCGTACTCCGCGAGAGCGAGCACCTCGTCTTCGTTATAGCCCTTCATGACTACCGAGTTAAGTCGTATTCTTTCGAAGCCAGCGGCATTGGCAGCTTCGATACCGGCCAACACCTTATCGAGCTTCCCAACCCGAGAGATACGCTTGAAGCGCTCGGCATCCAGACTGTCTATGCTGATATTAATTCGGTTCACGCCAGCGGCCCTCAGGGGAATCGCATATTTCTCCAATTGTGCACCGTTGGTAGTTAGCAGCAGCTCTTCCAGCCCAGGCAGCGCACCCAGCTTCTCGATCAATGACATTACGTCGGTGCGCACCATCGGCTCGCCACCGGTTAGCCGAATCTTCTTCACGCCCAACTCGGTAAATGCCTTTGCGACGCGGTAGAGCTCCTCCAATGACAGAATCTGATCGCGAGGCAGGAAGGTCATGTCCTCGGTCATACAATACACGCAGCGAAAATCGCAGCGATCGGTAACCGACAGGCGTATATAATCCACCCGTCTACCGAATTTATCGACTAGCTCTGTCACCTGCTTATTATCTGACATATCAATTTTCCTAGCCGGCAACTATACCGCAGGTACCGGCCCAAATGCACTGATCCGCTGTCTGTTTTCCCCTTTTCCGGCGCCTCAGCTACAGACTGTTAAAGACTATCTGTAGCGAGATCAAGATCAGAATAGCCCCCATAGCACGCTCCAAGGAGCTTCCCATGCTGACAATAAACGCCCTTATCCTGGGAACTCCTAATACCAAGGAAAGCAAGGTGAACCAAGCGAAGGTTGCCACCGCAAGATAGATGCCGTACAGCAACTGAATAGTAGTCGGCGTATTCTGATCGATTACCACGGTAAATAGCGCGAGGAAGAACAGCGTCGCCTTGGGATTCAGGCCATTGGTTAGGAAGCCCAGGCCGAAGGCGCGGAAGGCGGACGCAACGGGCGCTTGCACAGCCTCTTCTCCCAAGCCTCGCTCCTCGAGGGAAGCACGAATTGACTGAATCCCCAGATAGAACAGGTAAGCTGCCGCTAAGAATTTCATTGCGTTGAATAGTGCTGGCGATTGCGAAAGCAACAGAGCCACGCCCAGAAGACAGTAGCTAACGTGCAACAGAATCGCAGTACCCACTCCCAGGCTCGTCCATATCCCAGATCGCGTGCCACCTCGCACACTCTGCCTCATGACGACGGCGAAGTCAGGGCCAGGAGAGGCAACGGCGAACAGGTGCGCTATGGCGATGGTGAAGAATTCAGCCCAGTACATCCTAACCTCGTTGCCTTGCGAACCCCGCCGGAGTACTAGGGAAGTCGATCAGCTATTTCCAAACTGACGACGGCTCTCTGCCCATTGTGGGCGAAGTTGTCTGTTTGCGAGCGATAGTCTCCCGAGGTTGGCGTGGCCGAACCCGAGAAAGAAACCGCCGCCGATACGAAGACCGTGTCCGCTGAGGAAATATTGAATGGACCAACGGCATAGGAGTTGTCCAACTGTATGTTCGCGGGAAGGTCGGCGACAGTGAGATCGACGGCAGCGAGAGGCGGCAAGCCCTCCTGGGCGGCGTTGCGTACCGCGACGAAGACGCGGAGATTGCCATCCAGCTCCAGGCCGTCGGCTAAGGATAGGTTGATCTCGATCGTTGGACCAGCCGCAGCATCCTGTCCTTCTCCGGCTAGACGCTGTTGCGCCGTGGCGATGCTACGACGAAGTACCTGCGCCTGCTGACTATTAGGATTGTTCTGAATTATGAGCCGCCAATATTCGATCGCTTTCGCGAAGTCTTCGCGCTCCTCAGCATCTGCAGCGATCAGTTGCAAAATCGACATCTCGTTGGGATTAATTGCCCGAGCCTCCTCGATTACTTCAAGTATGTCGGGAGTGAAGTTAAAATCGGCGAGGATATATTTAGCCATTGCGACGCGGCCTAGCACAAGCGCCTTCTCGGGAGACTCATCCATGCGCGCAGCGGACTGCATGTACGCTATCTCAGCTTCGGTAAACATGCCGATGGATGCGAAATTTTCCGCGAGAAAATACCAGGCCCACGGTCGATTGGCGTCTGCCTGAACTATCTCGCCCAGGCTAATAATTAGATCCTGCGATTCCTGAGGGTTGTCCGAATTATTCACGGTTCGCTGAAACAGCCCCATCAATTCCACGTCTCGCTTGAAACCCCATTCGTTGTAGAGGCCATAGGCCACAAGTGGCATCAACAAACAAAGAAGAATAGGCACTAGGAGGTTGTAAGATGTAGCGGCCGCGACCGGCTTGCTCTTCTTGGCCTTCGCCCTGCCCTTAACAGGTAAGTCATCTTCCGTAACATCCGACAACAGGCTCTGCTGTAACTCTAGAATGAGTACATCGAATGCTGCCTGATCGAGATTTCCGGTCGCGAGCTCGTTTTCCAGCTCGTCACTACGCTCTTGAAACAGGGCAATGTTTTCATTTTTACGCGAGGCATCAACGACGAAGGATTCGGTCTTATTACGAACCCACAGAGGTAGCAGCACGAAGCCGATGGCGATTAAGAAAAGAAGCGCGGTAAAAATCCAGAACAAGAGCGTATTCCAAGTAGAGATAAATTGACTTAGGTTTTATCGCCTAATAATTGTTGCAGGCGATCTTGCTGCGCTTGGTCTAACTGCACCTCGCTAACATTGTATTGTCTCGCGCGGCGCCAAATGCCAAAGGCTATCGCCGCGCCAAATAGTAAAAATAGCAAGGGGCCAAACCAGAGCAATGCGGTGCCTGCAGTTAGCCTAGGGCGAAACAAGATGAAGTCGCCGTAACGCTCGAACATGAATTGAATGATCTCGCTGTCACTCATGCCTTCCATGATCATGCGATGTATTTCTCTGCGCAGGTCTTCCGCGACGCCTCCAGTCGAACCCGACAGGCTTGCGTTCTGGCACATGGGACAACGCAGCTCATCTGACAGTGTGCGGAAGCGCTTCTGCTGCGCTTCGGTATCGAACTCGAAAGTATCAACCTGCGAGTAGCTTGGACTGGAAACTAGCAGACTACTCAGCAAGACGAAGACGACAGCTGCTAGCAGTAATAGCTTATGAACCGAGGAGTTTGTCGAGACATTCATGCTACTGCCCACCCTCGGCGCGCAGTTCGGCAATAGCCGGCAGAAATTGCTCTTGCCAGACCGTCTCATCAAGAACACTCACGTGGCGAAAGCGAATCACGCCGCTGCCATCTACCAAATAGGTTTCCGGCGCGCCATACACGCCGAGGTCTATGCCGAAGCGCCCACTCTCATCCAAAATACTGAAGGCGAAGGGATTGCCATTTTCCTGCAGCCAGTCCAAGGCGAGGTCTTGTCGATCACGATAGTTCACGCCAACGACTGGTATCTCGCCTTCTTCCGATAAACGCATCAGCGTCGGATGTTCGATGAGACAGGGGAGACAATAGGACCCCCATACATTGAGCAGGAATATTTGCCCCGGCAAATCGGAATTGCTGACTGTGTCTCCATCTACCGAGGTCAATTCGAAGCTCGGTATAGGCTTGTCTATCAACATCGATGGCAGCGTTTTTGAATCCAAGGACAAACCACGCCACATCGCTATCGCTACCACGAAAAAGCCGATCACAGGCAAGTAAAATTTAAGTCTATTCATCGCTTCGCACTAAGAGCTGGGCTGCAGCTCGCCTGAAAGTGAATTATCCTTTGACCGCTGCTTATTTGTTTCGGCCTGCTTCCTGCGCAGTCGTCGATAGCGCTTATCCGTCGCTGCAAGAATGCCACCCAAAGTCATGAAAATTGCACCCAACCAGATCCAACGAACGAAGGGTTTTACATAGATTGTCATCGACCATGAACTCCCTTCTTTCTGCTCGCCAAGGGTGATGAACAGATCACGAAAGAAGCCAGCATCAATCGCCATCTCAGTGGATGGAGTATTCGTTGCCAAATAAACTCTGCGCTCGGGATGCAGGATGCCAATTTCATCACCATCCTTTAGAACGGTGAAAGTCGCCTCTTCCCCGACATAGTTCGGGCCATTGATTGATCGCGTGCCTTCGAACTGAAATCGGTAGCCATCCAACTCTACATCTTGGCCAGGCGACAACAGAACGCTACGTTCGGAGCCAAAAGTACTAGTCATTGCTACGCCAATTAACATTAATGCTAAACCTAAATGCGCGGACTGCATTCCATAATAGCTATAGGACAATGACTTAAGACCTTGAAGGCGGGTGGTTTTGTTAGCAGTCTTATTGGCAAAATCCAGCAACATCGCCAACATGATCCACGAACCTATAACGACAGCAATAGTCGCAGGTACTGAAATCTGACCTGTGACGAGTAGCGGGAGCACAACACCTAGTGCGAGGGATGCCAAAGCGACTTTACCCAGTTGTTGAATTAAGTAGGTCGTTGAAGTGCGCTTCCATCGGGAAAATGGCCCAATGGACAATAGCAAAGCGAGCAACGCCATCAGCGGGATAAAGATCGAATTAAAATAGGGCGGACCTATCGAGATCAAATCATCAGTTATGGCTTGATACACCATAGGAAAAAGCGTGCCTAAGAATACTGATGCGGCAGCCACCACCAAGATAACGTTATTCGAAAGCAACAGGATTTCGCGGGATACCAGGTCGAACCCAAGTTCGCTCTTCATTAGCGGTGCCCTGAACGCAAACAGCAACAAAGCGCCACCGACAGTTATGCCCAGAATGGCGAGTATGAAGAAACCTCTATCCGGGTCACTCGCGAACGCGTGAACCGACGTTAACAAGCCGGAACGGGTAATAAAGGTGCCCAGCAAGCTTCCGGCGAATGCCAGTATAGCTAGCATTATTGTCCAAGCCTTGAACACACCGCGCTTCTCGGTCGCGGCCAAAGAATGGATCAACGCCGTTCCGAATAGCCAGGTTATCAGGGGTGGGTTCTCAACCGGATCCCAGGCCCAATAGCCGCCCCAGCCTAATTCGTAATATGCCCACCAACTGCCGAGGGCGATGCCGAGAGTAAGGATGGCCCAGGCGACACTGGCCCAGGGTCGGCACCATCGCGCCCAAGCGGCATCCATCTTCCCACTCAACAGCGCCGCCATGGCGAAGGCAAACACCACTGAGAAACCGACATAACCCATATAGAGAGTTGGAGGGTGAATAATAAAAGTAAAATCTTGCAGTGCAGGGTTCAAGTCTGCGCCATCAACTGGCGGTAGCGGCACGACGCGATCGAAGGGGTTAGATGTGGCCAGCATGAATAAAATGTAACCCGTGATGAGGAAACCCAGCACGCCCAACACCCTAGCCACGAATTCCAGAGGCATGCTCTTGCTAAAAATGGCGACGGCCAGCATCCACCCCGACAGCATAAATGTCCAAAGCAGGAATGAACCTTCGTGCCCACCCCATACCGCAGTAAGTTTATAACGATCCGGAAGCAAGGAATTTGAGTGCTGAGCGACGAACTGCACAGAGAAATCGTCGGTAACGAACGCATAGGCAAGTATGGCAAGACAGATGCCAAGAAAGACGAAAACGCCGGCCGAAAGTGGCCGCGCCATACTCATCCACAAGAAATTATTCTGATAGGCTCCGATGAGGGGCAACGTAGCGAGTATCAAACTGAGGCAAAATGCCAATATCAGAGAGAACTGACCTACCTCAGGGATCATCTAGTTTCTACCTGCTGGCATGTGATTCTCGGCCGAGGCGCCGGCGGCATCGAGCGCCGCCTTCACCTCTGGCGACATGAAATTCTCATCGTGTTTGGCCAATACCCGCGAAGCCTGAAAAACGCCGGCGGCATCCATCTCACCTTCGGCGACTATGCCCTGCCCCTCTCGAAACAGGTCGGGCAGTATGCCTTCGTATTGGATAGGCACGTCGCTAACAAAATCGGTAGTTACGAAGCTCACCTTCAGGCTGTCGGATGCGCCTGCAACGGTTCCAGTCTTCACCATGCCGCCGATTCTAAAATGCTGCCCTGCACCCACCTCGCCGTCTGCAACCTGTGTAGGCGTATAAAACATATTGATGTTTTGCTTCAGCGCGAACGCAGTAAAGCCAACTGCAACGCTAAGACCGGCTGCTATAAACAGAATAATTCCGAGCTTCTTACGTCTATGAGGTTTCATTTACTACTCCGAAACGATAAGTACTTTTGCGGCGCTATTAGATCGCACCATCATCTTCATTTTTGATTTCGTCATCCAGAGTCATACGACGCTTTAACTGACGAAAAATCTTTTGCTTCTTGCGCAGCGGTAATATTAAATTCACCGCGATGAAAATTGCGAACAACGCGTACACCGACCAGACATTGAAACCGTAACCACCCATGTCTACAAATTCGGCGAAGCTTGAAAACTGAATTTTGTCTAACATCTACTTTTCCAAAACCCTCTAGCTTTTCATCACTAAATCTTGAACCCACTGAGACCTGCGTTCTCTCTCCAGTATTTCATTGCGCGTTGAGAGGATCAGACTAACCGATAGAAACAGGTAGACGGCAACGATCATGATTAGCGTTGCGATCCAAAACTCTGGACCGTTCGGGCTCTCCGTGTCCAGCGATACAGGGCTAGCTACTTGGTGCAGCGTGTTCCACCACTCCACCGAATATTTAATGATGACGACATTGATACATCCCACGATCGAGAGCAAGGCGCAGGCTTTCGCTGCGGTATCGGAATCTTCAAGTGCGGAGCGCAGTGAGATCACGCCGAGCAGCAGGAATAACTGAAATAGCATCGACACTAACCGGCTATCGGTCCACTCCCACCAGGTGCCCCACATCACGCTACCCCAGAGCGAGCCCGTTGCCAGTGTAATGAACGAAAACCAGGCACCCAGGATGGCGGCATTCTTGGCCACCATATCGGCGAGCTTCATGCGCCAAACCAGGGTAATGGTCCCTGCCACGAACATAAGTGGGAAAAAGGCTAGCGACGTGCCAGCAACAGCTACGTGCACGATTAGAATTCTCGAGGTAAATCCCTGTTGGTAGTCAGGCGGCAGGAACAACAATCCCCAAACCAAGCCAATCGTCATGAATATGACCATCGCTACAACCAGCCAAGGCAGCCATCTTCCACTGAGCTCATAGAACCACTTGGGAGAACCTAGTTTGGAAAACCATAACCACATGACGAACGCCTACCTCTTCAATTTTAGCTCTGTAAATATATCACGTAGCCCCCGGGCTTCCGTGTTACGTATTGTAACTCATTGTAATTACGCGCTTATACCGTTATTGGACCTATCTTCCGCGGTTCAAGCTAATTCACACTGATTTTTAGCGCCGCTGCGGAGGCCAGCGGCGCGAGGCTGACCGAGACCGAAAGCATGACCAGCATGAGACTGAGATAGCCCAGCGGAGACTGGCTGTTAAGAGTAGCCTGCACGGCCAGGGTGCCGAAGATCAGTACCGGCACACTCATCGGTAAAGTGATTACCGCCAGAATCAAACCTCGACTGCCCAGCCCCACCGTCAGCGCCACGGCAATCGAACCCACCAAGCTCATGATGGGGGTACCCAGTAAAAGGGACAAAATCAACGTGCCGTAGGCCTCGGTCGGCAACGCCAGCATATAGGCCAAGATGGGCGACACCAGCACAACAGGCAAACCACTGACTAGCCAGTGACTTATATTCTTCGCCAGCACGAGGAAAAACAGCGGATGGGGACTCAGCAGTAGCTGCTCCAGCGAGCCATCCTCGAAATCTGACCTGTAGAGGTTATCCATCGATAGCATCGAGGCCAGCAGCACCGAAATCCAGATGACGCCCGCCGCAATCTCCGTCAGTCGGTCACTCTCGGGGCTAATGCCTATGGGAAACAGGGAGACGACGATAATGAAGAACATGAAGGGATTCACGATGTCGTTCTTCTTCTTGAACGCGATAAGCAAGTCGCGCTTAAGAGTTGCCAGGAACGCAGCCGAGGTCGTTGTCTGTTTCTCTCTCATAGCAAGCTCAACCCAGACTCAGGACGCTTAGTTCGGGAATAGTCAGATTGTGGTGCGTGGTTACCATGACAGAGCCGCCTGCCTGTGCCTGGCGCTGAAGTAGTTGCTCGAGCTGTGCCACTCCCTTGGCGTCCAGCGTAGTAAACGGCTCATCCAGAACCCACAAAGAGGCGGGACTGATAATCAGCCGCGCCAGCGAAACTCTCTGCTGCTGCCCCGCCGACAGCGTATAGCAAGGAGATTCCTCGAAACCGCGCAGGCCAAGCTCTTTGAGCGCGGCCATGATTTGTTCATCACTCACCGCCTGTTTAAGGCTGCAGCTGAAGCGCAGGTTCTCAATTGGGCTGAGCACTTTGCTTACACCGACTCTATGCCCTATATACAGTAGCGACGAGAAGAAACTCGCCGCCTGCTCCTCTATCTCCTCGCCATACCATTTTATGGAGCCCGTATAGCTGTCGTTCAGGCCGCAGAGGATCCGCATCAACGTCGTCTTACCACTGCCATTGCTGCCCTGAACCTGCAACACCTGCCCCTCCTGCAAATCGAAATCCAGGTCTCGGAATAACACGCGCTCGTCACGCTCACAGAACAGACTGCGCGCAGCGAGCATGCTCGTATGAGGCTCTGAATCGAAGGTGTTAGTTGACGCAGACGACATGAACTGGGGGTTCCCGTTATCTCTCTATCTGTAAAGGCTGGGGATTATAACGAAGAAGGTGAGCTATTGCTGCCCAAAACGGCCTGCGGCGCCGAGGTGACGCCGGACTCTAAGTCTAGTGCCAGTCGGAAAGCCGAGAACGCAGACGCATAGCCGCCTGACTGTGTATCTGACTGACTCGAGATTCACTAACACCTATGACCTCACCTATCTCCTTCAGGTTTAGCTCCTCGTCATAGTACAGCGCGAGTACCAATTTCTCTCGATCGGGCAGGCCATCGATGGCTGTAGCCAGGTGTGCCTTAAATGTAGAACGCTGCAGACCGTCACAGGGGCCCGGCAGCTCACCTGCCGCGAGTTCGATCGCGGAATCATCGCCTTCCATTATGTCATCGAAGCTGAATAACCGGCTGCCGCTCGCGTCCTGTAATATGGCGTAATAGGCATTCAGATCTATGTCCAACTCGTTCGCGATATCCTGATCTTTTGCATCCTGACCGGTACGGGCCTCGATGGCTTTGATCGCTTCGGCAACTTTTCTGGATTTACGGTGTACGGATCGAGGCGCCCAGTCGCCTTTTCTAACCTCGTCTAACATGGAACCACGAATTCGGATGCCGGCGTAGGTTTCGAAGCTCGCACCCTTCGAGACGTCATATTTTTTCGCCGCTTCCAATAAGCCAATCATGCCCGATTGAATTAAGTCGTCTATCTGCACGCTTGCGGGCATACGCAACAATAGATGATGGGCGATGCGCTTTACGAGTGGGGCGTAGCGCTCTACCACCGCGGTCAGATTCTCATCTGACGCCTCGCCGTTTGGCAGTACTGGTTCGTAAACTTTAGCTTCAGTTGCCGAAGTCATTTATTTCATCCCATGTTTTTATAATTTCGATTCATGCTGACATCATGGTGTGCGCCAAGTTGAGCATGAGCAGCACAAATAGAGGCAATGAAAATTCCCCAAGTGCCTGATTGGCAATGGCGAAGTTCACTTAGACTGGGTCGCTCTTCTACTGCGCTATAGCTCTTGGCCATCATGCCTTAGCATGCTCCGTTTTATTGTTTTACTACTGCAATTCCATTTAATTTATTGCGTACTAAACTAAATCCACTTTCTGACGATTTACTCAGTAGGTTTAATCGTGACTTGAATTTTCGCAGTGCCCAAGTCAGAGACTTCCCTCGCGATACCTGTTTTAAGCTCCGCAAAATTCTTAGTACCAAGTCTTTTGCATAAGCCCCGCTATCCATACTGATGAAAGACGGACCACTGCATAAGTACAGAGCAATAATTGTTCCAAACTGTTGTAATTCTGAATATTTTTTAGACAGGCTAATAACTACGAGGGCTGTAGAGGCGAGGCAAATTCCCGCAGGATTTCACAGGCTCAGGAAAGCGCCAGAAATTTGACGAAAACGGGTCTGGCGGATAGATAGCGCCAGAAAAACATCGGCACTAAACAGATAATTGCAGGAAAAAAGTGTTTAAGCCTTAGGAGGCGTAACGCCCATCTGGCCCATATATTTGCCGCCGCGCTGTTTGTAAGTGACCTCACACTGCTCGTCCGATTGATAAAACAGCATCTGAGCAACACCCTCGTTCGCATAGATCTTAGCAGGCAGCGGTGTGGTATTGGAGAATTCGAGCGTTACGTGCCCCTCCCACTCCGGCTCCAGTGGAGTTACGTTGACGATGATGCCGCAGCGGGCATACGTCGACTTTCCCAGACAAATCGTTAGTACATCTTTGGGAATGCGAAAATACTCTATGGTCCTGGCCAGAGCGAATGAGTTCGGGGGAATAACACAAATCGGCTCATCGATAGAGACAAAGCTGGTTTCATCGAAATTCTTGGGATCTACAACGCTAGTCGTGTGCACATTCGTGAATATCTTGAACTCGGTGGCACAGCGCACATCGTAGCCGTAGCTGGATGTGCCATAGGAAATCACCTTCTCTCCATTCACATAACGCACCTGATCGGCAACGAACGGCTCTATCATTCCCTGCGTGGTGGACATTTCCCTGATCCAGCGATCGGATTTAATACTCATAACTCTTTAATCCAGAATTGAATAAAAATTGAAGACCTATTTGTGCACAGCGTTACGGACACCCAGTCATTTCGCGTGACCGAGAGAACGCGAATGATAGTGCCAAATGCGCAGAGATTCATCCTCTATTTGTTCTACAAACACTCAGGTCCGTCTATGCCGAGCTAGCGCGATGCACAGGCGCCGCCCAAAAACAGGCTGAAAAAGCTCGCCTATTGCAGTATGATGCGGCGCCTATCGTAATGGCTTTGCTCGCCCCTGTTTAGGGCACTAAGTCAGCTAGGCAATTAGGTTTTATTGCATCACGGTCTGTGGCCAATGGACCAAGATCTATGAGCTGAGCCTCAAAGCAGAATTGAACCAGGAGGATGACGTGCGGAAGTGGCAATGTTTAGTATGTAGTTTCATTTATGAAGAGGCCCTCGGCCTTCCCGAAGAGGGTATTCCCCCCGGCACCAGCTGGGACGACATCCCTGATGATTGGATGTGCCCTGAATGTGGCGTAGGTAAAGAAGATTTCGAAATGATCGAAATCTAATAGATGATGCACACAGTGTGGGAGCACGCCGCTCCAACAATCCCAGCGCCAAATCCAGGTAATTTGTAGGTTGTAAACGTGAGTCAGCGAAAAATATTAGTTACCAGTGCACTGCCCTATGCCAACGGAGGTATCCACCTCGGGCATCTGATGGAGGCTATTCAGACCGATATCTGGGTACGCCTGCAGAAACTTCGCGGCAATGACTGCGTCTATGTCTGCGCCGACGATGCCCACGGCACTGCGATCATGCTCAGCGCCGAGCAGCAAGGCATCACTCCCGAACAACTCATCGACAATGTGAGCAGGGCTCATCAGCGTGACTTTGCGGACTTTCTGATTCAGTTCGATAACTACCACTCGACCCATTCGGACGAGAATCGAGAGCTCTCTGAACACATCTATACGATTCTGGATAAGAACGGACATATAAATAGAAGAAGCATCACGCAATTGTTCGACCCGGAGAAGAAACTCTTTCTCGCAGACAGGTATATCACCGGAACCTGCCCGAAGTGTAAGACAGAGAATCAATACGGCGACAACTGTGAGGCCTGTGGCTCCACTTACAGTCCTTCGGAGCTGATCAACCCACGCTCCTCGATCTCGGGAGCGACTCCCGTCGAGAAGGATTCCGAGCACTTCTTCTTCGCCCTGCCTGAGTTTCGCGACATGCTCAAGCAGTGGACGAGGAGCGGCACACTGCAGGACGCCGTTGCCAACAAATTAAGCGAATGGTTAGACACCGAGCTTCAAGAATGGGATATCAGCCGCGATGCCCCCTACTTCGGCTTCGAGATACCCGGCGCTACAGGAAAATATTTCTATGTGTGGCTAGATGCGCCGATCGGGTACATGGCTAGCTTTAAGAACCTCTGCGAGCGCACCGATTATAACTTCGACGACTACTGGCAGCAGGGCAAAGATACCGAGTTGTATCACTTCATCGGTAAAGACATCATTAACTTCCACACGCTATTCTGGCCCGCGATGCTTAGCAGCGCCGGATACAGAACGCCCAGCGCCGTCTATGTGCACGGCTTCTTAACCGTCGATGGCACGAAGATGTCTAAGTCTAGAGGCACGTTCATCAATGCGCGCACCTATCTCGACCATCTGAACCCCGAATATTTGCGCTACTACCTCGCGGCGAAGTTGTCGAATGGCATCGACGATCTAGATTTAAACCTAGAGGATTTTGCGCAGAGAGTTAATTCGGATCTAGTTGGCAAGGTAGTCAACATCGCGAGCCGCTGTGCGGGATTCATCAGCAAGGGTTTCGACGGCTATCTGGCAGACAGTCCAGACAATCCAGGACTACTCGCCGATATCCAATCCGCGAAGCAGGAGATCGGTGACTATTTCGAAGCGCGAGAATACAGCAAGGCAATTCGTCTGATTATGGCGCACGCCGACAAGGCGAATCAGTACATCAACGACAAAGAACCCTGGGTGATCGCGAAGACCGACAAGCAATCACCGGAACTGCAGGCTATTTGCAGCAGCGGTATCAATGCGTTTCGCCTACTCATTTGTTATCTGAAACCGGTTCTGCCAGCAATGGCAGCCGACACGGAACAGTTTCTTGCCATAGAGCCTCTGCAATGGGAAGACATCGATCACCTATTGTTGGGGCACAAAATTAATAAGTTCAAGCCACTGATGACTCGCGTGGAAACTGACAAGGTGCAAGCCATGGTGAATGCCTCACAGGAAGAATACGAAAAACAGGCGCAGGAAAAAGCGAAGTCAGCACCAGAGACTCCGGCTGCGGAAGACGCTACCGGATTCGAAGCGGAAATCGAGTTCGATGACTTTGCGAAGGTCGATCTGCGCGTAGCCGAAGTAATCAGCGCGGAACACGTGGAAGGCGCAGACAAGCTATTGAAACTGGTACTCAACCTGGGCAAGGATAAGAATCAAGAGGACATCACGCGCACCGTATTCTCGGGTATAAAATCTGCCTACGAGCCCGAGCGACTCGTGGGCATGCTTACCGTCGTCGTTGCAAACCTTAAACCGCGCAAGATGAAGTTCGGCATGTCCGAAGGCATGATTCTGGCTGCCGGCCCCGGCGGGAAGGATATTTGGCTGTTCGAGCCTCACGAAGGCGCGCAGCCCGGCATGCGCATCACCTAGGCCAGCACGCATCTGCAAGAATCGGCTACAGTCGCCGGTCTTCTTCACTCACCTGCTGCCTCGGCAGAGCCACTGGCACTGTTGTCCTGAACATATTAAGCTTCAGCACTCTATCGCGAGTTAGCGCGTGTCCTTATTTTCGAACCAGAGGTTTTCTGCTATGCGTTTCCCACTCATTTTTCTTGGCAAAC
The DNA here is from genome assembly GCA_964352295.1 of uncultured Pseudohongiella sp. GTDB lineage: Bacteria > Pseudomonadota > Gammaproteobacteria > Pseudomonadales > Pseudohongiellaceae > UBA9145. Next base: position 79 of record CAYGRR010000065.1, on the reverse strand, counting down.
CGACCCGGCTGGTTTTAGTCACCCTCTCATTGCTCTCGCTCCTGATTGCGAGTAGCGGCGCGACGGCACAGTCTAGCGA
>CAYGRR010000064.1:0-16817 GCA_964352295.1 uncultured Pseudohongiella sp. | reverse complement strand
CCCGCCGTTAAGCCCTCCATTAAGCCCACCGTTAAGCCCCCCATTGAACCCGCCGTTAAGCCCTCCATTGAACCCGCCGTTCTGCCCGCCGTTACCGCTCTGTGCGCCGCCCGCCGAGACTGAAATACTGGAACTTCCCTGCCGCTGGACATTGAGATAATCGATAGAAAACTGCCGAGTCCTGAGTCCACCGGGCAAGACCGTGTAGAAATTACCGCGCTTGGTAATATCGAGATTGTAAATCTCACCGACGATATCCATGACTTCGTCAATGGTGACGGGAGGCAGATTAAGATTGATCTGGACGTCCACATCGGACCCGACTACCACGCCGTAGTCAGTCCCGGAAAACAGGTCATTGAAAAACTCTGTAGCTGAGAGGTTTTGACGCGTAGCGATCGAGGTGCGCACCTCAACGGGGGCAAGCAGACTCTCGTCCAGGGAGAGCGAGGGAATCAGCTCGTCCAGTAAGTCCGCATCATTCTCATCGCTAACGCTAGGATCTACAACACTTGGCGCTATCACCGCGGCATTCAGAGTTTCCTGAATCTCACTAAGAATCGAGGTGTCGGGAACCGTTGCTGGCCTAGTCGCACACGCAGATAGAGCGAGCAAACCAAACAGCATTGTGATCTTCTTTGCAAATGTCACCACGTTGTCCTTTGTAAATTCGTTAAGCATATCTATAACCCGCACGCTGGTATTCATTGCGTGGATTTGACTCTGTTTGAGTACATATTGATTCGCCGCTCCATATTGTCGATGAACAGCGTTACACCTGCGCGATCGATTGCGACCACTCTTGCCCCGCCGATCACATCGCCTTCACTTACACGCACACTATTGATAACGGCGAAGGCAGAATCACCCCCTGCTCGAATAAAACTAATGTCGTAACTCGCAGGAACTACCGTTCTAAAGATCTGGTCGACCTCATCGTTGAAGCTAGTCTCAATATAAAACAGCGGCATGGTTGGATCAGCGAACTCTTCGCCATCAATTTCCTCAGCCTTGGCGATTGATGCCAGGCCCAACACACACATGAGAAATCCAATTCGTCTATACACCGATAAACCCCGAGTCTGTACTAATGGTGTGAATCTCCAAAGTCACTATCGCCTGAGGCCATTCGGCCTGCTGGAATGAGATAGAGTCCCAGAAGAAACTGCCGGAAATTTCTTCAATGAAGCGCAGGTATTTAATCGTGCTAAAGAAATCGCCTTGGAATACCAGGCGTAAGCCGTGCTGAAATACCTGCCCCGATATATCGGACCCGCCTTCGCCTGCACCCTCGCCTGAATTCCGCTCGCCAGCCAGCAGCGGAGTTGCCTGCAGGTTCTGAAAGCTTATTAGTTCAAGCCCCGCCTGCCTCTCAAGAACGGAAGTCAAAATACGCGTCATGTCTGCAGGGGAAATTAGATCTCCTGCTAGTTCCCTAATGCGCCGATCCAGTTCAGCCTGCTCTCTCTGGACCACATCAAGGCGGTCATTTGCAAATTTATTAGGGTCCTCGCGACTCTGGGCCAACATATTTTCGTACGAAGATTGTTGCTGGCCAATCTGCCTCGTTAGGTTAGCAACCTCATTCTGTGCCGTGCTGATTTCTGCTCTAAGCGGATCTGATACCAAAGAGAGGTATGCCATGACCAGAGCAGCGATAGCTATAGCGAGTATCGCGACCTTCTCAATTTGAGCTCGCGATTCTATGCTCTTAACCAGAGCTTCAACTTGCTGATTCACCGGCTTACTCATTGACTGTTCTCAACGCAAATGGAAAGGCGCTATCTTCGGCTGACGTACGAGCGATATTGGTACTGAAGTTCAGGTTGCTGATAGCGCTATTGCCAAATCTCAAGTTGCTAACGAATTTGACTACCAAGGACGAATCGGTCACCTGACCATTCAGATTCACTTGCTCGCCCCCGGCTGAGATCTGAATGCTCGAAAGTGAAAACCCATCAATGGAGGCGCGGGACAAATCCTTAAAGTGTTCAGAAAACCCAACTAAGTTACCCAATTTAGTACCACCCAAAAAATTGACCACCTGTCTGTCCGCGATCAGGCGTGCCTCTGCTTCCTGTAACCGACTCGTCAATTGTGCGCTCTGTGAGCGTTGCGCGAGCAACCCATCCAACTCACTAGTTTTCTGAGACTCTTCACGCAGCGAAACCCTTAATTCGGCCAACTCCCCATTTAACTGCCAGCGCAGGAAATAGTCGTAGCTCGATAGCAGAACCATAATTAGCAATAGGGCGCCCAGTATCTGACCCATCAGCAGCACGGTCAGCTTGTCGCGTTTAACCTTAAACTCGGTTAAATATAGGTTTACCTGTTGCTTCATTAGGCCGCTTCCTGAGTATCTGACTCAGCCTTCTTCACTTTGCCTTTGCCACGGAGAGTGGCCCCAATTGCAGCCATGGCAATTTGCTGGATCTCCGAGCTGAGCTTCTTCTCACTCTCCAAGTGTTCGGCAATATCCAGAATGGTGACTTCGGCTGTAAGCATGCGATTTAGTGTCTCGGCCATTGCGCCGCCATCATTCTGGCGTTGTGCAAGCACGATCTTGTTGACTGGGCTCTGCCCCATTTGACTCTCGTAGTAATCCAGCGAACGCTGTATCTCGAGAGTAAGCCTGTCTTTCACTCCGTCCCAGTCTTGCGACTGCATGACATCTGGGTCGAGTTGGGTATTGATGCGCCGGCTGAGATACAAGTCTCCATCGCGGGTGATGTTCATCGTGCTGCCGTTGCGCCTCAGATCCAGGAAGGCGGCGCCATTTGTGTCATCCACATAGCAATTCGACAGGTTCTTCATGGCCAGCTCTGGAATATCTATTACCGCCAACTCCAAGCCACTCTCTACAACCATGTTGACGATGCTTTTTATTCTGGAATTCAGTGCGGCAACCACATACACCATCTGTCGACCCCGGTAGGCATCGTCAGGAACTTGAAAAACGTCTATGGCGGCGTCTTCAACCTTCATGTCGAGAAGGTCCTTGATCTTCCAGCGCACTGCCGCACGAAGCTCGCTAGCCTCGACCTCGGGAGCCTCCACCAGGTGCAGGTTATAGTCCTTGCGGTTGAGGACGAAGCTGCACTGCCTGCCCTCTATTGCCATGCTTTTAACGAGATTGGAGAGCGCCTTGCCCGCCTCCCGCTCGGATTGCAGGGAGACTCTTTCAAAATCGAGCAGATACGGAGCGCCATTGCGATCTCCCATATGGGCGATAGCCAATTGATCAGAGCTGACTACCACCCCGACTCGGCTATTTGACTTTGCTTTTTTCTTGAAAAATTGCATTATCGCCCTTGCTTCGTTCGTCCGCGTTTACTGCTGTGGCCACTCGCCTGGATCCCAGAGCCCATCAGGCGTTGACTTCTTCCAGAGGCCAAAAATCCTGTCTTGCACGCCTACACGTCCAAAACTTAAAGGAAGCCATACAGGAATATCGTTTAAGCCACTAAATTCTAAAACAAAATGCCGTAATCAGTAGGATAAACTAGGGATAATTTGAATACGCTTGGGAAGAAGTGGCATTTGAGTCACAAAAGCTCGGGCAAAAAAGGGGAAGAATTCGAATAATCAGGGAATCCGCGTTTTTTCGATTCTAATAACCCGCAAGCTTCCACAATTAACCAAATTGGTGAATTTTTGATCAACATCGTGCTTTATGAGCCTGAAATACCTCCGAACACCGGAAATATTATCCGTTTAGCTGCAAATACAGGTTCACAGCTACACCTGATAAAACCCTTCGGCTTCGAGCTAGATGACAAGAAAATGCGCCGCGCAGGCCTCGATTACCATGAATTTGCCGGTATTACTCACTATGAAAACTGGCAGGACTTTATGGGCAAGCATGGCGAGAGTCGCCTATTCGGTATAAGCACAAAGGCGACGAAGCATTATCACGAGTGCCGCTTCGAGAAGGGTGATTTCCTGATATTCGGGCCGGAGACGCGCGGATTGCCCGAGAATGTCAGAGAGCAGATAGGGCAGCAGAGGCTGTTAAGAATACCCATGCTGCCAGACAGCCGTAGCCTGAATCTCTCCAATGCCACGGCAGTCGTGGTCTACGAAGCCTGGCGTCAACTCGGCTTCGCAACGGGCAACTAGACGCTCAGTCGGTCTAGTTTGTAGCTTCTGGTGCCGACGCTTCGCCGTTAGCCTTCGCCTCAGCAGCCATCTTCTGCTGCGTATAGAGGGCATCGAAATTGATCGGCGCAAGCATGAGCGCAGGGAAGCTGCCCTTCACAACCAGTGAATCAATCGTTTCTCTGGCGTAGGGAAACAGGATAGTTGGGCAGACAGTTGCCACCAACTGCTCCAATTCAGTGGCACCGAAGTCTTTCGCAGTAAAAATACCGGCCTGATGCACTTCAACGATGAAGCCTGGCTCGTCCTCGAGCGTAGCCTCAACGGTCAGCACCAAAACCACCTCGTACACGTCCTCTTGGACCTTGGAGTTTCTGGTCTTGATGTCGAAATTGATCTTAGGCTGCCACTGCCCCTGAAATACCGCCGGGCTGCGTGGAGACTCGAATGAGCAATCTTTCAAATAGATGCGCTGAACCGCGAATTTTGGGCCTTCGCGCTGATCTGCCACTTGCGCGCCTGCAGCTTCTGGGGTGTTTCCTTCATTCTCTGCCATGATAAATCCTATATATTTGCAGTCATTCTGCTTTTCAAAAATAAGCGGTTAATTCGATTCCTAGACGACCAGAGGCATGGACTGCGCCTTCCACTCGGTGACTCCGCCGGACAACTTAAAGACCTGCTCGTGCCCCGCATCCTGAATTTTCTTCGCGGCCTCGCCCGAATGCTGACCTAGCTTGCAGATTACGATTACCGGCTTTCCCTGATGTTTCTTCAGCTCAGTCACTCGTTGATCCAATTTAGCCAGAGGGATATTTATGGCGTCAACAATGTGGCCGGCCTCAAACTCCTTCTTATCACGCACATCTACCACGATCGCATCGCTGCGATTGATGAGCATAACAGCCTGTTGTGGTCCCACAGCTTTGCTGCCAGTGCGCTGATGATAAAAAACGATAGCGGCAAAGGCGACCAGCCAGAGACTGGATAGCAGGAGGTGATTGCCTATAAATTCTAAAAATTGCGCCATTATCTTCTCTGGGTTACCGATCTAGCGCTTTGGCTAGCTTCAATTCTGGATGTTCCCTGTTTCCCCCTAACGCCAGCACACAGTGTCATAGGACCCGCGAAAACGGGGTGCAAGTATACACGTGTCCTCTAGCATTAAGAAGGTCTGAAGCGGACATCGAGGGCTTTGGGTAGAACAGTGAATTAGGCGCCTGGAAGCGAGGATCGGCGGGTCATTGCCCTCGCTATGAAATGCGCTTTCGAGGATAATGACGCCTGACATTCGCAAGCCGAATACAGGACTCAGACACACCCCATGAACGACACTAAAAGTAAGAAGACAGCACTGCTTCTGATCTTGGATGGCTGGGGCCATCGCGATGAAACTAGCAGCAACGCCATCCATAGCGCGAACAGTCCGGTATGGGATTCGCTTTGGAGTGCAAAGCCGCACACGTTGATCGACACCTCGGGCAAGTCGGTCGGGCTACCTGCAGGACAGATGGGCAATTCCGAGGTGGGCCATATGAACCTAGGCGCAGGACGAGTCGTCTACCAGAGCCTAACTCGAATCGACAAGGACATAGAAGAAGGCACCTTCTTCTCGAATCCGGTGCTCACTGGTGCTGTGAGGCGATCTATCGAAGCGGACTCAGCCCTGCACATTTTCGGGCTCATGTCCGGTGGTGGCATTCACAGCCACGAAGACCAGATCATAGCGATGATAGAGCTCGCCATTCGCAATGGCGCACCGAGGATTTACCTGCACGCATTCCTGGATGGGCGCGACACCCCACCGCGCAGTGCACTCCCCTCCTTGATTCGCGCAGAAAAGACACTACTAGGCTCCAGCAAAGGGCGCGTGGCTTCGATCTGCGGCCGCTTCTTTGCGATGGACAGAGACAATCGCTGGGACCGGGTCCAACCTGCCTACGACATGCTCACGCAGGCAAAAGCGGAGTTTCAATTCGATGACGTGAGCTCGGCACTCGAGGCGGCGTATCTTCGCGACGAGGACGATGAATTCGTGCAGGCAAGTCTTGTAGGTGCTGCAGCTGATTCCTCGGCAAAGGTCGCGGATGGCGACGTTGTAGTGTTTATGAATTTCCGAGCAGACCGAGCGCGTGAGATTACCCGCGCATTTGTAGACGATGAATTCGATGGCTTTAAGCGCGCCGCCAGACCCGAGCTTTCCGAATTCGTTATGCTCACCGAATACGCGGCGGACATTCCTGCTAGCTGCGCCTATCCGCCACAGACTCTCGATAACGTGCTTGGACAATATTTGGCCGATCAGAACAAAACTCAGCTGCGCATCGCCGAAACTGAAAAGTACGCGCACGTCACCTTCTTCTTTAATGGCGGCCGCGAGGAGCCATTCGAGAATGAAGATCGCATCCTGATTCCCTCACCCGACGTGAAGACCTACGACCTCAAGCCAGAGATGTCCGCTTTCGAACTTACCGACGCGCTCGTCGCGGCAATTCGGTCGAATAAATATGACGCGATCATCTGCAACTATGCCAATGGAGATATGGTTGGACATACCGGAAACTTCGATGCCGCCGTGAAAGCCGTAGAGGCTGTCGACAAATGCTTGGGAGAAATTGTTGTTGCCATTGAAGAGTCCGGCGGCGAGCTATTGATAACGGCCGATCACGGCAATGTCGAGCAGATGTTGGATACAGAAACGAATCAGCCACTGACCTCCCATACGAGTGGCCCCGTCCCTCTAGTATACGTTGGCTCCAGCGGTCGACAGTTCATCAGCGAGGGCAGCCTGTCGGACCTGGCTCCGACTCTCCTGTCATTACTCGACATACCAGTGCCTGAAGAGATGACCGGGAAGGTTCTTTTAGCTTAGGTTACGGCGCGGGAAAACTACTAAAGCGACTCCATGAAACAGGTGCTGCGCACAACAAGCTTGAAGTCGGGAATAAGCCTTCTGCGCCTAAGCATCTGCATAGGGTTTTTGGCGTCCGCGCCTACACATGCTGCAGACAATCCGGTAGATCCCCAACAAGAACTTGTCGCTGTCGGCGAGGCTATAACTGCAATCCAAACCTGGCTCGTCGAAGCGCAGTCTCAGCAGTCAGAAGCGCTGCTGAATCTCCAGCAGGCTGACTTACAGATCTCAACTCTGAGCCAATCGATGTCTGTCGCGCAGGCAGCCTTATCGGAAACCGAAACTGAGATAGTCTCTTTGTCCGAGCAAGCAGATCAATTGAATGCCAGGAAGGTGGCGCAGGGCGAGATCCTCGCGCAAACTCTGCGCACGACCTATATGGCCGGCAATCAAAGTGCCATAGAGCTATTGTTGAACCAAGAAGACATCTCCAAGAGCACGCGCATGCTCCACTATCATCGACTCTTCACACAGGCACAGCTAGCTAGGATCTCATCGTTTCAAGAGACTCTCCACGAGATATCCGAGATCAATCTCAGACTTCAGTCCAGGGCGGCAGACCTTAACGAGGAACAGCTAGTGCTGAGCAACACCCTTCAAGAGCTTTCCGAGTCTAAAGTAGCGCGGCAGCTTGCACTCAGCGAGCTGCGAACTGAGATAGCGACGCGCAACTCGGAACTAGAGCAGCTAGAGATCGATCAGGTGCAACTGCAGGAGCTTATGGAAGAGGTAAGCCGCGCTGTCGCCGACATTCCCGCTAGCCTTCAGCGCTCGCCTTTCGCCGCGCAGCTCGGCAAGTTACCGATGCCCGTTAAGGGAGAGATTGTCGATCGCTTTGGCTCTCGCTACGGCGAGGGCAACTTGGCCAGACAAGGCATCACCATCGCCGTCAGCGAAGGCACTCCGGTTCAGGCGATTCATCCCGGGCGAGTCGTCTTCTCGGACTGGCTAAGAGGCACAGGCCTGCTCGTAATCGTGGACCACGGCGAAGGCTATATGTCATTGTATGGGGCCAATCAGGCACTCTCTAAGCAGGCGGGCGATTGGGTCGATGTTGGCGATGTTTTAGCCACATCCGGCAGGGCCAATGAACTCACAGGAAGCGGAGGAAGCAGCCAGGCCGCCCAGGGGATGTATTTCGAGATCCGTCATCACGGCGAGGCGCAGAACCCCGCCCGGTGGTTCTCCGAGTAGGGCATTCCCTGGATCAGTAGGGTGAACCGGAGAATGCGGCACAGGCAGGTGTTCGCATACCGCTTAAGCCCAAGCACTTCGAATTTGCCTATTAGTGAATAAACTGAAACACTAGGATTCATCGTATAAACAGACACAAAAGGCCTAGAGCCAAACAGCAGACCAACCGCAACCGAGCATCAGGATCCAAACATGAAATTCGCCATGACTGTACTACCACTCTTCTCGGCGAAGAAGCTATTGCCTCTAGCCTCTTCAGCGAGCCTTTCTCTTGCGCTACTCGCTGGCTTAGCTCTGTCGGCACAAGCCAGTGCGCAGACCCAGCAGCAGACACTGCCGCTACCCCTTAACGAAGTAAGAATGTTTACCGAGGCCCTCGACCGCATTCGCATGTCCTATGTTGAGGAGATCGACGATCAGACACTACTGGAGAACGCTATACGCGGGATGCTCGCGGGACTCGATCCTCACTCCTCTTATATGGCGGGCGAAGACTACGATCTGCTCGAGGAAACAACCACCGGTGAGTTCGGTGGTCTCGGCGTAGAGGTAGGTCGAGAGAATGGCTACATTCGAGTAATCAGCCCTATTGACGACTCTCCAGCCGATCGCGCGGGCATCAAGGCCGGCGATCTCATCATTCAGATAGACAACAAACCACTGCGAGAAATGTTGCCCGAAGAGGCCGCTCAGATGATGCGTGGCGCACCGGGCACCGACGTCACGATCACGGTGGCGCGCGAGGGTCAGGAACCTTTCGATGTGACAGTTACCCGCGAAATTATCGCCCTAGCCAGCGTACGCAGCCGCATGCTTGCACCCGGCTACGCCTACTTGCGGATCTCACAATTTCGCGTTAACACCGGCACCGAGCTCGAGAAGGAGATCGAGGAATTGTATGCAGAAAACGCAGCTCTCGATCAACCAATAAAAGGCATGGTGTTGGACCTTCGCAATAATCCCGGCGGGATATTGCAGGCATCCGTCGGCGTCGTAGATGCCTTCATCAGCGAGGGTCGAATAGTCTATACAGAGGGTCGACTCGAACAGACTGGATTGGATTTCTCAGCAACGCGCAAAACAGTCGCCGGCGATGTGCCGCTGGTCGTACTCATCAACAATGGCTCCGCTTCGGCCTCAGAGATTGTTGCCGGCGCGCTCCAGGATCACGGCCGTGCAATCATCATGGGCACGCGCAGCTTCGGCAAGGGCTCGGTTCAAACCGTATTGCCGCTGGATGAAAGACGCGCGATAAAATTGACCACCTCGCTGTACTTCACGCCAAGCGGTCGATCGATTCAGGCACAGGGTATCGAGCCAGACATCAGCGTCGACGAGGCGTTCGTTACGCGCCGCTCGCGCAATGTCATGCAGTACAACGAAGCCGATCTAGCAGGGCACCTGGAGAATGGCAATGGAGGCAGCTCGGAGAATCAGAGACTTGCCGAAGCACTTATCTCTGCCGAAGAGGTTCTGGTCAATGACTACCCCTTGAACGAGGCTCTAAATGTGCTGAAAGGAATTAACGCATTCAAACCACCACGCACCCTAAGCACGAGCGGCTCGTTCGCACAGCGCGAATTGAACTAGGAGTGTTTGTAGCAGGCTGGCAGAAGTGTATCGAAGTTCAAAGTCGGACTTCGATACCCTTGTCCGCCATGTATTGTTTCGCTTCCTGGATGGAATACTCCTGAAAGTGAAAGATGCTCGCGGCAAGCACAGCATCGGCCTCACCCTCTAACACTCCATCAACCAGGTGTTGAAGATTTCCCACGCCACCTGACGCGATAATTGGCACCTGCACAGCACGGCTAACCGCACGGTTCAGCTCCAGATCGAAGCCGATCTTCGTACCGTCTCTGTCCATGCTCGTCAGCAGTATCTCGCCAGCGCCGTAACTCACCATACGCTTCACCCACTCTATGGCGTCAATGCCCGTGGGCTTACGACCGCCATGAGTGAATATCTCCCACTTCAAGGGTTCGCCCTCTTCTGACACCTGCTTGGCATCAACGGCGACCACTATGCACTGCGAACCGAATCTCTCGGCGGCTGCTCGTACGAATTCTGGATTAACTACGGCGGCTGTATTGATGCCAACCTTATCCGCACCGGCATTTAACATGGCACGGATGTCTTCCAAGGTGCGAATGCCGCCGCCAACGGTCAAGGGTATGAACACCTGACTGGCAATCGCCTCAACCGTGTGTACCGTTGTCTCTCTGCCTTCGTGGCTGGCCGTGATATCGAGAAAAGTAATCTCGTCGGCGCCAGCGTCGCAGTATCGCTTTGACACCTCAACCGGATCGCCAGCATCGCGGATGTCGAGAAACTTAACGCCCTTGACGACGCGTCCGTTCTCGCAATCGAGACAGGGGATAATTCGTTTCGCTAACGCCATCTTAGGTAAGTTCCAGTTATCGCTATTTATTCGTCACAGAGCCGCTGCGCGAGCTCAAGATCGAGACTGCCTTCATAGATCGCTCGGCCGGTAATAACACCCATGATGCCGCCACCGGAGGAGGCCTCCGAGGCCTCACGAACCGCAGCAATATCCGCCAGCTTGCTTACACCGCCAGAGGCTATAACGGGTATAGGAGAATGATCGGCTAACTCTTTCGTTGCCTCGAGATTTACGCCACGCATCATTCCATCGCAGTTGATGTCGGTATAGACGATTGCCGCAACACCAAGGTCTGCAAATTTTTCTGCCAGCTCTACAGCCGACACATCGGACACATCGGCCCAACCTTCCGTGGCAACCATGCCTTCAATCGCATCGATGCCCACGATAATCTTGCCGGGATAAGCGGCGCAGGCCTCTGCAACAAACTCTGGCCTCTTCACTGCCTGCGTGCCGATGATCACGTAGCTGACACCTGCGCCAAAGTAAAATTCGACATTCTCCATAGTACGAATGCCTCCACCGATCTGAATGGGAAGCTCAGGGTAGGCGGCAGCGATTCTGGTAATGATTTCGGCATTGACCGGCGTGCCTGCAAAGGCTCCGTTAAGATCCACGATGTGCAGTCTGCGCGCGCCCTTGGCCATCCACATGCCAGCCATGCTAACAGGGTCGTCCGAGAATACCGTCGAATCTTCCATGCGTCCCTGCTTGAGCCGAACGCACTGACCATCTTTCAAATCTATAGCAGGTATTACTAACATCGTATTACTCTCAAACTAGTATCAATCTTTCAAGTCTCTTACTTAACGGTTCCATCCCACTGCAGAAAATTGCGCAGTAGAGTTAGTCCTACCGCCTGACTCTTCTCAGGGTGAAACTGCGTTGCAAAAATATTGCTGTCAGCTAACGTGGCAACGAAGTCTTTGCCGTAATTTGTTGTACCGGTAATCATGTCTTGCTGCTCTGTATGAATGTAGTAGCTATGCACGAAATAGAAGCGACTGTTGTCTGGCACATCTTTCCATAGAGGATGATCTTTGGTCTGGCTAACCTGATTCCAGCCCATGTGAGGCACCTTGAGGCGCTGCCCATCCGCATCACGTAGATCATCGCCAAAGTAACGGACCTCTCCGTCGAGGAAGCCCAGACATTCGACGCCGTCGTTCTCCTCGCTAGATTTCATTAGGGCCTGCATGCCTACACAGATCGCGAGGACGGGCTTCGACTGAATAGCATCCTTCACTATCTGATCGACATCCAGGCGCAGAATCTCCGCCATGCAGTCTCGAATAGCGCCAACACCTGGAAAGATTACGCGGTCAGCCTTCGCAATGGCCTTCGCATCGGCTGTGACTACAACCTCGACCGGCTCAGCTAATTCGCGGCCGACATGTTCCAATGCCTTCGCCACCGAATGCAGATTACCCATGCCGTAGTCAATTACTGCGATCTTATTCATTCAAAGGTTTGCCGGGTTCTATTGGATAAGAATGCTTTAGAGATGAGAATTAGAAATCGATTCCAGAGGTCTCAGAGCGTGCCCTTAGTGGAAGGGATAACACCCGCCTGCCGAGGATCGGCTTCGATCGCCATGCGCACGGCGCGCCCGAAGGCCTTGAAGATGGTCTCGATCTGATGGTGTGCATTCTTGCCGCGAATATTGTCTATGTGCAGCGTCACGAAAGCGTGATTCACGAAGCCCTGGAAAAACTCATGAAACAGGTCGACATCGAAAGCACCCACGGTGCCCTTGACGAACTGCACGTGGTAGTCCAATCCTGGCCTGCCCGAGAAATCGATAACTACACGAGAGAGTGCCTCATCGAGGGGCACGTAGGCGTGTCCGTAACGCCGGATACCAGTCTTGTCCAAGGCCTTATCGAAGGCCTGGCCCAGAGTAATGCCGATATCTTCGACCGTGTGATGCGCGTCTATCTCCAGATCGCCAACCGCCTTCACCGTGATATCGATGAGGCCGTGCCGCGCGATCTGATCCAGCATGTGATCTAGAAACGGCAGCCCGGTATCGACTTCGAGCTTGCCGCTGCCATCGAGATTCACGGCTACCGAAATCTGCGTTTCCTTAGTATTACGTTCTACGGATGCTGTTCTCATTGCGTCGTCACTGTAGTTGAGAGGATTTGCGTAGGCGGGCCCGAAATTTTGCTGCCGCCGTGTACTGGATATGGGGAATTCATGCCCCGCTGGAAAGTGCGCATTATAATGCCCGCTCAGGCGCATTGAAAGCCGCATATCAGGGCTTTTCGGCCCCTACCCTCGCCGTGCAAGTAGCGGAGCAATCCGTTAAACTAGTCGCCCGCGACGCAGGGCGCAGGAATTTCCCGAAACCAGACCGATCTAAGCCCTTCACAGCTACCAGGTACACATGATTAAGAAACTCGCCAGACTCCTTCTAGGGCTTATCCTGCTTTCCATTTTGGCGGGAGCATTCTTGCTGTTGTCGGTGAACACTGACCAGAACAAGGCCGCCATCCAGGCCGCCGTACTTTCCAATACGGGCTACGAGTTGACGATTGCCGGCGATTTAGATATTGCGTTCTTCCCCTCTATCGGCCTAACCCTAAACGACGTTCGCCTCAAGAACCCCGCCTCGCCTCAGGAGTTGGCCTCGACCACAGCCGCACTGCTACTGGTAGATCTCCGAGCGCTGATCGGTGGCGAGATCTTCATTCGCGAGCTGTCCACAGATGATCTTCATATCAATTACTATGTCGATACTGAGGGAAAGAGCAATTGGGATATCGACGCTAATACTGGTGGTAGCAGCACTGCACCTCCGGTTGCGCAGGCGGCTGCTTCGATGGCTGAGCAGCAATCGAGCTCCTCTTCACCTGACAGTAATTCCGACATTGTCTCGGTCTCCTTCGAGCGCCTGCGAATCGATAACGCCAGCATCGATATTCAGGATCTATCGCAGGGGTCGCGCTATAGCGTGAGTAATCTCAACTTATTGAGCCTCAATACCAACATCGAAGGCGAGCCCTTCGAGGTAGTCGCCGACTTCATCTTCCTAAACAACGGCATGAGCAAGCCTGTAACGATGGGTTTTCGGAGCGACATTGCCGCCGACGTCAACGCCGGCAACTTCGATATTCAGAATATTCGCTTCAATGTTACGCCACTGTTAGTTCAGGGCGAGATGCATCTGCGCGGGCTGAACGATCGCCTAAGCTATGATGGATCTCTTAACTCGAACGATTTCGACATGCTCGCGCTGCTGCAGACATTCGGCATTCGAGAGAGCGTGGGCGAACTAGACGCCGCTAGCTCACTACTGTCCGCTACAACTGCGCCACAGGCAAACTTCGAGTTACGCTTTAGTGGCGATGAATTCGGCATAGTCATGCCCGAGCTCGTTGCGCAGATCGCAGACAGCACGATAGAGATGGAATCCGATATTCGCTTCGCGACCGATTTCTCACCAATGAACATTAGCTATGAGATCGTTGGCAGCCAGCTCGATATCTCTCCCTTTTTAGCCGCAGAAGATTCTGAAGTATCAGATGTGCTAGTCGCCGACTCGCCTACCGCCGAAGATTCGATTACCGAAATAGAGCCTAACGATGTTGTCAGTCCTGCTCCTGCATCTGTTGTAGAAACGCCAATACCGAGCGAAATGCTCAACTCGATTAACTTGCTCGGCTCTATCGCATTCGAATCGGTAGTGGCCAATGATCTGCTCTTTACTGGTATCCATATCTTTACCAACATCGAAGACGGCGTGCTCGACATCGAACTGCAGCCGGTCGAAACTTACGAGGGCACCGTCGCAGGTAATCTGCGCCTCGATGCACGTTCTGCCCCGACCGCAATGTCAACTCAGATTGCCATTAGCCAGTTGAATCTTGTTGAGCTAGCGCCCAGTGTCTCGAGACTCAATTCGGTAACCGGCAATCTAGATGTCGAGGTAGACCTGACAGCCTCAGGACAAACGACCAATGCTCTCATGAATAGCCTAAACGGCTCCGCCACCTTCGCGATAACCCAGAACAGTGTCGACATCGGTGTTATTAAGCAGGTGTTCACTGCGATCTCGGCACTAAGCCCGACAGGAGGGACCATAGAACAGTGGCCCGATGTTATCCGCTTCGCCCAGCTCGGAGGATTCATCCTTCTCAATAATGGGCTAAGTGAGAATCAGCGAGTCAATTTGCGCATGGACAACTTCGACATATCCGGTACCGGTGGCATCGACCTCCAGCAACAAGACTTCGACTACGACCTAGAATTCACCATTCTAGGCGAGCCCTATCTGCAGACTATTCAAGTAGACGAGCTCTATCACGATGTATCCTGGCCCATCGAATGCGCAGCGGTATTCGATGACAACGTGAATCAATATTGCCGACCCGACTTCACTCGAGTTAGAGAGATATTTACACAGTTAGGCACGAATGCGGTAAGAGAACGACTCGACGAGGTCATCACCGATCAGCTGCCACCCGAAGTGCGAGACGGCGCGCGAGGCCTGCTGCGTAATCTTCTCAACTAGCGATTCGGTGCAATCGGCAGATGCCAAACACTGACCCCTCCTTTGCCCGAAGACTCCTCGACTGGTTCGACCAACACGGACGCCACGATCTGCCCTGGCAAAGCGATCGCACTCCCTATCGCGTCTGGGTCTCCGAGATCATGTTGCAGCAGACTCAGGTGAACACGGTTATTCCCTACTTCGATCGCTTCATGGAGCGCTTCCCCAGCATAGAAGAACTCGCAGCAGCGGAGACGGATCAGGTGCTACATCTTTGGACCGGACTCGGCTACTACGCAAGAGCGCGTAATCTGCACAAAGCTGCTCAGATCATCGCGGAGAATCATCGCGGCGAATTCCCCAAGTCAGTAACCGGCTTAGTGGAACTCAGCGGCATCGGCGAATCCACGGCTGGCGCGATAGCGGCCATCGCCATGGGCATCAGAGCACCTATTCTGGACGGCAACGTGAAACGCGTTCTCGCTCGCTATCACTGCATACCAGGCTGGCCCGAACAATCTGCGGTTAAGAAACAGCTCTGGGAGATTGCAGAAGCATTGACGCCCCAGGAGCGCGTAGCGGATTACACGCAGGCGATCATGGACTTAGGCGCAACCGTCTGCACACGCAGCAAGCCATCCTGCGGCAACTGCCCACTCAATTCAGATTGTGGCGCCTACAATAAACAACGCATTGCCGAGTTCCCTGGAAAGAAGGCGAAGAAAGCACTCCCTGTCAAAGCGATTGCGATGTTCATTGTGCAAAACGGCAGCGGTGATGTGCTTCTGGAAAAGCGACCGGCCTCCGGGATCTGGGGATCACTCTATAGCCTGCCAGAGTCGCCCGATGCCAGCGCGATGCCCGAATTGGGTGGCGCTGTAATCAGCAGCAAACAAAAAGGCCAGATGGAAAGGATGGAGGGAATCCGCCATTCGTTTTCCCACTACCATCTGGACATCACCCCGGTACGAATTTCAGCCAGCAAACCCGATGAAATAGCGGAAACCGATCGCTGGCTCTGGTACCCTTTAGACCATTCACTAGAAGTTGGACTGGCAGCTCCTGTAAAGAAGCTCCTCTCCAAATTGGCCGAGAGTTCATAAACTCCAGCATAGCAACTATCGAGAATACCTATGTCACGTACGGTCCACTGCAAGAAATACGGCAAAGAGCTACCCGCTCTGATGACACCGCCCTATCCCGGCCCCAAAGGCAAGGAAATCTACGAAACCGTGTCGCAACAGGCCTGGAGCGAATGGCAGGCCCAGCAGACCATGCTGATCAACGAGAAACAGCTCAATATGATGAACGCCGAGGATCGCAAATATCTGCAGGCCGAGATGGATAAGTTCCTCAACAACGAGGATTTCGACCAGGCAGAGGGCTATGTGCCGGAAAGCGAGTAAATACGCCCTCCAGCTTGACTAGAAAGCCCAGATTCTATTTAATACGCGGCTTGCGTGAAATGGCGCTTAGCCAAGATTTTTCTTATTTCTAAAGTACATAGCTAGAAATTTGAGCGCAGTAGCTCAAAATTTGCCCAGTTGGGTGAGACCGAGCGTTTTGGAAGCAGTAGCTTCCAGCGACTGTCGAACGACAGCAATCTGCGATTGCTGGCTGGAATGAGCAGAGGAACAATACGCAGCATTGCCCAAACGTGCAGGATGCACGCGCTAGATAGTTAAGATTTTTGCCCAGGTAGCTCAGTCGGC
>CAYGRR010000063.1:6498-17247 GCA_964352295.1 uncultured Pseudohongiella sp. | reverse complement strand
CTGAAATAAAACAGGTATTCCAGAAGGGTTCTCGCTTTGTCAGAATCGATATGGCTTTGCTCGTTTTGTCTTTCGGATGGCTCGCTATGTTTTCTGCGAAGTTCGTAAATAACTGATATATCAGCGGTTTAAGGTTTTCTAAATGCACATGTGAGCATTATTCTCCAGAAAGCGAGAATCTCACCCGGTTATTGTATAAGGAAACTCAGGTTTTCGAAGTTCAGGGCCGGGTCGATAAAGTCAAATGCAAAGCCGAGTTCCTTTGCGCAGAGCAGCCGTATCTCTGGCTTTGGGAATGGCGTACAAAAAAGGCGCAACAATCGTTGCGCCTTTTTTGAATGCGATTACTGCTTGGTGTTGTCGCTATTCTGTAACGCGCTTCATCGTGGTGTAGCGAATTGAGGTGACTTTGCCGCCGCCCCAGTTTTCAGTGCGTGTCTCGTAGGTGTTCTCATCGATTATGCGCATGAAGCTGTGATGGGCGTGAGGGCTCGATTCGACGTCCATGTTGGTGCCCTTGGTGAATCTGAAATCGATGACACCTTCTTCGCCAGAATTGATGAAAGTCATCGAAGGCTGATTACCTATCGCGCAGTAGTGGGTGTGGATGAGTTCTTCTTTACCGTTCTGGTGGTACATGCTCACCATCTCAGCAGGCGTGCCTTCAGCGAAAGTCTGCATTACTGAAGAATTACCGATGTTCTTGAAGGAGACCGATGTCGGCGCTATAGCTGCATCTTCTCTAGACTGGCCGACTGGCACTACCTGCGCTTCGCCAGTCCATTTGCCCTCTAGTTTCAGCATCGTCTGAAACGCTTGGTCGGGGGAGAAACCGTCGTCTGCTAGGGCCGTTGAGCTAAGCAGAAAAGCGGCGGTAGAGAGTGCAGCAATGTGTAGTTTTCTCATGGATCCAGTCCTTGATGTTTTTTTAGTGTTCCACCAGCCTATGCCCGCCCTAGGGCTATGTCAACCGGGTATTCCTAGAGTGGCTGCTCACCTTCTTTAAACCCAAGGGAATCTTTAGCATCTAGCTTGCGTCGAAACTCTCGCCGCACGAGAACAAAGCTCACAATCGCCTGCGCAGTGACCGACAGAATCGATACATACCAAACCATATTGATACCGAAGTTCGGTTGGTAACGCAGATACACCGCGATCGGCACGAAGATGAGTATGCGCACACCCGAGCTGAGAAGTGCTGGCCGTGTGTTGCCCAGTCCCTGGAAGACGCCAGAGCAGGTGAAGACGATACCTTGCGCGACGAAGTTGAGAGAGATCAGCTGCAGAAATACCGCACCGACTTCGATCACCTCGGCCTCGTCCGTGAAGGCCATCACTAGCACCTCCGGTCGCCACTGCATGATTACCGTTGTAACAAACATGACGAGGCTGCTTAGCATGATGCCGTTTCTGAAGGTCTCTCTGACGCGGTCCGCTTTGCCAGCGCCGAAATTCTGGCCGATGATAGGGCCTACTGCAAACGCTATCGCCATGGTCGGCATAAAGATAGATTGCATGATGCGCCCGCCAATGCTGAACCCTGCCTGCGCTGGCGCGCCGAAGTCTTGGATCAGCCAGTACACGGCCGAGAAATAGACGAACAATATCAGCATCTCGCCCCCGGCGGGGAGGCCAATATCCAGCATCTTTCTCCAGATGTCGAAGCGCGGTCGCCACAGAGCAGGTTCGAAAGACACGTACTTCTCTAGCTTGAAGAAATAGAGAGTGAGCAGCCCGACGCCCACTGTAATCGAGAGGCTACTCGCCAGGCCCGCACCTAACACACCCAGTGCTGGGCCTGGCCCCCAGCCCGCAATCAAGATAGGCGCAAGAACTGTATTCAACACCACTGTAAGCACCTGCACGATCATCGCCGGTTTCACGATGCCCGTTGCCCGCAGCGAGGAGGCCATGGCCATCATCGCAAACTGCAGCGCCATTCCTGGCAGAAACCAATAGAGGAAAGTTAGGCCCTCACTTAGCGCCGCCTCATCCGCCGAAATGCTGCGCAGATAAGCCTCGGCGAACAGGTACCCGCCGAGTAGGGTGATCACAGCGCACACTGCAGACAGCACGAGAGATTGATTGAACACCAGATTCGCATGTTCCTGATCCTTGCGCCCAACCGCCTGGGAAATTAGCGCGACGGCGCTTACTCCTAAAACTTGGGTCAGGGCCATGATCATAAACAGCAGCGTGCCTGCCGTGCCTACGCCGGCAACGGAGTCATCGCCCAAGGCTGCGACGAAATACAAGTCGACGAGTAGGTACAGTGTTTGAAAGATCATTCCCGCGGCTACGGGAATAGCCATCGCTAGAATTATCTTGGTGGTCGAGCCTTGCGTGAGATCCTTCATCGAACATGATCCTCAGGATAGTCGTCGAGGGGGAAACGAAAACCTGAAATCGGCGCTCACGAGCGTACTCGTCGGGCCCATCGTAAACAGCGAGGTTAGTCATTTCGGAAGCGGCGCTAAGGGTATCATTAAATCGCTGCCCTGCGTGCGCCGCGGGCCAAAATAGGCAGGGTAGGCGCAAATTCTCTCAGCGGCCGATTCTCGCCCCCAAGCGAGTAGCAGAAATCCACTGATTCGCTATACTGACCACCGCGGCTCAGTTACAGGCCTAGGGCGCATTCTATAAAGCTTAAAAAGGAAACACGCATGCTAGCCAAGCTCTTCCCCCGAATTCTCACCCCTGTTCGCATCCTGCTCGCCCTCTGTCTGCTTGGCATAGGCAATGGAACTATCGCTCAAACCGTTACCATTGGCGTTTCTATACCCTCGGCCACACACGGTTGGGCAGGCGGATTGAATTTTCATGCGGAACAATCCAAGGCGCGTCTGGAGGCGAGTAATCCAAATCTGAAGATCGTTCTTGTCACTGCAAACAGCGCCTCGGAGCAGGCTAATGACCTTGAAGACCTGGTTGCCATACACAATATCGACGCGTTGGTCATCCTGCCCTTCGAGTCGGCGCCACTCACCGGCCCGGTTCGCAATGTAAAGCGTCGTGGCGTGTTCGTAACAGTCGTCGATAGAGGGCTTAGTGAAGAGGGCATCGCCGATATCTATGTGGCAGGCAACAACGCGGAGATGGGCAGAGTGTCTGCCGAGTATATAAAGGAAGCACTAAACAACACCGGCGACATCGTCGTGCTGCGCGGCATACCGACAGTAATCGATACCCAGCGCTTCGATGGCTTTATGGCGGAGCTCGAAGGCAGCAACATCAACGTACTAGATCACAAGCACGCGAATTGGAACCGCGACGATGGTTTCAGCGTGATGCAGGATTTCCTCGCGCGCTTTCCCAATATCGATGCAGTGTGGGCACAGGATGACGACATCGCTATCGGTGTGATTCAAGCGGTGCGACAGGCGAGGCGCCAAGACGATCTCTTTATCGTCGGCGGCGGCGGAATGAAAGACATGGTGAAGCGTGTGATGGACGGCGATGCGCTAACGCCAGTCGATGTGCTCTACCCGCCCGCGATGATAGAGACGGCGATGGAGCTCACTGCACTGAAGTTCACCTCGCAGATTCCAGTCAGTGGTAACTACATTCTTGGTTCGCCGCTAATCGATAAGGATAATGCGGCGGACTATTATTTTCCCGATTCGCCTTTCTAGAAACGTTTCTCAAATCGAAACCAAAGAGAGTGCATAGCTATATCAGCTAGAAGACAGTGAACTTAATCTATGAAAACCATAAAGGGTCCAGCCGTATTTCTGGCGCAGTTCGCCGGCGATGAGTCGCCATTCAATTCTCTCGATGCAATCGGCTCCTGGGTAGCTGAGTGTGGATTCAAGGGCGTGCAGATTCCTAGCTGGGACGAGCGACTCTTCGATCTGACAACCGCCGCTGCGAGTATCGACTACTGCGACGAGGTGAAGGGCACACTCGCGGCGCATAAGGTCGAGCTCACCGAGCTGTCTACGCATCTTCAAGGGCAGCTGGTGGCGGTGCATCCAGCCTATGACGAGATGTTCGATGGCTTTGCCGCCAAGCATGTTAGAGGCAAGCCCAAGGCACGGCAGCAGTGGGCATTGGAGCAGATGCTGTTGGCGGCTAAGGCCTCCAGGAATCTTGGACTCAGCGATCACGCTACCTTTCCCGGCGCGCTAGCCTGGCCGTATTTCTATCCCTGGCCACAGCGGCCAGCTGGCCTGGTGGAAACCGCCTTCGATGAACTCGCCAGGCGCTGGCTGCCCATACTCAACGCCTTCGACGAAGCGGGCGTCAACGTGTGTTACGAGATCCATCCCGGCGAAGATCTGCACGACGGCGTCACTTTCGAGATGTTTCTCGAGCGAGTGAACAATCATCCACGCTGCAACATTCTCTTCGATCCTAGCCATATGGTGCTCCAGCAGCTCGACTATCTGGGTTTCATGGACGCCTATCGTGATCGTATAAAGATGGTCCATGTAAAAGACGCAGAATTTAACCCTACTGCCAAACAAGGAGTCTATGGCGGGTACCAGAGCTGGATTGATCGTGCCGGCAGGTTCCGCTCTTTGGGCGACGGCCAGGTGGATTTCAAGGCACTGTTCTCGAAGCTCGCCGCCATGGATTTCGCAGGCTGGGCAGTGCTGGAGTGGGAGTGCTGTCTCAAGCATCCTGAAGACGGAGCAAGAGAGGGCGCGCAGTTCATTCGTGACCATATCATTCATGTTACCGACAGGGCATTCGATGACTTCGCGGATGGCGGCAGCGACGACGCGGCTAACAAGAGAATTTTGGGCATAGACTAACAGGCAGGCGCGCAACACCATGGCAGACAACACCTCAGTTCCACGCAGGCTTAAGCTTGGCATGGTTGGCGGCGGACAGGGCGCCTTCATCGGCGAAGTGCATCGCATGGCCGCAAGGCTGGACGATCTATACGAACTCGTTGCGGGTGCACTCAGCAGCGATCCGCGCAGAGCAGCGGCGTCAGCGATGGAATTAGGCATAGCGGCCGAGCGCAGCTATGACAATTTCGAGACCATGGCTGCAAGCGAGGCCGCAAGAGAAGACGGCATCGATGTCGCCGCGATCGTCACTCCTAATCATCTGCACTTCGCCGCGGCCAGTGCGATGCTGCGCGCAGGCATTCACGTCATCTGCGACAAGCCCCTAACTACAACGCTCGCTCAGGCCGAAGAACTGGCCGAGTTGGTCGCCAGTAGCGGTCTTCTGTTTGCAGTTACCTACAATTATAGCGCTTATCCTATGGTTAGGCTGGCTCGGCAGCTTGTAGCCGACGGTAAGCTCGGAGATATTCGCGTAGTGCAGATTGAGTATCCGCAAGACTGGCTGGCGACGAATATCGAGGGCGAGGGGCAGAAGCAGGCCGCATGGCGTACCGATCCCGCGATGGCCGGCGCGGGAGGCTGCATCGGCGATATTGGAACCCATGCGTTTCATCTCGCAGAATTCATCAGCGGCCTGAGAACAACAGAGCTGCTCGCCGACCTCACTTCCTTTGTCGGTCAGCGCAAGCTCGATGACAACGCGAATGTGCTCCTGCGCTTCAGCAACGGCGCCAAGGGAAGCCTGTGGTCCAGCCAGGTCGCGACCGGCAACGAGAACGCTTTGCGTGTCCGCATCTATGGCGATAAGGCGGGCATAGACTGGTCACAGGAGAATCCCAACTACCTTCATTTCACGCCGCTAGGTGGCAATCGCGAAATACTGTCACGCGGCAATGCCGGAACGCCGGAAGCTAGGGGCGCCCAATCCCGTTTACCGGCGGGCCACCCTGAGGCATTCATCGAGGCGTTCGCCACGCTCTACCGCGACTTCGCCGCGCAGTTGCACGCGCACAGAAGGAGTAGTATCTGTAGCGCCGAGGCTGCCCTCGTGCCAGGCATTGGCGACGGTCTACGTGGCATGCAATTCATAGAGCAGGCAGTAGCGTCGAATGCTGCCGGGAACACCTGGAAGAAGCTGGGCTAGGGTCGCTGGCCATTGCTTTGCAGCAATGATCTAACTATTATCATTTGGCTTGGCTGCTTTCGCTCTACGAAAGACATAAACAACTAAAACCACATAGAGATTACCGTCATGAAACAAGCGTTTAACTCGGCAATACTGCCAATAGTACTGACTCTGCTAGCGGGCACTGCGTTCGCAGCAGGCGACAAGAATGCTTCAAGAGAAGCAGACGCTTCGGCGATAATCAACGGCACCGCCGGTTCCGTCTCGACCTATCCCTGGATTGCCTACCTCGCCTACGACACAGGCGAGCAGTACTGCGGTGCTAGTCTCATCTCTCCTACATGGATACTCACGGCGGCGCATTGCTTTCTCAATGAAGCAGGCGATGCAATCGATATCGAGACCGGCGCACTCTCCTCTGTCTTCTTGAATACAGACACGACCACGCCGCCCGCTTCCGCGGCAATTCAAGGCGCGATTGGTCAGATAATCGTGCACCCTAGCTACCAGCCAAATCAGGCGACGAGCCCGAACTCGAACGACTTCGACATCGCACTCGTCGAGATCACCGCGGCGGTAGAATTGCAGCCCATATCCTTGTTAGCCGCAAATGCGCCAACCCTTGCTGCCGGCCTCGAGGCGATCATCATGGGTTGGGGTGCCACGGCGGTGGACGAATCAAACGAGTCCATCAATCCTTCCGATACGCTACTGCAATCGAAACAGACTATTGTGGACAATGCCTCCTGCCTGGCAAGCTACGTAGACGGCATTACAGACAATATGATCTGCGCGGGTGGCACTTCGGCAGTACCTACAGCCGACACCTGTCAGGGTGATAGCGGTGGGCCGATGAGCATTGCCAGCGGAAACTCCTTCGTGCAGGTGGGTATTGTAAGCTTCGGTGGCACGGGCGGCCCGTCCTGCGGTGATCCGGATGCGCCTGGCGTCTATGCAAGCGTCTCGGCACTCGCCGGCTTCATTCAAGAACACGTCACCGATGCGGTCTTTACTACGCTGGAGCCGAACGCCGGTACTCCGGCCCCGGTGCTGGCGACAACAGTTGAGGGCACCACGGTTACGATTAGTTGGTCAGAGGTGCCCGGTGCAACAGGTTACACACTCTACTATGCGCCGTTTCCCGCTCAGGCGCCAATCGGCAGCCTGGATGTTGGTTCGCTAACTTCACTCTCGGGTGCGCTCGAAGTAGGTACGGCTCTCTATGTTGCGGTGCAGCCGTATAATGCTCAAGGGCCGATCAACGTATTCTCTAACGTGGCGACATTCACCATCGAGTAACACACCTGTCGAGGCTGGCCGACTACTGTGTCGGCTAGCTATCGGCTCTGGCCCTGTTCAGTGAGTTAACAGCAGCCTCGACGCCGTTCACCACGGCCCTGGCGATATACAAGAACGACAGTTTCAAGCGCTTCGCTAGTGGCAGCGTGTTGGTCTTGTCCCAGCGGCGGCGCCATACCTTCATATTCTCGTTCTTATGCAGCACCGCGTCGAAGCGGCTGGAGATTTTGGCCAGCAAGAGGGCGGCGAGAAACAGAAACAGAATGCCGGGGATGATTGGCAGGATAAGACCGACCAACCCAAGTAACGCGAGCAAGCCAACGGCGACCAAGCCGAATCCCTTCATCAACAACGGTACCAATCCAAGCTCTGAATTACTCTTGCGCATCGCAAACTCCTCCGTGGGCTGTTAGAACTCTTTCAGATGTCCTGTATTTAATGCAGCATCCGTACCAACAGTTAACTAACTGAAAAATAAGCATAAAAATTATTGGCGCGGTTATGCTCGCTGGATAGTTGGTGAAATTAGCCAACTAACCGCCTGCTTTCATGCTGAGCTAAATTTTTCGCACACGTCGGAATTCATCACTTCTTCGAAGGCCGTTAGGGTAGAATGGCGGCCCACAAATCATCAGCGTTCAGCCTAAGTTAAAACTCCATGCCTCTAGTCCGCCTCGATAATGTTGCTCTCAACTTTGGTACCCATATTCTCCTCGACGAAGTCGACTTCACTCTCAAGAAGGGCAGCAAGATCGGATTGCTTGGCCGCAATGGTGCCGGCAAGACAACCTTCATGAAAGTCATCGCAGGATCAATGCATCCCGACAGCGGCGAGCGCTGGCTTCGACCCGGTGTCGAGGTCGCTTGGCTGGAACAATCGCTTCCCGAGGCCGACGAGCAGTCTGTCTACGACATGGTCGCGGGAGGACTCTCGGAAGTGGGAGAGCTGCTAAAGCAATACCATCACCTCATAGCCGATTATGAGAATGCCGACATGGCGAAGCTCGAACGCGTGCAGGGGCAGCTGGAGGCAAAACAGGGTTGGAGTCTGGGCCAGAAAGTAGACACCGTGATCACGCAGCTGCAACTGCCCGCGGACAAACTCATGTCTGAACTATCCGGTGGCTGGCGTAAGCGTGTAGCACTGGCGCGCGCTCTAGTGAGAGAGCCAGAACTGCTGCTGCTCGATGAGCCGACGAACCATCTCGACGTGCCGGCGATAGAGTGGCTGGAAAAACAACTGCAAGACTACAGCGGTGCGGTACTGCTCGTGACTCACGACAGAACCTTCCTGCAGAACGTCGTGAACAAGATCGTGGAGATCGACAGGGGCCACCTGTATGAGTTCGACGGCACCTTCACCAAGTTTCTTGAGTTTCGCGAGCAGCAGCTGGCTAGTGAAGAGAAGGCGAACAAGCTGTTCGATAAGAAGCTCGCCCAAGAAGAAGTGTGGATTAGACAGGGCATCAAGGCGCGGCGCACAAGGAACGAAGGCCGAGTGCGCGCACTAGAGGCGCTGCGACGCGAGAGAGGCGAGCGCCGAGAGCTGCAGGGCAGTGCCAAGTTCAAGGTTAACAAGACTGAGAGTTCGGGCAAGATCGTGGCGGAGCTGGAAGGCATCAGCCATAGCTTCGATGGCAGGCCCGTCATCACGAACTTCTCAACCACAGTCATGCGCGGCGACCGGATCGGCATAGTCGGTGCCAACGGCGCCGGTAAATCGACACTGCTCAAGATTCTCTTGGGAAAGCTGACCGCGCAGGAAGGCAGCGTCAAGCTGGGCACGAAGTTAGAGATCGCCTACTTCGATCAGCTGCGTGAACATCTGGACATGGAGAAGAATCTGATCGACAACGTCAGCGGCGGTCAGGACTACATCGAGATCAACGGCCAGAGCAAACACATTATCAGTTACCTCGGAGACTTCCTCTTCGCGCCAGAGAGGATTCGAACTCCTGCGAAGGCGCTCTCTGGCGGAGAACAGAATCGGGCGATTCTCGCGAAGGTGTTCAGCCGGCCGGCGAACATTCTCGTGCTCGACGAGCCAACGAACGACCTGGACATCGAGACGCTGGAACTACTGGAAGACATCCTGCTGAAGTTCGAAGGCACGGTATTGCTCGTGAGCCACGACAGGCAGTTCATGGACAATGTTGTCACTAGCCTCATGGTGTTCGAGGGTAACGGACAGGTGAACGAATACGTCGGCGGCTACAGCGACTGGGCGCGCAGAGGTAATAGCCTGGTGAGTTTCGAGTCCGAGGAGAAGCAGAGCGGAAAAGCTGCAGCGAAATCGGCAGAGAAGAAGGCCGAGCCGAAGAAGGCGACTAGCACTAAACTCTCCTACAAGGATCAACGCGAGCTCGACGCATTGCCGGCTCAGATCGAGAAGCTAGAGGCTAAGCAGGCCGAGCTCGAAGAAATCATGTCGCGGCCTGAGTTCTATAACAAGGACGGGGATGGAAAGGCTGTAGAAGAAACGCTGAAGCAGGTAGCGCAGGCGCAGAGTCAACTGGAGAAGACTTACGCGCGCTGGGAAGAGTTAGAGAAGCTTCGCAACGCTTAAGGACTTGACGCTAGACTGCCGGTGCAACGGCAGTCG
Organism: uncultured Pseudohongiella sp.; assembly: GCA_964352295.1. Taxonomy (GTDB): domain Bacteria; phylum Pseudomonadota; class Gammaproteobacteria; order Pseudomonadales; family Pseudohongiellaceae; genus UBA9145. Next base: position 7,421 of record CAYGRR010000063.1, on the reverse strand, counting down.
AGTGGACCCTCAGTTATTTCGCAACACCAGGCCCAAACGACCCTGCGCTCATCACGCTGTTGCCTGAAAACCTTAGTTCGTCTCGGCAACGACTTCCGGGGAGGCATCTGCCCTGAAGTGCTTCGTTCGCCACAGCGCGGTGGCAAGCGCGAGAAAGGGAATTGCGACCAATAGGCCGCTCGTCGTGCCGCCGCCTCTCTCGTCGAGGAAGCTCCAAATGAACATACCCAAGGCGATCTGTGTCGTATAGAGACTGGCCCACGGAAACATCCAGCGACGCATCTTCCAGAATCCCCAGAACCCCGCGCCGTAAACAGCCCAGTGCAGCATGCCGCCGGCCTTAGCGGCCCAGCCAGTGAAGAGCAGGCCGAACCACACCTCCTGATCTTCCTCTAGGGGTTTTAGCAACACATCCCAGGGTAAATAGACGAAGGTCATATACCCACAGAACAGCATCAGCGCGTTCATCCAGTGTGGACGTGTCTTTAGGTTCTGCAGCAGAGAGTTGGGGTGCTGCATGCTAATCCACTGCCGGCGTAATTGTGTCGCCGACATTCAGGTCACCGTCTTCAAGAATGATTGCGCGTAGCCCAGCCTTTTTCTCTAACTCCGGAAGAACCGATCGGTGCACAGTCGCAGCGAGAAACGCGCAGGGTGCGCAGTCTTCGATGCCTAGGCACAAGGCGCTGCCGAGCCTAAACTTCTTGCCAATCAATGTGTAGAGATCAACGCCGCTAGTCAACACGTTGCGGCGGAAGTCCCGGTAGTTGATATTGGCGTCGTTGCGCGCCAGGAAGGCGTCCAGCTCTTCCTTTGAGATCAGACTTATGTGATTCGATTGCACCTCATCACCCGCCGCCAAATACTCCATGGAACGCGTGTGATAGCGATCGCCCACGATACCCTTGCCAGCCTCTAGACTT
>CAYGRR010000063.1:0-6398 GCA_964352295.1 uncultured Pseudohongiella sp. | reverse complement strand
ATAATCACACAGGCTCGCCAGATGCGCGCCCTCTGAGGCCTGCACGTTAGTCCGAAAGCAGAGCAAGGACCGCGCCGGCAGGATCCTGAACGACGCAGAAGCTACTGCCGCCCATTCGCCTAGGCCCATCCAACACCTCGCCGCCCATCTTCTTGCAGCGCTCCGCGCTGCGAGCGACACTCTCCACGCGCACATACATCAGCCACTGGCTAGGGATATTCGCATTGCTGCCCTTGGCATGGCAGACGCCTGCTATCGTTTCGCCGGTATCGGGCAGGTTGATATTGAAATCGTTGTAGTGGCCCATGTCGACATCGCTACTCGTCCATCCGACTACCGACTTGTAGAAGTCTCGTACACTACTGGCGTTATGAACGGTTAGATCCATCCATTCGATGCGCCCGATGTTGGAGGGCTTTTCTTCGATGATGGGTTCGGCGTCTTCTGCTGCATCTGCGGTTTCGTCATTCATGGGCCATTCGATCCTTATCGGGGGGCTAGTTAGTCTAGCTTGAAAATATGTGTAGGCAGGCCATCTAGGCTGACCTGATTTTTCTCGCGCCAGTATTCCTCGATGCCTGCTTCGCCCCTGGAGGCGAGCCAGCGGTCCATGTTATCGCGCTCGCTAGTAAAGTCATAGAAGGGCACGCCGTAGCCGCAAGAGGTCTGCGCTAGATCGATCTGAAAATCCACATACTGTCGCGCGCTTTCGTGTGGCGCAAACAACTTGGAGAGCTCCGCCCACTGTTCGTCGCGCGGGTGCGCCGCCACCGCCTTGCCGTACAGTCGCAGAATCTTCGGGTTGCCATCGAAGGCGCAGAACATCATGGTCATTCGCGAATTCTGTGCCAGGTGCGCTGCCGTCTCGTTGCCGCTGCCGGTGATGTTCATCCAGGCTATGCGGTTGGGCCCCAGCACTCGCAGGCTATCCCAGCCCTTCGGAGAGACATTGACCGTGCCATCGTCGGCGGCAGTGCCCACGAAAAAAATCTTCTGCTTCTCGATAAAGGCGATGTGCTCCGGTTTCATCCCATCGTAACGTTGTGCCATGCCGTATTACTCCAAGAGAGGTAGGAGGCCGTAGCCTCCAAAAAAGTGTTCGAGCTAAACGATCGAAGCCCGATTCGTTAATAACAAACCGGGCTTCGAAAGAGAGACTAAGAGAATAACAGTACCCGCTATCTTTTAGTCCGGAAGACTAAACACATAAACCGCGTTGCCCCAGCGTGGGTAGTTAATCTCCGTAAGAATTACACCAGGCACCGCGCGCGGACTCGTACCGCCTAATGCTGCGGTTACGGCGATGTACTGTTTGCCATCCACGGCGAAGGATACCGGGTGGCCCTGAACTGACGTGCCTAGCCTAGTCTCCCAGACGATCTCGCCGGTGGTGACATCGAACGCTCTGAAGCGTCGGTCAAGATCGCCAACGAATACCAGATTGCCACCAGTCGACATCGTGCCAGTATGGAAAGACGCGCGTTGCTGATAGCTCCACACTTCTTCCATGGTGTCCACGTTGTAGGCGCCGATCTTGCCGAGGTTGCCATCTGTGCCCGGCATCTCAAAGAACTTGCGACTCGCGGCAAGTCCGCCCCCACCCTGCACCAGCGCAACCTCGCGCGCTGCATTCTCCAGGCAGGTCTGACTGAGTGGCGCGATCATGGTGCCAGTAGGTGGATGGTAGGTCATGGAATGCCAGTCCTTGCCACCTGCGCTACTCGGGCAGGCCGATGTCCACTCGTTCAGCTGCGCGTTCTGAATATCCTCACGGTAGGTAACCAGACCAGTCTCGGCATCGATGTTGGTAAAGGCATTCTGGAAAACAGTCTCCTTGTAAGCCTTGAACTCGCCAGAGACGCGGTCGTTCTTCCAGAGGATGCCGTACTTACCCAGGGAGAACACTAGCTTGTCATCCCCACGATTCACCAAGATGCGCTCGAACACTTCATCGAGGTCCAGCGCCTCGGCTGGAACATGCTGGAAGAACCAATCCAGTTCGCCGGTATCGGTACTAACGGCGACGGTCGAATTCGTGAACAGGCCAACATCGTCGATGGTGAGGTGTCGACTGACTGGTACCCAGGGCTTCTGCTGCGCGGTGCCCCAATAGGTTAGCTTGAGCTCGGGATCGTAGCTGCCGGTAATCCAGGTCTCGCCACCGGCACGGAACACGTCCGGCAGTTCGCCCCAGGTATCGCCGCCAGGCTCGTTCGCCTTGGCGATGGTGTTGAAGCGCCACTCCAACTCGCCAGTATTGGCATCGTGGGCGCTGATGTAGCAATCCTCAGGGATATAACGTGCGCAGCCGGCGAGGCCGAGGATGACCTTGCCGTCGGCAACGATGGGGCCACTCGAGTTAGAGAAACCCTTCGTGGCATCGGCAACCTCAGTCTCCCAGACTTGCTCGCCGGTACGCGCGTCGAGTGCAACGAGGCGTGCGTCGGTTGTAGCCTGAATGATCTTGTCGTTATAGATGGCGATGTTGCGCATGTCCTGGCGGTTTGCCGGGCCTGCCCAGTTCTCCCATATCAATTCACCGGTCGCCGCATCCAAAGCCTGGATAACATTGCCGGGGTTGATCAGATACATGATGCCGTCGTAGACGAGTGGGGCAGGCTCTGAATCGCCCTCGTGCATATTCCACACCCACTCCAGTGTCATGCCGCCCACGTTCTCGGTGTTTATCTGATCGAGCGGGCTGTAGCTGTGGCCGTAGTAATTGCGGCGATGCATCGGCCAGTCGGCCGGATCTGGATTCTCCAACATGGCATCGGTAATAGGAGTGAAGTTCTCGATCCGGCCGGCCACGGTTATGCCCTGCGGTGGCTCGGGTTCTGGTCGTGCGCGCTGCTGCACAACCGCGGAGATGTTATCGCCAATCTCAAAGTCCGTACTCGCGGTGAGTGCTGCGCTCACCGCATCTACCCCGTTAGAAGCCAGTATATGCGCGACGATATTGGTGTAGTCCTCATCGCTGATACTGTCATTACCACCGGGGGGCATATTGGCCTGAATGTTATTGAGTAACAGCGCCGGTGTCTGGGTTCCCCAGCGCTGCAGAAAGGCACCGCCGGAGAGTATAGGACCTAGCGTAGTGCCCTCTAACTCCGCGCCATGACAGGCGGCGCAGTTGCTGGCAAATGCAGCGGCGCCATCGGCTGCCTGCGAGTTAAACGTTACGGCGGCAGTGGCAACGGGTGCTGCCTCCTGTTGCGTGCTCTCGCCACCGCAGGCGGCGAGTAGCAGAACGAGGGCGGAGCCGAGAAGGGTGCGAGTTGTATTGTTATGAATTATTTTCATGCGAGACCTCGATTAATTTCTGGCGAAAATCCAGCCGCGCAATTCGCCGGGAGGATTCGTTTCGCTATGCACCTGAATATAGAGTGCATTGTTGTGTAGTGCCGTGACCTGCTCATCCGTGAGTTCCAACACCGCGCTGATCTCACCCGCAGGCATCTTCGTCACCTCGAGCTGATGCACCACCGGACCCGGCTGCGCCGGCGGCCCATTGTGCACATGCGCCATAGTCGCGGCCGAATTCATGCCCGCGAAGTTTCCGCTAACCGTGAGAGTGTTGCCGCTGAGTGTGAGAATGACCTCCCCCTCGCCGGTAATCGTCGTTACCGTCTGTGGGGTCGTGGGCATGGGAGACAGCCTGGCTCGAAAGGTTCCCGACTGTGCCACTGCGCTTACAGAAAATAGCAGCGCGAGTAGGCAGGCGAGGGGAGTAATAAATCTGGAAAAAGTCTGGGGGCCGAGTTTCATAGCTACCTCTTGGCTCGATTATTCTTCTGGGGTTGGTGCTAGCAATTAGATTAACTAAAAGTAGGAGGAGAAATTACCATTAAGTGAGGGAAATAGGAACGTGTGGGTGCGATTGGCTTGGCTATCCAGTCTGCAGAGCAAGGATCAATTATTGATAGCTGCGGCCCTTGCTTCTAAGCCAGCCGTTCGTGTGTCGGCCATTCGGATCGTGGTGTGTCCAATGCACCACGCCGCCCTGTGAGTTCCACTCGTACTCGCCGTAGAACTCAACGACATCGTTGACAGCAATACCGTCGATACGTGGAGCGAGGTCGATATTGTGAGCGACGAGAAGCGTTTGCCCGGAAGCCAGTCTCAGGATAAATCGTTGGTGTCTGGAGCCGTCGTTGTCATCGGAAAGTACGCGCACAACCGAACCCGAACCGCGAATCTGCCGCCCTACATCTGCCCTACCGAATTCAGCAGTTGCTGTTGCCGCGGGCGCGTCTCGGAGCGTGACCTGCCCAGTTGCTACCGGAGGCGCTGGGGCTACAGGAGTTGGAGCCTCGCTCTCGTCTCCACCGAAGAGGTAGAACGCGATTAGAAGTACAATCAGGAAGGCATTGAGATTTCTCATTGCAGTAGCTACCTCACAGAATTTGCCAGCAAGAGGAGAATAGCAGCTTGCTAATGCGCTTTACCGTGATCTCCGTCTTCAAAACCGTGAGGCAGTAAAAGTCTTACAATTAGCAGGCTATCGTCACGGTGAGACAGGGGTTCAAGGCTGAATCCTATCCGTCGCGATCGCGATTCCAGAACCGGGGATGAGCAGTGTTCGTCGCTCTCTGAAGCGCGCAGCCGATTCTGGGTCTTCCGCAAAGTTGCGCGTGTCCAGCCAGGCAGCGTGGCTTGGGTACCACGCGATTCTGTTTAGATTGTCGAAATCGGCTGGCTCGCCCAACTCTCTAAAGAGGCCAACTATCACTACGCCCCAGTGCGGTTCCCAGGTGACCCACGCTTCCTGGCTCAGCCGTACGGCATCGCGCACGTTCTCCAGGCTATACTTTTCTTCGCGATGCACATAGAAGCCCGAACCGGTTGGAACCTCCAGGCCGCCGGGAAGGTGGATCGCCTCGAAGAGTCGGCTGGATACAACATTCAGCCGATCTTGGTTTCTCAGAGACGCGTTAAACGCATCAATCTGCTCGGTGGCGGCCCTTGGCCAGGCGAACATCACGACGATCTGATTCTCAGTCAGCCCCGCGAAGGGCGCGTCTGCCGGCTTGGCGGCGAAGGTCCATGTCGCAAAATCTATCGCACCGCGGCCAGTGGCGCTGGCCATGATTTCGGCGCGCAGAGATTCGAGTTGCGTGCTAACAGCTGAATCCACCTCTAGCAGAGAATAACTAAACACATGGCTCTCTAATACAGGTGTCAGCGGGGAAGTTTGTGCGGCGCTATAGAATGACGCAGTCAGTGATAGAAGCCCTAAGAAAAGTAGGCTGCGGAATTTTTCTCTTCTAATGAATAGCATCTTGCAGGCTCCAGGGTTCGCATGCGTTCGGTTTATCTCGATTCAGTTTGAGCAATCTGCCGCCCGAAGGGTCAGCCGCACGATGTGCCTACCTGGTTACCACATGCCAGATTACATAGAACCAAGACAGCAGGCCGTGGAGCACCGCCCAGAGGACGGATTTGTTGGTGCTCCAAGAGATTGCAATGGCAAGTGCTGTGCCGAACGTTACTCCATACCTTGCTGCTTCGCGGTTTGAACTAGACATGGTTGAGTCCCTCAAAGTGATCTTGCTGAGTTCACAAGTGTAGTGTTGTTCGTGCCAATAAAACAGTCTTCACGTCAGTTCCAGCTCGCCCAGAACTAGAGAAGCGCAAATGCCTGCTACTTATTGCTCTAATGCCTAGCAGGCTAGAACCGTCAGGCAGTTGATCCATGCATGTGGGCTATCTTCCACTCCCCGCGTACCTTGATCAAGGTCATAGAAATATAGGTCTGGTATAGGGGCCTCGGCGGTGCGTTCCCTGGGATTACTTCATACATACGCTTAAAGCTCACAACAGCAGCATCATCCCCATACACACGAACAATTGGCGCCTCAATAGTTACGATCACATCCCAGTCAGGATCCAGCTTCAGTGTGGCTGCTCGTTTAGCTAGCTGCACGCGCAGGTTCTGTGCCTGATCCGCGCGGCGCCACATCTCGAAAACTTGAATTCGATCTGCGGTTACTAGTTCGGCTTGGGCCTCAAGGTCGGTCTCTAGCTCTGCCCATCTCTGCACTACGGCGAGGACATCGTCAGCATCGTCAGCGCTAGCGGCTATTGGGGCCAGGCTTAAGATGAGCATGCCTGTCAGTAATTGAACGATCTTCCTAGAAAATTTCATAATTATCTTCCCTTAAATTCAACTTTTCGGATTGATGCTACGAAGTAGTCAATATTGTACAGCAGGCCAATGTTTGGAATGGCGTAAATAGCAACATCCAGAAATGCGCTTTCAATCTAGCTAAATAGAAGCGTAAGTCCGCGAAATAAGCCTTGTAAGAAATCAGCAGATTCTGCGCCGCCGGATTGAGATTGTGTTGCAATGCCTGTCGCGAGTAACGCTAGTCCTAAAAGCACACCTATTCGCACTA
>CAYGRR010000062.1:8931-17754 GCA_964352295.1 uncultured Pseudohongiella sp. | reverse complement strand
ATAGACCGACCGAATCGATTAAGCTTCACCTGGAGAGAGTCTGCGAAGCAGAACGTCCACAAGAGCAAGATCAACCTCAGCCTCGATGTTCAGGATGGCAAAACCAAACTCAAGCTTTCGATGCAGATCGATCAAACGCTGGAACTCTACGCCGACGAGATTAAGCATCAATGGTCGGAGCGACTCAAGGTGTTAGCGGCGCAGGTTAGCAAGTAGATTTTTCCGAGAATTCCCCTGCTGGCAATCTCCGGGAAGGCTTGAGGGCCAATGCCCCCTTGGCGCCAAATGCAGACTCTCAATCTACATAATGTCTTTGTCAGTGTCTGGCGTTTTTTCATGCACCAGAATATCGCCGGGCTGACACTCCAAAAACTCGCATATCTTTTCTAATGTGTTAAAGCGAATGCCTTTTACTCGCCCCGTTTTTAGTAGTGAAATATTTTGCTCAGTAATACCTACATACTCGGCTAGTTGTTTCGAGCGTTTCTTTCGCTGTACTAACATAGCATCAAGATTGACAATTATGCTCATGAGCTTAAATGAACTCAGCATTTTCGGCAGCCAGTCGGTGCCCTTCGCGCATGATCCAAGCAATCGCAAAGAACACGCCCGCTATGAATAAGATGCCGAGTGTATTACTGGAAAAGCTCAGGCTAATACTACGCTGCCCAGGGGGATTGCTCATGGTCAAAAAGAAACTAGTAAGAACACTAATCAACGGTCCTAATACTACGCTGGCTAAGAGGGTTGTAGCGAATGCATGCAAATGTCCCGCATTGGTTGCAGTGAACAAAGAGCCTGTCCTATAGAGACCGAATAGTCTCCGTAGGCGCCACACGCCATACATGATAAGTCCCACTGGAATTGCACTAGTCACTCCGGCGAGAAACAGATTCAGGGTGCCCAAATAATCCAACCGAATGGGCAGATTTTGGTAGGCCGCTAGTTCTGGCCCAAATCGCGTGAAGTTCATCCAAAACCCTAGAACAAACAGAGGGGCTAACAGAATATAAGCACTACAAGCCAATTGCATGAGTCCGCTTACACGTTGAATTTTCAGGTTATTGTCCATTGTTCACATCCTTCGATTGTTCAGAATGAATAATATTTGACATTGTAATACAATAATTTATTATCGCAAAACAATAATTAAATTTAATCTGGAATTTTCTATGAAAATCTTACTTTTAACGTTTTGCGCTTTGTTCATCCACAATTCCCTGCAGGCGATGACATGGCAAGAGCTGCAAGCTGAAATCGATTCTGTCGAATCTGGGCAACCCGGCAATCAACAAGTCATCATGAGATTTAGCGAGATGATTCAGATGCTGGCGACATACACACAAACTGTATACGAATCACATCCAGACGCAAAAATTACCTGCCCGCCTCTAGGTGTGTCTATGCATATTGATGAAATAGTCTCGATGGTGAGAAAGCAGGCGCGGGATACAAAAGCAGAGAAAAGTGCCTCAGTACAAGTACTCATGTTGGACGCCTTCAAACTAAGTTTTCCGTGTGAATAAATTGAATGTCGAGAAAATTGGAGCGTTCAGCGATACTACTTCTACTGCGCTATTTTTTAGATACATATTCGCATTCGTTCTGACTGTCCATCTATGGCTTGAAATACGAGCACTATAATTCGCAAGCAATCTAGTATTTCTACTGAGAAAAGCACAAGGTCCGCTTTGGGTTGATCAGTTGAATTCACAGTCGATTGCAGACCCGAGCGACGGACCTATACGACACAACTTTTGACGATCACGCTTATTCTGTTAGGTGCCACTATCGGTCTGATCAACCTGCCTAAAGCCCAGCCAAGCTGCTCAATCATATTGCGGCGCAAGTGCTAATCTCGCCGGGGAAACCAACAAAAAAGCAGACTCCACAAGGGACCGAAAACGAACCAAAAGCTCGCCGTGATTAACGGGAGCTGCATCCATAGCTCGAAGGCTTCAGTCCTAGAAGGGTCGTCCACCAGCAGTATGGCTAAATAGGAAAGTAGGATGGTAACCGAAACTGCCAGCAGGCAGCGTCCGAACCACTTTAATTCATACAGCAGTAGTTCCCATCCATGACCAGGCGGCTTTACTGCAGGCGGCCCATCTGCAAAACGGCGCGCGAAAACTCCGTCTGCCCATTCGATGGTGATTCGACCAAACGCAATGGTGAACCCCAGATAGGCTGCCGCTAATCCATGAGCGAATGTCGCGACCGAGCCAGCGCGCAGATCAACAACCGTGGCTGCGAGAAGTATTAGGTCAATTATTGGAATAGAGTAAAGCAGAAACGAACTTAAGCGGTTCATTTTAAATATGTACCGGCTAGTCAAGCCGAGCACGAGAAAAAGCCAGAAGGCTATCTCACAAGCGAGAATTGTAAAGAGGAGTAGTGTGCTGCTCATTGATCCACGACGACTTGAATTTTCGATTGTTGTGAGCGGCAGCTCTGGATCGACAGCAGCCACTCGAACAACCGGCAAACATTCTGACTAGTCATACAGTCCACTAGTTAACGCGGCGAAGGAAAGCTTATTGCCATGAGCTAACCAGCTCATCGTAGTCGATAGTGATTCCCTGTGGCTTCTCGTTATCCAGCTTCGGCTTCGGTGCGCCGGGCTGGCTTAACCAGTACTCTCGGCTCTGCGGCTCGTTCAGTTGTGGCCCACATTCACCCAATACGCCAGCTCGCTCCAATCTCTGCAACAAGCGTTCTTGGGCTACCGCTAGCGCCGTCATCGCCTCCTGTGGAGTCTTCGCGCCAGAGGATGCATCACCGATATTCTGCCACCACAGTTGCGCGAGTCTGGGATAGTCCGGGACATTGGTGCCGGTAGGTGTCCATTGCACGCGTGCGGGCGAGCGATAGAATTCCACCAGACCGCCTAGCTCTGCAGAACGCTCAGTGAAGCTCTCATGACGGATGTCAGAGTCGCGAATAACAGTAAGCCCAATGTGGCTCTTCTTCAGCGAGACGGTCTTCGAGGTAACGAACTGGGCGTACAGCCATGCTGCCTTCGCCCTGTCTACAGGCGTCGACTTCATCAGTGTCCAGGCACCCGCATCCTGATAGCCCAGCTTCTGACCTTCCTCCCAGTACGCGCCGTGTGGCGACGGCGCCATGCGCCACTTGGGCGTGCCATCGTCGTTCATCACCGGCAAGCCCGGCAGCACCATGTCTGCGGTAAAGGTTGTATACCAGAATATCTGCTGTGCGATATTGCCCTGGGCAGGCACCGGGCCGGCCTCGCTGAATACCATGCCAGCTGCCTCTGGCGGCGCGTAGCGTTGCAGCCAGTCTACATATTTAGTCACCGAATAGACCGCCGCGGGCCCATCGGTGGCGCCGCCGCGCTCGACTGTCGAACCGACTGGACGACAGCCTTCTACCCTGATACCCCACTCATCCACAGGAAGACCGTTAGGACTGCCCTTGTCACCGGCGCCCGCCATTGACAGCCAGGCATCAGTGAAGCGCCAGCCTAGTGAGGGATCCTTTTTACCGTAGTCCATGTGACCATAGACCTTCTGCCCATCGATCTCGCCGACATCGTTGCTGAAAAATTCGGCGATGTCCTCGTAGGCTGACCAGTTCACCGGCACGCCTAGCTCGTAGCCATACTTGTCGCTGAACTGCTGCTTCAGAGCTGGATCGGTGAACCAGTCATAGCGAAACCAATACAGATTCGCGAACTGCTGATCCGGCAGCTGATAGACCTTGCCGTCGGGCCCTGTAGTGAATGAAATGCCAATAAAATCTTCTAAGTCCAGAGTAGGCGATGTAACCTCGCTCGCCTCGCTCGCCATCCAGTCGCTTAGGTTGCGCACCTGCTGATAGCGAAAGTGTGTGCCTATTAAGTCTGAGTCATTCACGTAGGCGTCATAGATATTCTCGCCCGACTGCATCTGTGTCTGCAGCTTCTCGACGACGTCGCCCTCGCCTATCAGATCGTGCGTGACCTGAATGCCAGTGATCTCGCTGAACGCCCGCGCCAACACCTGCGCCTCATACTCGTGGGTCGTTATGGTTTCGGAGACTACCTTGATCTCCATGCCGGCATAGGGCCGCGCCGCGTCAATGAACCACTGCATCTCGGCGAGCTGCTGTTCGTTACTGAGTGTCGAGGGCTGAAACTCCGGCAGCCAGCGCTGGGCGTCTTCGACATCGGCCACAGCCGTGCTCAGCGTCGCTAGAAATACCGCACAGCTGAGCAGCGTTCTTGGAAATCCTAATTCACGAGCAATCATGCCAAACCCCTTCTGATTAAATTCGTCCGCCTTAAGCTGCGTGGCGCACTGCAAAAAATTCCTTCCTAGACAAACAGAAAAACCAACACGGCATAGACTAAGCAGGCGGCCAGCCCCCACCACAGGTTGAGGCCCGCAAACAGTAACCAGGCCATGCAGATAAACGCGCTACCAAGCAGCGAGACGAATAACCTGTCTCCTCGAGTGGTTTCGAAGCGAAGAATACCGAAGCGTGGAGCGCCACCCGGACTGAAAACCTCCCAGATCGACATAGCTAGCAGCAGCGTCGCAATGACACCGAAGAATATCGCTGTGGGCTGTGTCCAGGCCATCCAAGAGAGGTCCATCGGTGCTTCCTATCTGCGTTTGTGCGTCTATTTCAAGAGGTCTGAGCTTAGCAAAATTTTACTCTCACCCCAATTGTTTATATGCTGCCTGAATGACCTCAAAGCCCAGCGCCCATACCCGTCAAAGCAGCCTAGCTCAAGCTATTCTCTGCTTCCTCGGGGTCATAGGTATTATCGTTATCGGCCTGTTCGTGATGGGCGTTGGCCTTCATAGCCTGATGTTCCTGTGCCTGCTCTGGGTTGGGCTGCACGCCTATTCGCTGGGCTATGGCTACCCGGACATTCGCGAACTTATGAGCGATGCGATCACTCGCGCATTGCCCGCCATCTACATCTTCGTGCTCATAGGCATGGTCATCGCCAGCTTCATGCAGAGCGGCACAATAGCGACACTCATGTACTACGGCCTGGACTGGCTCTCTCCCTCGCTGTTTTTAGCCGTGGGCATGTTGCTGTGTGCGCTCATGTCATTAGCGACCGGCACCTCCTGGGGGACCGTCGGCACTCTTGGCGTGGTGTTCATCGGCATCGGTTCTGCCATGGGCATACCCCTACCTCTGGTTGCCGGCATGATAGTCTGCGGCGCGACCTTCGGTGACAAGATGTCGCCAATCTCAGACACGACTAATCTGGCCGCGATGAGTGCGGGAACCGACTTGTATCGACACATCTACGCGATGCTGTTCACGACCGCGCCTTCCTTTATTTTGGCGCTCATCGTTTTCTTGGTGCTCGGCAGCGGCTATGGCAATAGCGAGTTCGATACCTACGAAGTTACCAACATTCAGAATGCGCTTGCCCAAACCTATAATCTCTCACCACTGATTACTCTGCTGCCTTTAATCGTTCTCGCGGTTCTGAGCATCCGCAAGGTGCCAGCAGAGATAACGATGTCGATAAGTGTGGTGATTGCCGTCTTGATCGCGATCGCGTATCAGGGACAAGGGAGTGTGGCCGCTCTCAACAGCCTGTGGGAAAACACGCGAGGTAACACGGGCATAGCAAGCCTTGATGATCTGCTAGGCCGCGGCGGCATCGCCAGCATGAGCTGGACCCTCATACTCGCGCTGATGGCGCTGGCGCTGGGAGGGATACTGCATGGCGCCGGTTTCCTGGCCACGCTACTGACTGGGGTTATCCAGCGCATTCAACATGCCGCCGCTCTCGTAGCGACTACCATCTGCTCCGGCCTTATCGGAAACATGGCGATGGGAGAGGCCTACATCTCCATCATCCTGAACTGCCAGCTGTTCAAAGAGAAATACGGACAGCAGGGCCTAGATAAGTCCATACTGTCCCGCTCGGTCGAAGAAGGCGCAACGCTAACAACTGGACTAATCCCCTGGACTACGGCGGGCGCATTCTACGCAGCCACACTAGGTGTACCGGTGCTCGACTACCTGCCCTATGCGTTCTTCAACTACTTCAACGCCTTCGTCTCGGTTGGCTTCGCAGTGCTAGGTATCGGACTACTCAGACAGGCCGATGCCTCCGATACCCCAGCTGCCGTCGACGCAGACTAGTCGAGCTTACTCCTATAGACCTGACGCGCGGCTTCAAACTGCCCGAAGACGTGAGCCCGCTCGGTCTCTGAACGCCAACCTGGCCATGCGTCTGCAAGTTCCTGCAGCTTATCGATCCAGCGGATCGCATAGTCTACCGACTGCGGATTTCGAATCGGCTCATCACCCACCTGAAACCAGACCGGGTTCGTAAACGCCTGTGCATAACCGACGTCCATTGGGAAGCGCTGCTCCTCTTCCCCCTCGGTACGCAGATGACACCAGCCGCTACGCTCGATCCTGTGCTCGAATGAAATATCCAGGCTATTGCGATTTCTACGGAGTGGGAACGTCTCAACTAGCTCGCCATTACAGACGAGCGCCACCTCCTCCAACTCGGTGATAGAGCGCAGGCGACCCGAGATCGTAACCTCACCGCCGCTAGCCGGCAGCTGCACCGTATCACCCGGCAACGCACTACCCACCTGCATCTCCAACAGCGGACCCGAGCTCACGAAGGCGCGGCCTCGTTTCAGCCCCGTAAACCACGCATCCATATCCAAACCAAGGTTTCCGGTATACACATAGGTACGATAAGAGCCGACCAGCTTGCTCCTATGCAGGGAAGATATGGAATCTTCGCCGCCAGTTGCCGTTACCCGCAGGCCGTTATTCCAGACCGCATACAAGGGGTAGAACCCGGATGTCGCCGAGTCCGACCACTCCAGGGCGTCGGTAGTGCCCAGAGCCGCATCCACCATGAACCCCTTACCACCGCCGAGATTACCCTCCAACGGGTCTTCCTCGCCCAGATAGGGGTGCACATAGCCTGTTATAGCGCCCTGCGCCTTAGCCTTCAGAAACATATCAGTATTGCTCGGGTACAGGCTCTCGATAGCCGTGCCCTCGTAGCCGGTAACAAACGGGGAGATAAGATGCTCGCGCATGCCAAACATGAACACATGACCATAGAACGGCGGCCTATACTCCTGACCTACCACTACGATCTGATCCTTCTCCGAGATCGGGTGCTGCCCACCACCGGGCACGAAGAACTGGTAATCGAGGATACGATTGTCCTTGTTCGCCACCTGCTCGAGCACTAAGTCTTGATCCTCGGCGCGTGACATCATCATCAAGTTCTCGAGTGTGTTATGCAGGTTACCCCCGTAGTTCGCATGCACATGGGTAGAGGCGCTATACCAACCCTTCGCCCCCATGTCCGTCATCTGCTCTAACTCAACAGTCAACTGCGCAACCTCGCCCTGCGCTATCACCACCTCGACAGCCTGCGGAAGATACTCGAAGCCCTTAACCACATTCAGCGAAGTCTCGCCCACGGGTAACGTCAGCTCAAACTCGCCCGCATTATGAAATATCAGATCGCCACGCGTGCCTGCGCGTGCATAGGCATCGTTCGGCGTATAGAACTTGCCATCGGAGGCCTCCAAGTGCACACGATTGTGAGTTGCAGCACCACTGCCATCCACGACTCGAACCTTCAGAAATCCCATAGGACGCTTGAAATGCAATTCGCTCATCGCTACACGAATCAGCTTGCCGCCATAAGTCTCGAGCAGCTGCAGCTGAGGCAACCCACCCTCATTAGAGATAAACGCTATCCACTCGCCATCTGGCGACCAACGCGGATGAAACGCATCGTGCTCAAAAAAAGTCATCTTGTAAGGCTCGCCACCCTGGGTCGGCTGCACATACAAGTTATTAAACTGATCGGCAGAACCGCTAGTAGAGGTATAAACAAATCTGCGGCCATCGATAGACACATCCGGGCGCGTCCGATACAGCGTCTGCTCGGCGAGGACCGTAGTGGCCTCTAGAATCCCATCCTCGACTGCGGGCACGCGCAATACATTGCCCGAGCCCAGCGGCACGTTCCTATTCGATACGATCAGCAACTCATCGCCCCCCGGCAACCAGGCCGGGGTGATGTGCATATCGCCACTACCGAAATACAGTCGATTGCTGCCGTACTCGTTATCGCGACTCACCGCAACCGGCGCACCCGTCCACTGTCCATTCGCGATCGCGCGAACGTACACATTGAAGTAGCCACTGGGATTGGTGGAGACGTAAGCAACCTTGCTGCCATCGGGCGAGAAGACAGGATCTGTATAGACAGCCTGATCGTCGGTTAGCTTGCGAGTCTCTCCAGTCTCGGTGTCCAAGATCTCGAGCTGAATCCGCTGATGCTCATAATCAGCGGTATAGATTATCCACCGCCCATCGGGAGACCAATCCGGCGACGAATGATAGGCATCGCTATAAGTAAGCTCATAGGCACCACCGGTGTCCGGATCCACCTTCCAGATACTCCCCTGCATGGCTACTGCAATCCATTCGCCATCGGGAGACCAGTCCGGCGCCCACGGGGTCGCACTGGGAGATGGCGGGAAGTAGAAGTTGTGCATGTAGTTACCACCACTGCGCGCCGCAGGATAGAAACGTCCCTGAGCGCTCAGCTCGACGCTGAGCAAACTCACGACAATAGATAAGACGAGGGAATAAAAGCGGATCGACTTCATAGAAATTCAGACTCCAGGCTGCGCCATTGGATTTATTGTTTTCTTGCTAAGGGCAAGACTATACCAATCTCTGAAAGATCGCATTAGTCGTTAAAGGGCGCCTCTATCTGGTGCGGCCGTTGGCCTGCAGGGTGCTAACCACTCACGAGCCTGCGGCTCTGATTGTTCGCCGTTAGCACCC
>CAYGRR010000062.1:0-8831 GCA_964352295.1 uncultured Pseudohongiella sp. | reverse complement strand
GCAATATGATTCCGGACAAAGTAGATCACCAACGCCCCAGGAATAATCGTCAAGATCCCCGCGGCAGCCAACACCCCCCAATCCAGCCCCGAAGCAGAAACCGTTCGAGTCATAACAGCGCTGATAGGCTTGGCATCGGTCACCGTGAGTGTTCGCGCGATCAGCAGCTCAACCCAGGAAAACATAAAACAGAAGAAGGCAGCGACGCCGATTCCAGAGGCGATCAAAGGCGTGAATATCTTCGTGAAGAAACGCGGGAAAGAATAGCCGTCGATGTAGGCCGTCTCGTCTATCTCCTTGGGCACACCAGACATAAAGCCCTCGAGAATCCAGACAGCCAGAGGAACATTGAAGAGGCAATGCGCGAGCGCGACGGCGATATGCGTGTCGATCAGGCCGAAGGCCGAATACAGCTGGAAGAACGGCAGCACGAAGACAGCCGGGGGCGCCATGCGATTAGTGAGTAGCCAGAAGAAGAGATGCTTGTCTCCCAAAAACTTATAACGCGAGAACGCATAGGCGGCAGGCAAGGCCACACTGATGGCGATGACCATATTCATCACCACGTAAGTAAGCGAATTGATGTAGCCGCTGTACCAGGAAGGATCGGTGAAGATCGTAATGTAGTTATCGAAAGTGAAGTCCTGCGGCCATAGAGTGAAAGTGGACAGAATTTCTTGATTCGTCTTGAAACTCATGTTCAGCAGCCAGTACAGCGGCAGCATCAGAAACACAATGTACACCGTCAGGCCAGTGCGCTTGACCGTGAGCATGTTGCGAGCCGAGATAGCCACTACTGTGCACCCCCGCCATTCGACTGCTCGTCGTTGTCGTAGCTCGTCATCACCGTGTAGAACACCCAGCAGACCAGCAGGATGATCAGGAAGTAGATCAGCGACATCGCAGCCGCCGGGCCCAGGTCGAACTGACCCACTGCCATCTGCACGAGGTCGATAGAGAGGAAGGTTGTTATATTGCCTGGCCCTCCTCCTGTGACCACGAACGGTTCGGTGTAGATCATAAAGGAATCCATGAAGCGCAGCAGCACCGCGATCAATAGCACGCGCTTAATCTTCGGCAGCTGGATAAAACGAAACACCGCCCAGCGCGAAGCGCCATCGATGCGCGCCGCCTGGTAATAGACCTCGGGTATCGATACCAGGCCCGAGTAGCAGAGCAGAACGACCAGAGACGTCCAGTGCCAGACATCCATGAGTATGAGAGTCAGCCAAGCATCCAGATTATTCTGCGTGTAGTTGTAGTCGATACCGAGGCTAGCGAGCCCATGGCCCAGCAGCCCTATATCCACTCTGCCAAACACCTGCCATATGGTTCCAACGACATTCCAGGGAATCAGCAGAGGCAGGGCCATTAGTACGAGACAGACCGACACGCCCCAGCCACGCTTCGGCATCGCTAGCGCTATGAGTATGCCCAGGGGAATCTCGATAGCCAGGATCAGACCAGAGAACAAGAGAGTCCGCAGTAGCGCGTTATGGAAGCGCTCCGAGGCCAGAATTTCTTGAAACCACTCCGTGCCGACCCAGAAAAACTCATTGTTGCCGAAGCTATCTTGCACCGAGTAGTTGACCACCGTCATCAACGGAATAATCGCGCTGATGGCAACGAGGATAAGCACCGGGAGCACCATCAGCCAGGCCTTGTTGTTTTGCACCTTTTGAATGCTCATGTCATTCAGCCCCCCTGCCACCGGCGACTCTCAAGTCGTCGGCATAGAGATTGACGTGCTCCAGGTCGAAGGAGACACAGGGATTCGCAGGAATGGCGACGCCGTCCTTCACCAAGGCACTCAAGGCAGAACCCGCGATCTCGCCGCGCACGATGACGTGCCGGCCAACATCTTCCATTGCAGTCACAGTGAGCGGCATGCCCTCATTAGTAGAGAGTGTGATGTGCTCGGGGCGTATGCCCAGCTCGAAGCGCGCTGTTGAGTTGTCTATCTGCTTATCCAGCACAATCTTATTGCCGGCGAACACGGCCTCATGTCCGTCGACCGCGCAGGGCAACACATTCATGCCCGGCGAGCCGATGAACTTACCGACAAAGGTGTGCTCGGGTGTCTCGAAGAGTTGCTGCGGCGTGCCTATCTGTACGATCGCGCCCTCGTACATCACGATCACCTGATCGGCGAAGGTCAGCGCTTCCGTCTGGTCGTGAGTCACGTAGATCATCGTATGCTGAAACTGCTGGTGGATCTTCTTCAGCTCGGTACGAAGCTGCCACTTGAGATGGGGGTCGATGACCGTCAGTGGCTCGTCGAAGAGAATCGCTTGCACGTCGGTTCTAACCAGGCCGCGGCCTAGAGATATCTTCTGCTTATCGTCGGCACTTAATGAACGCGCTCTATCGTTCGCTCGCCCCTTCAGGTCCAACATCTTCAGCACTTCGGCGACACGCGCCTCAATCTCGTTCTTTGCGATGCCTCTGTTGCGCAGGGGAAAAGCAAGATTCTGTGCAACTGTCATCGTGTCGTAGACCACGGGAAACTGAAACACCTGCGCGATGTTGCGCTGCTCTGTCGTCAGGTCTGTCACATCGACATCGTCGAAGAGCACCCTGCCCTCCGAGGGCCGTAGCAGTCCCGAGATGATATTCAGCAGCGTCGTCTTGCCACAGCCAGAGGGGCCGAGCAAGGCATAGGCCCCTCCGTCACTCCATATCTGCTGCATGCTACGCAGTGCGTAGTCGGGGGCGGAGGGGTAGCGATGCGCCAATGCTTGTAACTGAATAGTTGCCATTGAGTGTCAGCTCGCTCCTGTCGGTTGCCATTCGACCAGCGCGTCAGCGCCATCGAACAGGAGCAGATGCTGTGGCTTTAGATAGAACACCTTCGCACTTCCTATTACAAAATCTTGCACGTCGTGAAGCAGTGCAACCCAGGAATTCTCTTCCATCGCGAAGTGCACGAAGGTCTCCGAACCTGTCAGCTCGGTGACCGAAACGACTCCCTCGACGGCGACGTCGGCTGGCGACGCTCTAACTCGACTAAGGTGATGGGGACGCACCGCCAGCGTGTAACGACCGTCCGGAATATTCTGAGCGGCGAGGCCGGTCTGTCGCTGACTGCGTGCAAATTCCAGGTTACCGCCTATGCAATTCACAGCCACACTATTCAATGGCGGATCAGAGAAAATCCTCGCTGTACGCAAACGGCGAGGCGATCGATACAGGTCCAAGGTTGGACCAAACTGCTCAATGCGTCCCTGATGCAGACAGGCAGTATTGCCGCCTAAGACGAGCGCCTCTGTGGGCTCAGTGGTAGCGTAGACTAACACCGCGCCCATGGCCGCAAACAAGGCTGGCAGTTCCGCACGCAGCTCCTCACGCAGCTTGTAGTCGAGGTTTGCCAGCGGCTCATCCAATAACACGAGATCGGCCTTCTTGATCAACGCGCGCGCTAACGCGACACGCTGCTGCTGCCCGCCGGAAAGCGTATCGGGAGTACGATCCAGCATCTCCTCTAATTGCAGCAACTCGGCCACTTCCGCTACTTGTCTATCTATCTGTGACTGCTCGAGCCTAGCCACTCTGAGAGGCGAGGCGATATTCTCAAAGACCGTGAGCGAGGGGTAGTTAATGAACTGCTGATAGACCATCGCCACATTGCGCTTCTGCACGGGCAGACCCAGAACCGACACACCATCGAAGAGCAACTCACCGCTAGTAGGTTTGTCTAGGCCAGCCATGATGCGCATCAGGGAAGTCTTGCCCGAGAGAGTCGGTCCCAGGAGTATATTCAGATCACCGCGCTGCATCGTGAGAGAGACATCGTCGATGACGATCTGCTTCCCCTCGTTACGTGTAATATTGCGCAGCTCAAGCATTCAAGACTCTCGGTGGCTAGTTTGCGGGAAACGATTCTTCAATGTAGTTCGCGAGCGAGTTTCGCTGCGCCTTAGTAAACTTCAAACCCAGCTTGCTGCGGCGCCAGAGTATATCGTCCGCCGATTTCGCCCACTCTTCAAGGCAGAGGTAGTCTACTTCTTTCTGGTACAGATTGTGGCCGAAGCGCACGCCGAGGTCGCCGATCCCCTTCGCATCGCCCAGAATCTTAAAGCTTAGGGTGCCGTAGCTGTTCAGCCAGCGCTTGATTAGATCCGGCCCTAACCAGGCATGTTTGGAGACGATTTTTTGAAAGAGATGCTCCGGTAGATCGAAGTCGCCACCGGGCAGTGTCGCCTTTGCTGTCCATGCTGGCCCCATCTGAGGCAGTGTCTCTTTTAATCTGCCTAATACGTCCTCAGCAAGGATGCGATAGGTCGTTACCTTGCCACCATAGACTGACAGTATTGGGTGCGGACTCGTGTCTAGTTCAAGGTTGTAGTCTCTAGACACCTTACTCGCGTTAAGCTCTTCATCGTCAATGAGTGGTCTTACGCCTGCGAAGCTATACACCACATCAGAATGCAGGATGGATTTCTTAAAATAAAGGTTCACTATTGAGAGCAGGTAGCTAGTCTCCTCTTTAGAGATTTCTACCTTATCGAGGCTTCCCGTGTGTTCCTGCTCGGTAGTGCCTATTAATGTGTAGTCCTGCAGCCAGGGGATAACGAAGATCACCCTGCCGTCATGATGCTGCAACATGAAAGCCTGCGAGCCGGGATGCATTCGCGGCACTACGATATGACTGCCTTTTACCAGGCGCACCTCGTGGTCCGCTTTCTCGCTGCTTAGCTGTTCTGAAAGCGCGGCGACCCAGGGGCCAGTTGCATTCACTATCGCCCGACAGTCGACCTCCTTATCGGTATTCGTTGCATGATCGTGTAGGGTGACACGCCAGCCCTTTTCCAGCGGCTGCATGCCTGTACACTCTGTGCGTGTGAGTATCTGGGCGCCGCGCTGCTTTGCCTGTAGCGCGTTTAATACGACCAGGCGGGAATCATCGACCTGGGCATCCCAATACTCGAAGCCTCGCGTTATTGCCGCGTTAAGCGGCCCTTTAGGGTCAATCTTAATGGAGCGCGAGCCGCCGAAACGCTTGCGGCGCGCCAGGTTGTCGTACAGGAACAGGCCTGCTCGGATCAGTAGTGAGCTGCGCGAATGCGGTAGTTGCGGGATATGAAAGGCCAAGGGCTTAATGATATGAGCCGCGGCTGCAGTAAGTACTTCTCGCTCCTGAAGCGATTTGCGCACCAATGCAAATTCGTAGAACTCCAGATAGCGCAGGCCGCCGTGAATAAGCTTGGTGCTCCACGATGAGGTCGCCGAGGCGAGGTCAGCCTTCTCGCAGAGGACGACATCCAATCCGCGGCCCGCAGCATCGGCCGCGATGCCGGCTCCATTGATACCGCCACCGATTACTAAAAGATCATGCATTGGCTTTACGACTCGACTTCCAAGGCTGTGGAATGGCTAATTTTCGCCCGTGAACTTGCGGGTGAATGGCCCATAAAACGGACAGTTAGTGTAACATGAGGCACACTTTTTCCTATGCTTGAAATCCCTGCAATGTTCTGAGATTCTCCTCGGACAGACCGATGAGACGATTGGAAAAATGCTGAATTGAGCGAAGAGATCATCAGTATGAAAAATTGCATACTCGCTATCGACCAAGGCACTACGAGTAGTCGTGCTCTGGTATTCGATTCGCAAGGCAATAAACTCTCCGTCGGGCAACAGGAATTCGCGCAGCATTTTCCCAATAACGGCTGGGTCGAGCACGACGCGCTGGAGATTTGGCAGAGCACACTCGCTAGCTGCCACAGCGCACTCGAGGCAGCGTCTATTGGCGCCGAGCAGATTCGCTGCATAGGTATAACCAATCAGCGCGAAACCACTATCGTATGGGACAGACAGACCGGGCTGCCAATCTACAATGCCATCGTCTGGCAGGACCGCCGCACTAGCGAATTCTGCGAAGAACTAAAGAAGCAAGGTTTTGAAGAGAGTATTCAGAAAAAAACTGGGCTGCTGATCGACTCCTATTTTTCCGCGAGTAAGATTCGTTGGATTCTGGATAACGTTGCAGGGGCCCGAGCACGGGCTGAGGCCGGTGAGCTCGCTTTTGGTACCGTCGATAGCTTTCTGCTTTGGCAGCTCAGCAAGGGACACAGCCATCGAACCGATGCTACGAATGCCTCACGAACGCAGCTTTTCAATATCCACACACAGCAGTGGGACGACGAGCTCCTCACTATTTTCGATATTCCTGCCTCACTGCTGCCAAGCGTCGAGGACTGCGCCGCGGAGTTTGGCGAATGCGACGCAGAATTCTTCGGCAGCGCCCTGCCCGTTACAGGCATCATCGGTGACCAACAGGCAGCCGCCTTCGGACAGTGCTGTTTCTCCGCGGGCATGGCCAAGAGCACCTATGGCACGGGCTGCTTTCTGCTGCTAAATACGGGCAGTGAGGTAGTCGAATCCAGGAACCGACTACTAAGCACCGTCGCCTATCGACTCAACGGGAAGACCAGCTACGCCGTCGAGGGTAGCATCTTCATGGCCGGGGCCACCATGCAGTGGATTCGAGATGGCTTGCAGCTCATAGACAAGGCGAGCGACTCGGAGACGCTGGCACATGCCACCAGCGAGGACCTCAGCGTCTATCTAGTGCCCGCGTTCACCGGCCTTGGGGCGCCCTATTGGGATGCTGAGGCAAGGGGTGCATTGTTCGGCCTCACTCGCGACAGTGGCATAAAGGAAGTGGTTACCGCTGCCCTGCTCTCCGTCTGCTATCAGAGCAGAGACCTCTTATTGGCTATCGAGGCAGACGGCGGCACGGTAGCTAGTCTGCGCGTCGATGGCGGCATGGCGAACAATGACTATGTAATGCAGAAGCTGGCTGACCTATTGGCTCTCGAGGTGCTGCGGCCAGCACTCACCGAGACGACCGCGCTTGGAGCTGCCTATGTCGCGGGCCTGCAGGCGGGTATCTTCGGATCGCTAACTCAGATTAGCGCGAAATGGCAGCTAGACCAGCGCTTCGAACCAGGTAAGGATGATGACTGGAGAGAGAGACAATACGCTGGCTGGCTAGATGCCGTCTCGAGGACGCGAACTAACATAGCTAATAGGGAAGCGTGAGCATGGAGCTGCATCTAATTCGGCATGGAGAGACCGACTGGAATAGAGAAAGGAGAATTCAGGGACAGAGTGAATCTCAACTCACCGAGCTCGGCGTACAGCAGGCGAAGGAATTGGGGCAGCGCATTGGACATCTCGAGTTCGAGAAAATTTATTGCAGCAGCAGCCTGCGCACACGCCAGACGGCGGAACAGACCTTCCGCGAATCGAGCGCTGAGCTCGTCTATCTCGATGAACTGCGCGAAATATTCCTCGGCCCCTGGGAGGGCCATCTCTACGACGACTTAGCGAAGCGAGAGCCCGATTCACATCGTCATTTCTGGGAGCAGCCACATCTTTTCAATGTGGAAGGCGCGGAGAGCTTCTTCGAGTTACAACAGAGGGCCGTAGACGCCGTAGCGAAGATAGAGTCGGCGCATAGATCAACAACTTCGAACACACGAAAGGTCGCGCTAGTCAGTCACGGGGCGCTGATAAAGTCTTATCTTTGTCATGTG
Organism: uncultured Pseudohongiella sp.; assembly: GCA_964352295.1. Classification (GTDB taxonomy): domain Bacteria; phylum Pseudomonadota; class Gammaproteobacteria; order Pseudomonadales; family Pseudohongiellaceae; genus UBA9145. The sequence continues at coordinate 1,290 of CAYGRR010000062.1, read as the reverse complement.
GAAGGCCGTACTATGGACCAACTCTGGGCGCCACCAAGAATGCACAACTGCGCACACAGCATCGTCGCCTTCACTGGCAGCGATGACGCTCGTAGCGCCAACATCCTGCAGTACGCCGACCAGCCCTTTATCAAGGAACAAGTATGACTAACGAAATCATCGAACAGCAAAAACAGCGACTCTGGATCAAGATTGGCGGAATCGGCAGCCTCGCCATTGGACTCGGCCTGGGCATGCTTACCCTCGCCTCCGCCGCGGGCATATGGCTAGGTCTGTGGGACTTCAGACGAGGCTTCTCTCTGCTGGGCGCGGCTAACCAATACGGACTCTGGCTCGCTTGGGCCTGCGTACTTCTAACCCTCGCCACGTTTGCGGTCGGCCAATTATTCAGGCTTAGGAATGCTGGCAGGTTCGTGAGCCTCGCTGCAATCGGCGCCTTGGTGGCCTGGGTTGCCTATCTCATTCCCGAGAGCTTCCGCCCTGGCGAAGGCGTGAACTACCCGCCAATTCACGACATTTCTACCAACCGCGTCAATCCCCCTGAATTTGTCGCTGTCGTACCACTGCGCGCCGATGCGCCGAATACACTAGTGTATGGCGGCTCTACCAATATGACGCCAGAGCGCCTGATCGAGCTAACCGATGAGGCCTACCCCGATCTGGTGACGCAACGCTACGGCGAATCTGCTGAGGCGATATTCGAGAAAGCTCTGGCTGCAGTAGATGCATTAGGCTGGGAACTTGTCGCACAAGATGCCTCCGCCGGCAGAATAGAGGCCACGGACACAACGTTCTGGTTTCGCTTCAAGGACGACGTGGTAATCAAAATCGATGAGCAGGGTTCCGACACCCTTGTGGATGCAAGATCGGTTTCCCGAGTCGGTACCGGCGATGTTGGCGCCAACGCGATACGCCTGCGCAAGCTCTTCTCCTTGCTGGAAGAGTGAGTGATTCGGGTCCTGTAAATAGAAGAATTAGAAATGCTATGGGTTTAGACAGTAAGACAAAGAATATGCTCGCGTTTGCCTCCATCGTGGTCACGGTGCTGGCACTTTCTCAACTGATTGGGTATTGGGTCAATAGCAGCATCCCAGAGAACACGACAGTCGAATGGAACGGCCTTATCCATTTTACCCATATTCGCAATCATGGCGGCGTGTTCGGCATGCTGCAGGGCATGGGCGGCGTGTTCGCGGCAATCAGCATTGGCTTGCTGATAGGCGTCAGCGCCTACCTCTGGCTAAGCCCCGGTATCAAGCGCTATGAATATATCTGCTTCGGCTTCATCGT
>CAYGRR010000061.1:11893-18580 GCA_964352295.1 uncultured Pseudohongiella sp. | reverse complement strand
TCCAAGACACCGAAGCCCGATACGGCACGCTGCTGTTCCGGGGTAAAGCTTTCTACATCGACGCTACTGAAATAGTGTTGCAACAGTCTCGCGTCGGCGAGCGTGAAGATGGTGGCGCTCGTCACATCGGGGAAGCTGGAAGACACGATGATGCCATCGAACACGCCTGGATAATTGTCGGCGGTTTGATGAGACTGATAGGAACCCCCCGAGCCACCGGTGGCAATCGTATAGTCTGGCTCACCGTAGTGTTCGATGAAACGCTCCTTCACCATGATGTGAGTCTCGGAGGCGAGCAGGTCGTTACAGTTCTGACCGAACACATTGAGCGTTGCCGAAGTCACGGCGAAGCCCTGCTCGAATAGACCGCGGCGCATCACGCCCCCTGTCGCATCGCCCTGCTGATACCAGCCACCACGGCATCCTCCACCATGGGTATACACCAGTTTATTATTCCAAATTGGACTTCGATTCCAGGGATCGAGAAACCGCGAGCCGGCGAGTGGGTTATGCAACATGGCGATCTCGTAGATAGCACGATTCACCGTTCCGGTCTCGACGCGCACAATAAAAGGCTGCTCGCCCTGTCCCATAACAGTAATTAGGCTCATGTCCTCAGGCGCAGCGATAGCATCTGGCGGCAGAGGCTTGAATACCTCATCAAGTGCGGAGAAGTACACATAGTCGACGCGAGTTGGAATCGTGCAGTTCGCATCCAAGGCACTGCCCAGTGTTTCACCCGCCACGGTCTGGAACTGATCGGTCTGGCAAATATAGGGCTGCTCGTGAGGGCCCGAGATTATCGGCCCGCTCTGCGGATAATTCGTCAGCGTGAGCGATTCGCTCAGGCGTGAAGTGCTGTGCTCCACAGTTAATTGACTGTCACCTACCGGAAGATCGGTCAACAGAGCCTGCCGTGTCGTCGCCGTGATCTCTCTGAATCGATTGCTTACGTCGCTGCCATTGAGCCTTATCGAAAGCCCGGCGGGATTGAGCGTCTCATCGATGGCGAGCTCTACCAAGACATCGCCGCCGGTGACTAGCCAAGGCTGAGTAGAGACCGCTCGCAGCTGCAGCATTGCATTGCTGCTCTGTGGTGCATTGCTCTGCTCTATGTTGCCACCCTCATCGCTCGCCGAGGTGGCGATCGGCTCTTCAGTCGAGCAGGACAGTAATACAGCCGCTAGAACTGCGGATGTGAGCACCCGCCTTCGCGCCCTGACGACGGAGGATGGATTGGCTGATACAGAGTTGAGAGTTGCAAGCAGAGCAGAGAAGGACATGAGCGCATACCTCAAGAATGAGCCTACATTTTGGCCAGCATTAGTCGCAATGTAAAGCAATCGCGCCCCTGCAATGAAGCATACTAATTCGAGGTGAAGCAGTGTTAGAATTATGCCTCGAAGAGACAAAGCAGCAGTCGAGCAGGCGCGGAATATTTACAGGTAGGGAATATGGACGATAAGAATTCGATAAAGATGGTTGAAGTAGAAAAAGACGGCAAGATCATACAGGTTGCCCTCGACAAGAAATGTTCTAAATGCACGAAGTCTATATGTTGCAACTCGATCAATCAGAAGATCCCAACACCGAAGACGAAGGAAGATTTCGATCATCTACTCTGGCAGGTTTCCCATGAAGGCATCAATATCTTCAAAGATGCCGATGGCTGGTTTCTGCACATCGAAACGAAATGCAGCCACCTGCTTCCCCATGGCGTATGCGGCATCTATGAGACGCGTCCCTGGGTGTGCCGCGAATACGACAACGATTTCTGCGAGTTCGACGAATCCATCAAGGAGGCGAGCGAACTGTTCTTCTCTACACACAAGAAGCTAGAGAAATACTGCCGCAAGCGATTTAAGAAATGGGGGAAACGCTTCACGATCTATGAGAGCTAATTCGCCAAGCTACCTCTCTCTCACGCGGGCAGCACTGCTCGCGTTTGCCCTCTATTTTCCCTCCTTACCCCATGCCCAAGAAGTTGATATTCAAGACGCCATCGATTCCGCGGCCGAAGCGCTCATTCTATTGGACGTGAAGGCGAGCGACTGCATCAGCGCTCTCGACTCTGGCGCAGACCCTCAGGCTCACTGCGATGATTTCATTGAGGCTGTCGACGGTGAGGTGCTGGCGAGCTATATCAACCAATGCCGCCTGTTGAAGAACTGGAGAGACGACTACGTGGAACTGACAGTTGCCACGGACCTGCGCTCGGATGGTGAGGAGAACACTGAGATGCTGCGGCGGCTCGTCGCTATAGAGTACACCTGCGGTGAGAACACTCTGCAGGCGAGAACGGAATTTGTAGTCGCCGCATTCAATCGAACGCGAAACAATACTGGAGGCTCGGCTTCGGTAGAGAGGCAGCTCTCACAGGGTCGCTTCAATGCACTGGACGACGCAGAGAGACGGCGTCTACGCGATGCGGTGCAAAACCAACAGCGAAGAAGCCTTAGAGAGAACGAGCGACAGTTTGACGCGCTGGAGAATGAGCTGATCCGGCAGCAGCTACCAAATACTAATCCCGTAAACTAGACCCAGCGAAACGCCTATCCTCCTCGCTTCAATACAAGACGAGGAAGTCACCGCTTGGCAAGGCAGCGGCTGCGGGAAAGCTGAAATCCGGGATGGCAATCTCCTCGGCGAATCCCTCACCAGACGCTGTACCATCGCCTGTGAAGAGTTGCAGGTTAAGCCGACCACCACGCGCATGGCTGATGGCCTCTCCCCAGACGATGAGGCGCTCGTGAGCGGCATTGATAGCGATGGCAGGATTCTTCTGGCGAGTCTGAGTGAAGGGCTCGGCGACAGTCATCGCCTCTTCCTCAGCGCCTAACTGCAATTGATTGATCCTCCCCTCGGTCTCGAATACCAGCCACTGACCGGCATCGGCAGAGGCAGTGATGTCATTCGTACTGAGCGGACAGGCCGAGAGCTCCCACTCCTGCAGCGGCGACAACTCCGCGTAGCTGCCCCGTGGCACGGCGTCCTCGGCAAATTGCACGGTGAGCGATTGCATGTGTCTGCCGATGCCGTCGATGGCTGATCGGTAGGCTATCGACAGTTCGTGCTCACCGCCAAAGTCTGCCGCTAGTGAGCAGCAGGCGCAAGCGCCGAGTTCCTTATTGCCCATCTGCAGTTCATCGCCAAACGTCGCTCCCGAATCGGAGGAGAGGCGCCCGTAGACGGTGCGCTCGTGTTCACGGCTCAGCGAACCCGCACCCCAGACGATCGCAACCTGCGTGCCCAGCGCTGCAACGTCGGCCCCCGCATCGAGTCCCTCCTTGAAGAGATCGACGACCGGCTGCTGAGTCTCGAACTGCGTCCGCTCAGGATTTGAGCGGGCGTAAAAATACTGATTGTCGCCAGGCAGATACCACACCGCGTGAACACGGCCATCAGCGCCTACGGCCATGGACGCTCTAGCGATGGAGAAGGTCCGAATGTCGTAGGCTGTGCTGGATACTTTGATGGGTAGTCCGAAGCGATTTTCAGCCGGCAAGTACTGCCGGTAATACAGATTCCCCTCGCGCGCACTCGGCGCTGAGAGCCGCTTCTTGAAATAGAGCAAGTGGATGTTGCCACTCTCATCGACGCTGAGGCGCGGCTGCACGCCGCCATCGGGCGTCTTCTGAATGTGAATTTCCGCCGCGGCGACATTGGCTAACAACAGCGAGAACAACAGGCAGAGCAGCCGCCGCGTGAATGAAAATCTTAGCTTCGCTGATAAGGTGAACTTGTTCATAGTCCAGTAATCCAAAGGTTAAGGCGGGTATTGGTAGCGCCCGAAGTAGAATAAAAGCCCAAATTAGTGCAGACTTTGCTACCAGTTTATCGCTGCCGTAATGGTAGGCATCATAACAGCTATTTCCGGCTATATTGAATCTCGATACCCCTCGCGCGACTCGGGATAGCCGCAAACAAAGGCGCCTCGGCGCAGGATTCAGACATGCAAATTTTCACCAGCACATCCACTAAGACAGCATTAATGTTATTGCTAGCCGGCATGCTCGCTGCCTGCTCTGAACCCGAGGAGGCAGCGACAGCTGCTGCCGAGGCTCCCGCTTACAACACCAGCCTGAACGTTACTCAAATCATGAATCTAGTATTGGAACCGGCATCTGACATCCTCTGGGATTCCGGTGGCTGGGTACTAGACGCCGCCGGCTACGAAGAGCTCTATCCCACAACCGATGAAGGATGGGCCTATGTGCGGGCACAGGCGGCTATCGTAGTCGAGTCTGGCAATATGCTCGCACTACCGGGAAGAGCTGAAGACAACGATGCCTGGATGATCTATGCAAAAGGCCTAAGCGAAGCCGGCATCATGGCTATGGAAGCCGCCGCCTCTCAGAATGAGGAAGATTTCTTTCAGGCTGGCGCACAGTTGTATAGCGTATGCACAGCCTGCCATCAGGCCTACAACCCAGACATTCTCGACCGCTTCGACGACGAAGACTAAGTTTTGCTGACTACCTCAACAATGCCAAGCCCGTGGAAAAGTGGCGCAGGGATGCTGTTACTAGCACTCTCCCTGTTCTCGATCAGCGCCTTCGGCCACACCATTGAGGGTGGTGATGCGAGCTTCGTCGAGGCAATCGATGGCCCTGCGATAGGCCCGTTCATCTATCTCGGTGCCAAGCATATGGTGACCGGCTACGATCACCTGTTGTTCCTGCTCGGTGTCATCTTCTTCCTGTATAGGCCCAGGCACGTCGTGCAATATGTCACGCTATTCGCCATCGGCCACAGCATCACACTGCTACTAGGCGTATTGGCCAACCTGCAGGTGAATGCCTATTTCATCGACGCCATCATTGGGCTATCCATTGTGTACAAAGCCTTCGAGAACATCGACGGATTCAAACGCGTCTTCGGCTTCGAACCGAATACCAAGGTCGCCGTGTTCGTGTTCGGCCTTTTCCACGGCTTGGGGCTCGCCACCAAGCTGCAGGAATTCGATCTATCGGAGAATGGCCTGGTCACCAACATCATCAGCTTCAATGTCGGCGTCGAGATCGGACAGATCCTGGCCCTCTCTGCCGTGTTTCTGCTACTCAGTGTTTGGCGCACCCGTTCTAGCTACCTGCGCCACTCCTTCGTTACGAACACGGCGCTGATGACTGGCGGTTTCCTATTGGCTGGCTATCAATTCAGCGCCTTCCTGTTACAACCCGCTTTTTAGACCCAATACTGACTAAACCCGCTCAAGCAATGGAGACCCATCGTGGCCGAGACAGATAACAATTTGCCGCCCTCTTCAAAGAACATACTCATCGCTTCCGCCATTTCGCTTGTGGTCGCCGTGATCGTTTTATTCAGCTTTATCCTGCCCGCCGAATTCGGCTCGGACCCCCTGGGCACGGGTGAACTCTTCGGCCTGAACGCGTTGGCGCTGGAAGCGAACCCCTTCGAGGAACGACTCGAGGTGCACAAGACCGATTCGGTGGAGTTCGTGCTCGGGCCCTTTGAGTCGGTCGAATACAAGTACCTGTTAGATCTGGACGCCCCCATGCTATTCAGCTGGGTTGCCGATGGCGAGCTCTATTACGACATGCACGCAGAGCCGGCAGGCCTGGGTGAGGAATACGCGGAGAGCTTCGAGCAGGGTACGGGCGAACGCCGCATGGGCTCGTTCCATGCCCCCTTCACCGGCATCCATGGCTGGTTCTGGGAAAACCGCGGCTCGCGCACCATCACCCTGCAGCTGCACTCGGCGGGCTTCTACATAAACTCAACGGTGTTCCGCGATGGTGGCAGCTTTGAGAGAGACTTGGTGCCTGTAGCCGAGTAAGACGGCGAGCACGAAATTGAACTCAAAAAAAAGCCCGCTTGTAGCGGGCTTTTTTATTCTGTTAGCTAACTCTTGTTAACTATTGACCAGGCTCTGACTGATCAGATCCATCACGTGGCGCACCAGTACCGGATGAGCCCATGAACAATTTGCGGCCATCTGGGAAAGTGATGTCGCGGCCATTCGCGCGGCAAGTTGGCTCGCAGAGTCTGTCTTTAGACTGGTAGCCAGTAACAACGATATCTTCGCCCAGTGTTAGTGAGTTTCGGTTGATGCCGCGACGCAGAAGCGTATTTGGCGTGCCGCCCTCAACCATCCAAGGACCCGGATCGCGAGTTGCTTCAGGATCGTTGTTGTCTAGGTGGATCCAAGTGTGTGGATTGATCCACTCTACACGAGTGATTGGGCCACCCAGACGAACCGGCAGGTTCGCATCGAATTCAGCAGAGAAGGCATGGTGAGCAACCGCTGCAGGCTGGTTGATTGCAACAACACCAATTGCAGTAACAGCTGCCAATGCTAGTAGTTTAATCTTCATACAATTTACCCCATTTATAGCTTGAAATGTCTGAGCTTGCTGGACTGAAACCCTCTAAAATCGGCTCTTTCCACGCTCAATACATTGAAATTTCAATTAAGCGGTCAGTGACCACATTCTAACCAAGGGCTCTGGGTATTTCCAAGCGGAATGCGCCAAAACGAGCCCTTTTTTGATTCAAATCGATCTAGAAGCCTAATTCAGCCTCTCTACCCTTACGATATCGGCCGTACATCATCTCTTCCACGAACTCTACACACTTAAACTGTGGCAGCTCGTAGCCTTCCTCCAGACGGCGATAAATTGGCATTGAGATAGTCCATGCCTCTTCGAAGATGTCTGGATCTTCCAT
>CAYGRR010000061.1:4058-11793 GCA_964352295.1 uncultured Pseudohongiella sp. | reverse complement strand
CTGCCACCCTCGACTACGCCGAAGCTCGCGGGAACTGCACCAACCGCACCCATCGCTACGATGCTAGGGGCAGGCACTGGCACGAAGTCACCAGGTACGAGCTGATAGGCAGCTTTTGGCGGAGCTGGCTCTAGATTGTCATTGGCATTCATTAAGACCTGCCAGATTCCGTTGAAATCGGGCTTGCCGCTAGGAGTGCGAGGAATATCGCTCATTGGGGCTGATGCAGCCTGAGCGACTTGTGGTGTTTGTGTATTGCCTGTGTCGGCGGGTGAGCAACCTACGACGAGCACTGCGGTTGCTAGGAGCAGCCATTGAATCTTCATAATTCTACCTTTTTGCTTTAATTAGAATTTCTCTCCCAAAGGAGCAACGATATAACCACTTGGGTTTGAGTGTGTCAAGCCAAAAGGGCCGAGTCCCCTAGGCTCGGGGCATTAATCGGCCTCTGGGCAAGGCGCGTCTTTTGGCTCAATAAAGTCTTCCGATTCGCTCTAAATTCGCATCGAAATAGCACACTCGAGGCCAAAGCGACGGCAGCGAACCTAGCTGCTGATTTGGGCCTGGAATCTCTGCAGCTCATTGCCCCTGACTCGAAGCCCCGGCGTGCTGAAGCGCACTGATCTGACCGGCATACCACGCTTGCCAGCCAGGCAGAGGGCACTACTTCTTCCCAAGCAGCGTCAGGCCGTGTTTTCGCACCACGGGCACGAAAATCATGAGACAGATCAGACTGAGCACTGCGGCGGCGAAGAACGACACGCCGGGAAAATAGATCGACGACTGCGCGCTGGTGAACGCGGCAAATAGCTGCGTCATCAGCAGAGGCCCTAGTATGGATGTTATGCTATTGAGACTGCTGAGCGCGCCCTGCAACTCACCCTGTGCGTTTGCAGGCACCTGACTCGTCATGATCGCCTGAAACGCCGGAGACACAAATCCCGAAAGTGCAGCTATCGCTAACCACGGATACATCTGCCAGCCCTGCGAAGAAAACGCATAGCCACAGAAGCCGATGATAATCGCCACCATGCCGAGGATGCCCGCGCGGTAGGCTCCCATCTTTGGAATCGCCCAGCGAATCAGTCCAGCCTGCACAATAATCATGAACACGCCGGCGAAGCCTAGCGACACGCCGATCTGGCTCTCCGACCAGGAGAACTTCTCGATCGTGTAATAGGTCCAGGTACTAGGCAGAGACAGATGGCCGATCATGTAGAGAAAGTAGGCGAATGCGAGCCCGAGAATCACCGGGTACTTCTTCAGTTGCAGAACGGCGCCGATCGGATTCGCGCGGCGAATATCGAAATCACGCCGATTCTCCATCGCCAGCGATTCTCCCATCATGAGATAGCCGTAGATCAAATTTATGAAGGCGAGACTCGCTGCCGCGTAAAACGGCACACGCGGCCCGAATTCTCCTAACAGGCCACCTATGACAGGCCCGAGAACGAAGCCGCCGCCGAAGGCCGCTCCTATCATGCCGAAGCGCTGCGCTCGATTCTCTTTGGGAGTTATGTCTGTGACATAGGCATAGGCGAGCGAGAAAGACGAACTCGCGACACCGGCTATTATCCGAGCGGCGAACAGCCACAGGAGTGTTGGCGCGGATGCCATCAGCAGATAGTCGGCACCCAGTGCCGCCAGGGTGTACAGCAGTATCGGCCTGCGCCCGTATCTATCGCCCAGGTTCCCCAGAATCGGTGCGGCGAAAAACTGCACGCTGGCATAGGTGAACATCAGATAGCCGCCGATGCGCGACGCTTCCGAGAGCGTTGCATCGGTCAGGCTCATAATCAATTTCGGCATCACCGGCAACACGATTCCAAAACTGATCGCGTCGAGCAACACGACGAAGACGATAAACGCGAGTGCGTGGCGACTCTTGGTGAGGTCTATTGGCATGACTATCCTATCCCGCTTCTTGTTCTTATTAGTTCGCTGCCAACAAGGACACGAAGTCCTCGAACTTTCCACTAGCGCTGCGGGGCAGTGCCGCATGATAGCTTAGTTTCACCGCGAAGGGATGCCCGAGATTTTCTCTTAGAATGGCCTTGATCTGCTCCTCCTGCAGCGTCGACAACTCCTCATCCACCACCACTTTGAACTCAAGCTCCTCGAGCGAATGCTGCACGATTTGGAACTGCCGCAGCGCGGCGACCTTCATGAACTTTCTAAAGCCGAAGTTCGGCCAACGCGTACCGCCATCGGGAAGACGCAGCATGTTTCGTACACGCCCGCGAATCGTCTTCAGCACCGGCAATCCGCGACCGCAGCTGCAAGGCCCGCCAAGCTCGCCATAGTCACCGATCTCGTAGCGTATGAGCGGCGTCGCATAGTTGCGCAGGCTCGTCACGACGATCCGCCCAGTTTCATTCAGTGCACAGGCAGTGCCGTCCTCGCGCAAAACCTCTAGAAGTACGCTCTCGGACTGCACATGGTAGTGATTCTGATTGGGACACTGAAGCGCCATGTAGCCCATCTCTTCACTGCTGTACAGATCGACCAGCTTAACGTCGAATTGCTCCTCCACCTCAACCCTCAGCGCCTCGCTGATACTCTCGCCCACTGTTCGCACCTCCAGTAGACCCGTTAGTGTGTCTCCCCGAACTCTCAGCTGAGCAATCAGGGCGTGCAGGTTCGAAGGGTGTGTCATCAGGTAGCTGGGGCTAAGCTTCTGTAACCAACTTATCTGTGCGTCGATGTCTGAGCTACTATTGAGAAAATAGCCGTGGCCAGTTTCGTAGAACAGGGAAACCGGCAGTCCCCAATTTTCGAACTTCACGCCTGCAGGCGGCAAGCCTATCGCATCGCCATGCCAACGAATCGAGGCGGTGACCTTATCGAACTCCCTGCCCTGCCAGAGCTGTTCGCGCATATTGATGGCGTTCCAGATCGTCGAGGTCAACGCAGTCGTGCGGAACTTTACGGGGGAACCTGTCGAGCCCGAAGTCATCGACGCGGTCACAGCACCGTGCTCTTTGGGCAGGGGGACGCAATCGATGGCCTCGTTGCTCTGTTGAAGTTGTGCGCGAGTGAGCACGGACAGATCGCGAAATGACTCGAGGCTGAGACTCGAGATATCGACCCCGGCCAGATGCTGACGGTAGAACGGAGAATGGGAAACCACATAGGCAAGCAGCTTCTTGAGTTGCTGCAATTGCGCCGCCGCGAGTTTGTCGGCGCCCCACCACTGCGACTCATCTAACTGCTGCAGTAGAGGATATAGCGCCTGCCCCTGGCCGCTCTCAATCAGCGGCTTGGGAACGGTTGCATTAGTAAGAGACATCGAGCAACAGACTCATCATTTCTTGATCAGGAGCTTATACATCTTGCGGCGCAGCGGGAACTCCAGGAAGCGATAGACCAGGTAGGACAGGCCAATGAGTATGCCGGCCAACACCGGAAGATGCAGCTGGTACGGCCACGACTGGGGCAGCAGGTTGAAGTATTGCACCATCTCCATATAAGGCCAGTGCAGGCAGTAGATTATGTAACTCAGCCCACCCAGCAACTCGCAGAATTTTAACGTGGCGCCTTGCGGATACCACTGCAGGTTAAGCATGCAGTAAACCAATATCGCCACCGCCGGAATCGCTACGAAGAAGGAGCTGTATTGATAGGGAACATAGTTCTCCCCGAACCAGATCACCGCAAGATACAGGAGAATAGAAAGAACAAGCGGCAGCAGATTCACTGTTCCCTTGTCCTTATCGATTCCCCTTAGCACAAATATCTTGTAGATGAGCATGCCGAAAACAAATTCCACGAAGCGAATAATCGGATTCGTGTAGACCGGCACATTGAGTGTGGCGAGATCGTAGTACTCGGCCTCGGGGAGGAAGTACGCTATCAGTCCGAACTGCATGATGTAGCCGATTATGAATACGGCGAACACCCGCGCATAGCTATTCACGTTGCGCAGGAGAATCAGAAACAGCGGAAAGCAGAGATAGAAATAGGCTTCCAATACCAGCGACCACAGCGGCCCGTTGAACAATAATTTCAGCGTCTCTATGCTGCTTATCGACTGCGTGAAGAGGTAATGCCGGATGGTGGCGATCAGGAAGAAGCTAGTGTCTTTAACCTCCGGCAGGTCATAGGTTATTTGGAAGGGGCGATGTGCCTCGACGAAGAACGCTTCGCCGACGGACAGATAGCTCAGCCATACAAACGTAGATGATACAAAAATTGCGAAGGCATACGCCGGGTAGATGCGGATGATTCTAAATTTGTAGAACTGCTTGGTGTCGGCCCAGCCGCTCAGTGTCGGATAGACATAGGACAGTACGAAGCCGCTGACCATGAAGAACCATGACAGCGCCGTAGTACCTAGTGCGCCCCAAACGATAAACTGCCCGAAGATTAATTCGTAGTGCACCAGCACGACGATAAGCGCGCCCACGAATCTGAAAACATCGAGCACGGCAATTTTATTACTGTTATCAACCATAGATTATCTAGTTCGATCGCGAAGCGTGCTAGTTCTTGTTATGACGAGACCCTGTTTAGCCAACCACAGAGCGCCAGTTAGTCGCTAAGTATTCAGCGGTTCGCCAGGCCAGCGCCTGCACCGTGAGAGTGGGATTGCGTGAGCCGCTGCTACCCATTACCGACGCCCCCAAGACACCGAGGTTCGGCGCCTCATGGCAGAAGCCCCACTGATCCACCACATTGGTCTCGCTGTTTACTCCCATGCGTGTTCCACCGTAGGCGTGTGTAGAAGCACCCATGGTATTGCCCAGCCCATACTTCAGCGTCTTAATAGCGCCGGCCTCTCTATACCACTGCTCCATCTTCTCCTGAGAGAACGCGGCTATGCGCTTCTCGTTATCGCGGTAGCGAGCCGTGATCCTGGTCACCGGGAATCCTAGAGGATCTTTAACAATGGGATCGAGATCCAGATAATTGTCATCATAGGGCAACGTCGTCTTCTGTATATAAGCGGTGTTCGTCCTGTCTGCATTCTTCATGACGAACGCCTTCCAGTCCGAGCCCCAGCTGCGCGTCTCACCGAAGGTCGCCATCTTCGCCGCGCTCATCGGCTTCCTGTCGGTGTGCACCCACAGATTCGCACCACCGATAAAATCCAAATCGCTGTGATCGAAATTGTCATCGGCCCACTCATCGATCGCGACACCTTGCGCGGGCAGGCCGTACCAATTGTGCAAGTCTCTGTCGAACAGCGCGGCAACCGGCGCGCCTTGGTGGTGAGTCATATAGTGCCGGCCCACCTGCCCCGCATTGTTCGCAAGGCCATTCGGGAAGGCTCTCGATTTCGACAACTGCAACAGCCGCACATTCTCGTAGGCATAGCTGGCCAACAGCACCACATCCGCCGGCTGAAAGAAGGTCTCATTTCCCTTGATATAGTCGACGCCGGTTACGCGGCCGCTGTCATCGGTAACGATCTGGGTAACGCGGGCGAAGGTCACGACCTCGAGATTCCCTGTGTCTACCGCCTTCGGAATCACATTGAAGGCGGTGGAGCTCTTCGCCTTCACATGGCAGCCGCCCTTGTTGCAGAAGCCGTGATACTGACAGGGCGGTCGGCCGTCGAACAGCTCGGTGGTAATCGCCGCCGGCCCCTGAAACGGATTCCATCCCAGGCCCTGCGCCGCATTGCCCATCAGGTCGGTGAAGGGCGAGCTACGCAGCGGCTTCATCGGGTACTCGCGCTGCCGTTCGCCCTCGAAGATATTGCCCGCCTTATTCTTCCTGCCTTGCACATTGCCGGCCTGCCCGGAGATGCCAACGGTGTATTCGATCTTGTCGTAGTAAGGCTCCAGCTCTTCATAGCCGAAGGGCCAGTCTTCTATCGTGGAACCTTCAGGGATGCGACTCGCGCCGTAGCGCCTCTGCGTCTCACTAACAACCTTGAAATCCCAAGGATTCAGGCGCCAGCTCTGCGCCCAGTAGTGCATTGTGGTTCCGCCCACCGCGTTCATCATAGGGTGGCCGCCCTGGACCGCAGTCTCGTTTGCCGTGGCGCGCACCGTCGGCGCCTCGCTCGCGGCCTTCTGTACAGACTGCGGCCAATTGCGCACATCGTTACGCAGCTCATCCGGCGCGAAGTCTCTTGGACTGAGCCAGCCTCCCGCCTCGATGCCAATCACTTTCAATCCGGCATTCGTTAGCGGCAGTGCCGCCACGCCGCCAGCGGCTCCCATGCCGACGATTACCACGTCGGTCTTCGCCAGGCGCTTAGGCATAGTCACCTCCCTCGACATCAAACTCGGCGTTGTCTGCGAGCTTCGTGTAGGTGCTGTGGTCGTAAGCCGACTGATGATTCGGGGGTAGGCTGGCCCCTGCCGCTACGTCCGCCTCACTCACGCCGAGGCGAATGCCGGGATAGCGCAGCATGTCCCAGCCGACGAAATCTCGATTGCCGCCGTAGTAGGGATCGCAAAAAGTGCCATCGATGGTATCGCTGCGGAGCCTGTTGAAGAATCCACTGCCATTGGGAGTGAAGCCGGAGACCTTGTTCTCCTGCACGGCGAGCAGGATAGAATTCTGTTGGTCGACAATTAACTCGGCGAAATTTTTACCACGAGTCTTGCGCGCGAATTCGTTTATCGCATTCAGGCCAACGCTGTAGTCCTGTCGTGCGTTACTGTTGTGGCTAGCCAAGGATTTGTCGATGTAGTGAACTGCCCTCGCCTCACGCGCACCTGGGCCATGCTCATCAGAGGGAATCAAACAGTCACAGATCGCCGCGAGTGTTTCGGCCTCCTCAGCAGTCAGGGCCTCCAGGGCCTCGCGCGGAGGAATAGAACCAGAAGAAGGAGTCGTGTCGCCCGAGTCGGCGGCGATGACCTGAGCAGTCGCCAGAGTTCCAACAGTGGCGGCACCGACGAGTCCAGCGCTCTTTAATAGATTGCGACGGGAGGGGTCACTGGGTCGATCTGAAAGCGGCGTGTTGTCACCCGCACTTCGATTATTTTTATTCTTCATTATTGCTCCGCTCGATCATGCTGGAAAGCACGCAGGGCTGCAGGTGTAATGTTGCTTGAGCGTAGCAAATATCCATTTTAGTGTATACGGGCCTAGCCCCCGGTACCGAGCAGCTGTCTTCAAGTTCCGACGAGCGGAGCTCTGAACTCATAAAGCAGGCTTTTGGTCCTTTAATTGTGTGGCCTCGCGCTGAAAACCTGTTATCTTTTCCACACGGCTTGGGTTCGACCGTGAAGCCGACACTCGCTGGGGCATATTTGGGTAACCCGTTTCTTAGTCACGAGGAAAATAACAATGACATTCAAAAGAATACTGACACTGGCTAGCGCTCTGCTTGCCGGATTACTTATCTCGATTCAATCGGTCTCGGCTCAGGTAGTAGAGCCTGACGAGCATGACTTCATGATTGCGACACCCGATCAGCTGAAGCCTGCGGACGGTAGCATCACCACGGTGATCTATGGCGATCCAAGCAAGTCTGGCATCTATGTCATTCAGATCACCTGGCCTCCGGGACGGGGCAGCCGACCTCACTATCACAACCAGGCACGTTACATTAACGTTCTGAAGGGTACTTGGTATGTGCACACAGGACCCGAGTCCGACGTCTACAACCCCGACGCGATGACGGCTGTTGGACCAGGCACCTTCATCTATGAGCCGCCGAACGGACACCACTACGACATGGCGAAAGACGAGGAAGTCGTAGTACAGATCTTCGGCATGGGTCCTGTGGTTACCACACAGATTCCTTAGGACACTTAAGCTAGACGAATCGAAG
>CAYGRR010000061.1:0-3958 GCA_964352295.1 uncultured Pseudohongiella sp. | reverse complement strand
GCGGTAAGCACTACGATCTGCATGTCTCCACCGTCTTCGGCAACGAGCACATCGCCGCTTGCCGTGATAACCACGTTATCCACACCTGAAAGAATGGGGTTTGTGCTGGTCTCTACGTCGTAGGCGACACCCAGATGTTGCGTCTCGTTGTTGTAAGCCCACACACGGTTGTCGTGCTTGGTGGTGAAATAGGTAATGCCTTCAAAGATCGCGATGCCCTCACCGCCTTTGAATATTGCATAACCAGGCACCTGCATCCGTAGCGGGTCATTCTTGGCCGACACGTCGGGAACGGGTAGCCACTGAATATAGGACTCGCCGTCTTTCTCCACGAGTGATGCAATCTCCAGCTGCCCACTGCTAATGTCGGGCAGGGGACGCTCCGGTCTAAAACGATAGAACGCGCCATCTGGCTCGTCTTCCGTTAGATAGAGACATTGGTTCTCGGTATCCACGGCCACTGCCTCGTGCTTGAACGAACCCAGACCGGGGCGGACTACCGCACGCTTAATACCTAGCGGATCGCATTCATAGACTTGACCGAGGGAGAACTCTTCACAAGAGAGCCAAGTTCCCCAAGGCGTGGGGCCTCCGGCGCAATTAAGCGTGGTGTTGTCTAGAATCGAATAGGCATCGACTAACTCGCCGCCTGCGTTGAATCGAAGTGCGCCTACACCGCCGGCGTTGCTGCGCAGTTCGCTGTTAGATACATAGACCCAACCCCCGTCTGCGGTCGCGAAGGTCGCACCCCCATCCGGGGAGGGATGCCACGTATAACCGGGCAGCCCAACTGGCGCCTCACCGGAACGCGCTACCACGCGCGACTTAAAACCGGGAGGCAGTTTCAGACCGTTCTCATCGGCGGCTCGCAAGTCGCCTATATTGGTCAGGGAATAGAACGCTGCGGACTCGATACCCGCGGCCAAGGCCCGCTCGAAACGCAGCACACCACCGGCGGCAAACAGGCCTGCACCGGCAAGCCCCATCTGCAGGAAGTTGCGTCGATTGATACTTTGTCGTCGCTGGAATGGCTTCATGGGTTTAGTTTACATCCAACTCTGTTGCAAAATTTTGACAGAGAGCAAGAGCTCAAGAATCACTTTGTGCGAGTAGAGAAATTTTTCCTACTCCACTTCCCAGGTATGACCGCTGTGCAATAAATCTGACATCGAGGCCTTGGCAGTGCGCACCGCGATCAGTTGCTGCTGCGAGTCATCTACGTAAGAGGCCTTCTCCTCGCGGTAGATTACACCCACCGCAACCGGAAAATCTGGCCCCTTCATAGTCGCCAGCATCGTGGCCAAAATTTTATTCGACTCGTCATGCACCAGAACATCGTCGCTAGTCGCATCGACCAGTTCCAGTCGAAGGCTGTCGTGATTCAAGCGTATGCCCTGCTCACGCTCATTACCGAACACAATCGGCTCACCATGAACAAGCTCAACCTTAAAGTCAGCCGCTGTCTTCTTGTCTTTAACCTTATCGAATATGCCATCGTTGTAGATTGGGCAGTTCTGCAAAATCTCTATGAACGAGGCGCCCCTGTGCGCATGACCTCGAGTGACCACGGCAGCGAGGTGCTTCGCCTCGGTATCGATTGTGCGCGCGATAAAAGTACCGCCGGACCCCAAAGCTACTTCGCAAGGAGACAGAGGCAGGTCGATAGAGCCCTTGGGCGAAGATGGCGAGCGAGTGCCAGTCTGCGACGTGGGCGAGTACTGCCCTTTCGTCAAGCCGTATATCTCATTGTTGAACAATAGAATCTGCAGATCGACGTTGCGCCTGAGCACATGCAACATATGGTTGCCGCCGATGCTGAAGCCATCACCATCGCCAGTGATTACCCACACATCCAACTCTGGATTCGCGAGCTTAACACCGGTGGCAATCGCCGGGGCACGGCCGTGAATCGTATGGAAGCCGAACGTGTTCATGTAATACGGAAATCGCGAAGAGCAGCCAATGCCAGAGATGAAAACCTGATTTTCCTTAGGCTGGTCGAATTCAGGCATAAGCTTCTGAATAGTCTTGAGGATGGCGTAGTCGCCACAGCCTGGACACCAGCGCACTTCCTGATCGGAGGCATAGTCCTTGATGGTTAGTTTCGGTAGCGCCTGATTCATGACTTACTCCCAGCTGGGGCGAGCTTCTCGTGAATCGCCGCCAGAATTTCTCCAATCTTAAAGGGTTGTCCTGCCACTTTATTGAGCGCTTGTGCATCGATCAGAAACTCAGAGCGTATCAGGTTTACAAATTGCCCTGTGTTCATCTCTGGCACGAGCACTTTATCGAAGCCGCGCAGTAATTCGCCCAAGTTTCTCGGCAGCGGAGACAGGTAGCGCACATGGATATGCGACACGGCCAAGCCTTCACCTCGCGCCCTCTTCACAGCCTGATGGATCGCACCAAAGGTGGACCCCCAGCCAACGATTGCCAGCTTGCCGGTCTCATCGCCGAGGCAGACCTCCTGCAACGGAATATCGTTCGCGATGCCGGCGATCTTCGCCTTGCGCAGGTCGGTCATCTTCTGATGATTCGCCGGATCGTAGGAAATATCGCCGGTGTCGAAGCTGCGCTCGATGCCGCCGATGCGATGCTCAAGCCCTGCCGTACCCGGCTTCGCCCAGACTCGCGCCAGAGTCTTCTCGTTACGAATAGAGGGCTTAAAGTCTTCTACCTTCGTGTAGTGTTCCACCGGGAAGGGCTCGAACTTGGACATGTCGGGAATCTTCCAGGGCTCGGCCGCGTTCGCCAGATAGCCATCGGAGAGCAGCATCACCGGTGTCATGTATTTGGTTGCGAGCCTAACGGCTTCGATAGCCACATCGAAACAGTCGATCGAGGTTGAGGAGGCGATAACGGGCATCGGCGTATCGCCGTGCCTGCCGTAGAGCGCCATGTTCAGGTCTGACTGCTCGGTCTTCGTTGGCAAACCCGTGGAGGGCCCGCCGCGCTGCGTGTTAACGACTATCAATGGCAGCTCTGTCGCACAGGCCAGCGCGATGCCCTCGGCCTTCAGTGCTATGCCGGGTCCGGCACTCGAGGTGACGCCCAGCGAACCGGCGAACGACGCGCCGATAGCAGCGCACACGGCCGCGATCTCGTCCTCTGCCTGAAAGGTATTGATAGCAAAGTCACGACGGCGCACCAACTCGTGCAGCAGATTCGAGGCTGGCGTTATCGGATAGGACGCGAACAACATGTCTATGTTTGCCAACTCGGCACCGGCGATCAGCCCCCAGGCCAATGCGGTCGTGCCCGTAATATTCCTATAGGTGCCGGGTGCAACTTTCGCCTTCGGCACCTTATACACATGAATGCCGGCAGGCAGCTCTGCCGTCTCGCCATAGGCATGGCCCGCATTCAACGCGGCGATATTGGCGCTCGCAATCTCCGGCTTACTCGCGAACTTCTTCTTCAGGCTCTCGATGGTCGCCGTGCGGTCGCGGTCGAACAGCCATAGCACGAGGCCCAAGGTCCACATGTTCTTGCTACGCACGCCCGCCTTGTGGCCCAGATTGAACTCCTCAACGGCCGTCAGTACCTGTTTCGTTATGTCGATATCGAGAACACGGAATTTTTCAAGCGAGCCATCTTCCAAGGGGTTGCCCTTGTACTTTGCCTTCGTCAGGTTCTTATCGGTGAATGCCCCGCTATCGACGATAAGCAGGCCGCCATCGACCAGATTGTCTATGTTAGTAATGAGTGCGGCAGGGTTCATAGCGACGAGCACATCGAGAGCGTCGCCCGCCGTGGTCACATCCTCGGCACCGAAATAAATCTGAAACGCGGAGACACCGAAGGTTGCGCCTACCGGCGCACGAATCTCGGCAGGAAAATCTGGAAATGTCGACAGATCATTCCCGTAGAGCGCTGTAGCCTCCGTGAAGTTATTACCGGTCAGCTGCATGCCGTCGCCAGAATCTCCCGCGAAGCGCACAACTACATCGACTACTTC
>CAYGRR010000060.1:0-18619 GCA_964352295.1 uncultured Pseudohongiella sp. | reverse complement strand
CTTGAAGTAGGCGTCACCTATTCACTGGCTTTGCAGGCTTACAACTCAGAGTGCACGGGATTGATGTCTCCCCCAATTAATATTGGGTTTGAGAACTAATAAATAACATGAATCTAATTGTCGGCCCCGCAATAGTGCATCAATCGGGTAGATGCACTAGAAAATTCCATCTTGTAGCATTCTGAATCATTTCGTCACAGATTATTGGGCTGCGAATCTTTATGATGCGGCCGATTAACTATGACTATGTATAATTTCAAATATCTAAAGCCTTTCCGTTCCGCGGTCATCGCTCTAGCGATACTTGCCTCGGCTGCTGCGAGCGCGCAGATCGATCAGATCGAGAATCCTGCCGATGATTCGACGATAGTTTATCCCGCTGCGTATTTTGCAGATTTCCTGCCTGTGTCAGCGAACGACATGATTAGTCGTATCCCCGGTATTGGCTTGGCCACTCGCGGTGGCGGTGGTGGTGGCCGCGGTCTCGGCTCGGGCGGGGGAGAGATACTCATCAACGGCCAGCGTACGACGGGCAAGGGCAATACTGGCGCTAGCCTGCTGAGCCGTATTTCAGCCGACCAGGTAGAATATATTGAAATTATACGTGGCACCTCGGAGGACTTGGATGTGCGTGGTGCGGGGCAGGTGGTTAACGTCGTGCTCCTTGATATGCCCTCGAGATCGAGCACCTCGCTCGATCTGAATGTGGATTACTGGAGAGACGGCACTCTTGATCCCGGAGGCCAGCTATCCTATAGCGGTCAGACAGGCGATTTTAGCTATTTAGTTGGGATTGAGGCGGAGTCCAACTACAACGGCCGAGTCAATCGAGAATTTAGCCTCGACGCGAATCAGAATCTCGTCGAGGTTCGCCGTGAAGATTGGGTGCGTGACCAGACTGATTTTCGGGCGAACATGAATCTTGGTTATGGTTTTGAGAAGAGCGTAGTTCAGCTGAATGCACTGATCGAAACTAGATCGCCCCCGAATGATATCGATCGCTCGATTCACAATTTGGTGACAAACACGATTAGCTATCAGCGTGAAGGCAATACCAACAATCGAGACAATTGGGAGATCGGTGGGGACTATGAAT
Source organism: uncultured Pseudohongiella sp. (assembly GCA_964352295.1). GTDB lineage: Bacteria > Pseudomonadota > Gammaproteobacteria > Pseudomonadales > Pseudohongiellaceae > UBA9145. The sequence continues at coordinate 17,523 of CAYGRR010000060.1, read as the reverse complement.
ACTCCTTCGACAGTGGCAATAAGTACCGCGCACTATTCATAGTAAACGACCGTGATTTTCTGTTTACGCGCGAGCGCTTCGATGTCTTCGATGATTCTGAGAACAAGACCCTCTTTCTTTCTAACTTTAGTCGTGACCGTGAGCGAATCGGGCGCACCTCCTACACACTCAATGTGAATGACGCGCAGGGTTTAGAGTTAGGAATAGAGGGATCGCAAACGATTCGCGACGGCGATTTGAAACAGGGCCTGGATCGCGAAGGGGAGCGCTCGCCCGAGGTAGGCGGCTTGGTGCCGGTGGTTATCACGAATAGCAAATCTACCGTGGAGGAGTTACGCGCGGAACTGTTCGCCGTCCACAATTGGCAACTGAACCCCAGAATGTCTCTAGAGAGTTCGCTCGTGTATGAGTCCTCTACCATCGAGCAATCGGGCGACGTCGGGAATAAGCGTGAATTCGCTTTTCTCAGGCCTAAGATCGACTACCGTTTCGATATCACCTCTGCGCTGCAGCTTCGTGCTGGAATAGAGAAACAGGTATCGCAATTGAGCTTCTCCGATTTCAGTGCGACCATAGATGGGTCCGATGAGGATCAGGATACTCAGTTCGGCAATCCCGGTATCGCGCAGGAACAGTCCTGGCGCTACGAATTGAATGTGGAGTTCCGCCTGCCGAATGATATTGGCGTTCTAAACTCGCAGTTCTATTACAGGGATATTCAGGATGTCATCGATCGTATAGATGTCTCTCCCAGCCCGGACAATCTGCAGTCGGCTCGTGGCAACATAGGTGATGGCAAGCGCTTTGGCGTGAATCTCGACCTAAGTGCTAGATTGGGGTTTCTTGGAGCGCCAAATGCACTCCTTACCACGGGCTTCAGTCTGCGCGACTCTGAGGTAGTAGATCCCTTTACAGGTGCGCAGCGCCGTATGGAAGGTAATGGGCGCTGGACCGCCAGATCGAGCTTTAGGCACGATGTTACTGGCTATGGGCTTAGCTACGGGTTTCAATACGAGATGAACTCCAACGGTGGAAGTGGTCGGACACAGATCGATATATTCGATACCGAGGAGAGGAAGTTTGAGCCGGAGATATCTGCCTTTCTGGAGAAACAAGCCTTCGGAAGCTACACCTTTCGGCTTGAGGCGAACAATATTCATCAGAATGAATTCTGTAGAACACGCACACGCTACTTGGGCGCTACGGCCGATGGCATACTCGAAGAAGTCGAGAATTACTGTTCCGGGGGCGGTATGCAGCTGGCATTGAAAATGAGAACCACGTTTTAACAGATAAATAACAGCGGCTCCCACGCATTCAAGGACCGCAATCAGCGACAGGGCTTCGGTACAGGCAATGAGAATATTGGCATCAGGCAGAGGATGTATCGTTAGATTGAGGCGACTCGCCTGCTTGGGTGCTGCTTTACAGCTCTTGCTCCTGTCATGTTCATCCATGAGTGTTGCAACCTCAGCGATTGACCGAGATGCGGCGTTCGACGTGACTCCTCCCCCTAATTTTACCCGAGGCCTTATCGAGCGCCGCGCACCGGAGCCGCTCTACCCGATTCGAGCGCAGAATCTCGGTATCGAGGGTTGGGTGCTGCTCGGGTTCTCGGTCGACGCGGATGGCGAGGTAGTCAACAATAGCATTCGTACCCTCGAAGAGCAGCCGGAAGGCTTTTTCGAAATCTCGGCAGTCAATGCGGCCAGGCGTTTAATATTCGATAACCTGCAGGGAGAGCCGATCGAAGATGTACGCTATGTTTTCCGCTATCAATTGGACGGATTGAACACACTCCCTATCAACAATGAGCCCCCTGACGTAATCGCATTTAGAGAGATGTTGCCGCAGCGCCTGATAACGCCGCCTTATCCCGAGGTAGCCTTAGAACTGGAGTTGGAGGGCTATGTGGTCGTTAAGTTTACGGTTACCGACAGCGGGGTAGTGCAAGACATCGTCATCGATGAGAGCGAGCCCCCAGGCGTCTTCAATGAGGAGGCGCTGCGAGCCGCCGGGCGGCTAAGGTTCGATCCAAGAATCGTGGCAGGACAGCCCGTTAGAGTCGAGGACGTCTTGTTTCGATTCGACTGGAAGTTACCTCGCTAAATCGACTGGGTCTCCCGGTTCATCGTGTCGCCCTGCCTCCTCGACGTAAGAATTCTCGTCCCCAGTCGGTAAATTCTTTGAATTGAGAACCAGTTACGTTTGCTTTTTACGCGTTTTTTCTTAGTATTGTCTGGCTGGGCCTAAGGGCTTGATAGTTGGCGCGGGATTCAGGCAGGGCTTGGCAAGTTTTTGCTTGGGTAGCAGGGATAAAAATTAAAAAGAAGGACTGATCGAATGGATGCTCTAAACCTCACAGATGGCGATATATCGCATCGCAAGGAAATCATACAGTTACTGAAGATGGCCATTTCACAGAAGTGGGCGTTCTCCTGCGTGTGGCCTCAAGGCAAGAAGGTCACCACGCAGGCATTGCAGCTGGTCGGGGTCAGGGCAGATGATGGTGCGTTTACTGTCGGTCACGAGGCGAGCATCGCACAGATGGAGACTAGCGGCCCATTGATGTTTCGCGCCCAGAGTGGCGGTGTATCCATCATATTTCAGAGTATGCTGCGGGATTCGCCAACATCCGATCCGGCCGCGCAGAGCTCTTCATTACACCACTTCGATCTACCTTATAAAGTAGCCTGTACTCAGCTGCGAAAAACGGTGCGTGTCAATCTAGAGGCCATCACGGATGTGCCGGTTATTCTCTATCTGGTGAACGGTGCGCTTATTGAAGGGACGGTAATAGACATTTCAACATCGGGCGCGAAGTTCAAGGTAGACCAGGATCTGGGACGTGAGCTACGCGATCCTCAGGTGCTTGATGCCTCTAAGATAAGCCTTCCAAACGGCCAGACTCTGCAGTCCGGCGCGCAACTAATCGGAATGGTGAACGACGCGGACAGCGGCACATCCTATCTGCGCTGCCAATTCGTACACATGCGCACTCAGGATGAAGAAATGCTCGATAATTTTATCAATGACATGCTCAGGCAGATAGAATCCTTCGCCGCCGATTCTGAAAGTTAGTTACTGATATAAGGGGGGAAATGCATCCAGCCAGTAATGATGTATTTGACCCCCGAGTTCACCACATTTCCCCTATGCGCATGGGTCCACTCCCCGGGCCAAATTAGAGTCTTTCCTTTCTGCGGCTGACATTCAAAGTCTTGATGTTCGAAGTAAGTTGAGCCTCCGTCTTCTACATCGTTTAGATAGGTCATCCAGGCGAGAACCCGATGTGAGGTGTCCACCGTCGTACGCTCCGAGTGAAGTTTCATGAAATGCCCGCCGGGTTCGTATTTCTGAATATTGAAGGAGCCGATCTCGGCGGTGGGCAGAATACTTGCCAGGAAGGGCCATTGTTCTAGATAGTCCTTGTAGCACTCGAAGAGTGAGGCAATATAGTTTCTGACCGGTTCATGATCGGCTTGTTCCAAGTCCTTGGGGCGGATGGCCAGGTCGATAGAGTTCTTCGATTCAGTATTCAGCCCGCCAGCTGTTCGACCCTTAGTCTGATTCGCCGTGTGGGTTTCGAAGAAACGAATAAGCTCGTCACAAAGTGCCTGCGACTCGATGTCCCAGCTACCAATGAAGTGTGGATTGGCGCGGGTCAATCCAGGATCGGTGCGTTTCATGTGTTGTTTCCATAGTTAGTGTCAACGCCGCGGTGCACATCGAAAGTGATCACGCCAAAGCCGCGCTTTTCCATCTCAAGGCCCTCATTCGCGCTACCCAGGGCGATTAATACCGAACCTAATGATCCCGCCGCCTCGTTCATGTCGGGATCGATCTCTAGGGCAAGTCGATAGCTGGCGGCGGCCTCTTCGAGCTTGCGTTGACTCCACAGTGCATTACCCAGATTGCAGTGCGCGTCGGCGAAATTGCTTCTGAGCGAAAGCGCTGTGCGATAGCAATCGGCGGCCTCTTCGATGAGCCCTTTCTTCTGCAGCGCAGTTCCGAGGTTGTTGTGAGCCTCCGCATAGCCAGGCTTTATCGAGATCGCCTTCTGGTAGCATTCGATGGCCTCGTCTACAGCGCCCTGGCTTTTAAGGAGTGAGCCTAGGTTGCAGTGCACTTCCGCAAATTGAGGCTGCAGGGCAAGTGCCTTGCGGTAACTCGCTGCAGCTTTCTCCAGATTCCCCGCATCCAGATAGGCATTGCCCAGATTGCAATGGGTATTCGCATCCTTCGCATCGAAACTAAGAGAGCGGATATAACTTGTTATGGCTTCTGCGAGCCTGCCGGAGCCTTTGAGAGCGAGGCCGAGATTTGCATGTGCTCGAGCGTGATCAGGCTTTAGAGCTATGGCTCGCTCATAACAGGTAACCGCATCTGCGAATCTGCCCAGGTCGATAAACAGATTTCCCAGATTACAATGCGCGCTTAGGTATTCGCCTGCCTGATCGATGGCCGCCTCTATCAACTGAATCCCGATGTCGCTCTGTCCGGCCATGTGAGCGATTAAGCCAAGGCGGTGCAGCGCGACTGGGTGCTGAGGCTCTGCCTCCAGTATCTGCCTATAGATTCTTTCTGCCTTGCCAATCTCGCCCACGGATTGATGCTGCATAGCCAGAGACAGACCCTCTTCGATGGCTGGATTCGTCTGTACGTGGGGCGGATTCGTTCCCTGCCCGGGATTAGGATTTTTTGAGGACATGCCCTTGAGGCTCTTCGGCCGTAGTCTCTGAATGGCTGTTGCCCTAAGTCTACACCGCCGGCGAAAGGCAAGAAAGCCTGTGTCCAACGGCGCGGAATGTCCCGAATGCTTATAGCGGGCAGGGTTCAGCCAAGGCGATGCACCACAAGAAGGGAGGTTTTCGCTTAACTGAGTCAGGAAGCCTTATAGCCATTAACGAATTTTGGAGCGAGTTCGCACTTTCAGCAGATATCGCTACTGCAGAAAATTGAGTTGTGCTAACTGTATGCTCCTGAGTAAAATTTTGAGAAACTAGCGTGAATAGTCCTACAGCGATTCAGAAAATGACGGAATTTGTGCCCCCCAATGCCGAACGGCTTATGAAGGTTAATGCTTCGGATATAAAGGTGGGAATGTATATGTCATTCCCTGATCGGCCATGGCTAGAGACTCGCTTTCTGTTTCAGGGGGTCTTGCTGACGACTGAGAAGCAAGTGAGCGAAGTGCGCAAGGAATGCCAGCACATCTTCGTGGATAAGGAAAAAAGTCGCACCATTCAAACTGCACGGGAACCTGTTCCCACGGGAACAACGGCGCCTCCTATATTAAAGCCGATTGAGAGAGAATTTGTCGCCGCCCAGAAGGCCCATGTGACCTCTGGCAAGGAGATTAAGGAGAACTTAAAGCGCCTTGCTGCTGGTGAGGGCATCAATGTCACGCGCATTCGCTCCTCGGTTAAGTCCTGCGTTAAGAGTATCGTAACCAACCCCAACGCGCTGCTCTGGTTAGGCCGCTTACGCAGCAAAGACAATTACATTGCCGAGCATTGCCTTAATGTTGGTATTTTGGCGATTGCCTTCGGTAGACATCTGGGCATGAGCCTGGATGAATTGGAGACGCTGGGCATGTGCGGCATGCTGCATGATGTCGGCAAGCTGAAGGTAGACCAAAAAATTCTCGACAAGCCCGCAAGTCTCAGCGAGGAAGAGTTCTCAGTCATCAAGGGGCATTGCCAGATCGGCAGAGATATTCTCTCCCAGGATGAGAATATGCCGAAGACGGTGATTGAGGCAGCATTCGGCCATCATGAACGCATGGATGGGGCGGGCTATCCCAGAGGCATCCGCGCCGACTCACTGAATCTGTATACCCGCATGATCTCAATCGTCGATACTTACGATGCGATTACCACGAACCGTTGTTATGACAAATCGCGCCCGGCCGCGGAGGCTATCAAGATTCTGTTTAGCTGTCGCAATACACAGTTCGAGCCAGTGCTCGTCGAGAAGTTTATCGAGTGTCTGGGAATCTATCCGACCGGCTCTCTGGTCGAGTTGAAGACTGGCGAGGGTGCGGTTGTTATCGATTCCAATAAGAACAGTCGCCTTAACCCTCGAGTCAGTATTGTCCTTGACGAGGAGAAGCATACGCGGTCTCCTCTCATCGTTGACACCTCCTCCGAAGGAAGCTATCAGTCTGAGAGAACCATCAAGAGAGTGTTAGATGAGAACGACTACCAGGTCGATCTGGAGAAGGTGTTCTCTTTCTTCAAGGAGCAGGGCGACTCGATTGCCCACTAGGGCTTCTCGTCTAGGAGCTTTTCCAGATGCTCCCCGAGATGCAAACCACTAAGGAAGGCGTGCTCAACTCGGTTACCGCCACACCAGTCACCACAGACGGCTAAGCGGTTTGCGGCATCGACTAGGAAGCTTTCTTCAATAAACTTTTCTGCCCTCGCGTACCTCCACAGATGAATGGCGCTGTGGCTAACCCTCGGCAACGAATCACCCAATAGTGTTGCCAGCGCCCGTAACATTTTTTCACGCACGTCTTCGCTAGCGCTTTCGAGTTGCGAGCGAGCCCAATCGTTGTCGCTATGCACAACCATAGAAGGGGTCGCTGAGCGCCCCGGCTTGCTAGGGTTCACGGCTAGCCAGGCGAGTTCAGAATCGCGAACTACCGCCGCCTCGAAATTTAACTTTGGAGCCGAGTCGAAGCCTAGCATCAGACTATAGCAAGGGGAGTAGTCCACCTCATTCAGCCCTGATCTATGAGCGAAGCGATCAGGTAGTAGCGCCATAGTCTGCGGGGCTGGCAGGGCGGCGATCACCCAGTCGAACTCACCGAGGCTATGGCCGGCTGAGTCTATGAGTTGCCAGCCCCGTTCGCTCGCCTCGAGGGTTCCGATCCGCGTTTCAAGCTGGATCGATAGCCCCTGGCCAAGTGACTTACACAGCGCATTCATGCCGGGGACTGCAACGTAGTGAGGCTCGAACCAGTCACGCTTGTAGGGCTTATTCTCGGGGCCTAGGGTAAGTACGCGTGGGGTCCAGGCCTGCACCCACTGCTCGGCGATGCTGTCCTTTAGCAGCGCCTGAAACTGTTTCGAGCGCGCTGTGAAAAACTGCGCACCGTGATCAAATTCGTAGGAGCCTGCGCGGCGCACGGCCATCCGCCCGCCTAGGCCTCGCGACTTCTCGAATACCTGAACTGCTGCGACATTCTGCAATCGCCGCGCGAGCGTTAAGCCTGCCATCCCGGCGCCTATGACCGCTATCGATTGCATGAAGAGCCTCTAAATTTTCGGTTTCGACTGGCTATCATACGGCAATTAGACATTTTCGGATGCGTAGTGGCGCAACGCTTCGATATCGACTTCATTGAGAATCTGCTCTACATTGGAATATCGATTTACCATGTAGATGAAATCAGGTGGTTAGCATGCAAGCAGCTTCATCCATTGTCGGCAGGATCTATCGGTGTGCCCTAGTAGCCTTGCCCGTGTTTGTATTTCTGTTGTCTCACGGCAGTGTTAGTGCACAAGCGGTTTCTGAGAATCCCTATCAGGTTATCTATCACTGGGGTGCGCTACCCGATGGCAGGGAGATGGGTGTCGTCACCGGTGTCCATCCAGATCCCGATGGTGAACATATGTGGATTGTCGAGCGCTGCTCCGCGAACCAATGTGCCGGTTCGAATCTCCCCCCAATACACAAACTCGATAAAGAAGGCCGAGTCGTAAAGAGCATCGGCTCCGGGCTCTTCGCCTGGCCCCACGGTTTCGATCTGGACCGAGACGGCAATCTCTGGGTGACCGAGGGCGCGCCCGAGGGTGATGCCAGGGGCACGGAGGGCTTCGCACTCGGCATGGGCCATCAGGTCATCAAGCTGAATCAGGATGGTGAGGTATTGCTGCGCTGGGGAGAGGCGGGTGTCGCGGGCGATGATGACGCGCACTTCAACGGGCCTTCCGCCGTGCAGGTAGCAGGCAACGGCGATGTGTGGATCGCCGATGGCCACCGAGGCGGCAATAATCGCGTGTTGAAGTTCTCTGCAGGCGGTGAATTGCTCTTGCAGCTCGGCGGAGGCATAGCATCGCTGAGCCGCGAGGTAGGCAGATTCAATGACCCCCATGACTTGAAGATGGATTCCCAGGGCAGGCTCTTCGTTGCCGATAGGGGTAATAACCGTATCCAGATTTTCGATCAACGGGGAGAGCTGCTCTCCATATGGACACAGTTCGGCAGGCCCAGCGGTATCTGGATCGATGGGCAGGACAAGATTTACGTAGCCGACGGCATGTCTGGCGATCAATGGAACCCGGGGTGGCAGCGAGGCATTCGCATTGGCGACGCGAAGACTAGCTGGATAACCGATTTCATACCCGACTACGAGGTGCCCATCGGTAGCGGCATAGAGTTCCTGGCGACGGATGCCGAGGGGAATATCTTCGCAGGGCAGGTGGGTCGTCAGCGCTTCGAGAAATATGTGCGCGTCAGACCTTAATCAATGATTGCGTAAACCGGAAGTCCGGTATGACGTTTACTAGTGTAATGATGCGTAGCGCCCTTCAAGTTCGCCAAATTGTCACTTTCTCCAGGCCGCGATGTTTGGTGGTTGCTCAATGTCTTCTGTTGAGCGGCGTCTTTGCAGCGGAAATACCTGAGCTGACTACGCCAGCAACGTTAAGCGGTGCTGTGACCGGTGCTCGCTTCTTCGGCGGTGTTACTCGGGATAACGGGGTTAGCTTCTCAGCTAGCATTCAGTCGCATGAGGCGATTAATGTGCTTGCCCAGATTCAAGCCGAGTCGAATCAGCTCGGCAGCGCCACTGATATTTACGTCATCGCGGAATTGAATGGCCAGTTCTTCATGCGCACAAGCGACGGCAACTACCTGGCTTGGGATCTGCAGATCGATTCACTTCAGGCGGCGCAGTCCACGCAGACGCTTGCAGCGATAGAATCTATCTCGATTCTCAATCAGGTCAGGTTTGGTGAATTCGACCTCGCGGGTGAGCAACTAAACTTCTATCTAGCCTATGCAACTGAGAGCGCACCAGGGGAGCTCTATTTTGCTCGCACACCCCTTTCTATTTCCATAAGCGACTACGATCCACTTCGGCTCACGGCGACGAATGGGGCGATCATCGACAGCACAATTTACGATGCCGGGCGAGATCGCGGCATACCTGTACTGGTTTATCCCGCCGGCAATACTGGGCGTTCACCCGTAATCTTGTTCAGCCATGGCCTCGGCGGCAACCGCTTCACGGCAGTCTATTTATTGGAACATTGGTCGGCGCGCGGCTATACCGTGGTCAGCATGCAACACGCGGGTAGCGATGAGGCGATCTTCGATGTGCCTGCCTCACAGATACTGGATGCGTTTATCTCGGCAGCGAGTTTGGAGAATTCGATCGCGAGAATTGAAGATGTCGGTGCAGTGTTAGATCAACTAGAAATCTGGAATGCCGATCCGCAGCACGCTCTCTACCAGAAGCTGGATCTGGATAGGGTTGGTATGTCCGGGCATTCCTTTGGCGCGGTGACGACGCAGGCGGTGAGTGGCCAGACACTCTTTACAACTTCGGGTGTGACGCGGGAACCACGCATCAAGGCAGCAACCGCGCTAAGTCCGAGTTCGCCCAGCATCGGAAGCCCCCAGGCGGCGTTTGCAAGTGTCGATATTCCCTGGCTGCTAATGACCGGTACTAATGACAATGCGCCGGTGGAGGGTGTTGGCTCCGATGTCGAAGGCAGGCTAGCCGTATTCCCAGCGTTACCCGAAGGTGAATTTTACGAATTAGTATTATTCGAGGGTGAGCACCACGCCTTTACCGACAGGGCATTGAATGCGAATCAAAACCCTCGAAACCCTGCGCACCACGACATCATTCAAGCCCTGTCTACTGCTTTCTGGGATGCCACGCTGCGGGGAGATGCCTCCTCTCGGAGATGGCTACGTGGGGCGGGAGCAAATGAAGTTTTGGAGGTGGGGGATACCTGGCAGTTTAAGTAAGCACGGAAGGTCTGGCTAGACATAATTGTGAGGCCACAGATCGGCGAGCTTCAATGCCGGTCTGTGGCTCCGAACTAAAACTGACAGAGTATTCGCACTTTGCGCGAAGCAGTTTCAAGCTCAGCCTCGCTTGTCGCGGCCAGCACCTGATCCTTCTCATCATGACATTGCTGGGCTTCTGTATCTCTCTTCTGCACTATCTGTCGCGTTCTCGGTGGCGCCTCGCAGAGCGCATCGGAGACGCGTCGCAAGTTTGCATGCTCTCTCCGTTCTATCGCAACGCAGTCACCCTCTCTGAAGAAGCCATTCTCAGTTATATAGTCGGTCTCGTTTCCGTTATTGAAGCGCACGTGATACTGGTAGGCTCTTCTATCGCCTTCGAGGGCAGAAGTGACAAGCCCGCCCAATGCAGCGCCGCCCAGTCCCGTTGCAGCCTGGCGACCGGGGTTCGATCCTCGGGCTAGAACCAAGCCAGTAAATCCCCCGACTATCACTCGCGCAGGCACTGCAGAGGGCACGGGAACTCTAGCTACTCGAGTTATTTCGCCGTAACGAATGCTGGATTCTCTAGCTCTGCTACTCCCCGAATTACTGGCACAGCTAGCGAGAAAACCAACAAGTACTAACACTACTAAAATTCTTTTCATCCTAAATTTCTTTGGATTACTACGCGGCAGCAGTTCGTTCTTGCCGTAAGATAGGTCAAATCGGCGACGTAGAGTAGTTTCTAATTTGCTTCCTTGATGGAGAATTAATCTGCTGATTTCAACATCTGTCCCCTAGGTAGGAATTAGAAATAGGAGTCCTGGGCAACGCGATTAGAGATTGTGCATTCGATGCGTCGTCATGATAGCTTAGCGGCCCTAAATTTGGGCACGCTCAACGGTGGTGACAAAATGCAGTATCAGTCTATCTTGGATGAGATCTACGCGGAGGTCCGCCCCTCTATCGGTCAGGGGCAGGTAGCGGATTACATTCCTGCTCTAGCTAAGATCGACCCAAATAAGTTTGGCATCGCCATGGAGACAGTCGACGGCGAGTGCTTCCAGGTCGGTGACGCGACGGAGCGTTTCTCCATACAGAGTATCTCGAAGGTGTTCAACTTGGCGCTGGGCGTTCGTATCGTCGGTGATCAGGTATGGGAAAGGGTTGGCATAGAGCCATCTGGCAATCCATTCAACTCGCTGGTGCAGTTGGAAATGGAGAAGGGCATTCCTCGAAACCCGTTCATCAACGCGGGAGCGTTAGTAGTCGCCGATATTTTGCTGGACCATCTAGATAATCCCGGCGAGGACATGCTCAGATTCGTCGAGAAGCTGCGCTGCTCAGACATACATTTTAATGAAGAAGTCGTGAAATCCGAGAAGGAGCACGGCTATACGAACACGGCGCTGCTGAATTTCATGAAGGCTTACGGCAATATAAATAATGAAGTGGAGGAGGTGTTGGATGCCTACTATCATCAGTGTTCGATCGAAATGGGTTGTGCAGGGCTAGCCCGTTCCTTCTTATTTCTGGCCAATGGCGGAGTTGTGCCGGGGACCGGCACGAGGGTGCTGACTGTGAGCCAGGCGAAACGTATTAACGCCATTATGCTGACTTGTGGCTTCTATGATCAGGCTGGTGATTTCGCCTATTTGGTAGGGCTGCCTGGCAAAAGCGGTGTGGGTGGCGGCATCGTTGCCGTGATACCCGGCAAGCTGGCTATCACCGTCTGGAGCCCAGCATTGAATAAACATGGCAATTCCATTCTGGGCATCAAGGCGCTCGAGTTGTTTACCACACGTACAGGCTTATCCATTTTCTAGAGAAGACCCGATAGATGAAAAAATATATCTGCAATTGCAGTGCGACAATTTACTTCGAGAATAGCCACTGCGTGTCGTGCAATAGTGAATTGGGCTGGTGCCCAGCCTGTAATGCCATGCGCTCGATCAGCGCCGATGCAAATGGTCAGTATTACTGCGGCGAGCCGAGCTGCGGCAGGGCGCTTACCAAGTGTCATAACTTCGCCACGGAGCAAGTGTGCAATCGCTGTGTGCCGACGGAAACCGTGAGCGCTTCTCCGACGCTGTGCAACTATTGCAAGTTTAACGACACGATTCCCGATCTCTCTGTCGAGGGGAATCGCGAGAAGTGGCACCGCATCGAGATCGCGAAGCGTCGCTTACTGTATACGTTAGATCTTCTGGGCCTGCCCTATGGAGCGGCATCGGATAACTTTTTCATGCCGCTCTCTTTCGATTTCAAGGGAGATGTGAAGAAGAAACGAACGCTCTGGTTCAATATGAACAAGGAAGAGCAGGTGTATACCGGTCATTCCGACGGCAAGGTCACGATCAATATTCGCGAGGCCGATAATGTCGAGAGGGAGAAGGCGCGAGAATCCTTTGGCGAGGCTCACCGTACGATCATTGGTCATTTCCGCCACGAGATGGGCCACTACTTCTGGGATGTGCTGGTTAAGAATAAGTGCGAGGCTGAATGCATCGCGGTGTTCGGCGATCATAACAACCCTGACTACGGCGCCGCGTTGGAGATCTACTATCAGAATGGCCCGAAAGCGAACTGGCAGAACGATTACATAAGCGGCTATGCAACCATGCACCCCTGGGAAGACTTCGCAGAAAGTTTTGCGGCCTATCTGGACATGATCAGTGTCATCGACATCGCCTTCCATGCGGACGCGCTGTACTCGGTTGAGCCGATAGGGGCGAGCTTCGCCGATCTTAGCAAGCACTATGCGAAACTCGGTCTGCTACTGAATGAGATGAACAGAGCAATGGGATTGTTGGATCTGGTGCCCGAGGTATATACGGTGGGAGTGCTTCAGAAGGTCGAGTTCATTCATAATTTGCGAATAAATTGGGCGAACGGCAATTGATGCATAAGCGGAGTGGACGCTAAGAGCTCAGCGCTGCCTCTACCCTGCTAGCGCCTTCTTGCTTCGGCAGCGTGATGGCCGCAAACTACAGAATTGGAAAACAGAGGAATAGAGATGCAGAGAATCACAAGAGCAGCATTGATGGCTGTCTGCCTTCTAAACGCGGGCACATTGTTCGCTGCGGAGTTTGCTGACACGGTGGAGCATAAGTTTGCCGACAACGATGGCGTGAGCATTCACTATGCCAAGGCGGGCTCCGGTCCACTGGCGGTCTTTATTCATGGCTTTCCCGATTTTTGGTATTCCTGGCGCCATCAGATGGAAGGGCTAGCCAGCGATTTCACAGTCGCCGCGATGGACACTAGGGGCTACAACCTGAGCGATCAGCCCGTGGGTGTTGAGAATTACGACATGGAGCTACTGATTAACGATGTCGCGGCAGTCATAGAGAATGAAGGGCGCGAGAGCGCGGTCATTATCGGTCACGACTGGGGCGGCGGTATCGCTTGGAGTTTCGCGGCAGCTCGACCCGATCTAACCACACAGCTCATTATCATCAACCTGCCCCATGTGAAAAACCTGACTCGCGAATTGGCGAAGATGGATGAGCAACATCGCAATTCTCAATACGCGCGAAATTTTCAGAGCCTGAGTTCTCATGAGAATATCAGTGCCGAGAGGTTGGCAACCTCCCTCTCCCGTGGAGATGAGGTTTTGTATCCCATTTACTTGGAGGCGTTTGAGAACTCGAGCAGCGACGCGATGATGAACTACTACAGGGCGAACTTTCCCAGAGAACCCTATACCTCCGCCGCCTTTCTGGAAGTGGATAGGATCAAGATGCCCGTATTGCAGTTTCATGGGCTAGCAGATACGGCCTTGCTGGCAGATTCGCTGAACAATACCTGGGAGGAGTTGGATCAGGACTGGACGCTAGTAACCATCCCCGGCGCCGGTCACTGGCCACATCACGACGAGCCCGAGAAGGTGACGAACATGATGAAGGCCTGGCTACAGCTGCAGAGCGAATAGTGGTAGCGCCACTACTGGGTATCGGTTCTCTCGCTATAACAGGCGAGCAAGACTAGATACCCGACAACGCCCGAGACTACGGAGCCGATAATAATTCCAAGCCGTTCATCGAACAGGCTATTGATGCCCGTTGCCTCGAACGCCAGAGAACCGATGAATAGGCTCATGGTGAAGCCGATGCCGCACAGTGCCGCGGTTCCATACAGCGAGCCATAGCTCATACCCTTTGGTAGCTTCGTTACTCCGAGGCGGATAGCGATCCAGCAGAACGCGAAGATGCCAATTTGCTTACCCAGGAACAAGCCAAGGGCTATTCCCAGGGGAACGGAGTGCAGCAGCTGTTCTGTGCCCACGTTGCTAAGGCCGATGCCAGCATTGGCGAACGCAAATAGCGGCAATACAAAAAACGCGACTGTGCCATGTAGGTCATGCTCCAGACTCTTTAGCATGGAATTCTTGGCCCCGTCGGCACATCTGAGAGGGATGAAGAGTGCGACAATCACTCCGGTGAGCGTGGCATGAATGCCAGATTTCAGCATCGCAGCCCACATGAGTATGCCAATTAGAATAAATGGAAACTTCGTGTCTGTGCCGCGTAGATTCAGATAGAGGAGGATAGGCAGACAGATGATCACGAAGTAGAGCGCCAACGTTGATATGTTGTCCGTGTAGAAGATCGCGATGATTACGATCGCAGCGATGTCGTCGAAAATGGCCAGAGAGGTTAGAAATATCTTCACGCTGATTGGGATGCGCGATCCGAGCAGCGATAGGATGGCAAGAGCAAAGGCGATATCTGTTGCCGTGGGAATCGCCCATCCTTGCATCGCTATCTCGTTGTCCCAATTTAGCCACGCATAGATCAGGCCGGGCACGAGTATGCCGCCGACAGCACCGATGGCGGGCATAAACAGATTCTCTACCTGCGAGAGTTCCCCCTCGATCAATTCTCTCTTCAGCTCCAGGCCGACTAGAAAGAAGAAGATAGCCATCAGCCCATCGTTAATCCAAAGCAGTAGCGGTTTCGCAATCTCGAAGTTGCCGACTTGAACTGCGACAGGAGTGGAGAGTAAAAGGTCGTAGTAAAGTGAGAGTGGGGTATTGGCGAGAATGAGTGCGGTCAGTGCGGCGATAATGAGAACGATGCCGCCAGCCGCTTCCAAATTCAAGAATTCATCGAGTACGGACGGCTCTTCTGCCTGCAAAATAGCCATTGCTAATTATCCTTCGGATTCGATCTGTGATTGGCACTGATTGGAATTCTAACGATAAAGCGCAATGATTGCAGTGACTAAATGAAAGCCAATGCCCAACAGGATGTATGCTAAGGTGTATTGGAATGGCAATGGCGCGAATAGGCCCATGATGGAGGGGTTTAGAAAAAGAGGCTGACGGAGTCAGCCTCAATTCTACATAAGAGTAAAAAGCTTAGTGGGGAAGAATTACGGCATCGATTACATGAATAACGCCATTGCTGGTTTCGATGTCTGCAGTGACTACATTGGCATTATCGACCTTCACGCCATTCATAGCATTTACGCTTATGGAGCTGCCCTGTAGAGAAGCTACTTCGGCAGTCTTGCCGCTAATGTCCGCAGACATAATCTTTCCCGACACTACATGATAAGTAAGGACCGCAATCAATTGATCCTTATTCTCGGGTTTTAGTAAGTTCTCAACTGTGCCTTCAGGCAATGCTGCGAACGCGGCATCGGTTGGCGCAAACACAGTGAATGGACCCTCTCCTTTCAGAGTGTCGACCAAGCCGGCCGCTTGAACGGCGGCAACCAGAGTCGAGAATTGACCGGCGGCAATTGCGGTATCTACGATGTCATCTGCTTTGGCGCTCATGCTTAGAAGCGTGAGTGGTAAGAGGGCAACAACAGCAAGAATGTTTCTTTTTAAAATGTTCATAACTACTCCGAGAAATAATAAAGTTGAATTGCTTGAGCCCTTAGAAACGAAGCTTCATTTGTTTCGGATCACAAAAAAGTTTCAATGGAATCTAATCCTCGGAATTGTGAATACTAATGAACCAGATCGGTTCGAGTAGCGTAGTTGTTTTAATAGTTGTTTTAAGAGTTCTGCAGTCTACTGGTCAAATTGCTATGAGAAATATGAAAACCTTCTTTGCACAAGCGCTATCGATTCTCGGAATTTTGTTCAGCCCTTTTGCAGCGGCAATCGAGAAACCCGAATATGACGTTGTTCTTGCTGACGGTGATGTTGAGTACCGTCGTTATAAGTCTTTCATTGTCGCCGAGACTGAAATTCTGAATGTTGAAGATTGGAAAGACGCAACGAATGAGGGGTTTAGACGTCTTTTTGATTATATAAGCGGCGATAATAGCGGCGCAGAAAAAATTGCGATGACCGCGCCAGTGCAGCAGATAAAGATAGAGCGAGAAGTTGTTCGCCTCAATCGGGCTGAGCCCTTAAGCGAAGGAAAGGGATGGCGAATTGGTTTCATGCTGCCCGCCAGTTATTCAATGACAGATGCGCCAATTCCCGAGGACGAGCGAATCTCTATTCGCTTGGTGCCGGAGAGATTAGTGGCAGTTATTCGATATTCCGGTCGATGGACTACCAATAATTTTCAGAAGTATGAGACGAGACTCCTGGATGCTCTGTCTGCGGCAAACATAGAAACAATGGGAGTGCCAGAGTCTGCCTTCTACAATCCTCCCTTCGTTCCTCCGTTTATGCGCCGCAACGAGGTGCTGGTGGAAGTTACCAGAACGCCCAGCTAGGGCATCACAAGTGCGCCAAGATTTCTCGGATGCCCCTATTTCGAGGGTTTTGCAGGGCTGTCTATTCTGATCTCGAGTGATTCGCATTCGATGGAACACGGAGGCGCTCGAGAATCTTAGAACTAGCGGGCCCAGGCCGGCCTCGAGCCGCCTGATCCACCGTAAACTGGGGGGCAAATGCGTGGCAAACGGGTGAATTTGTTAGCGCTTACTTACCCCAAGCACAACGAATATTAGGTGCAGAGCTGGGTTTCGGCTTATTGCATGCCTTTCGGCGTGGAAGCGCGCGCAACGAGTGGACTTAGGGGTGGATAGCTTTTATTCTCTGCTGCTGTACTTCCTTACATAACATCACAATATTCAAGGAGCATCCATGACTTCACTGTCCCCGTCACCACTATCCAAGCTTACGCTGTTTGCCTGCGTATCCGCGCTACTAACCGGCTGTGTAGGCGCCGGCAATCCTATCTCCGGCGATGGCCTGCCCAATCCGGCGCCAATAGTTACACAGAACTGGGGTAATCTTCCCGCCGGGAGAAACTGGGGATCGACCGCGGGTATCGATATCGACCCTAACGATGGCCACATCTGGGCCTATGAGCGCTGCGGCGCAGGCACATTTGGAGGGGGCACTCCCATCAACTGTGACACGAACCCGGTTGATCCAATCTTCAAATTCGATCGCAATACCGGTGAGGTTTTAGCGAACTTTGGTGGGGGCATCATGATGACTCCGCACGGCATTCATGCGGCCGCCGATGGCAGCGTCTGGGTTACCGACTTCGCGACGAATGCAGACGGTACGAAGGGTCAGCAGGTGCATAAGTTTAGTCCGGAGGGTGAATTGCTGATGAGCCTGGGTACGGC
>CAYGRR010000059.1:0-19632 GCA_964352295.1 uncultured Pseudohongiella sp. | reverse complement strand
GACCCCCATTCCCATACTTCTTAAACTTCCTCCCAACAGTAGTCTGACTACTCTTAATCAACTTCGCCGCCTCAGTCTGATTATTGTCACTCTCGCGCATCGCTTCCTTCACCATCAACTCCTCAACCAGCCCAACCCATTCGCTTAGTTTCACATCGCGCATCGAGACGGCGAGTTTCCAGATGATGGTCCACTTGATCTTGAAGACGACGATGCGACCGGATTGGTAGAGCACCATCATCGCGAGGAAGAAGGTGGTGGCCACTGGCATGAAGACGGCAGTGGAGGCGTTGTAGCCTTGCAGCTTGAATAGCTGAACGGCGACGGCAACGATACAGATCGGCAGGACTGACACACACACCTGCCGACTTCGGGTGCGGAGTTCTCCCCGACTTGCTCTTGCCGCGTACGCTAACACTAGCAGTATCGTTGCAACTGTCAGCATGCCGTAGGCGTTTAGTACGGGATAAAGCCGCGAAGGGGTTGAGATGATGGTGTAGCCAACATGCTCGTAGCCCTGCACTAGATTGCCTGTTAATAGCAGGCAAGTGCAGACCAGGGCGAATAGTCCGAACAGCGTGGAGATCGGCTTTATGTAGACATTCTCGCTGACGGTGAGGCTGAACCACAGCAGGCAGTAGGCGAGCAGGATCAGGCTGAACATTTCAGCCTGAAACACGCGGGCCGTTAGGTCTGGGTTGGTGTAGTAGGTGACCGCGACGAGAAACTCGAACGCGTTCTGCAGGATCATGCTGATGCAGACGATAGTAAAGGCGGAGGTCAGTTTGTTTCGGGTTTCGGAGAAGAACAGGATGGCTGTCTTGGCTATGCCCGCGAGCAGAGCGATCAAGCCCAGAATTTGCATTTGTTCCATGCCTCTATCCTTTCAACTCACTCGGCCATAGACACCATCGGCATTACCAAAAAGGCGGGTTTTAGATTATAGGACAATTCTTAACTTGTAAAACGGTGCGTTTCAGCTCTCGCCAAAAGGCCTGATTTACGAGACGGACTATTCGGGAGCTGATTGCTTGCGGAATTTTACGAAGGGAATAGACACATTTTTTGTCAGGTAATTCACATTAAAATTCAATCCATTGCGCTGTAATAAACTCCAGGTATGCACAATGCATAGCGTGCGATTCGGTTTGTAGCTGAGCCAATGCACGTTGCATAGCGCGCGTGAGCGAAGATTCAGCGCCGGAGAAAGCGTCGATGCGAATCGCAAGTTTTAGGTAGCACGTACCGCCTAACTGGCTGAAAACTAATACCTATTGACACTAGGTGCGGCGCTGAGGTTTTGGAATAGGTGTCAAATTATCGCTGGAAGGTGGCGGAAAGGGGTGATGCATTGCTGCCTAGTGCAGGCAGCGATCGACTGTTCGATTGGTTTTTAGCGCTACAGATTATTCCTACAAATACCCGAAATATCCCAGCCATTCGAGCTTCTATGTAGCTAGTAATTATCGAAATTTACATGCATTAGGAAATTTCACTAATGAAATCGCTTTCTAAATCGATGTTTTACCTAATAAATATTCTCTAGAATGCGAACTAGATCACTACCGTTATTACGTTCCAAAACCAAAAGGATGAAGTCATGCTCAAATCTCATATCTATTCTGTCGGCGCAGAGTTAGCCGCGAATGCTGTTCTGACCCGCGATATTCTCGCTGAGGCTAAGTTCGACGATATCGACCTGGTGGAAAAGTCGCTGGGTATCAAAGAGGTGCGTCAGGCACCTATTAATATGCAGCCCTCACAACTGGCCATACCGGCTGCCGAGCGCGCGCTGCAAGAGTCGGGTTTGCAGTACCATCAGATCGATGCCGTGATCTACTGCGGTATAGAGCGTGACTGCCCCGAGCCTGCAACCGCCCATATCATCGCCAGCGCGCTAGGGCTGACGCCAACCATCTGTTTCGACGTGGCCAACGCCTGTCACGGCTTCACCAGCGGCATGCAGGTGGCCAATTCCTTTATCCGCTCGGGAGACATCGAGCACGTATTGGTAGTGACGGCGGAGCTATCCAGCAAGGTTACGCGACAGGTTACGGAGATGTTTAAGACTGGCGTGTTGAAGCACGAAGACATCAAGACCCATATAGGCGCCATGACGGTGGGGGATGCAGCCGGCGCCATGGTGCTGGGGCCCAGCGACGACGGCCGCGGCATCGATCAGATCCGCTGCGGATCCATTAGCCGCCATCATGCCCTGTGCTCTTATAACCACAACGACCTCGGTAACCTCTCTTTCAACATGGACATGGGCCGCATTAGCGCGGTTACGCTCAAGCTGGTAAAGGACCTTATCGGGCCTACCTACGAGAAGCTAAACTGGAGCTCCAAGGATGTGGATCTCTTCATTCCCCATCAGGTGGGAGAGCGTCCCTTCCTGAAGGTACTGGATATCGTAGGCGTTACGCAGGACAAGTCGATTGCAACGTTTCCGACCCTCGGTAACCTCGCCTCGGCTACCGTGCCGGTGTGTTTTAACCGTATGAAGGAGCAGGGCAGGCTGAAGCCTGGCTCGAAGATGTTGATGGCCAGCTCGGGCAGTGGCATCGTGGCGTCTTTCGTAGGAATGTCTCTCTAAACGGACTTTGTTCACATTTATGCGTTTTACTCTGGAAATGGGTGGGGATTCTAGTTAGAATCCTCGAATCCCACGACTTTTAGGGCCAGAAAAATGGAACTAGACGCATTGATTTATCTCGGCTTGATAGCCTTCATCGGCATCGTAGTGAAAGTCGCTATCCTTTTTAACATCAGCATCAAGAGCAAGATATCCGAGAGTTTCACTGTCGTCTGCCTGCTCTTCCTCCTGCAGAACGTCTCAGAGTTTCTGGGTTATTTTACCTACAATGTATCTGAACAACTGAGTTTCATGTTTGTTCATATGTACATGATTACACTCTATTTTGTGTTCCCTGCGATACTCATTCTTGCGCTCGCGCTGGTCGAGTACAAGCACATGGAGCGCGCCAGGATCGTCCTGTTTGGCATCGCCGCCCTCATCAGCGCGGCCCATATCGCTGGCTACGTGGTATCGGGTGTTGAGTTTATTGGATGGTCGGCGGTGACGACTCCGGGTGAATACTATTGGTCTGCGGTCGCTATTCCGCCACTCATGGGCCTATGCGCGGTCGGTGTGCTATTCAAGCACTACATTGCCAATAGCAGCTTCGAGATACGCAGCCGCTGCAAGGTGAATCTACTCGCGTTTGCGCCGATATTCCTCGTGGTCGCGTTGGTGCTGTTGTTTAGATTGGCGGGTTTCGAGTCTTCAACAGCCTTGTTCATGCCTCTTGCTACGATTTTCTTCCTGGTAGTCATGTTGCTGCAGAGCAACAACAATATCTTCTGGGCCTCGCTACGCTTGAAGATACTGATGTCGGTGCTGACCCTGAAGAACATCAACACGCTGGATGATATCCTCGGCAACATCGAGAAGCTGCGCATCACCGAGGCGCTGCGCGCGAGCAACGGCATGCAGAGAAACGCGGCCAAGCTACTGAGCGTGCCTCCCTCGACCCTGAATAAGAAGATCGCCAAGTACGCTATCAACGCCGAAGAATTTCAGGGCGTCAGCGTTATCGAGGCCATTAAGCTGCGCCGCGTCGCGCAGTAGTCGCTAGCAAGTCCCTTTCGCTTACAAAGTCGCACTAGGCGCGCCGGTAATCCGGCACGTCTGGGCTGTGGCTGTGTTGCGTATAAGTCGCGACTAGTTGAGTGAGTGACAGAGTCATCGCGCAAGAGGGTGCGCATTCATGAGGTGACTAGCCTCATAGAAATTCGGCCGTGGTTTAGGCATGGGCAGAGGCGCCCTCTAAACCGTGACTAGTACTGCACTGTGTTGCGCTGGTAGACACGCCAGTAATACCATTTCGCCACGATCTGCTCAGTGCCGTCTTCGGCGAGGCTCGTCGTGATCGGGTCTCTGCCGATAATCTCGGCAAGTTCAACAGGGTCCTGGATCAGCGCCGCCGTCATCTCATACAGCTTGCCGTCGATCTTCAGGCGCACTCGCGGGTCACGCTCGACGTTTGCCCACCACGTCTTGTAATGAGGAAATCCTCTGTCCAGCCGCTCGCCTCTGGCGCTGCCACCTATATAGAGTTTGTCACCGCGAGGGGTTGGCAGCACGGTAACCGAGTGGGGTAGGCCATACCAGGCGCGAGTCTCAAGCATGATGGTGTTGCCCAATTCCGGGTGATCCACGTCCAGGACCCAGTCCCAATCAGCCACCGGTTCCTGCACTAGCTCTCCCGATAGCCAAAGTCCTGGCCAGGTCATGCGTCCGCGCTGGTTGTATTCCTCGGTGGTGTAGTCCATGTATTCCGGGTCTAGCCCGGTAACGCGCAGCATAGCCAGAGTGCCCAGCAAGAGCAGTCCAAGCGCCAGCAGACCTTTGCGAAAAATGCTCATTCTTGTTTCCTGTTTTCTTAGGTAAGCCACCTTGTTAGGCGATTAGTTGAGCTGACTTTGGTTCTGGTTCTTCGAAAACGAAGAGCCTATCACATCGTCATTCTTCGCCACCGGCCCACAATCAAGGCTTCCACTCAGCGGCTGCTAGTGCCGCGTCGCGCCTTCTCGTAGCGTGCTATCCACTGCTCGGCGGTGCACTTAGTGCAGAGCCGCGCGATGAGTTCGAAGGGGATATGCTCTGGCCTCTTGAAGCGTATGCAACTCTTGCCCATGTCCAGTTTCGTGCTCACGTGTTTCGGGTATTCTGCTACAAACCAGTCCATCAACCTAGTGTCCACATACAGCCCGAAGTGGTAGAGCGCGATGAAGTTCTTCTGCGCGGCGAAGCTGATGAAGGGCAGGGGCGTGTTCTTCTTGGTGTGGTACCCCGGCGGGTAGAGCGATAGAGGCACGACATAATTTGGCATCGATGCCATCTGTTCCTCGAAGCCCGCTGGCAGGTTTGTCACCAGAGTGTCGCGCAGTCTGCTAACCGGCTCAAGCCGCTCGGCGTCGAGCAGGGAGATATAGGCGTCTACTTCTGCATTCTTGCTAATCATGGCAGTAGAATTAGCACAGATTATAAACCGTCGCGAGTGCTTTTCTTGAGCTAAGGGAAAATTACTAGCGGCACGGTTTCGCCGCGCCGGAGTATTGCCTATACTGAGTGTCCCTCGCTATCACAGCGATCATGGGTTGCTTTACTGAAGAGGAATAGCCCAATCATGTATGAAGCTAATTGGATGTCTGTTATTCCTCCTCTGTTGGCAATCGTGCTGGCGATTATCACGCGTCAGGTCATACTCTCGCTCAGCGTGGGTATCTGGATCGGCTTCTGTCTTTTGGAGTCTGTAAACCCCATTGCGGGCATCGGCCTGGCGCTAGATGGCATCGTGAATGTGTTCTCCGATGCCGGTGACACCCGTGTCCTGATGTTTACACTCATCATCGGGGGGCTGATCGCCACCATCGAGAGGCTAGGCGGCGTGCGCGGCTTTATCCACCTGCTAGAGCATCGCAACTGGGTAACCGATGGCAAACGCGCGCAGTGGTTAGCCTACGGCACTGGCATCGTCGTCTTCATAGAATCAAATATCACGTTATTGATTGCGGGCGCCATCTCACGACCGCTGTTCGATCGCTATAAAATATCTCGCGAGAAGCTCGCCTACATAATCGATTCGACTTCGGCGCCAATCTGCGTATTGATTCCTCTGAATGCCTGGGGTGCGGTCATCATCAGTCTTCTGGGATCTGCCGAGATCGAGAATCCTATAGACATCTTCCTCTACGCTATTCCCTTTAACCTCTATCCCATCGTTGTCATTCTGTTCTGTGCGTTTGTTATTGTTAGAGGAGTTGATATAGGCCCAATGAAGAAGGCACAGGCGCGGACCGAAGCCGGCGAGTTGCTCTGGCCTCATGCCACGCCTATGGTCGACCCGTCTATTCTTTCCCAGCAAGCCGAGCATAGCGATGCTGACAAGGCGCGCTTCATGATCGTGCCGATCGCGGTTATGGTGCTTAGCATGCCGCTCGGGCTATACGTTACCGGCGATGGCGACCTGAGCGCCGGTTCGGGTTCAACATCTGTTCTATGGGCAGTATTGGCCGCTCTTGTCACCTCCTGGCTGTTGGCGTTGCAGCAGAAGCGGCTAGACCTGGAAGAACTAATGCAGATATTCCTCAAGGGAGCAGGGGGGTTGTTGCCGGTTACGATGATTCTACTGTTCGCGCTAGCGCTCGGCGATGTGGCGAATCTTCTAGGCACGGGCGTCTATGTAGCGCAACTCGTACAGCAGAGCATACCAGTTGCGCTGCTGCTACCCTTGCTCTTTATCATTTCCGGGTTCATTGCGTTCGCAATCGGTTCGAGCTGGGGTACGTTCGCGATCATGATTCCGCTTGCGATGCAGATTGCTGTGCCATTGGAATTGAATAGCTCGCTGTTTCTAGCGGCTGTTTTATCGGGGTCGGTGTTTGGTGATCATGCGTCGCCGATCAGTGACACTACTGTGGTCGCGTCGATGGCATCGGCCACTGACCATATAGATCATGTTAGAACGCAGCTACCCTATGCATTGCTTAGTGCTGGTATAGCTACACTAGGCTTCTTGTTCGTGAGTGCGTTCCTGCTCTAGCAGGGCCGACCTTCGCTCGAATTAGCGTACTCACTCAATACTTCTGATTTCTGTAACCGGAATCATTTCGATATCTTTGAACTTGTCACTCGCGGGGCTATTCGCATCGATCAAGTGTCCGATGCTGGAGTAGGTGTCGGTGACGAATACAGACTCGTCCTGCTGGCTCTTCCGCGTTATGCCAAAACTGATCTTGTCGCGCATCTGCTGCGGTATCTGATTGAGCATGTTCTTCGTGGCCCATACCGATCCGTTTCTGGCGAAGTCACTAATGCGTGACGCGTAATTTATCGTCTCGCCCAGCACCGTGAACTCGACGTGTCCGCCAGCATGATAGCTGCCGAACCATTCCTGGCCCTCGTTCAGGCCGATATTCAAATAGATGTCACTGAACCACCCCTTGCGTGCCTGCCACTTCTGGGTAATGCCCTTCATCATCTTCTGTAACTCGAGAGAGCAGCGAATCGCGTTTAGCTTGTAGTCGCAGTCTGGCTGGGGGAAGAAGTAGTACACCATGCCATCGCCAGCATGTTTGCCGTAGGTGCCGTAGTACTTGCGAAAGATGGGCGCGCTCTCCTGCCAGATGTTATTGATGAGCTCGAAGTACTCCTCGGCGGGCAGCTCTGAGCAGATCTTTATGGAATTCTGCACGTCTGCCACCATGACCGTGACATCGGTAAGGCAGGGCTTGCGTTTCTTCAGCAGCTCGTTGATAACCTGATTTCGCTTGCTGAGAAACTCCAGCAGGTAATTCTCTTCAAGGACAACCGAGCTATAGGTAAAGAATATTCCCTCACGGTAGAAGCAGACATACAGATCGTGGGGCAGGAGCTTCCCTTTTTCGTCCGCGAGCATAATGTGGAAATGCATCATCGGGTCCTTCCCGATTGGCTGGGTTTCCTCGTAGACGTCTTTCAATATGCTGAGCTGATCCCCTGATAGGGAGGAATAGATCTTAATGAGGGCTTGCTGGCTGAGGCGCTTCTTGCCTGCCACCAGGTGCGGCAGCAGTAGCTCGCGCATGCGGTCTTCGTTACTCGCCGATTCTGTGCCGAATAACAGCTTGAGAAGATTGCGTGATTCGAGGTCGCCTGGCAGCTCGTAATTGTGATTGAAGAACGAGTGCTGAGCGTTATTGTTCCACCAGATTAGCTCGAAGTTGTTGTTGACCATATAGGCCGGCCCCGGCAGGTCTTCGAGACTGCCGTCGAACGAGAGCGACTGGCTCAGGGTAGGGGGTAATAGTTTGCCGGGCGATCCTTGCCCAGCATCCGAGGAAAAAGGTGGTGTGTTGGCAGTGCTTGTATCTTGCCGCGTAGCCCCGCTCTTTTCGGGGGCCTTGGTCACAGAAGCGGCGACTTGTGAATCCTGGCCAGGGGAGGTGCTTATCTCCTGAGCAATCTGCGCCATGCTCATACCCTGTTTCTTGAGTTGCTTCACCTGCTGCACTCGATCGACGGCGGTTTCTTCGAAGTAGCCCAAGCGGGTAGCGCGCCCCTCATTCTCACCCGGCGTCTTGATGACTGGGTTAGGGAGGATGCCCAGTGCCACATAGTTATTCAGGGTTGCCCTTGAAATGCCTGTAATTTCAATAAGTTGCTTACTGTTTAGCATGGTGTTCTACTCAAATTCCAATTTCGGCAGTATAAGTAGACAGTCTAGGGGTGTCAACAGTCTATTTAGACAGTATTGATGGAGTGTCTAAATATACTGTCTAAGCGCTGATTCTAGCTGTCCAATTGCAGGCAATGCGCAGTAACAGGGCGGTAGAAGCTGCTATCATCGCGATTCTGAGGATAGGCGCAGGAGCTAGTAAAAGTGGAATTCAAGCGAATCGATATACAGCAGGCGCGGGCATTGCTCGATGCGGCGCCTGAGAATGGTCTGCAGATTGTAGATATACGGGATGAGCAGTCCTACGCCAGCGGCCATATCAGCTCCGCGTTACATCTCGACAATAGCAGCGTGCAGCCTTTCATCGAGAATGCGGATACCAGCAAGCCACTATTGGTGTATTGCTATCATGGCAACATGAGTCAGTCTGCGGCGGCCTATTTTGGGGAGCAAGGCTTCGAGCAGGCCTATAGTATGGATGGCGGATTTAGCGACTGGGAAGTCAGCTATGCCGATCAGATTGAATCCGAGCCCGGCTAGCGGGCGCGTCCCACTACCCGTCAGTCGCCAACTTTCGCTGTTTCCTCGTCGTCGCGTTTCGCGAACATCCGCTTTGCCGTCATGGCGGTCACCATGTAGATCATATTGATCATCGCCCAGGCAAAAATCTCCAACAGCCATAAAGCGTGCGCGCCTGGGTCCATGCGCTTAGCGATCAGGATCAGCAGGCACCAGAGCATCAGCCCAGCAAGGGGGAGTCCCGATACCAGCCCCCAGTTCCTGTCCCATTGCCGAATAGCGGCGATATTGAGTACCGCGCTGCCTGCGGTAGCGGCCAGTACCAGAAGTGCGATTACGACTCCCCAGCTTGCGTTGGAGCCTGAAGCTGGCTCAGCGGCCAGCGCTGCCTGGCTGCAGAAAGCGAGATATGCGCAGGAGGTATATAGAGGTGTAGCCGTTATTCGGACTTGACGGTGATTCACAGAGAACTCTCTTCTTTTATAGCAGCACCTGTTGATGGGTACTGCCAGCTTCGTCGGTAGGTGATTAGATCAAAGCCATACCGATTGGGGAAGTCCTGTTTCAACTCACAGCAGGCGGCAGGGGATTACAACTTGTCACCATTGCGGGCCAATAGCGCTTGCGGTTAGGCCACAGGAGTTTAGTACAATGTGGAGCACTCGCTGTGCCAATCGGGCGCCGCGCGCAATTCGAGCATTACCACTTTGGGAGCAATCAATGAATACGCGAGTCTCTGCAGGGATATTTCTGCTAACTACCTTAACAGCTTGTGCTACCGGCCTGTCTACTGGTCTGCAACCGGATAGGATAGTGGCCGAGCGCGGCGGGTTCGTACCCGAGGGAATCGAGTATGACAATACCCGCAATCGCTTCCTGACAGGATCCATCGCCGATGGCACAATCTACGAAGTGACATCTAATGGCAGACTTATTCCGGCGATTCGCTCACCGGATCTGAATGCGTCGGTTGGCATTGAGGTGGATGAGTCTCGAGATTTCTTGTACGTGGCTAACTCGAATACGACTACACCGAATGGTGCGGCCGAGCTGGGTGTCTACAATCTCGCAAGCGGCGAACAACTCGCGATGGTGGATCTCGCTGCGAGTATTCCAAATAGGCCAGCCGACGCAGCGCATTTCGCAAACGATGTGGCGGTGAGCAAGGGCGGCGTCGCCTATGTTACCGATAGCCGGATGAAGATCGTCTATAAGGTGGACAAGTATTATCGCGCCAGCGTGCTCGTCGATTTCGGAGTCGATGCGGCGTTCGGACTGAATGGCATCGAGTACCATCCTGCGGGCTATCTTATTGTGGCTTCGCCGGGAACTGGCGAACTCATTCGAGTGCCAGTGGACAACCCGCAGCGCTGGGCGATGATCGAACTTGACGTTCCTGCAACGGGTGTCGACGGAATTGTCTGGGCCGCCGACGGTAGCCTGGCTGGTGTATCTAACAATAGAAGTAGGGCGGTGAAATATCAGAGCGACGACAACTGGAGATCGGCGCGGCTGACGGGCATGGCGAGTTATTCAGGACAGTCTACAACCGGCGCGGCAGTCGGCAATGAGATCTATGTCGTGCAGCCACACTTCTCGGACGCAGAGCCACCGGAAATTCTGCGCGCCAAGTTCTAGCGCGCGAATTCCCAATGAGATGGATGCTTAGTACTTCGTGCTAAGCATCCAGACGTCGGCATAGTTCAATGCTTCAAAGAGATCCTGATCGATAACGGGATCGGATTCCCCCATCATTGCCAGCGCCTGCTGAACCCCAAACAAAGACCAAATGTTATGCGGGTGTTCGATTAAATCCTGACGATAGACCTCTACGGCATTGTTGTATGCCTGCAGCTCCATGTACGCCGCGCCTAGCCAATGTCTCGGCGAGAAGGGCAGTGGTTCTGGCTCGTCGTAGTTCAGGTTGTCGTAGTAGTCGGTAGCGAGTCGGAACGCCTCGGCGGCCGCTTCTATATTCCCCTCGGTCCAGGCGATCTCGCCCTCCAAGATTGCAGCCAGCGTGCCGACGATATCCTTGCCATCGTGAAAGCGGAATCGCGCGGTTGTCGTTTCCGTTAGCTCTTTAAGCGATTGCATGGTTTCTTTTGCTTTTGCGGGATCGCCTGACTTGAGCGCGGCATAGCCCTGCGAGAAGTCGTACATGCTGAGGTTTATCTCACCAGTTGGCGGTTCGGTGATCTCTAGCACTTCGTCGAAGCGACCGAAGCGGATCAGCGCCATGCTGTGCATGGAGCTGTTGTTGTTAAGGGCTGCCAGATCTTTGGAGGCCTGAATGGCAGATGCGCTTTCGCCGCCCATGCTGGCAGCGTAGTACAGCATAGTCAGATTGTGAGTGGCGTAGGTGGAGAAGCCCAGACCGAAGGCTGCCTTCTGGTCGGAATGCCATGCCAGCGTGTTCGCGCGCACGGCATCGTGCCAGAGCCCCATCTCGTTCCAGGTATGGCTGGGCATGTGATTGATGTGGCTTGCGCCGGGGATAGAGTTGCCTAAGTAGCGCGCGCAGGGAGCCGCGAGGTCTGGCGTTGGGGTAGACTCCGTCGCGTGCACGAGTAGGTGGCAGGCGCCAGGGTGCCGTATGTCCTTTTCCAGCACAGACAAGAGCACGCCGTGTAGTCGAATTACGTTCGGATCGTCTAGCTGACGGTAGCCGCGTCGTTCTTCTAATAAGAACAGCGCGTCGCCGTACAGTGTGACGATATCGAGATCGTCAGAATACTTAGCGGAAAGTTCGGCCATTGCACTGGCATAGGCCTCATCTTGAACGCGTCGAGTCTCGGGATCGAAATCATCAACATAGCGAGCGGTGAGTGCGCGGATCATGTCCGCCTCCTTCTGCGTCGCGTTATCGATTTTCGCTAAGGCCTGCTGCAGCGCATGGTAGGCGCGGGGAGCCTCTGCCGTGGTCATCGCGCCATTCAGGTACGAGCCCCAACTCCAAGCCTCGCCCCAGTAACAAATGGCGCAATCCGGGTCGGCCCGATGCGAGGCTCTGAATGAGCGCGAGGCATCTTCTTTGGCGAACGCATACATTAACTGAAATCCCTGATCAAAATAGGCCTGAGCGAGTTCGCTATCAGACGAGATCGGAAAGTGGAAATCACCCATCGCAGAATCGAAGAGCGCTATCGGCTCGTCGAAGCTATCGGGGTAGTTGATTTCCTGAGCGCTGCTTAGGTGGCTGATGCCAAGGCAGCAGAGAGTGGCCAATGCCGATGTGAGTCGATTCATATGTGTGATCCTAAATATGCTTCCTGTGTTGTCTAAAGTATTCGCCTACTGTGTTCGATGGTAGCGCCAGTTCGTTCAGCCCGCTTGATTTACCTCAAGATGAATTCAACAGGCGCGTTCGGTCCAAGTGGGATTCCCAGAATTACCCACACGATAGTGAGCAACAAACCCGAGACCAGCAACACGATCGAATAGGGCAGCATTGTTGCGGCGAGTGATCCCAGACCGAATCCCTTCTGCCAGCGTTGGCAGAAAACGAGAATCAGAGGGAAGTAGGGCATGAGCGGCGTGATGATGTTGGTTGCGCCATCGCCGACGCGGTAGGCAGCCGTGCTCATCTCAGGGCTGATGCCGATCAGCATGAGCATCGGCACGAGCACAGGTGCAAGCAGCGCCCATTTCGCACTGGCCGAACCGATGAATAAATTGATCGTCGCGCCGAACAGAATGATAAGTGCCATGAGCACCGAATCCGGCAGGTTCGATCCTTCCAATACTGCCGCTCCCTTGATCGCGAAGATCAGGCCGAGATTCGACCAGTTAAACATGGCAACGAAGTGAGCCGCGGTAAAGGCGAGCACCAGGTAATAGGCGAGGTCACCCATGGCATCACTCATCATCTTTACGATGTCGCGGTGGCCGGTAACCGAACCCGATGCCGAGCCATAGGCCCAACCTGCGGCTAGGAACAGGAAGAAGAATCCAGCGACCAGGGATTGAAACATGGGCGTGAGTCTCGCCTCGGGATTGGCGTCCTCATTTATCAACGGCGTACCTGGACCAATTGTCAGGAATATCCACAGGGCGATTACTCCAAGACAGGCGTAACCGGCGCGGACCAGTCCACGGCGCTCGGCATCGCTGAGTGTCGTGCTCGGGTCCTTGATGACCCCTGCGGTGGTGCTCTCGGCATCCCCGGGTTTGATCGGCGCTAATCTGGGTTCGATGATCTTGTCGGTGACGTACCAGATCGAGGGAAGGAATACGAAGGTCATGGCAATGATGAAGTAGGCATTGCCTGCGATGTTTGCATCCCAGGAGGGCTGAATAGTCTCGGCCGCTGCCTCGGTGATGCCGAAGAGCAGCGCGTCCAATTGGCCGGGCAGGAGATTCGCGGAGAAGCCGCCAGACACGCCGGCGAACGCCGCGGCTATGCCCGCAATCGGGTGGCGGCCCGCGGCCGCGAAGATGACGCCCGCTAAAGGAATCAGAACCACATAGGCGGCGTCGGCCGCCAGGTTGCCCACCATGCCGATGAGGGCGACCGCCGGGGTAAGCAGAAATAGAGGTGCCTTGGAGACGGCGCCGCTCATCGCGGAGGCGAATAGGCCGGAGCGTTCGGCGACACCCGCGCCTAGCATGACCACAAGCACGTAGCCCAAGGGGTGGAAACCGGTAAAGGTTCCTGGCATATCTACCAGTAATCGTTGAATATTTGCAGCAGAGAGCAGGCTCTCCGCGTTAATCATGATCGCATTGCCCGCCGCATCTACCTGCGTGGGGTGAGCTGCAGATACGCCGAACAGCGCCGCCACGACGCTAATGGCGATGACAGTGGCAATACAGTAGAGAAAGATAAATACCGGGTCAGGGAGTTTGTTTCCAGACTTCTCGATCCAGGCGAGTATGCCTTTCATTTCATTGGCTTGCGATTGTATGTTCTCAGTCATTATTCATCCTGGCTTGCGAATTGGCGACTTGCGCTCGTTGTTCTTGTTAGTCACTAACTTAGGGTGTTGCTCTAGCGGAGTAAACGGAAAAATGTGTTTAGCTCATTGATGTAACTCGCCGGCTGTTCCAGCGCCGCGAAGTGTCCGCCTTCTTCCATGAGGGTGTAGTGACGCAGGTCATAGGAGGCGGCAACCCAGGACCTGGGCGTGATGTAGATCTCGGCGGGATAAACGGCGACACCCGTGGGTACGTCGATATAGCCGATGGGCTTGGCGACCGGTGTCTTGCTGCTTTCATAATAGATGCGCGCCGAGGAGGTGATCGTCTCGGTAAACCAGTAGATGGCTATATTGGTGAGCAGTTCGTCCTTGCTGAAGTGATTGTCTAGCGAGCCCTCAGCACCCTGGGGCAGATCAGACCAGCCGTGAAATTTCTCTACGATCCACGCCGCTAGTCCGGCCGGGGAGTCATTTAATCCATAACCCAAACTTTGCGGCTTAGTTCTCTGAATCTGTTGATAACCTACCTCATTCTGCATATACGCAGTGCGGGCATCTCGCAGGCTGCGTTCCGCCTCGGTAACGGCATCTCTCTGCGCCTCGTCGGTTGGTGCGCTGGCCAGAACCATGTTGGAGTGAAGGCCTAGCAATCGTTCCGGGTAGTTGTTGGCCAGGTAACGGTTGATGATCGCTCCCCAATCGCCGCCGGCAATCGCGTAGCGCTCGTAGCCGAGTCGCTCCATCAGCCCGGCAAGGATATGGGCGAACTTCTCGGGGCTGTAGCCAGGCGCGTTCGGCTTCTCGGAGAAACCGAAGCCAGGTAACGATGGCGCTATGACGTGATAGGAATCGTTGATGTCGCCGCCGTGAGCAACGGGATCCGTAAGCGGCCCGATGATCTTGGTGAATTCGGCAACCGAGCCCGGCCAGCCGTGCACGATCATCAGCGGAATCGCATCGGGGTTGGCTGAGCGTTGGTGAATGAAGTGCATAGCTAAGCCATCGATCTCAGTTTTGAACTGATCGAATTGATTTAATTCAGCTTCTTGCTTACGCCAATCGAAGTCGCTCTGCCAGTAGGCCAATAATTCGCTGAGGTATTTTGAGTCGGTACCGTATTCCCATGAGGTATTCGCTAGCTGATCCGGCATTCGGGTTGCTGCGAGCCGACGTTTCAGATCGTCGATGGCCTCGTCTGCAATGTCGATCTCGAAGGGTAGGATAGGGGCGTTATTAGCGAGCTTTGGTTCGGACATGGGTATCTCGTTGGCGGGGGCGTTGTTGTCGGTTCCCCCACTGAAGCCAGGGGCGAGGAGGTCGGGTTTGGCGGCGGCGACAGAGCCGAGCAGGACAATCATGGCGGCGCCAAAATAACGCAGCCCGGTTCTAGTGGAGAAGAGTGGAGAGTGCATGCCCTACCTCGTTGTTGTTTAATTTTGTTGTTTTAATCCTATTCATTCTCTATGGATGACAATGCCTTATCCAGTATTTCTACCGCTGAGTCTATTTCAGCTTTGCTGACGTTCAGTGCAGGCAGCAGGCGAATGCTATTATTACCGGCCTTCACCACGAGCAGCTTCAATTCCCGCAGGCGAGTGATCAGCTGTGCCGCATCGGTAACGCAGTAGAGACCGAGCATAAGGCCCAGGCCCCTGACTTCGCTGAGCAGTGCGGGGTAACGCGCAATGAGCTTCTCAAGCTCAAGTTTGAAATAACTCCCCAACTCACTGACATTGTTTAGAAAATCTTTATTGTTCAGCGTATCAATGACGGCATTGCCTACCGCTGTAGCAAGCGGATTGCCGCCGAATGTGCTGCCGTGGCTACCCGCGACCAGGGCGGCGGCGACTTCTTCTGTGGCGAGGCAAGCCCCAATGGGAAAGCCACCGCCCAAACCCTTCGCAGAGGCAAGTATATCGGGGTTAACGCCTAATTGCTGATAGGCATAGAGGCTGCCGGTGCGACCGATGCCGCATTGCACCTCGTCAAACATAAGTAATATGTTATGAGAGTCGCATAACTCTCTGATCGCTTTAAGATAACTGGGATCAGCGGGGTTAATGCCACCCTCTCCCTGGATCGGCTCGATGATGACGGCGGCGGTGTTCTCGTTGATCGCCGCGCGTAGTGATTCGATGTTTCCGTATTGCGCCTGATCGAAACCGGTGTCGCCAATGAGAAAACCCTCGCAGTGCGTCGGGTTTGCGGCGGAGGCGATCGCGGCGAGGCTGCGCCCGTGGAAGGCGCCGCTCACCGACACGATACGCTTGCGATGAGCTTGCCCCTTCACGTGGAAGTAGCGACGGATCGCCTTGAAGCCGCATTCGATTGCCTCGGTGCCGGAGTTGCAGAAGAAGACGCGATCGGCAAATGTGCTCGCCACCAATTTTTGCGCTAGCCGCTCGCCGGGCTCGATGTTGTAGAGGTTAGAGGTATGCCACAGACGCCCGGCTTGATTCGTTAGAGCATCGATCAACACGGGGTTGCAGTGGCCAAGGCTATTCACGGCGATGCCCATGCCAAAATCGAGATAACGCTCGCCATCTTTGGTGAACAAATAGGAACCTTCTCCACGCTCGAACGTCAGTTCGCGGGTTCCGTAGTTCTGCATGAGAGCGGAACTCATATAATTATCCTAAGTCTTTCAATTGATTAGTTTGCTGCTTATGCGGCCACTCAAAAAGCGGCGGCAGTTTGCCGGATTAGAGTGTATCATTCAATGCTGAAATTACAGACGGGAAACGACAATGTTCCAACTGCAGAAGAAGAGTCTTGAACTACCCGACGCCGCCTCGGCGCTGCCGCATCGCCCCAATGTAATACAGCCTGCGCCAGAGCATTTTGTGTCGGGCAACCGCTTCGTTGAACCTCTGCCCGCGAACCTACAAAAAGCGGTCTTCGGCCTTGGCTGTTTCTGGGGAGCCGAACGCCTGTTTTGGGAGTTAGAAGGGGTGTACAGCACCGCAGTAGGCTATGCCGGTGGTATTACGCAGAATCCTAGTTATGAAGATGTCTGCTCGGGACGTAGTGGGCATACCGAGGTCGTGCTGGTGTACTTCGATCCGCTACGAATCTCGTTTCAGGCGCTACTTGCCGCGTTCTGGGAATCACATGACCCAACACAGGGTATGCGCCAGGGCAACGATCGCGGCACGCAGTATCGCTCTGCTATCTACACCAGCACGGCGCAGCAAGCCTTGGAAGCAAGGGCGAGTGCTGAGGCGTTTCAAACAGCGCTCGATGAACTGGGCCTCCCTAAAATTACCACTGAGATCAAGGCATTAAGTGATTTTTATTATGCTGAAGATTATCACCAACAGTATCTGGCGAAGAACCCCGCAGGCTATTGTGGTTTGGCGGGAACCGGCGCCTGCTATCGCCCTGAAGAAGAGGCGCTGGTGACGGGATAGTTACTGCAGCCCTAACGACGAAAGAATTCCCTGATTTCGCTTTCCTTGTGCAGCGCATCCTCGTATCCCATCTTCCAGAGAGCGCTGCAGAATCCCTTCTCGAACAGCACTAGGCTGAGTAGCGTGCTGGAGCTATCGGCTTTGATGTGCTTAGCCATCTGCTTTGGCAACTCCTCATAGAACTCCGAGGCCACGGTATTGATTTCCTTGCTTGGTGAAACTACAAGCAATTCAATTTTCTGCGCAGTAATCTTATCGCTACTTCTTAATTTCTCCGGGACATGGTCTAACACGGCATTCGTGGCGCGCAGAAAATCCAGGTCATTATCGAGCGTGTCGACGAAGGCGCTGTTTAGCATGTGGCCAATAATCTGCGAGATCGAAGGTGGGCTAGTCGTCTGGTTTTCTAACGCCTTCTGGGTGCGATTGCCGCTAACACCTACCACCAAGAGACGCGTAGCTCCCAGATGAATCGGCGTGGATGTTGGCGCGAGCTGACGTACTGCGCCGTCGCCATAGAACTGATCGTCAATATTAACGGCGGGGAATAACACGGGCAGGGCGGAGGAAGCCATGAGGTGTGCGTGACTTATCTGTGCGCGCCTGCCGATGCGATGCGGCCCCTCCCAATCCTCTAGTCCTCTCACGCCCTGATAGAAGGAAACCGATTCTCCGCTGCTATACGCCGAGGTGGTGATACTTAGAGCATCTAGTAAGCCTTTATCTATATTGCTCTGAATTTTATCGAGTTTTAGTACGCGTTGTAGCAACTGATTCAGGGGTGAATTATCCAGAAGGGAGCGCGGTACAACGGCATTCTTGGTACGCATTGAGGAGAGCAGCATGAGCGAGGCGCTGCCGAGTAGCTTGCCGGATTGCGGGGTATAGATCTGATCGCTGCTGATATTCTTCCACACGTATTCCAGGAGCCGCACCCCTGTTCGCAGACGATGGGCATGGGAGGCAAGAGAGGCGGCATTAAGCGCGCCGGCAGAAGTGCCGGAGATAATATGAAAGGGATTACGGGCATCCTTGGGCAGCAGTTCGGCGATCGCCCCTAGCACCCCCACTTGATAGGCTGCGCGTGCGCCTCCCCCTGACAGCAACAAGCCGATGCGGTCCGCATTCTTGTTTTCTAACATCCCGATGGCACTTCTCCCTGGCCCACGCGGGGCAAATCATCAAATCGTAAGGGTATCTATTCTATTTTTTACAAGGACTTGAGCTACTAACTTTACTCATTCCCTAACAACTATAAGCTGATTATTTCAGCTTGCCTCATGGCAAAGCAGACGGTAGCGAACTATGATAGTCGCAACTGCTAACGTGAGTCTGTAATGGTAACCCAAGCGAAGATAGATCCTCTGGTAATTGCGATTTCTTCTCGCGCTCTATTCAACCTCGAAGACAGCCATCGGGTCTTTGAGGAAGAGGGCCTGGATGCGTATCAGCAATACCAGATCTCAAAAGAAGATCAGCCGCTAGAGCAGGGTGATGCATTCGTATTGGTGCAAAAGCTTCTCGGGTTGAACAAGCTGCTGGATCAGACTCCTGTTCAGGTGATTCTGCTTTCGCGCAATAGCGCAGATACGGGCCTGCGTATCTTCAACTCTATTCAACACTATGGCCTGGACATTAGCCGCGCGGCGTTTAGCGGCGGCGACAGTCCCTATCGCTATATCTCGGCGTTCAATAGCCACCTGTTTCTCTCCACCGACGGAGCCGATGTCCGTCAGGCCCTAGAGTCCGGCGTTGCGGCTGCCACCATCTTGCCTTCGGAGAAGAGCGTAACGCCCAATGCGAAGCTAAAAATAGCCTTCGATGGCGATGCGGTTCTGTTTTCCGACGACTCCGAAAGGATATTTAAAAACAAGGGCTTAGAAGCCTTTACTAAGAATGAAACTGAGGCGGCGAACGAGCCGCTGAGCGGCGGCCCCTTTAAACCGGTGTTGGCGGCGCTGCAACAGATTCAGATGGCATTTCCCCCCGGCGAGTCGCCCCTTAGGACCTGTCTAGTCACGGCGCGCGCTGCGCCAGCTCACGAGCGTGTGGTGCGCACACTGCGGGCCTGGAATATTCGTATTGATGAGTCC
Source organism: uncultured Pseudohongiella sp. (assembly GCA_964352295.1). Classification (GTDB taxonomy): domain Bacteria; phylum Pseudomonadota; class Gammaproteobacteria; order Pseudomonadales; family Pseudohongiellaceae; genus UBA9145. Next base: position 469 of record CAYGRR010000059.1, on the reverse strand, counting down.
CTGTTCCTGGGTGGCCTGGACAAGGGAGAATTCCTGCGCGCCTTCGATGCGGACGTGTTCTTCGACGATCAGGAGGGCCACTGCGAATCTGCTCGAAACCACGTCGCAACAGGCCATGTTCCCCATGGTGTATCGAATCAATAATGTATATAAAACAATATTATATAATTAATACTTAAAGTTATTAATTAAATATCGAAGCGCCCACCGTGTAGTTCAGGCCCAGCAGCAGCAGAATGACAATCAATAGCCGGCGCAGCGTCTTTTCTGGCACCCGGCTACTGAGGCGCGAGCCCAGTTCGATTGCTGGTAGAGAGCCGATAAGCAGGCTGACCAATAACTTGAAATCCACAAACCCCGCCATCAGATAGCCCAGCCCCGCCACAAAGGTTAACGGCACCGCGTGTGCGATATCGCTGCCCACTATTTTTGGGGTCTTCGTCTCGGAGTAGATCGTAAGCAGTATCGC
>CAYGRR010000058.1:0-19744 GCA_964352295.1 uncultured Pseudohongiella sp. | reverse complement strand
CAAACTCCCTAGCCCAATTCGGCGAACTCTACGACCGCGTATCCATCGCCCACGGAGGCGCCAGCCAACACCTTCCATTCAGCTCCTTAACCGCCTTCAAGGCGGCGGTCGAAATGCGTCCGGACTATATCGAGACCGACATTCAGATCACTAGCGATGGCGTTCTAATCTGCTTCCATGACCTGATGCTGGAGCGGCGCACCAATGTTGAGGAGCTATTCCCCGAGCGTTACACCGAGATAGCGGTAGACGGCGCGACCACGAAGACCTGGTACGTCAACGACTTCACCCTCGCTGAGATCAAGACTCTCGATTTTGGCTCCTGGTTTGCACCCGAATACGCCTCCGAGCGAATCGTGAGTTTTCAGGAGCTGATCGATCTGGTGCGCGGCAAGGTTGGCCTGTATCCCGAATCCAAGGATCCCGCCTTCTATAGCGCACGTGGCATCGATATCGACAAAGCACTGCATGAGCTGTTCGCGCGCAATGGCCTGGACAGCAAGGAGGGGCAGGCGGGCACACCCATTGTCATCCAGTCCTTTCACGAGTCCAGCCTAAAGCGGCTGCGTGAGCTAAATGGCGACAACTACGCCCTGATACAGCTGGTTTGGGAGGGCAGGACTTCGATTACCTGAGTGACGCCGGACTCGCCCACATCGCCACCTATGCAGACGGTGTCGCGCCCATTCTGCGGATGGTGGTGCCGCCTAATGAGCACCGTATCGCCGCAGCCCATAAGGCAGGCCTGTGGATGCATATCTGGCACGCTGACGGAAACTTCCCGGCCCCTGGCTATAGCGCCAATAGCTATATGCGCTATCTCCTCGATACGCTGAAGATCGATGGCATCATGAATCACGAACCCGACGAATTTCCACTCTAGGAAATCGGCGGGCAGAGCGCAGCTCGCTGAGTCGCCGTGTTGAGGGGCCTATTGGCCCTGCTCATAACGAGTTACTAAAAAGTAATCAGATTGGGGGTAAATTTTACCCAATGCTTAGTTAAGTTTACCCGCACGGGAAACCCGTTAAATTAATAGGAAATTCTTCCCTAGTTTCCTATCTGATATTCACCAGAAAAACCCCGTTTCAAATATGAAATCCCCTCGGATTTTGCATTTTTCAGTATGCGCTACATGCAATTTCAAATTAATTTTCCTTTGTTAAAACCCATGTATTGACCGCTATTCTGGATTGGGCACAGAATCTTCAATCGCTATTCAGGAGAGAATCAGGGATTCAGCCAGCAGGACATAAAACTCCTCTGCAGTATCTAGAATGTCTCATCAGCAACCGAGACAGAAAGCCATAAGGACAATGTCATGAGCAACGTGGTGTATATGAACGAATACCGCAAAAATTTAGCCAGCCAATCCAGCGAAGCAATCCGCGATGGATTGATACCCATTGAATTTGCCATGGGCATCAATGACAGGGCGCTTTGCCTGGACAAGATGGCGCAGTACGAAGTGAGCTCCATCCACGTCCGCAGCGTGAACGGCGAGTTGGGAGCGCTTCTGTATTTAATCGGCATAGGCGATGCCATTGCGCTCAATAAGCAGATACTGGCCAAGGAGGAGATTTCTGAAGAAGAGATAGAGCGCCGCATCGATCTGATTCAGATGATGGAGAACATGAATTTCGCAGGCATGGACAGCTTGTGGGAATCGTTTAGCAGCCAGAGCGAGAAGGTGCTCTAGTTAGCGTTTCACTCAGCGAGCCGCCGAGTAGGGCAGCTCGCGAATTCGGACTTCCGACGCCGGATTATCCGAAAGCAGCATGCGCTCAGCCGCGTCAAGGTGTTGAAGCGGCAGAATTGCCAACAATATAGGGCCTGTGCTGCCTGTATTGCTGAAGGCCAGAATGTCTTCGCTCTTTTCTTCGCCCCCTCCCAACACTACCTTGCTAGATTCACTAATCGCCTGAGTGCAGCTGGCAATTTGCAGCCGGCGTTTTGCCGTGCCGCGATAGTACATGCGGGCAACCACTTCCTGCCCTGTGTAACAGCCCTTCTTGAAGTCTATTAGGCCCGACAGGTCATAGTTGAGTACCTCGGGTGTGAATTCTTCACTGAGTGGCGGCGTTACATGCACTATCCCGGCTTCGATATCTGCCCTTTGCCAGGGCTCTATATCGCTGCTGGGCTCCGTTTTTAGAGCCGCCAATAACGTATTTGCCGAGTCTGCAGTGTGCGCCCAAATCTCCAATCGCGCTGGAGTACCTGCGACTCGAATGACGCTATGGGCCGCTGTCGAGCTCACGCCATTAGCAGATTCGGGCAGGGTCAGCCCGAGGATGTTCAGCGCCTCATTCACAGCCTCGTCGAGAAGGCCTAGCGCGACCGGAGCGGCGTCGCTGCCACTGGGCAGTTGCAGCAGCACTACCTTGGAGAAAACGGCGTATTTGCTTAGCGTCGCGAGTATCTTGCCGGCCATGCCCTGTGCACACTGCAGGATGATGTCCTCGCCGTGCTTAAGCAGTCGGCAATCGGCAATCACGCGGCCCTTGAGATTGCATAGGGCGCCAGTAAGGCTGCGCTCATCCGTGAGCAAATCAGTGTTGCAACTGAGCTGACCCTGCAGAAAACGCATGCCATCGGTGCCGCTGATGCGGATAAATTCGTAGTGCGCTAGCGAGCAGAGACTGTTTTGCATGGTGGTGATGATACCCGATTGCTTGGTTTCATGAAGCGGCTGTCGCATGTGGGATCAAATTTACGCATAATTCGACCTGACCGAATGACTACACCGCGTACCTAACGAGATGGCGACTAAATGCAGGAATTCAATAAGCACAAGATATTTTGGCACAGTCGTCGTGGCATGCTGGAGTTAGATCTCCTCCTCGTTCCCTTCGCGACCGAGGTCTTCGAGTCGCTTTCCCTCCCAGATCAATTGTTATACAGCGACCTGCTCGAGGAGGAGGATCAGGATCTGTTTGCCTGGTTAATGCAACGCAGCGAACCCACCGATCCGCGCTTCAAGCCAATTATTCGCCAGATATTGGCGCATAACAGGAACGCCACCTAATATTTAGGCAGGCTTTTGCGGGAGTTGGCTTGCCGAGCTGGCAGGAATCGATGGGTGAGGGCTATGGTGAAATGTACCCTGCGCTGGTCTCGTTGGGAGCTCTGCTTCGTGAGCATCTGTCACCTGGCTGCCTTGGTATCCCTGTTCAGAGCAGAGTTGCTGCTCTGGCTCGAGCTCTTCACAGTAACAGCGGTCTGTGGGAGTTTCCTGCAGTACCTGCATGATCGAATTCGCACCTACTGCAGTCACACAGATGGTGTATGGCGCGCGGCAGCCGTGGAGATAGTGATAGGTACGCAATCCGCTCGCCTAAGCACTCAGTCTAAGTCGCTGGAACTGCACTTGCCAAGAGTGATCTACCTTAGCGAACACTTAATGGTGTTGAGCTTCCTGCCGGAATCAGGAGAAGGGCCTGGCAGAGACATACGCCTGGCTCTGTGGCCGGACAGTTTGGCTGCAGTTGAGGCGCGGCGGCTGCGCCGCTATCTGCGCTTCGATCTGCCTGCGGATCTGTCACGCAACTGAGTTCGGCAGGAGTTGCTTAGCCGGCTAGTCGTCAGCGTCAGGACACAGGATCGTGTCGCGGGGATTGGCGGAAAGTTCGGGGTAGTCCAGTGTGAAATGCAGGCCACGACTCTCCTTGCGCTCGATAGCGCAGGCGATGATCAACTCGGAGACCAGCACCAGATTGCGCAGCTCCAGCATATCCTTGCTAACGCGGTAGTTAACATAATAGTCCTGGACTTCATCCCGGAGCAGCGTTATTCGCCGCTTTGCGCGTTGCAGGCGTTCATCGTTTCTAACAATGCCGACAAAGTCCCACATGCAGCGGCGCAGTTCATCCCAGTTGTGAGAGACGAGCACCTCGTCGTCGGATTTTCTGACTCTACTCTCGTCCCAAGCGTCGATATTCTCACCGTGCTCCGTGCTCGCGATCTTCGCCTCAATGTCCTTCGCGGCGCCAAACGCCACCACGAAACACTCCAGCAGGGAATTACTCGCCATGCGATTGGCGCCATGCAGGCCCGTAAAGCTGGTCTCGCCGATCGCGTACAGATTGTCGATGTCGGTTTTCCCTTCCTTGTTCACCATGACGCCGCCGCAGGTGTAATGTGCAGCCGGTACTACGGGAATGCGGTCGGTTGTTATATCGATGCCAAACTCGAGACAGCGGGAATAAATAGTGGGGAAGTGCTCGGTGAGAAATTCTTTACTCTTGTGGCTGATGTTCAGATACACGCAGTCACAGCCAAGGCGTTTCATCTCATGGTCTATGGCGCGCGCCACGATGTCGCGTGGCGCCAGTTCCTCACGCTTGTCAAAGGCGGGCATGAAGCGGCTGCCGTCAGGCAGCTCGAGCGTCGCACCTTCGCCGCGCAGCGCCTCGGTAATAAGGAACGATTTGGCATGGGGGTGAAACAGGCAAGTAGGATGGAATTGATTGAACTCCATATTCGCTACGCGGCAGCCTGCTCGCCAAGCCATCGCGATACCGTCACCACTCGCTCCATCCGGATTCGTGGTATACAGATACGCCTTGCTCGCGCCTCCGGTGGCCAGGGCGACAAACTTGCTCTGCAGCAGAATGACCTTGCCGGAGTCCAAATCCAGCACGTAGGCGCCCACACAGACGCTCCCAGAGCCATCCTTGCGGGGCTGTGTCACTAGGTCTACAGCGGTACAGTCGGCCAGCAGCTCGATATTCGGGTGCTTCTGAGCGCGTCTCTGCAGGGTTTCGAACACTGCCTTGCCAGTGGCGTCGGTGGCGTGGATGATGCGGCGGCGGCTGTGGCCGCCTTCCTGTGTAAGATGCAAGGAGCTCAACCCATCCGATAGGGACCCGACACCGTTCGGCGCAAGGTTCTTCTTGGTGGTGAAGGGAACGCCCTGTTCGACCAACCACTTCACCGATGCAGCACTTTCGGCGACGATGTGTTCCACTATCTCCTGATGGCAGAGCCCAACACCGGCTGAGATTGTGTCGGCAACGTGGGACTCGATGCTGTCGGTCTCATCCAATACGGCAGCTATGCCACCCTGGGCATAGAAGGTAGCGCCCTGATTGAGATCGCCTTTGCTGAGCACGGCAACGCGGGCAAAATCGGCAGCCTTCAGAGCGAGGGTAAGACCGGCGGCGCCGCTGCCAATGATTAGGATATCGAAGCGAAGTTGATTTTGCGTTGTCGAGGGCTTCATAAAATCTAGGTCAACTACTTGGTTTAATTGACTTTTATCGTAAGGGGTGAATTCTAAGAGGCCATGCCCATAGAGAGAGTATTACCGGTAAGATGTTGGGCTTAGCGGCGAGCGAGCGAGGATTCTTGCACAGTTGCACCAAAAATCTCTAGCTCAATTACCAAGGAGCACATACCAAGGGCATAAAACTGTCATAATTTGCCCGTTTTGAAGAACTTTTGCAGGAACAGGCTGTCTATCACTATGAATGAAAGCATTTGTTCCCAGTAGTGTCGCAGTTGAACACCAGCAATAACGGAGTTGGAACAGATGTCACAGGATACGGATCAACAATTAGTTGACCGGGTGTTAAGCGGCAATAAAAACGCATTTAACCTATTGGTGTTGCGTTATCAGCATAGAGTATCGGCCCTGGTGCGGCGCTTTATACACGATCCTCACGAGGCTGAAGACGTTTGCCAGGAAGCCTTTATAAAGGCCTATAGAGCGCTCTCTCTATTCCGCGGCGACAGCGCCTTTTATACCTGGTTGTATCGCATTGCGGTCAACACGGCGAAGAATTACCTGGTCTCAAGGAATCGAAGACCACCGGCCAGCGATGTAGAGATAGAGGATGCGGAACAGAGTGAAGTAGGCAGCATACTGCGCGAGATTGAGAATCCTGAGAGTAAGCTTGCTACGGCGAAGCTAAAATTGGCGATCGAGCAGGCGATAGATGAATTACCCGAAGACTTGCGCACCGCGTTCACGCTTCGCGAATTCTCGGGCTTGAGCTACGAAGACATTACCGAGGTCATGGACTGTCCAGTGGGTACAGTCAGATCGAGAATATTTAGAGCGAGAGAAGCAATAGATAAAAAGATTCAGGAACTAATCGAGTAGCAGGGTGGGGAATACCGAATCGCGAAGGCGATGCCCTAATCAGGATTAGAGTGGAATAACGAGCTAGCTAGAAGAATCACAGGGGTGCTCAATGAGCCAGATTGACCAAGAAAACATGAAAGAGACGATATCCGCGTTACTCGATAACGAGGCAGATGACTTGGAGTTGCGTCGCTTTCTGAAGGCTTGTGAGCAGGACCCTACACTCTTAGCGACTTGGGAGCGTTTCAGCCTAGCCCAATCTGTTTTGCACGAACCCGCACACGCTGTGAATACCAGCCTTAGCCAACGCATCGCCGCGCAGATCGAGCAGGAAGCGCCCCTCGCGGCCGCGAGCACAGCGCCCAGCCAGACTTACTGGAAGGACGGCCTAACGAAGATGGCGATCGCCGCCTCCGTGGCAGCGGTTTTTCTGGTCACGGTACAGGTCAATCTCGATACCGGCTCGCAGCCTGCAGCCACTCCGATCCTCGCCGAGCAATCCGTCGAGTCGATCCAGTCTCCAATCAGTGAGCCCTTCACAGCAACCGCGCTGCTCGCCGAAGCATCCAGTGACGCCGAAGTCGTGAATGGCGGCATCGTCGCCCAATACATCGAAAGCCTGACCCTCGACGACAAGGAGCCGGTTATTGTTGAGCAGATGCAGAACTCTCCGCTGTTTCGTCTCGTCAACGAGATGCGAGTAAAGCCCTAGACCGCACATTCGACTCTTCCCAAGGCCCAATCTCCTCGAAGGCTATCTCCTTCAGGCCCATCGCCGTCAAGCCCAAGCTCCGTGGGTTGCGAGCTTGCATGCTCCCCTTGCCGTTGTGCTAAAGTAGTGCCTCGATGCAGGTTAGTCGCTGCGGCCAATTTCAGCTCGCCGAGACAGCCTGTGCAGCAGCTCATACATGCGGAAGTCTTTTATGCGAATTTTTAGTGCTACAAGCTCACACCGGTCATTTTCGGCTCTACTCGTCGCGTTGCTGCTAGGGGCGAGTAATGGCAGTAGTGCTCAGGTCGTCCTGCCAAACTTTGCCGACCTCGTTGAAGAGAACGCCCCCTCCATTGTCGAGATATCCACCATCCGTAGCGTCTCACAGCGCAGTGCCATCGGTGACGACGAGATCGAAGAGCTGCTGCGACGACTCAACCCCGGGCAGGAACCCGATCTAGATATCGAAGGGCTGCCCGAGCAGCGTCAGCGTGGCGCTGTCGGTTCGGGATTTCTGATCTCCTCCGACGGCTACGTGATGACGAACAACCATGTGGTAGCGGGCGCCGATGAGATTCAGGTCACCCTGAACGATAGAAGAGTCTATGGGGCAAAGGTCATCGGGCTCGACGAGCCTTCAGATCTTGCCCTCCTCAAGATCGATGCCACAGATCTGCCTTTCGTCGATTTCGGCGACTCCGATAGCCTGCGCGTCGGCGAGTGGGTGCTGGCTATAGGCTCGCCATTTGGGCTGGAGTTTTCGGTGGCCGCCGGTATTGTGAGCGCGAAGGGGCGCTCGATGCCGGGCAGATCCACCTATAACTACATGTCTTTTATTCAAACCGATGTTGCCATCAATCAGGGCAACTCGGGTGGTCCGCTGTTTAATCTAGACGGCGATGTCGTAGGCATTAATTCGCAGATTCTGAGTAGCACGGGTGGTTCTAACGGCATCTCGTTTTCCATTCCCAGCAATGTCGCCATGAATGTCATGGAGCAGCTGCGCGATACCGGCGCTGTGGAGCGCGGGCTGTTGGGCGTGCGCATGCGCGAGGTGGACTACGCTTTGGCGGAGATCTTCAACATGGAGATACCCCGCGGCGCCTTCGTCGACGATGTGCAGATCGAGAGCCCGGCTGAAGCGGGCGGCGTTCTCATAGAGGACATTATTCTCGAATTTAACGGACACGCGATCGAGCACTTCACCGATCTACCCTTCTATGTGGGTCAATACCGCCCGGGTACGCGGGCGAATATGGTGGTCTATCGTGAGGGCGAGCTCAGAGACCTCACCGTAGTTCTGGGCAGCTCGCCGACAAACAGTGTCGCCGTTGCCGAGCCCGAAGTCGTGCGTGAACGCGCCAATCGGCTTGGCTTTCGAGTGAGTGAACTGAGCGAGGACGTGCGCCGCGTGACTGGGCTGAGCGGTGTGCAGATTGCCGAACTGAACGAGGGCCCGGGGCGTGCTGCGGGCCTGAGAGTTGGCGATGTGATCGTCTCGCTAGATCGCCAGGAGATCGACTCGGCCGATAGGTTCGCGAGCGTGGCGAGCAACTTACCCAGCTCCGGATTCGTGCCCATTCGCATAGTACGCGAGGGCCAGGGCACAACCATGGCCTTGGAGCTCGATCCCTAGTCCATCGCAATCGAAACGCGTTGCAGCACGGGGCGTGCAGGCCTTATTCTGCGCGGCCTAACTCGCTATTTCCGCTGACACTTAGTTTTATTTGCTGTAGACTTGCCCGCTTAATTTCAGCAGCTCTTATTTCTCCTACAGTGACGCAAACTCTTAGTGACTGACCTAAGCCACATTCGCAACTTTTCGATCATCGCCCACATCGACCACGGCAAATCCACGCTCGCTGATCGCTTCATCCAGACATGCGGTGGCTTGGCCAACCGCGAAATGTCGGAACAGATTCTCGACAGCCTGGACATAGAGCGCGAGCGTGGCATCACCATCAAGGCGCATAGCGTAACGCTCTACTATGACTCCAAAGATGGAAAACGCTATCAGCTGAACTTTATCGACACGCCTGGTCACGTCGACTTTACCTACGAGGTCTCTCGTTCTCTTGCGGCTTGCGAGGGAGCCCTGCTGGTCGTGGATGCAGGTCAGGGCGTAGAAGCGCAGTCTGTGGCGACCTGTTACACCGCCATAGAACAGGGGCTGGAAGTCATCCCCGTTCTCAATAAGATGGACCTGCCCCAGGCAGAGCCGGATCGTGTGCGCATAGAAATAGAGGAGATCATCGGCATAGATGCTTCTGAGGCTGTCTGCGCGAGCGCGAAGTCAGGACTCGGCGTCATCGACATACTCGAGCAGATCATCGCCAAAATTCCGCCTCCCCAAGGAGACAGAGACGCCGACTTGCAAGCTCTGATCATTGACTCCTGGTTTGATAATTACCTCGGTGTCGTGTCCTTGGTGCGCGTCATGGCGGGGACTCTCAAGAAGGGCGACAAGATCATAGCGAAGTCCTTGGGCAAGTCCCATGTGGTGGATTGCGTAGGTGTGTTCACACCGAAGCGAACTGAGACACGATCGCTTGCGGCAGGCGAGGTTGGTTTTATCGTTGCCGGCATCAAGGAAATTCTGGGTGCGCCTGTCGGGGACACCATCACGCTGGCGAGCACACCTAAGGTGGCGGCGCTGGCAGGGTTTCGAAAAATTAAGCCACAGGTCTATGCCGGACTCTTTCCCGTATCGGCTGACGATTTCGAGAATTTTCGCGACGCCTTGTCCAAGCTAACACTGAACGATGCCTCGCTGCATTTCGAGCCCGAGAATTCCGATGCATTAGGCTTCGGCTTTCGCTGCGGGTTTCTGGGTATGCTCCACATGGAGATTATTCAGGAGCGTCTGGAGCGCGAGTACGACCTCTCGCTGATTACCACTGCGCCAACCGTTGTGTATGAGGTGGTGCTGGAGAACGGGGACCATATGCTAGTCGATAGTCCCTCGCGACTGCCGGCGGTGAATTCAATCGCAGAGATGCGAGAGCCTATCGTCAGAGCAAACATACTCGTGCCCCAGGAACATCTCGGCAATGTAATAACGCTGTGCATCGAGAAGAGAGGCATTCAGAAGGATATGCAGTTTATCGGCAAGCAGGTCTCGCTAACCTATGAGCTGCCCATGAACGAGGTCGTTCTGGATTTCTTCGACAGGCTGAAGTCGACGAGTCGCGGCTACGCCTCCCTCGATTATCAGTTCGAGCGCTTCCAAGAGGCGAAGTTGGTGCGTTTAGATATTCTGATTAACGGCGATAAGGTAGATGCACTCGCGATTATTGTGCACCGCGACCACGCACCCTCGAAGGCGCGAGCCCTGGTCGAGAAAATGAAAGAGCTGATTCCACGGCAGCTCTACGATGTGGCTATTCAGGCGGCGATAGGCGGACAGATCATCGCCCGTCAGACCGTGAAGGCGCTGCGCAAGAATGTGACGGCGAAGTGCTATGGCGGCGACGTGTCGCGCAAGAAGAAACTCCTGGAGAAACAGAAGGCCGGCAAGAAGCGAATGAAGCAGGTAGGCAATGTGGAAGTGCCTCAGGAAGCTTTCCTCGCCGTGCTGAAGGTCGACAGCTAGGCTGCTCCGACTGAGCGCCTGGTGAGCTAAACAAGAGAAGCGCTATGGATATAGATTTTTCACTTGTATTGGTATGCCTGGTTGGAGCCAGCGGTGCGCTGTGGCTGCTCGATAGTGTGTGGATCAAGAAGGGCCGCCTGCGAGCAATTGCGAATTATGAGGCGACTCAAGCTAAGGGCAGGAGCGAGGAGGAAGTCGCGCAGGCGGTTGCCGGTTTGTCGCAAGAGCCGATAATCATCGAGTATGCCAAGTCTTTCTTCCCGGTACTCTTTGTCGTACTGCTGCTGCGCTCGTTTCTGGTCGAGCCGTTCCAGATTCCTACGGGCTCGATGATTCCTACCCTAGAGGTTGGCGACTTCATACTGGTGAACAAATTCGCCTACGGCGTTCGCTTGCCAGTTATAGGTACGAAGATAGTCGATGTCGCCGATCCTCAGCGCGGCGAAGTTATGGTGTTCTTTCCGCCCCATGTGAATAGTTATTATATTAAGCGAGTAATCGGTCTGCCGGGCGATACAGTAAGGTATGAAGACAAGCGGCTGTACGTGAATGGCGAACTGATTAGCGAAGAGTATGTCGAAGACATCCTCGTCGATACGAATTTGGGTGAATTGGCGGGCACGCTGCACACAGAAACCATCAACGGTATCGAGCACGCCACACAACACATTACGGGCATAGCCAGACAGCGCTCGCGCACGACCTGGGTTATCCCTAACGGCCAATATTTCATGATGGGCGACAATCGAGATAATAGTAGCGACTCCCGAGAGTGGGGCGCCGTATTGGAGAAGGACATTGTAGGCAGGGCGATAGCCGTCTGGATGCACAAGGATCCGGGGCTGAATCTGCCAACTTTCGCCAGAAATCAACGAATTAAGTAAGAGTTTTGTGACAGCTATAGCGTTATTATGACTTGCGAATCCCTATGCTTGGCAGTCTGGCGGTTGTTGCCACCAAGCTAATAAATACGAAATAACTTTCCTGCGGGTGAGGCCATGAAACAGATTCAAGTAAAAAGCTTAAAAGAGCAGCTAGGTGCTTCCAAGGTTGGCCTCCTGGTGATGTTCATCCTCATAGTTGGATTCCTCACATTCGGCCTGAAGGTGGTGCCACTGTATGTCGATAACAATCTCATTACAGGGGTCTGCGCGGACCTGATTGAGAGCGGCGAGGCGGACAACATGACCACTACTGAGATTCGCCAGCGTGTATCCAATACTCTGCGGATTAACAACATTACTGACTTCAACCTTGCCGCCATCACGGTGCGTAAGGAAAACGACCAGGCTATTATCACTATCGCCTATGAACGCCGTGTCGAGCTGATAGCGAACCTCGATGTGGTGGCAAAATTTGATACTGTTTTGCAATAGATGGTTAAGAAGCTAGAAAATCTTCAGCGGTCCCTAGCCTACCAATTCTCCAACCCGGATCTGGCGCGTCTTGCGTTAACCCATCGCAGTGCGAACGCGCAGCACAACGAGCGACTCGAATTTCTGGGAGATTCTCTTCTAGGCTTCGTGGTCGCTGAAGCACTCTTCAAGCTGAATCCGCAGGCCAGTGAAGGCGAACTCAGCATAATGCGCGCGGCCCTCGTGAATAAACAGGCGCTTGCGGCCGTCGCACGGAGTCTTCGTATCGGCGACTATCTTCAGCTAGGAACCGGCGAGGCGAATAGCGGCGGCGGCGACCGAGATTCCATACTCGCCGATGCCGTGGAGGCCTTGATTGCGGCAATCTATCTAGATGGCGGCATAGAAGCCTGCGCGGCATTCGTAAGGCGAATCAGCGAGAGTAAATTGGCGGACGACGCCACCGTGACAGAGCAGAAAGATGCGAAGACCAGGCTGCAGGAATTTCTTCAGGCCCAGGGCAAAAACTTGCCACGTTACGAGGTAGTCGACATTAGCGGCGCCGCGCACGAGCAGGTGTTTCATGTTAGCTGTACACTGGAATCGCACCGCGCCGCGGCGGCCGGCTCAGGCTCGAGCAAGCGTGAGGCGGAGCAGCAGGCAGCAATGAAAGTTCTCAGTGCATTATTGGCTAACGACGGGACGATAACAGACAAGGCATGAACAAACCCACCGAACAAGACACGCCAGTGAGCCGCTGCGGCTACATCGCGATAGTAGGTCGCCCGAATGTGGGCAAATCGACTCTGCTGAATCATCTGCTGCAGCAGAAGATCAGCATCACCTCGCGCAAACCACAGACCACTCGCCACCGCATTATGGGCATCAGCAGCGACAAGCACCACCAATGTCTGTTCGTAGATACCCCAGGCTTGAATGCCCAGTTTAGCAAGGCACTAAACAAGGTCATGAACGACACGGTGCTCAACGTCATCAAGGATGTGGATGTCGTGCTGTTCGTGGTCGAGCGTTTTATCTGGAATGAGGCGGATCAGTACGTATTGAACGCCCTGCATTATGCGGAGGTGCCGGTGTTGTTAGTCATCAATAAGATCGACCTGCTGCAAGATAAGGAAGAGCTATTGCCCCACATTGCGAAGTTGGCAGAGAAGCGGGACTTCGCCGAGATCGTGCCGGTCTCCGCGCTGGGTGGACACAATCTCGATACCATCGATCGCCTCGTCAAGAAGCTCCTGCCCGAGGCGCCGTTTCTCTTTCCTGAGGATCAGGTTACGGATAGGAGTTCTCGTTTTCTCGCCTCCGAATTGATACGCGAAAAGGTAACGCGACAGCTAGGCGACGAGTTGCCCTATGAGGTGACCGTCGAGATCGAGAAGTTCGAGAAGGTGAAGTCGGTGATTCATATTCACGGCTTAATCTTGGTCGACAAGCCGGGGCAGAAGCGAATCGTCATCGGCAAGGACGGTGAGCGACTCAAGCAGATTGGCAGCTCGGCACGAGAAGATATGGAGACGGCGTTTGAGAGTAAGGTTATGCTGAATCTCTGGGTGAAAGTGAAATCCGGATGGGCCGACGACGAGAGAGCGTTGCAGAGTCTGGGTTATGTAGACCGATAGGCCGACGGTGTTGCACCGTCGTCCTCGGAATCTCGTTTATTACTTTTTCAGCGCCGAATAGATAGACAGAGACGCCATCATGGATTCCAGAGTTGCACTGCAGCCGGCTTATGTATTGCACAGCCAGCCATTTCAGAACACCAGCCTGCTAGTCGATTTTTTCACCATGGATTATGGCCGCGTGCGCGCTGTTGCCAAAGGCGCGCGCAGCGCGAAATCAAAATACCGGCCGCTTCTGCAGCTTTTTCAGCCGCTGCTCGTATCACTATCGGGGCGCGGCGAGCTAAAAACGCTAACCGGTCTGGAGAGTAGTCTCGGCGCACTGCGCCTGGAAGGCCAGCGACTGTTTAGCGGCATGTACCTTAACGAATTGCTTGCGCGGTTGTTGATGAACCATGTCGAACACAAGCAACTCTACCTCGCCTATCAAGATACCCTGGCGGCCCTGCAGGGAGACACGGAAATTCAGCTTCTGCTGCGACAGTTTGAGCTCTGCCTCCTGAGTGAACTAGGCTACGGCATCAACCTGGAATCAGACTGCCATTCCCACGAACCCATCGATGCAGATCGCAGTTATCGGTTTACGCCCGATATCGGTTTCGAAGCGGTCGCGGATGCAGCTGCGCAGGGCACTACTAGAGTCTATTCGGGCTCGCATATCGTCGCCTTGCGCGAATACGATCTCTCGGATGTTGAGGCTAGTAAGACCGCCAAGCGCTTACTGCGAACCGCTCTCGCTGCGCATCTGGGCGGCAGGCCGCTGCATAGCCGCAGCCTGTTTGCGAAGTAGGGGCCGCGAGAGCAGGAGTGCTCTAGCGTTCTGTAGTCCCCGCTAGCTTTCACCCGCCGCGCTTTCCGTGTAGAATTTTGCGCTTCCCGATTCTCACTAATCCTAGTTCAAGTAAATTCGCTGCTGGCTACCACTCCTATGTCTTATCAGAGCATTCAGGCACAAATCGGCAACACGCCACTGGTTAAGCTGCAGCGCCTTCCCGGTGACACCAACAATACGATCTTGGCAAAACTCGAGGGTAATAACCCAGCTGGTTCTGTGAAGGACAGGCCGGCGCTAAGCATGATCCAGCAGGCGGAAATTCGCGGCGAGATCAAACCGGGTGATGTGCTTATCGAGGCCACCAGCGGCAACACGGGTATCGCGCTGGCGATGGTCGCCGCGGTGATGGGCTATCGGATAATCCTGATCATGCCCGAGAATATGAGCGCTGAGCGCAAGACGTCGATGACGGCTTACGGGGCGGAGCTGATCAGCGTGAGCGAAAAGCAGGGCATGGAGGGCGCGCGTGACCTCGCACTTAAGATGCAGGCCGAAGGCAAGGGCAAGGTGCTGGATCAGTTTGCCAATCAGGACAATCCCAATGCGCATTATGTGCACACCGGCCCGGAAATCTGGCGCGACACGAAGGGCGAGATTACCCATTTCGTCAGTTCTATGGGTACGACGGGCACCATCATGGGTGTGTCGCGCTATCTCAAAGAGCAGAATCCAGAGATAGAGATTATCGGCCTGCAGCCGAAAGATGGTTCGCGCATTCCCGGCATCCGTCGATGGCCGGCAGAATATCTGCCCTCTATATTCGAGCGAGATCGTGTAGACCGTGTGGTGGATGTCGCGCAGGCCGATGCTGAACACACGATGCGCGAGCTAGCGAAGCAGGAAGGTATTTTCTGTGGTGTTTCCTCTGGCGGTTCGATCTATGCGGCACTTCAGCTTTCTAAAGAGGTGAGCAATGCCACCATAGTAGCGATCGTCTGCGATCGCGGTGATCGCTACCTCTCTACGGGCGTATTTCAATAAGCGAGCCTGTCTATCTATCCATACCATTTACTTTGCAGCCTCCATCGTTCTCGATAGGTGGGCACATGAGTCAACGAGTTAACGAAAAACCCTGATATGAGCAAACGCAGACACCGGCGCGGCAAGCTACCCACTGAACCCGTAATCCTCGAGATCGAATCCCTGAGTCATGAAGGGCGCGGTATCGCACACGTCGAGGGTAAGGTCGCCTTCGTCGATGGTGCGCTTGCGGGCGAGCGAGTGTCTGCCACCTATGTGAGACGCCGCGGAAGATTCGATGAGCTGAAGACCGTCGAGGTGCTCAACTCGGCAGCGAGCCGAGCGATACCACCCTGTGAATTCGCTGGTCTCTGTGGTGGTTGTTCTTTGCAACATATGGACAGCGATGCACAGATCGAGTTTAAACAATCGGTGTTACTCGAGCAGATGCAGCACGCGACAGGCGGGGCGCTGGATAATATCGAGTTACTCCCGAAATTGCTCGATGCAACGCAGTACTATCGCCGCAAGGCAAGGCTTGCGATTCGAGTCGTCAGCAAGAAGGGCGGCGCGCTCGTAGGCTTTAGAGAGAAATACAGCAGCTTCATCGCTGAAATGGATGACTGCAAGGTGCTCGTTGCAGAGGTGGCTGACTTGATCAAACCCCTGCGCAGCCTAATCACAGCCCTGGAGGGCGGCAATAATATTCCCCAGATAGAAGTTGCGGTCGGTGAAGTAAAGCCAGATAGCGAGAGTAGTGAGGCTGCGGTCGCGCTACAGGTTGCCTTCGTGTTTCGTCATCTGCAGCCACTCTCTGACGCGGATACACAGAGCATCAAAGAGTTCTCGCAGCAGCACGGCATTCATCTCTATCTGCAGCCAGGGGGCAATGACACGGTACACAAAGTCTATCCGCCGGATAATGTGGAGCGCCTGCAGTACTTTTTGCCGGATTTTGATCTGCAACTCAATTTTCACCCCATGGATTTCACGCAGATCAATGCGGGAATCAATAGAAAGATTATTACGCAGGCATTGACGCTACTCGAGCTTAATGAGCACGACACGGTATTGGATCTGTTCTGCGGATTGGGTAACTTTACCCTTGCTGCGGCACGGCGCGCGAAGCACGTTGTCGGGGTAGAGGGAAGTCAGGAGATGGTATTGCGGGGCTCGGAGAACGCGTCCCTGAATAGCCTGGAGAACGTCGAGTTTCACGCCGCCGATTTGTTTAAACCGATCGCCGGTAAGGAATGGGCCGCAAAGGAGTACAGCAAGATAATCCTGGACCCACCCAGATCGGGTGCCATAGAGATAATCCCGGAGATCGCCAAGCTGAAGGCGCAAATAATCGTCTACGTGTCTTGCAATCCGGCGACCCTGGCAAGAGATACGGCAGAACTCATTCGCGCTGGCTATAAGCTGCGATCGACCGGCGTGATGGATATGTTCCCCCATACGACACACGTGGAATCCATGGCCGTGTTCGATGCGGGAAAACGACCACAGAAACAGTAGCTGCGTCTGCCTACACACAACTAAGGGAAGGAGCGGATCTTTGACTAGTGAATACAAGGGTGATTCCGCCGCGCTAACGGCAATAGATCGTTTAGTCACGATCATGAAGATGCTGCGCGATAAACAACACGGCTGTCCTTGGGATCTGGAGCAGACCATCAAGTCACTGCTGCCCTATACTCTCGAGGAAGTGTATGAGGTTGCCGATGCAATCGAGAACGATGATCTGGTGGAATTGGAAGATGAGTTGGGCGATCTCCTGTTTCAGGTCATCTTCTATGCGCAGATAGCAAATGAGCAGGGGGCCTTCGATTTCCAAGATATCGCCGCCACCGTCAGCGATAAACTCGTTAGAAGACATCCCCACGTTTTTCCGAATGGCGATCTTAAGCAGTTCGGTGTCCCGCAAGAGATCAGCGCGGCTCAGGTGGTGGTCAACTGGGAAGCGATAAAAGAGATAGAAAGGGAAGAGAAGCGCAAGAAGGGCGGCAAGCAAGCCGCGGCGGAGAAGTTGAGTCTGTTGGATGATGTGCCTAGGGCATTGCCTGCAATGGAGCGAGCACGTAAGCTGCAAAAACGCGGCGCGCAGGTAGGGTTCGATTGGACTGAGATAGGCCCCGTCCTCGCGAAATTAAAAGAAGAAGTGCAGGAATTCGAAGAGGCTCTAGCCGGTGGTGACGCCCAGAGAATGAGTGACGAGTTGGGCGATGTGCTGTTTGCAGCCATCAATCTGGCGCGACACAGCGATGTAGAGCCGGAAGTCGCACTCAGATCGGCCAATCGGCGCTTCGAGACACGCTTTAAATGGATAGAGGGAGCGCTAGCTGCACAGAGCAGGGAATTTAAAGACGCTACTCTGGAAGAATTAGATGTTCTGTGGGATCAGGCTAAAGCCAACGGTCTATAACGTTTTATGATTATTCGATATTGAGAAACTACAACTACACGCAGGAGTGAGGAATGAGAGTTATTTTGTTAGGAGCGCCAGGCGCAGGTAAGGGAACCCAGGCACAATTCGTCTGTGAGCGATTTGGTATTCCGCAAATCTCAACGGGGGACATGCTGCGGGCAGCGGTGGCAGCGAAATCCGAGCTGGGCATGCAAGTTGAACAGGTAATGACATCCGGCGGCTTGGTCACTGACGAGATAATCATCGCGTTGGTAAAGGAGCGTATTCTGCAGGACGACTGCAGCGCGGGCTTCCTGTTTGATGGCTTTCCACGCACGATACCCCAGGCGGAGGCTATGGTGGAGGCGGCCGTGCCCATCGATGTCGTTCTAGAAATCGATGTTGCCGACGACGAAATCGTGAAGCGTCTTGGAGGCAGGAGAGTGCATCCTAATTCTGGGCGCGTCTATCATGTCGATTTCAACGCCCCGAAGGTAGAGGGGAAAGATGATGAGACGGGTGAAGATCTGATTCAGAGAGAGGACGATCAGGAAGAGACGATCCGCACGCGTCTTGCTGTCTATCACGAGCAAACGGAACCGCTGGTACAGTTTTATCAGGATCAGGCGGCGCAGGGTAAGCCCGTAAGAGTCATAAAAGTAAACGGATCGGCGAGCGTAGACACGATCAAGGAACAAATACTCGCCTCCTTGAGTTAATCTCAAGCCTTCCTCAGCAAAAAAAAACCAGGCACCTGCCTGGTTTTTTTATTTCCGAAGCAGTCGAATACAAAGGAAGTAGCTTCCTGTAACGATTTTACTCAATAAAACGCGCCAATTCGTCTTTCGTTTCCTGTTAAGTAGTTCACAGTAGTGGCGCAGTAGACTGCAGTAGTTTCTCTCTAGCGATTCATCACTGTGCTTTTGTGACTAAAATTGTCACTACTGAAAATCACAGCGCTATCTTTAGCCAAAAACTCAGAGTTTGATCAATGTTTGCTCAATTAACTGGCTCAAAAAACTGCGAAGAGGAAAGTTGGCAAACAATTTGCTGTTTTACCTGCGTGTCGTTTCAAACAATGGTCAATTTTTCAGCAGGTTTTCTTAAAGTTTTTTTTGTAGATAGCGAAACAGTGGTTGATACCATGTAAAAGTGGGCATAATGCATGGACTGTTTAAAAAAGAGATTTAGATTATTCAGTTTTGTGCGGTAAGAGTTTACTGTAAGCCAGATTATTTATGTGATATGTTGCCGGCGAGCAGTGGTTGCAATTCTTAAA
Organism: uncultured Pseudohongiella sp.; assembly: GCA_964352295.1. Taxonomy (GTDB): domain Bacteria; phylum Pseudomonadota; class Gammaproteobacteria; order Pseudomonadales; family Pseudohongiellaceae; genus UBA9145. The sequence continues at coordinate 879 of CAYGRR010000058.1, read as the reverse complement.
CTTAAGCGGGCACGATTCATAACCTAGGAGAGAAACGAGTATGGCTAAAGTTAAGGCTAAAAAGAGAAAACCTGCAAAGAAAAAGTCTGTTGCTAAGCAAGTTGGCAGCCCGGCTTTGACTAAAGCAAATGCCGCAGTAGCGAAACTTGAAAAAGCATCTACTGCAGCGGCCAAGAAAGTAGCAGCAGCAAGAAGGAAAGCTGCAGCTACAAAGAAGGCAGCAGCAAAAACGAAAACAGCAGTAAGCAAGAAAATTGCTAAGTCAGCTCAGGGCGCAGTCAAGAAAGCGGCTGCAACAGTAGCTGCCACAAACGCGAAGATCAGAATAGCGAAGGCTAGAGCCAGAGCAGCAGAATCTGCAGCAAAGGCAGCAGCAGCGAAGGCCGCAGCAGCAGCCCAGGCTGAAGCTGATCTACAGAAGGCAGTAAAAGCGTTTACCGCGAAGTTTAAGGCTAAGCAGGCGAAAGCAGCAGCAGCCAAAGCAGCTAAGAAAGCGCGTAAAGACGCCGCAGCAGCCAGAAAGGCCGCAGCAAGAGCAGCCAAGAAGCAAAAGGCCGCAGCTAAGAAAGCCGCTGCTAAAGCGAAGGCAGCAGCCCGTAAATCAACGAAGAAGAAGCCAGCTAAGAAGAAAGTAGCCAAGAAGAAGGTTGCTAAGAAGAAAGCCACTAAGAAGAAGGCAGTTAAGAGACGCTCAGCAGCTAAGAAAGCCTCTCCTAAGAAAGTTGCGAAGCGTAAGCCAGCTGCGAAGAAAAAGGCAGCTAAGAAGAAGGTCGCTAAGAAGAAAGTAGCCAAGAAGAAGGGTGCTAAGAAGAAAGTAGCCAAGAAGAAGGTAGCTAAGAACAAAGTGGCGGAGAAGAGCGAAGCGGCCTCGAACAAGGC
>CAYGRR010000057.1:0-19774 GCA_964352295.1 uncultured Pseudohongiella sp. | reverse complement strand
AGCAGCCAGGCTTCTGCGTTCTTCAGGGCCGACTCGGCAGATTGGAATGCGATACTGTGGTCACGCATATTTGCAGACATGCGCTCCTCGAGAACAGTAGTTTCCATACCGGAGGTACCCATCACAGTTAGAATCGACAGGAACACCAAGCAAAATATAAGGATCGCGCCTTGCTGGCGCTGCGGCATTTGCGACCTTGGATACTTATGCAGTTTTCTCATACTCATGAATTTACTCGATTAACTCCAGATTACCGTGATGAAACTCAAACTTACGGAGAGAATTCCCCAAATTATCGGCATTTACGTGCCTAGAGCACGATTTCGCAGACTAATGGTGTTCGTAAAAACACGCCGCACTTTGGTGTCGGTGGGCAATTCTCCATTGCCGCCGCCCCCACCATCATAGACAACCCCATCGAAGGTATAGGCCTGCGGAGCGGGCACCGAGCCATCCTCTACTGATTGCATAAGCAAGCCTATTCGTACGCTAATCACCTTAGAAAACTCTGTGACAAGATTCGCCGGAATATAAGCATCCACGGTATTGCGCACGTCTTGATCCAGATTGACGCCATAGAGGATTTGCATGCTCTCTACGCCCTCGATCAACTCCTCAGCCGCGCCGATAGTGCCCGTGGCACTTAACTGGCGACGGTATAGAGAGGGGGGATTGGTGGCCAGATCATTTCTCTTGCCCACATAGAAGATCGTGCCCTCTAGGCGCACCACCTCTGCCGGGTCAGCTACCGAAGTCACTGATGAGATAGTGGCCGGATTTACATTGCCCGGATTGCAGCCGGAGGAAAGGGATATTGTGCTCGTGGTAGCAGGACCCCCATCAGGAGTCACCACGCAAGCCTGCACGAAATCAGCCTGCTCACAATCGCTAATGATGAGGAAGTCATTGGCAGCTATGCCCGCATCGGATTCAGCCTGAATCGCAGGAGCAATACCCTCTGTAATGGAAGCAACCAGCGCTGGCGCTCCCGTCGCGTTCCAAATTCGAAGGATGTCTGAGTTAGGCACGGCATTAAATGTTGGGATTACGTGGCCGGCTTCGCCGTTCGTCCACTCCGCCGTATTGGAGGCCACCACAGCGACATTCTCTACGCTGTTGTTGACTACCCCAGGGTTAGTTCCAGTGGCTTCCCAGCCTTGAATACCAAATTGTGGTTGGAATGTTGCCGGAGGCCCATCCAAGATACTGTTAACGGTCGCGCCTTCGATCGAACTCAAACACCCCAGATAACCCGCCATACGAATTTCTTGCGATAAAAAATTGCTAGCGAAGCGTCCATTCTCTTGGATGCGCTGTCGCGCCTCGCGGTCGCGTTCCGTAGTATTACTACCGGCATAGATCTGCACGACGCCTGTAGCCAGCGTAAGACCTAGCACCATACTGACCAAGAGCTCAATCAGGCTCAAACCGCTACTCTTTTTCATGTCGAATACTGTGTTGTGCATAATGTTCACTGATTTCACGTTCGATTAAAGCGGTTGAAATGTCGTTCTGAAGGCTTGATCCGCTGTGCCGTCACGGTCGTCATCCCACCACAATTTTATCGCGTAGATACTGCCGGCGCCGTCGCAGGCATTTGCCGCGGCCGTGCCATCGGTGGGTGTAGAGTCCAAGCACACGACAGACGCTCCGAGTGGAAGCGCAGCCGTTACGGTCGCGGACCAATCGAGAATATCCTGAGCTGCCATTTGTGTTGAGCTACAGCCCACGGCCGTAAAGCAATTCGCAGTGGCAGCGCCAGCGACGTCATCGTAGTCACCATCGTCGATGCCAACTATGTTGGCTCGCATCCTCTCAATAATATCTACGCTGAGGGTTGTCGCCATCGTACGGTAATAGGCAGCTTGATTGCCCCGCAGACTAACCCCCTGCACGCCTGCCATGCCCAACATACCAAAGGACAGCACTAGCAGAGATACCAGAACCTCCATAAGTGTGGTTCCCACCTGCGACCTAGCTAGCGGGCTTGCAGATTTTTGTATTCCTAAGGACATACCAGTCCTCCCTCAATACGCCTGCCTCGACCAGACAGGCCAATCTCGACCGACCGCGCATTGTCTGCATTCCCCGTTGAGGGGCACAGCAACATAGTCTGAACGCCAGCCGTAGCGCTGAAGCCGCGGCTGTTGTATTCCATAAAATTAGTCGTCACGGTTAGCACGCTACTTGCACCTAGTGCATCGAATACTCGAATTACAGTGTCGCCCACATCGATTGAGCCCGTGGTTCCATCCGCATCGCCGTTTGCATCCACAAAGACTATCCAGCCTGTAGACCAACTGGCGGCATCGCAATCTAAGCCGTCGTTACTGGGGCAGACTCCTACGTTCGTGCCACGCTTGATCGCCTCACTACGCGCTAGGTTAAGCGTAGTAATAAACAGCTTGGCTTGCGAATTAGTCACGTTACTCTCAATCGTGTCCTGGAAGTTTGGTAGCGCCACAGAAAGCAGGATGCCGAGGATAGCCACCGTCACCAGCAACTCTATCAGCGAGTAACCCTTGTTTTTATTGCGGTTTTTCAAGTACATAATCCGTTTATAAGGCTCAATAATGCTACTTCACAAGTAGTTTGTCGGTTATCCCGCCTGTAATTGAATAGCTACCGGTAGTTCTATCGACGCTAACCATATAGAATCCCCCGCGCAAGTCTGTGAGTTAGCTAAAAGAACTAGTAAATTCAGGTACTTATTTGATTAGATTGTGACAGAATTCACATCGTCATGGGCACTCAAGGGATTGGATTCACTTGCCTGACCGTAGAATGCGGACCTTCAGCTCATTAACTAGCCGCAGTATACTCCTTTTACCCCGCAATCACTTATATCCTCTGGCATCGCGCCCTTCTCTGGTATAGGAAAAACACGTGGAAATCACACTAGCCTCGGTTCTCCTGCTTAGTATTACCGGCTTTCTAGCGGGTGGTATAAACACTGTTGCCGGCGGTGGTTCCAACCTCACCTTGCCCGCCCTGATGATCCTGGGCTTGCCCGCTGATATTGCCAACGGCACAAACCGCGTCGCGATCACCCTCCAATGTATCGTTGGACTGGCAGGCTATGACAAGCACGGAACGCTTGATCGACCCGCACTGCTGCCGGTACTCATCCCTTCGGTCACTGGCGGATTCTGTGGGGCTCTCGCGGCGGCTGTGATACCAAATCTGTTCCTGAAACCAATTCTGCTCGGCACGATATTGCTCATGGCACTGGTGATATTGCTTCGGCCCAGTGTGATCGCGCCCCCACCTGGCACACAGAACCTAAGCCCTGCTGATAATCGTGGCGCCTGGTGGGGACTGTTTGCGGCGGGACTCTATGGGGGCTTTGTGCAGGCTGGGGTGGGATTCATTCTGCTGGCCGCCTTGGCGGGCGGGCTGCGTTATGACCTGCTGCGGGCGAATGCCTTGAAGACGGCCTGCGCTCTGGCTTTCACCGGCGTAGCTCTGATCGTCTTTATCGCCTTCGACCAGGTCTGGTGGGTCCCTGGATTGATACTTGCTGCGGGATCCATGGCCGGCGCGCACCTTGCTGTGAAGATTGCTGTTCGTGCCTCTCAGGACAGTATCAAGTGGTTTCTCTTCCTGATGACGCTCTGCGCCGTGGTGGCGGGGCTAATCTTTTAGGTGGTCTGTCGTGGCGAGATGAAGAGCATGGTGATTTTTGCGCCACCCAATGCGCTGCCACCGACGTCAATCGTGCCATCATAGCTACTCACGATATCGGTTACGACGGCTAGGCCTATTCCCTGCCCCTGCACCAGGGTATCTGCTCGTGCCCCGCGCTGCAGGACGAACTCCCGCTTCTCGGCGCTTATGCCGCAGCCATTGTCTTCGATGACAATCTCTAAGCCTTGAGACTCGCCAGACAACGAGTGCGCACTGATTCTGACCGTGCCGCCACCGTACTTAAACGCATTGTCCAGAACATTGCCCAAGACTTCGAGCAGGTCGCGCTCATCGCCCTGAAACACAGCCCGCTCATCCAACTGCGACTCAACGGCAACGGACTTATCTCGATACACTTTCGCCAAGGCATCGAGTACTTTCTCAGCAATCGGCTTCACCAGTACCTGTCGCGAGAGTGCCGAGCCCTTATTGGATTGAACCGCACGCTGCAGCTGGTAGGAGACGATCTGGTTCATGCGACCTAGTTGCTCCTCCACGGCAGCAAATTGCTCGGCCGCATCGGCAGGTTTTTTCGATAGCGTTTGCATGATGCCAGCAATCACGGCAAGGGGCGTCTTGAGACTATGCGCAAGATCACCTAACGTCGTTCTATACCGCTCCTGCTGCTTTCTCTCTGTCTCGATCAGCACATTGAGGTTATTCGTTACTCCCTGTAATTCCCGCGGGTAGTTCTCGGCGAGTTGGTTTTTGTCTCCCGACTCGATATCTTTCAAATCTCGCGCCATCCTATGCAGCGGCGACAACCCCCAGCGCAAAAGAAAATACTGAATAAGCAACAGCAACAGCGCCACGCCGCCTAACCACGACCAGAGACTCCGACGGAAATTTGAAATTTCAGAATAGTAGGGGGCGGCGTTCTCCATTACAGTGAAATTAAATACACTAATGCCGTCTTCCCAGAGAACGCCATAACTCAGTACAAAATATTCTTCGTTGTCCGAGCTCATCGTTTTTGAGAACAGCGTCTCTCCCACCTCCACCGACTGACGCAGCACTTGCGGATCGGCGAGACTAAAGGCTACGGCCGAGTCACTGCGCCACAACTCACCGAGGCTCGAGCGACTGATAAAACCATAGAGCCCCGAATTCAATTGGCCGAAACCAGGCTCGCGCAGATCTTCGAGAAAATAGAATTCACCGTCAGAGAATTCCGCAGCCGCTAGCAGCAAATAGATTTGAACCTGCAGCCGTTCAGAGGCGCCTGCCTCTATACTATTCCTGAATGCTCGATCCAGGACAACACTCGTAAGACCAAGAAACACGAACAACAGGACACTAGACGCGATCACAAGTCGCGTCTGGATGGAGTAGTTAGAAGAGTTTATTGACGCTGCCATAGAATAGTGAACGCTCTAGCTCGTTCGACTGCGGCTACGATTCTGCAAGATTGAACCGGTAACCCTGGCCACGAACGGTCTCAATAGGCTTAAGCGTCTGATCCGGATCTAGCTTCTGCCGCAGGCGCCGCACAAAAACTTCCAGAACATTACTGTCGCGATCGTAGTCCTGTGCGTAGAGGTGCTCCGTCAATTCCGTCTTGGAGATTACCTGTCCCGGGTGCAACATCAAATACTCGAGCATTTTGTATTCGTAGGCAGTCAAGTCCACACTCTGCTCATTAACGAGCAGCCGCTTTGCAGCAATGTCTAGACTCAGACAGCCGAACTCGAGCTTGGGCTTTGCGAACCCAGCCGCTCGGCGTAGCAAGGCGTTAAGCCTAGCGATAATCTCTTCCAACTGAAATGGCTTTACTACATAGTCGTCGGCACCGGCATCCAGGCCTGCGACTTTGTCCTGCCAGTCACCACGCGCAGTGAGAATTAATATTGGGTATTCCTTGCCTGCCGCGCGAATCTGCTGAATGAGTGAGATACCATCAATTTCGGGCAGACCTAGATCGATGATAGCGGCGTCGAAATCATGCTCGGTCGCATAAAACAAACCCGACTTGCCATCCTCGGCCACGTCTACAACGTAGCCCTGTTTCGTTAGCCCCTGCTCCAATTGCTGGCGCAATAGACTTTCATCTTCTACCACGAGTAAACGCATATTGCCTATCCACCACCGCTAATTCTGCCAGTAGCGACATTGACGAAAACGGTAAACACCTTGCCCTCGTTCTCCATGCGAATCTGATAACGCTGATCGTTCCCTTCCCCTACGAGGCTTATGCGCAGCACATTACCTGCGAAGCGTTGCTTGGCAATCTCAACAGCCTGCAGCTGCGTTACTCGAGGATTGGCCTGTGCGTCATTTCTTCCAGTATCGCCACGGTTGATATCGATCTGGGTAGGAGGGGGAATGGGGATATTCTGGGCGTGCGCCAACCCATCGGCACTGAGAAGTACCACCACCAAAAAGCTAAGCATCGATGTTTTGCTCAAAATATTCCTCTATCCCCAGAAGACACATGGCATTCCGTAGCACCATCCCGCCCTTATAGTACAGGCTGAATACTCACTCTGACCCGGATTTCATCACCAGGATCAGTCTTGGTTCTTACAGAATACTCCGCTCCGTTGTAAAGATAAGTGACCTGATAGCCTACCAATCTCTCTTCTTCATGCTGCTGGTAGACAGTCTCACAGCGCTGAACTGTTGCGTATTCTCTACTGCTTGGGCGCTCATTGCGACGCATAATATCACGTCCTACAGAGTGGCCCAATACAGCGCCTAAAACTGCTCCGACGCGCCGATTCGATTTGCCATGGCCTACGGCATTGCCGATGGCACCGCCAAGAATGGTACTCACTACCACCGGCGTATTGGAGCGCCCGTCATTGCTGTAGCGATCCACAACCGTCTCCTCCTCCCAGCACTGCTCCTGCGGGGTTGATATCTCTACTAGCTCATAGATTGCCCGCGACTCAACTACTGGCGCAGATTCGAACGAAGTTTCGGCGACGGCCTGACAGGATATCAGCCCTAGCGCCATTAATGTTCCAATCTTCATAGTGTTCATGCTCTACCCTCTCCCATCGGTATCCAAGTAAGAGCCGGGTAAAGGTCGCCACATTTGCTCGCCTTCCCCAACTTAGGCGTCAATTTAGCAAGCGCTAGCTGAATCACAGCTGAAGCAAATAGGCGGATTACTGGGTGTTCTGAGATGTGCCTAAACTATTTAATTTGTTGCAACACTAGTGTATTTTACAGACGGTCTCCTAATCGGCATAAGCCATACGCACCGGCCTCTCGGAAGGATTCGCAGCGGCAGGGAGGGACTCGACAAAGCTACCTTCGATATAGCAGAACACAGCATCAACTATAAAACCAATAAGAGTATCAACATGTTCAAGAAGCCTTTCGTTATTTCACTTGTCATTACAATCTTAGCGTGTGCACCCCTCTACTTGCTCAGCATCCAAGAAACTACTCTGAGCCTTACCAATCTCCCGCTTAGCGCTCTCAGTGTATTTATCATCGCCCTAATAAGCAGTTTCTATTCCCGCCTGAAATCATGGCCGACCGGCAGCGAGGACCGTTCTACGAAGTCCCACTCCAGCAGGGAAAAAGGCAGCGTTAAGTGGTTCAACGCGAATAAAGGTTTTGGCTTCATTACTCGAGACAGCGGTGACGATGTATTTGTTCACTTTCGCTCGATACGTGGCGATGGGCACCGTGTCTTGCACGATGGCCAGCGAGTGGAATTTAAAGTAAGCGTTGGAGAGAAGGGTCTACAGGCAGATGATGTAGCTGTCGCTCGCTAGGAAAGTCCAACTACAGCATCATCATTGCGCACCTCAATAGTGCGGAGGATGCTCGTTCTGCGCGGCTTCGGCCCCATCTGAGCCCCGGTCCACGGCCTCTAGCAGCTGTTCTTTCATCTGTGAGACCTGACTTATCAATTCATCCAACTGACGCTGTTGCCGGGCGACAATTCCGTTAAGATCCGAGAGCAGATCTTCTTGATAACTAAATTTAGTTTCTAGCTCGACCAATTTTTCTTCCATTCTTTTCTCCTTCGAACAGCAAGCGCAAAAATCACCAGTCAACTAAATCAACGATTGAGTTATCCGTGATAGTTCTGCATTATTCTGTTATTGCCAACCTGGTGTCTATACGTCATCGCTAGAATCTTGGACAGGCAATTCGTTCCCGACATATTACGGCGACTTGATTTGCCCTACACCAAAGCACTAGCGCATTTAAGCTAATCAAGCAGGAAGCAAAATAATGGAAAAAGCCCCTATCAACTGGACAAATATGCTGCTGTTCAGCCTAACCCCAGCCTTCGCCGTGACGCTAGTTCCCTTGTACGGCTTCTACTATGGCTACGATCTCTACGAGTGGATGGTGTTTCTATTCTTAATGGGCTTCTGTGGCATGTCTATAACTGCCGGCTATCACCGCCTGTGGTCGCACAAGACTTACAAGGCACATCCGCTTATTCGAATCATTTTTGCCCTCGGTGGCGCCTGCGCCCTGCAGAACGACATCCTAACCTGGGCATCCGGTCATCGCCGCCACCATCAATTTGTCGACAACAACAATCGAGACCCTTACTCGGCCGGACGGGGATTTTGGTTTTCGCACATCGGATGGATACTCCGCAACTACAAAAGCGGCGAGCAAGATTATTCCAATGTCAAAGACCTCATGAAAGACCCGATAGTAGTCTGGCAGAATAAACACTATCTAACCCTGCTCCTTATCATGAACATCGGCCTTCCTGCATTTCTGGGCTTCATCCATGGCGATATCATCGCCGGCATTCTCCTCGGCGGCCTGCTACGGTTAGTGTTGAGCCAACATGTGACCTATCTTATAAATTCCATAGCACATATGTGGGGGCGTCAGCCATACAGCGACACGAGCTCAGCTAAGGACAATCCGATTCTTGCGTTCTTCACTTATGGCGAGGGTTATCACAACTATCATCACACTTTTCAGTGGGATTATCGAAACGGCATTCGCTGGTGGCACTACGATCCAACGAAATGGATGATAAGCCTGCTCTCCTTCGCCGGACTTACTCGCGACCTCAAGCGCTGCAGTCCTGCGCAAATCGAGAAAGCTCGGCTCGAGCTGCAATACCGCAAAGCCGCCGAGAAATGCGAGCGCTTCGATATCCCCGAGACCTGGCGATTGCGACTAGAAACGGAATATGAACAGCTGCAGCAAACCCTGCAACTTTGGGCCGAGCATAGACAGGCCTGGTATGAGGCGAAGGGCAAGCAATTGCAGGAAAGCCTAAACTCGCTTGACAGGCTTCAGCTAAAGCACGGCTACAGAGAAGTTCAATACCGATTTAAGGCACAGAAGCAGCGCTGGCAGTACCTGCTGCGTGATCTGGCGCAGCCTCATCCACAACTGATCTAGCAGAGCAGACTTGAACGTAAACGAAGTAGCGGTTTGTGCGTTTTACTCTTGAGCGAGTCATGACTAGTTGCATGAAGCTAAGTGCAAGCGCTTTGGGTCTATTTCTGCAGCCGCTATCGAATTTACCGAGATTCTGGCAGAATTGCGCAATGTCCGGGCCCAGAAGCCCGCAGATCAGCGGCAAATTACACTCAGCAGATTGAACACTAAGCGAAAGGAAACGACATGAATATCAAGCAGAAATCACAGATGCTAGCCCTTGCGGCACTCACTGCCGTTGGCACATCTGCGTGGGCTGTCGAGGAAGGCGAGGCAGCGCCGATTTTCGACCTGCCCTCTATCTACACCGATCAACCAGCAATTAGCACTGCAAGCCTCGAAGGAAAGACCGTCTTCGTAGACTTCTGGGCATCCTGGTGCGCCCCCTGCCTCACTTCTCTGCCGCTATATAATGACCTGTATCACAAATACAAAGACCAAGGCTTGGAGATAGTCGCCATCAACGTCGACAATCCAATTGAGGATGGCTTGGACTTCCTGCTCGATACGCCACTGGATTTCTTGATCCCGGCAGACCCCGATGGGGAGGCCGCTGAGCTTTTCGAAGTTATTGGTATGCCCACCTCCTATCTGATTGAGCCAGACGGTACGGTCAAACTAGTGCATATGGGTTTCCGCTCCGGTGATATCGAATTAATCGAAGAAGCGATCCAAGACTCACTGGGTGGCAACTAGCCAGCCAGAATACGAACAGGGAGGCAGTTCCCATGCGACAGCTCCGTAGCGCCCTACTTCTTACTCTGTGTAGCCTATTGCTATCCTCCTGCGCCGACGTTCGAGCCTGGGAGCGCGGCTACCTCGCTAGGCAAGAGATGGCATGGGACCCTGACGCGCTGGAAAGCTCTCTCAACGACCACATCTTCTTTAGCAAGGAAGCCTCGTCTGGGGGCAATAGCGCAGCAGGCGGCGGCTGCGGCTGTAACTAGGCCCGACTCCTCGTGAATAAATTCGCCTCAAGCAACATAGTCGCTCTATCAAGCGCAGCGATGGCGCTGCCAGGTATTGCCTTGGCAGATGCGCCCCCAACACAGAGCAGCATCTCCTACAAAATATCGAACTACCAGGAAGACGATCTCACTAGATCCGAAGCCCCCTTCGGCGAGCTAGATCGTTACGACATCGATGTGCATCAAATTCAACTAATCTCGCCCTTAGGGCGAAATATGTCCCTGCACGTGGATGCGAACTACGAATCTCTCAGCGGCGCATCACCCTGGTTCACAAGTCGCGGCCTAGACGGCGAGCCCATTGTAAATCTCAGCGGAGCGAGCGGCATCAGCGACCGGCGCTCCGAACTCAGCGTCGGGAGTCGGTATTACCTGGAGAATGGGAGCCTCGCTGGGAACATCGGCTACTCCGAAGAAAATGATTATCGCGCGGTGTACTTTGGCCTGAATGGGGAAAGACACTACAACCGCGATCTGACCACCGTCTCGGCGGGCCTAAGCTACTCATCTGATGAGATTTTTCCAACCGATGCCGCTCTATTCAATCGTGTCTCAGAGGAGGATAAGCAGAGCGCCTCCCTGTTCGTTTCCGTCAGCCAAATTATCAACCAGGTATCCAGCTTTCAAACTGCCATAAGCTTCACAGAGCAATCCGGTTTTCTAAGCGATCCCTACAAGCTCAGAGACATAAGGCCCGAAGATAAAACGCAGATTGCCTGGAGCAACTCCTACAGAAGGTTTTTCGTCGTAGCGAATGCTGCACTGCACCTTAACTACCGCTACTACCACGACGACTTCGGCATTAGTTCTCACACGGGCGAGGTTTCCTGGCATCAGAATTTCGGGGACAGATTTCAGATAGTGCCGCAGCTACGCTACTACAGCCAAGCGGCGGCAGATTTCTTCACGAACGTCGACGACTTTCTCAATCCGACCAGCGAATACCAATCTAGCGACTACCGACTCTCTGCGTTTGGGGCGATTAGCGGTGGAATATCCGCAATATGGGCTACGCGGACCTGGAAAACAACGCTAACTGTCGAACGCTATTTAGCCGATGACAAATACTCTGCCTACGACGTTACTCAACCAAGCACCGCGCTGGTGAGATACAACCGCATCTCCCTCGGCGTTGATTTTAGTTTCTAGACGACTGCCCGCCTGCGCACTAGATGAGGCGCAGCGCCGGCTCATCCAGCAAAAAGAGCTGCTCACGCAGTTCCAAGATGTGTTCCGCCCAGTAGCGCTCGGTATTAAACCAGGGAAAGCTCATGGGAAACGCTGGATCCTTCCAGCGACGTGCCAGCCAGGCAGCATAGTGCATCAAGCGTAGCGTGCGCAGCGATTCGACCAGCTCCAGCTCAGAGGCGCGGAAATCGTGAAACTCGTTATAGCCTTCAACAAGCTCCAACAATTGCGCCTGCCGCTGGTTGCGATCGCCGGACAACATCATCCACAGATCCTGGATCGCAGGCCCGGTCATGGTGTCATCGAAATCAACGAAATTGGGCGTCTCGTCTTTCCACAAAACATTGCCTGGATGACAGTCTCCATGGATGCGCAGTTTCTGAACCGCGCCATGCCCTGCGAAGCGCTGCTGAATCTTTTCGATCAAATCTTGCGAGAGAGACTCGTAGGCGGGACGCAAGTCACGCGACAGGAAGTCGTTCTCTAGGAGAAACTGTCTGCTGAGAATAGCGAAGCGTTCAACACTCAGCTCTACTCGATGCTCGAAAGCGTGCAACGCCCCCACCGCATGAATGCGACCGACGAAGCGCCCCATGACCAGCAGATTATCCAAGTTATCCAACTCGGGCGGACGCCCGATAAATTGCTCGAATACTGAGAAGCGAAAATTATTGAAGCGCTGCAGAGTGCCTCCCTCAGCAAAAACTAGGGGTGGCACAACTGGAATCTCCAGATCGACAAGCTCCTGGGTGAAGCTGTGCTCTTCGAGTATCTGCTCATCGCTCCAGCGCTCAGGGCGATAGAACTTGACGATTAGCGAAGGCCTGTCGGCGATCCCAACCTGATAGACACGATTCTCGTAACTGTTTAGCGGGAAAATACGCGCATCGGTTTCGAAGCCGAGACTCTCTACTGCCTCGAGTACGGTGACCGGTGATAATTCGGCATAGGGGTGACTGGAAGACTCCATCTACTTGGTAGCTCGCTTGTGCGCCCGAGGCGCGGGGCGGGAAAGTCGACGGATTGTTCTCAAGAATCTTTTCGATCGACCTTGTTGCCGACGATGGAGACAGGAAACAGCGACACGTTATCGCCGCTAGTGATCTTACTAACACCACTCTTCTCGACCTCGTCGATACGAATAATGGCTTGGATAGGGATGAAGCTGCGCTTCACACCTTGGAATTCTGCTTTCAGCTTCTCCTCCGACGGATCGACAACAACCTGGGAACGCTCGTCGAACACATAGTCTTCAATCTCGACGAAGCCATACAGATCGCTCTGATAGACCTGCTTCACGAAGACTTCGTAAACCTTTCCCTTGTTCAGGAAGCTTATCTTGTATATCTCTGAGGGATTTCCCATGTATATCAATCTCTTATGCGGTGGCCAGTGAAGACGCTTTCGCCCTTCTTCCATTGCTTCACGGGATTTAGCGAGCGCAGGTTCAAGCAAGTAGGCCTAATATCAGGCTAGAAGCCTGAATTTCAAGCCATTATGCTTCAATTCGTGGTTAAGTACTGCTGATTTTTGCTGTTATAATTCGCCCCTTTTGAAAATAGCCCAACACACGGAAATACTGTGAAACCTGAACAGAATGAGATCCAGCCCGAATTGGCTGACAGCCCCCCTATGAAGACCAAGAAGGTTTTCATTAAGACCCATGGCTGCCAGATGAACGAGTATGACTCGAACCGCATGCTGGACCTGCTAAAGGAAACACAAGGCGCCGAGCTCGTCGATGACCCCGCCGATGCCGACCTGCTGCTGCTTAATACCTGCTCTATTCGCGAGAAGGCACAGGAGAAAGTATTCCACCAACTGGGCCGATGGCGCCGTCTGAAGGAAGACAAGCCGCATCTACAGATCGCGGTCGGCGGCTGTGTCGCGAGCCAGGAAGGCGCTGCAATTGGCAAGCGCGCTCCCTATGTGGATGTCGTGTTCGGCCCCCAGACTCTGCACAAGCTTCCTGAGATGTTGAGAGCCAGTGGCAACGGCAAGCCAGTCGTCGATATCAGCTTCCCCGAGATAGAGAAGTTCGATCACCTGCCGCAGCCGGATGCCAGCTCTTGCCAGGCGTTTCTCACCATTATGGAAGGCTGCAGCAAATACTGCAGCTTCTGCGTCGTTCCCTACACCCGAGGCGAAGAAGTCAGCCGGCCGCTAGACGATGTGCTCGCCGAGGCGGTTCATCTAGCCGAACAAGGGGTGCGTGAGATTAACCTCCTGGGCCAGAACGTGAACGCGTATCGCGGCCTGAGTCACGAGGGCGGCATAGTCAATCTGGCTACACTGATTCAATACATTGCCAGCATAGAAGGCATAGAACGCATTCGCTTTACGACCTCACATCCAATCGAATTCTCCAGCGCCCTAATCGATGTGTATGCGCAGGTGCCAGAGCTCGTGGATCACCTGCATCTTCCGGTTCAAAGCGGCTCAGATCGCATCTTGGCAGCGATGAAACGCGGACACACGGCACTGGAATACAAGTCGATCATCAGGAAGATTCGGGCTAATCGACCGAACATCAGCCTCTCGTCGGACTTTATAGTGGGCTTCCCCGGCGAGACTAACGCCGATTTCGAAGACACCATGAAGCTAATTATCGAGATTGGTTTCGACACATCATTCAGTTTTATCTATAGCGCCAGGCCCGGCACGCCGGCAGCTGATCTCGTCGATCTAGTGCCCGCTCAAGAGAAGAAGCACCGACTGGCCACGCTGCAGTCACAGATTATTCAGCAAGCGAACGCGATAAGTGCAGCCATGGTTGGCACCGAGCAAAGAATCTTGGTGACGGGCCAGTCCAAGAAACATGTAGGCGACCTGCAGGGGCGGACCGAAAACAACCGTGTCGTTAACTTCAAGTGTGACGATCACTCGCTCATTGGGAATTTCACGAACTGCAAGATCACCGACGCATTGCCAAACTCCCTACTCGGTAACATTTAGAACCTTGTGATGGGCCTATTGCTTGATATACTCAACTTCACTCTTATTCCCTTGAGGTAAGCTGCAACTGCATGACAACTCACACCCTCAGTTTGACTCTATTGCCAGACAATGCGCAGCGACTCTCCAATCTCTGCGGCCGCCTGAACGAACACATACACCAGATCGAGAGCTTTTTTGCGCTAAGCATTCAACAGCGCGGAAACGTGTTTCAATTGTCGGGCAGCGAAACCGCGACTTCAGATGGCGGCTACATGCTCGAATCTCTCTATCAGGCAACGTCAGAGGGCAGTCTACTCAATCCAAAATTGGTGCATCTAGCCTTGCAAGAGACAATGCCGTCCGACATCTCTGCGAATGGCAACGACTTCGAGCAGCTACTCATCAAGACGCCCCATTCATCGGTTAAACCACGCGGCAAGAATCAATGCGATTACGTGAACAGTATTCACCGACATGACATCAATTTCGGTATAGGCCCAGCAGGGACAGGAAAGACCTATCTGGCGGTTGCCTGCGCAGTCGAGGCGCTACTCAAGGAAGAGGTGAATCGAGTGCTGTTAGTGCGCCCTGCAGTCGAGGCAGGAGAGAAACTGGGCTTCCTGCCTGGGGATCTAGCACAGAAGATCGATCCCTATCTGCGACCTCTCTACGATGCTCTCTACGAGATGCTAGGATTCGAGAAGGTGTCCAAACTGATCGAGAAGAATATTATTGAAGTCGCTCCGCTCGCCTATATGCGCGGCCGCACCCTGAACAATTCCTTCATCATTCTAGATGAGAGTCAGAATACAACGAGCGCGCAGATGAAGATGTTTCTTACTCGCATCGGATTCGGCTCTACCGCCGTGATTACAGGAGATGTCACGCAGATAGACCTGCCAAAGGGTACACGTTCCGGCTTGATCCACGTGAGCAAGGTGCTAGAGGGCATCAACGAAATTGGTTTCACCTATTTCGAGGCCAAAGACGTAGTGCGCCATAGGCTGGTGCAAAAGATCGTCGAAGCCTACGATGAATTCGATCGAAAATCTGTTTCCACGCTGAGCAGCAAAGAATCTCAACAGGCCAATGAACGCGACAGTTGAGATAAGCAATGGCTGTACCGATCGCTGGGTGCCCTCTGCCGAGCAATGCGATGCCTGGCTCAACTGCGGCCTGCAAGCAGCCCAGCAGCGCAATTCCTGCAGCGTAAGTCTAAGCTTCGTAGAGGCCGAACAGTCACAATCCCTCAATAAGGAATACCGTGGCAAGGACAAGCCAACCAATGTGCTGTCGTTCCCAGCCGACTTCCCGACGGAGCTCAGAGAGCAGGTTGATACCTACCCTCTGGGGGATATCGTGATCTGCGCCTGGGTCGTTGAGACCGAGGCCAGAGAGCAAGGTAAGGCCCTCGGTGCACATTGGGCACACCTGATGATCCATGGCCTTTTCCATCTATTGGGGTACACGCACGATGAGCAAGACAGCGCCCTGGAGATGGAAGCCCTAGAAATTAAGTCACTTGAAAAACTTGGAATCTCCAACCCTTATTTGGTAGTGTGATTCCGAGACCCAATCCCGTCCTCACCAGCCCAAGGGCTATCGAGAACGGACTCAATCTAGAGAAAGAGAACGCAGCGAATGACCGACGACCAACCCAGCATCGATCCAAGATCTAAATCCTGGATCGATAAAATTGCGCAAGTATTTTCCGACGAACCTACCGATACTAAAAGCCTCCTCGAACTGGTTCGCAACGCAGAGCAGGATCAGGTGCTTGACGCCGATGCGCTCAGCATCATCGAGGGAGCGCTACAAGTTTCCAGTATGCAGGTACGCGACATCATGATCCCTCGCTCGCAGGTGGTCACCGTCCCGGCAGAACTCGATGCAGTCGAGATTATCGAACTCGTCACTCAGGCCTCGCACTCTCGCTTTCCTGTTATCGGCGACAACGTGGATGATGTCATCGGCATTCTCCTCGCCAAGGATCTACTCCCACTTGCAATAGGCGCCGCCAGCGACAAGTTCCGCATCAAGGATGTCATCCGACCCGCGACCTTCGTTCCAGAGAGCAAACGGCTGAATGTGCTACTCCGTGAGTTTCGAGAGACACGCCAACATATGGCGATCGTTATCGATGAATACGGAAGCGTCTGCGGCGCGGTCACCATCGAAGACGTACTAGAACAAATCGTGGGCGAGATCGAAGACGAATACGATGTTGACGACGACAGCTATATCAAGAAATTCGACGAAGACAATTACATCGTCAAGGCATTAACGCCTGTGGATGAATTCAACGATTATTTCGCAACCGATTTCAGCGATCAGGAATTCACCACAGTGGGTGGGCTCGTGCTGCAAAAATTCGGGCATATTCCCGAGCGCGGCGAAACCACAGAGATTGGCGCATTCCTGATCACGGTGCTGAACGCCGATAGCCGACAGATCAAACTCGTCAAGGTCACCTCGACCAAGGCGGACGATCCACAGTAGACGGTCCGCCTTAAGTTTTTTACTCCCGCCTCTACCTGTTGCGAGCGGTCTGCGGTATGCTTGCAGCCTCGCAGCAGCCTAAATAAATCCAGTTAATTCACATAGTTAGAGAACAGATGAGTAGCATCGACCCACAGTACCCCCCGCAGGCGGTTGAAGCCGCCGCACAGGCCTATTGGCAACAACACGAAAGCTTCAAAGTCAGCGAAGACCGGTCGCGCGAAAAATATTACTGTCTCTCTATGTTCCCCTATCCGAGCGGGCATCTGCACATGGGACATGTGCGCAACTACTCCATCGGCGACGCGATTTCTCGCTATCAACGCATGCTGGGCAAAAACGTTTTGCAGCCTATGGGATGGGATGCATTCGGTCTCCCGGCAGAGAATGCCGCCATTGCGAATAATGTACCTCCGGCAAAGTGGACCTATAGCAACATCGACTATATGCGGGAGCAGCTGCAGAAACTCGGCTACGCCTACGATTGGAGTCGAGAGATCGCCACCTGCCATCCTGATTATTACCGCTGGGAGCAATGGTTCTTTACCCGTCTATTCAAGAAGGGCTTGGTCTACAAGAAATCGTCCGAGGTAAATTGGGATCCAGTCGATCAGACAGTGCTCGCCAATGAACAGGTCGTCGACGGGCGCGGCTGGCGCTCCGGCGCACTGGTTGAGCGCCGCGAGATTCCCCAGTGGTTTATTAAGATCACCGACTTCGCCCAGGAGCTATTGGATGATCTGGATGGCATGGACGGCTGGCCGGAGAAGGTCCGCACCATGCAGGCGAATTGGATCGGCCGCTCAGAAGGAGTCGAGCTAGACTTCACAGTAGCCAATGAAGACGATGCGGCACTGCAGAAGCTCAGCGTCTATACCACAAGGCCCGATACGCTGATGGGCGTAACTTACGTGGCACTCGCCGTTCAGCATCCGCTCGCTATCAAGGCCTCCAAATCCAATCCTGCGATAGCGAAGTATATCGAGCAGCAGGGCAACGTTAAGGTGGCCGAGGCAGACATGGCCACTATGGAGAAGACCGGAATCGATACCGGCATGAAGGCCATCCACCCTATCACTGGCGAAGAATTGCCTATCTTCCTCGCCAACTTCGTGCTCATGAGCTACGGATCTGGGGCGGTTATGTCCGTTCCCGCACACGATCAGCGCGACTGGGAATTTGCCAAGAAATACCAGCTCCCCATAAAGCAGGTAGTTCGGCCCATCGGTGCCGAGGAAAGCTGTGATCTCGAGCTGGAAGCCTACACCGCCAAAGGTACGCTCATAAACTCTGGCGAATTCGACGGCCTGGAATTCGAGGCGGCGTTTGCGGCCATTGAAGCGCATCTCAGCACGCGCAATCAGGGACAGAAGAAGATCAATTTCCGCCTGCGCGACTGGGGAGTCTCCCGCCAGCGCTATTGGGGCGCCCCTATTCCAATTATTAACTGCGATAGCTGTGGTGCCGTAGCGGTGCCAGATGAAGACCTGCCGGTTCTGCTGCCAGAAGATGTTGCGATCGACGCGAGCGGCTCCCCTCTCGGCAAGCTGAAGGACTTTGTAGAAGTCGACTGCCCACAGTGTAAGGCCAAGGCAAAGCGGGAGACAGACACATTCGATACATTCATGGAATCGTCTTGGTATTACGCACGCTATGCCAGCCGCGACCAGGACGAAAGCATGCTGGATGATCGAGCGGACTACTGGCTCCCGGTTGATCAATACATTGGCGGCATAGAGCACGCGATTCTGCATCTTCTGTATGCGCGTTTCTTTCACAAGCTGATGCGCAACGAAGGTCTGGTGAATTCCGATGAGCCGTTTACTCATCTGCTAACCCAGGGCATGGTACTCAAAGACGGCAGCAAGATGTCTAAGTCTAAGGGAAATACCGTCGACCCGCTTTCCCTGATCGAGAAATACGGTGCGGACACGGTGCGCATGTTTACTATGTTCGCCTCGCCTCCGGAGCAATCATTGGAGTGGTCAGACAGCGGAGTCGAGGGCAGCTTCCGATTCCTGAAGCGACTGTGGAAAAGCGTGGCGAAGCATGAGGCGCTGCCACTTGTCGATTTTTCCAGCCTAAAGCTAAATGAAGAACAGACCAACCTTCGCCGTAAGACTCATCAGACCCTGGAAAAAGTAACTGATGACTACGGCCGGCGACATACATTCAATACTGCCATCGCCGCCACCATGGAGTTGTTGAACGCGGTAACGCGCTTCGCCGATTCCAGTGAAGGCGAAAATGACAGATTAGTTATTCAGGAAGCACTGGAGACAGCCATCCTAATGCTGGCACCCATAGTGCCGCATTTCTGTCATGCACTCTGGCAACACTTGGGCCACGAGGGCGCAGTGATGAATGCATCCTGGCCGCAAGTGGATACATCTGCACTTACCGAGAGTTCGATCACCGTAGTCTTACAGGTGAATGGCAAGTTGCGCGATACGATAGAAGTAGCAAAGACAATCGCGAAGAGTGAGCTGGAGAGTTTGGCTTTAGACAATGAGGCTATCAAACGCTTTACTGCCGATGGCACCATCAGAAAGGTCATCGTTGTCCCCGGCCGTCTGGTCAACATCGTCGTTAATTGAAGAGTGAACTATTCATGACGCAAGGCAATGCCTTCAAAACCTTCATCGCCTGCATCCTACTGCTACTACTTAGCGGCTGCGGTTTCAGTCTGCGCGGCGGCGATGTACTCTCTGCCAATTTTAGCGAACTGCAATTTAATGCCGAACAGCCAAACAGTGAACTCAGCCGACTGCTGCGTCGTAGCCTCGAAGCTGCCGAGGTGAGTGTAATCGACACTGCTCTGAATGAGACTGATCCAACTGTCGCTCTGTTCGCTATCGTCAGTGAGCGGCTCGACTCTCGCCCAGTCACCATCAATCCTCGCGCGCGCGCAGCACAGATCGAATTGCGTCTATCGGTGATGATCGCGCTGCAGAAAGATCAACAGACCCTGATAGCGCCCGAAACGCTGTTTGTTGAGAGAACCTATTTCCAAGACATCGAGAATATCAGCGGCAATCAAGAAGAAGCAGAGATAATCTCTGCCGAGATGCGTAGGGAGTTGATCAATCAGATAATTAGACGACTCGCCGCCGTCA
>CAYGRR010000056.1:0-19872 GCA_964352295.1 uncultured Pseudohongiella sp. | reverse complement strand
CTTATCTGGTTCTTACTCATAGTTACGGTGAAGGCACTGATGTGACCGAACAGTTGGTACTTGTTTGGCAGGGTAAAGTAACAGAATTGAAGGCTGAATGGACATGGGTGGTCGATGAGGGCGGCGCTAAGAGCATACACTGGAAAATATTTAATGTCCGGGTACCCCCTTCATTAGAAAGCCAGAAAGAAGAAGTTTTGAATTTGATAGCAGAAGCATTCGATGCTCGGAGCTGGCCCTATAGAAGAGAGAAATATGAATCAGTAGATATAGATATCGCGGAATAGTTGGGAACACTAATAACTTTATAACTTAGACAAAAATCAAAGGGGTCAGAGTACTTTGATTTTCACCCTTAGATCTTCTACCTAAATGACTAGATCTAACTCAACAGATCATACTTCCGCAAATATCCCCTTAACTGGTGATAGCTAAGCCCCAAAAACTCCGCCGCCTTCTTCTGATTAAACTGATTCTGCTCCATCGCCTGATTCAGCAGATTAATCTCAAACTCCTGCACCTCGTTCTTAAAGTCGAATGAGTCAGCACCGGCAAGATCAGGCGTAGTAGTTTTGGGACCACTCGCCGATTCCACGGCGTCTTCAGCATTAGTCTTCGCACTCGCCTTCAACCGATAAGGCGACTCAAACGGATTAAACACAAGTTGCGTAATATGCCCATCGCCATTCTGATACACCGCCCGCTCAATCACGTTCTTCAACTCGCGAATATTTCCCGGCCAGGAATACTTACACAGCGCCTTCTCCACCTTGTCGGAGAAACCGGCGAAGAACTCGCCACCGATCTCCTTCACCATGCCCACCGCGAAGTACTCGGCAAGAATGAGAATGTCCTCGGCACGTTCTCTTAGTGGCGGTAGCGTGACCACGTCGAATGCCAGTCTGTCCAGAAGGTCTTCGCGGAATCGACCGCGTTTCGCCAGGTCCGGCAAATCTTCGTTGGTCGCGGCGACGATTCTTACGTCTACTGTAAGTGTCTCGTTGCCACCCAGGCGTTCGAATTCGCCGTATTCGATGACTCTCAGGATCTTTTCCTGCACCGACATCGCCGTGTTGGCGAGTTCGTCCATGAACAGCGTGCCGCCGTGGGCGCGCTCGAAGAAGCCTTTTCTTTGCTTGGTGGCGCCGGTGTAGGCGCCGGCCTCGTGGCCGAAGAGTTGGGCCTCTAAGAGGGTCTCGCTCATGGCCGCGCAGTTGATCTTGAGGAAGGTGTTTTCCCAACGCTGGGACAGGTAATGTAGGCGTGCCGCGACCAATTCCTTGCCCGTGCCGCGTTCGCCGACGAACAGAACCGGCTTGTTGAGGGGGGCTACGTGGGAGATATGTTCCTGCATTTCGAGGAAGCTGGCGGACTCGCCGATCATCCTTGGGGCTGACTTCTCTTGAGACATAATAATCTTTACTTTCAATTAGTTATGTTGCGATGCCGGTGGAAAGCGGGTTTCCGCGGGGCTTCGCCTGGTCCGACCGGCTCAGGGCCGATACGGGTAGTGAAAATTACCACTAGTTAAGCTATTTAGCTACGCCGGCTGGCAATCACGGGGTAGTGATATTTTAAACTCTTTAAATTCAATAGCTTAAAGCTCGCGAATTGTTGGCACGCTATCTGCTCTCTAATTACTAAGCCAGCCCTTTGTGTGGCATTAGAGACTAACGGACCATTCGAGGTATCAGTAATGAGCATATTTAACAGACTGTCCGACATCATCAATTCCAATATCAGCTCCCTGCTGGACAAGGCGGAGAACCCGGAGAAGATGATTCGCATGGTAATCCAGGAGATGGAAGAGACTCTGGTCGAGGTTCGCAGCGGCACCGCCAAGGTGATCGCCGAGAAGAAGACCCTGAGTCGGCGTGCCGAACAGCTGAAGAAGCAGGCACAGGACTGGGAAGGCAAGGCGGAGCTCGCGCTCTCCAAGGGTCGCGAAGACCTGGCCAAGGCTGCCCTGATGGAGAAGGCCAACATCAATTCGAGTGTAGAGATCACCGAAAAGGATCTGCTCAAGCTCGACGAGACACTGGACAAGCTCAGTGTGGAGATCGAGCAGCTGCAGGCCAAGCTCAACGATGCCCGCGCACGCCAGAAGACGATTGTCATGCGCACCACGGCTACCGAGTCCAGGCTCCATGTAAATAGACAGCTGCACAGCTACTCTATTGACAATGCCATGAACAAATTTGAGTATTACGAGAAGAAGATCGATCTGATGGAAGGTCAGATGGACAGCATCCACATGGAGAAGCGTGGATTGCAGAGCGAGTTCGATGAGTTAGAGCGCGAGGAGTCCATCGATAAAGAGCTTGAGAACCTGAAAAACAAACTAAAAGACAAATAGGCAATCGCAATGGGCGTATTAGAGTTCGTAGTATCGATCGTGGCGATGGTGCTGGGCGCCATCACACTATGGATAATCCTGCTCAGGAAGGGACGACGCACGGTGCGAATCGAGCCGGATGGCAAATACAATATGGGCGAGTTGTCGGCGATGGCCGAGTCGCTAACCGAACGCATCGACATACTCGAATCGATCTTGGATGCTGAGGTTCCCGATTGGAGAGAGCAGAATGAACACGGGCACGAGTAGATTGAAACTGAATCGCGAAGATGCCCGCTGGTTAGGCGTCTGTGCTGGCATAGCCGAGTGGCTGGATGTGCCTATAGTACTGGTTCGCGTCATCTTCGTCGTCTGCGTGATCTCCTGGCCCACATTGATCATAGGCTACTTCCTGCTGTACTTCTGTCTGGACAAAGACATCACGCCAGATAAAATGCGCAACTACTTCAAGGGCGCGAGCACGGCAGAACATTTCAAACAACTGAACTACCGCAAGCCGATCTACCGCAACGAGCGCAACAAGCGCATCGCCGGTGTCTGTAGCGGCATCGCCGACTATTTCGAGGTCAGTGCCTTCGCGGTGCGTGCAGTCACCCTCTTCTCCCTATTCCTGTTTGGTCCCTTTACCTTCTGGGCCTACATCATCTGCATCTTCGTGTTCGAGCCGGATCCACACGTGGATCCCAGTAGTCGATCGGCATGGCGCGCCGAGCGCAGACAACGCCGTGCAGCACGACGCGCAGCGAGACGCGCACGAAGAAGACAGCGCAAGGGCTACACCGACGACGACTACTCTCAATTTGCCGAAGAGATGGCGGACGAGGCCTATGTCGAAGTTGCGACTGCCTTCGAGGGCGCCAAGGAACAATTCAAGAAAGAATTCGCCGAGGAAGTGCAGAAGTCGAAATCCAAGAGCAAGGCAAAAATGCAGACCAGAGAAGCGGAAAGCAGCCATGGCCGTGACAGATGCACCGAGATCTACAATTCACTTGAGCTGCGGCTTCGAGAGATCGAGGCCTTCATGACCTCCAAGCGGTTTCGCCTGCACTGCGAGATCAATCGCATTTAGGTATCCCACCTTCCGGCCGTGGTTTTCCCCGAGCCTGTAAAGCAGTACACTACCGCACCTACAGTCGCAGCAATCAGTTTGCTGCGACTCATCCTCGGTGCAAATCTATGAAATTCTGTCATCAGTGCGCGGGCCCGCTCATTCTTCGAATACCGGAAGGCGATGACAAGCCGCGCCACTGCTGCACCGAATGCGACAGCGTCTTCTATCTGAATCCAAAAAACGTAGTCGGCACCCTGCCCTTCTTCGAAGATAAAGTCCTACTCTGCAAACGCGCCATTCAACCGCGAATGGGCAAGTGGACGCTGCCCGCTGGCTTCATGGAGAATGGCGAGTCCAGCCTCCATGGCGCCCTGCGAGAGACTCAGGAAGAGGCAGGCGCTTCGGTCATCGTGCGCGAGGACAGCCTCTACACGCTGTTCAATTTACCGAAGATCAATCAGGTGTATATGTTCTTCCGCGCCGAGCTGGAAAATCTCGATTTCGCGGCGGGCCTGGAATCGGAGGAAGTGGCGCTGTTTAGCGAGCAGGAAATTCCATGGCAGGAAATTGCCTTCCCCGTGGTGAAGAGCACCCTCGAGCACTACTTCGATGACCTAAGGAAGCAGCAGTTTCCAGTGCGCATGTTCGATGTGCATCACGGTGAGGATAGAAGTTTCACTACAACGCTGATAAGCGCCAGCTTTACCGACAAAAATTAGACGAGCGTTTTTACTCGAAGGTTTCGATGCGAATCACCGAGTAGGCAACTTCTTCGTAGGGATGGGATTTCTTCAAAGCGGTGATCGCCTGGGCAGCTAATTCCTCTGTGCAGACCATCTCGACCTTATATTCCTCAATGGTTTCCAGCCTGCCCTGTTCTCCGCTAAATGGAGCGCTGTCTGCACCGGGTCGGTATTGTCCCTGCCCTAACACCTGCCACGCGCAGCTGTCGTAGTCGCCAACTTTGCCCGCACCCGCCGCAAACATAGCCTGCTTAACCTGCTCCAGCTGAGCTTCGGGCACGTAGAATTCAATCTTGAGTAGCGGGCTATTGCTCATGGCGTAATTAGCTCTTTAGGCGAGGAAGGCCAGCAAAATAATTAACCTAGCCACTTCCTCGCATTGCGGAACATGCGCATGCTCGGCGCGTCTTCCTGCCAATCGCTTGGATGCCAGGAGTTTTGACTGGCACGGAAAACACGCTCGGGATGCGGCATCATGATAGTGACGCGGCCGTCTCTGCTGGTGATTCCAGCGATGGCGTCGGGCGAGCCGTTCGGGTTTGCCGGGTAACGTTCTGTCTGCTCGCCGTAGTTATCCGCATACCTTAGCGCGATTCCATTCGCTGACTGCAGCTGCTGCAGCTCGTCGGCCGCTGCAAACTCGGCCATGCCTTCGCCGTGGGCGACCGCCAGTGGAAAGCGCGAACCCTCCATGCCCTGCAGGAAGGCCGAGTTCGTCGACTCGACTCGCACGAGACTGAGGCGGCCCTCGAACTGCTCGGAGCGGTTGCGTACGAAGCGCGGCCAATTCTCTGCGCCAGGAATGAGTTCGTGTAGCAACGAGATCATCTGACAACCGTTACACACACCGAGCGTGAGCGTATCAGGATTCGCGAAGAACTTTTCGAACTGCGCGCGCAGCTCAACATTGAAGAGTATCGACTTTGCCCATCCACCGCCTGCGCCAAGTACGTCGCCGTAGGAGAAGCCACCACAGGCCACCATGGCATTAAACTGATCCAGGCTTACTCGGCCGCTGATCAGGTCTGTCATGTGCACATCGATGGCATCGAAGCGCGCGCGATCGAACGCCGCGCCCATCTCTATCTGGCCATTCACACCCTGCTCGCGCAGTACGGCGATGCGTGGCCTGGCAGCAAGGTTGATGAACGGCGCCGTGATATCGTCGTTCAGATCGAAGGTTAGAGCAACAGAGATACCGGGATCTTCGGCGTCCAGCAGCTGATCGTACTCTTCGCTCGCGCAGAGGGAGTTATCGCGAATACTCTGCATGTGATAGCTCGTCGCTGCCCACTGCCGCTGCAGCTCTATTCTGCTCTGCGTGAATAGTACACTCTCACCGAGCGCAATGTTCAGCGCGCCCGTAGCGTTTACAGTTGCAACCTCGTGCAGGCAATCTGCCAGACCGTGCTCGCTGGCGTACTTCATAACAAGCGCAATGTGTTTTGATGCAACCTGTACTACCGCGCCTAGCTCCTCGTTGAATAGAGTAGCCAGCAGGGTGTCCTGCGTCGCTATCGCTTCGAGCTGAATATCGAGGCCGCAGTGTCCTGCGAATGCCATCTCGGCAAGGCTTGCGAACAGCCCACCGTCGGACCGATCGTGATAGGCCAGCAGCAGATTCTCGTTGCGGCATCGATTGATGAGGGCAAACAGGCCGATCAGATCGGCAGGCTCATCCACATCAGGAACGCTGCCCTGCATGCGCTTGTAGACCTGGGCCAGCGCTGAGCCGGCCAGTCGGTTCTTGCCCCTGCCCAGATCGATCAGCAATAGACTCGTGGCGCCCTGATCGGTCTGCAGCTGTGGCGTAAGTGTCTTACGAATATCGTCAACTGGCGAGAAGGCGGAGACAATCAGCGAAAGAGGTGCGGTGTTACTTCTCTGATCGCCGCCCTCTTCCCAGACCGTGCGCATGGACATCGAGTCCTTGCCAACCGGTATGCAGATACCGAGCTGCGGACACAGTTCCATCGCCACGGCTCGCACCGTTTCGAACAGCTTCTGATCCTCGCTACCGTGCCCGGCCGCCACCATCCAGTTCGCCGAGAGTTTAATATCGCCGAGCTTCTCTATCGAGGCGCTCGCTATGTTGGTTATAGATTCGCCGATCGCCATGCGCCCGGATGCCGCCGCATCGAATACGGCGAGCGGCGTGCGCTCGCCCATGGCCATCGCCTCGCCCGTATACGCGCAATAGGCGGTCGCGGTCACTGCCGCATCGGCGACGGGCACCTGCCAGGGGCCGACCATCTGATCGCGATGGACTAAGCCGGTAATAGTGCGATCGCCGATGGTGATGAGAAAATTCTTGCTCGCCACTGCTGGCAGAGCTAACACCCTTGCTATGGATTCTGCAAGATTCAGATCGCTGGTGTCGAATGAGGTCTTGGGAAGCTGCTTCGACGTTACCTCGCGATGCATCTTCGGAGGCTTACCGAAGAGCAGTTCCATCGGCAGATCGATAGGGCTGTTCGAGAAATGTGCATCGTCAAGTCGGATATGTTTTTCCTCGGTCGCCTCGCCGACGACGGCGAATGGACAGCGCTCGCGCTCACAGATCGCGTTGAATCGCGCGAGATGCTCCGGATCGACCGCGAGGACATAACGCTCCTGCGCTTCGTTACACCATATCTCTAAGGGAGACATTTGGCTCTCGGCGTTGGGGATATCGCGCAGCTTAAATACGCCGCCGCGACCGCCGTCCTTGACGAGTTCCGGTAATGCATTCGAGAGGCCACCCGCTCCGACATCATGAATGAAGGCGATAGGATTAGCGTCGCCTAGTTGCCAGCATTGGTCGATTACCTCCTGGCAGCGTCTCTCCATCTCGGCGTTCTCGCGTTGCACCGAGGCGAAGTCGAGATCCTCGTTGCCCGAACCCGATGCCATCGAAGAAGCGGCACCGCCGCCTAGGCCGATCAGCATCGCTGGCCCGCCGAGTACGATGAGCTTGGAACCCACATTGATGCCACTCTTCAACACATGGGGCTCGCGGATGTTGCCGATGCCGCCCGCGATCATGATGGGCTTGTGGTAGCCACGCACCTCACTCTCGCCTGCCTCGTTCACCACGCTTTGCTCGAAGCTGCGAAAATAGCCACACAGAGCCGGTCGTCCGTATTCGTTGTTGAAGGACGCGCCACCGATTGGCCCTTCCAGCATGATATCCAGCGCGGAGGCGATATGAGCAGGCTTGCCTAGCTCCTCTTCCCAGGGCTGGAGAAAATCTGGAATCTTTAAGTTGGAGACGCTAAACCCAGTCAGTCCGGCCTTGGGCTTGGACCCGGTGCCGGTAGCGCCCTCGTCGCGTATCTCGCCGCCCGAGCCGGTCGACGCGCCGGGGAAAGGGGCAATCGCCGTAGGATGGTTGTGAGTCTCTACCTTCATCAGGATATGCACGGGCTCATCCACGAAGCCGTACTGCTTGGACTCGGGGTTTGGGAAGAAGCGCGAACTATCGTGCCCCACCATCACGGCCGCGTTGTCGGAATAAGCCGACAGCACGCCTTCTGGCGACTTCTTGTGGGTATTACGAATCATGCCGAACAGCGAATAGTCCTGCAGCTCGCCATCTATCGTCCAATTGGCATTGAATATCTTGTGCCGGCAGTGCTCGGAGTTCGCCTGGGCGAACATCATCAGCTCTATGTCATTGGGGTTGCGACCGAGGTCGGTGAACTGCTGTTGCAAATAATCGATCTCGTCGTCCGCCAGTGCTAATCCCAACTTGCCGTTAGCGGTAACGAGCGCCTCTCTGCCCTTGCCCAACACGTCTACGGAGGCCATAGGCTGCGGAGCGGCATGACGAAACAGGCAGCTGGCCTGCTCGACATCCTCGAGGATGGCCTGGGTCATGCGGTCGTGCAGCATGGCATCGAGCACGGAGAGCTCGTCTGCGCTGAGGGGCTGACCGACGGTAACGGTAAATAAGGTGCCGCGCTCGACCCTTTCGACGCAGGCCAGGCCGCAGTTGTGCAGGATGTCGCTGGCCTTACTCGACCAGGGAGAGATGGTGCCGGGCCGTGGAACCACTACGCGCGTCAGCTGCAAACTGCTGCCCTGCTTGTCGCTCGTTGGTCTGAAACTCGCACCGTAGTGCAACAGGGCATTGGCCACTTCAAGCTCATGACCGCTCAGTGCAGCCGTGCAATCGAGGAAGTGGACGAATTGTGCGCTAAACGCGTTTACCTGGGGGAGTTTGGCCTGAAGGTTAAGAAGTAATTTGGAAGATTTAAAAGCAGAAAGAGCTGCCGCTCCAAACATGACCTGCATTGATGGTATCCCAATTTGTGGCGGGCATAGCCTGAACTACGCCGCTGTTATGGAGCGGCAATGATAATAGATTTAGCTTTCGAATTCAGAAAAAAGTGCGGGAAAAGGTCGATTTGGGGTGGGGATAAATCCGCGCGATTATTGCTCGGGTTTATAGCGGCCGTCTTCTTTGGAAACGATCTCATAACCGTCTTCGTCTTCTACCCAGAAGTCTACGTGGGACAGCGTGGTGATATCGTGACGGCGATCGTTGAACACAGGATTCGCCATGACCAAATAGGTTTCGCCGGGTCGAGCATTAAAGTGGAGTGTGCGGCTGATATTCTCTCGAGTCTTGGAATAGTCCACCATGGCAGGCGCCAGGCCGCGCAGGCTGCCCAAGTCCCAGGAGAAATAGACCTTTATATCGTGAAATCCCGGGGCGATCTGGATCGAGCGGTGCTGATCGCTATTGGTAATCGGTATCTCGTCTACCTCAATGAAGCGAATAGTGTCTATGTAGCGATTTAGAAGATCGGTGCGAACGAAGTTTGCTCCCTGCACGGTCGCGAGCTGCATATCCTGTCTAGGATCGCCAAAATAGGCCTTGTAGGGGGCTGGCGCGGCACAGGCCGCGAGGCCCAGAAGCAGAATGGAAAACAGTAATTTCTTTTGCAGGTTCATCAGAAAGTCATTAATCCGTTATGTCCACAGAAGGATTCTTATACAAGCTACCCCGGACTTTGGCAAGTCAATACGTCTAGCGCCGCTGTTTGAAGAAGTTTCGCATGAGCTCAGAGCACTCTTCAGCCAACACCCCCTCAGTAAAGGGCAGCTGATGATTATAGTGATCGGCTGCAAGTAGCGAAGCCTGACTTACCACGGCTCCGGCACGCGGTTCGGGTGCACCAAAAACGAGCCTGCCAATGCGGGCATGGATCATCGCTCCCAGGCACATCGTACAGGGTTCGATCGTAACATAGAGCGTCGTATCGGGCAGACGGTAATTCTCGCAGAACTGTGATGCACTCCTAATGGCGACGATTTCCGCATGCGCCGTTGCGTCACAGGTCCGAATCGGCTGATTAGCGCCTCGGCCGAGTACTTCTCCCCCACGTACTACGATGGCACCAACTGGCACCTCTTCGGCCTCTCCAGCCTGCCGCGCGAGCAAGAGCGCCTCGCGCATCCAGCGCTCATGCTCCTGCAGGTCTATTTCTGTATTCGCTGTCATCGTTATGTTAATTCGACCTAGTTGAGAATTTGTTGACCAGATAGAGCCCCATGGAGACAGCCGGGCCAATACCGAAGGCAAACATCAGCGTGCCCAGCCCCACGGTGCCACCGAGCAACCAGCCAAAAAACACCACGGTAATCTCGATGGCAGTGCGCACCCTCGCAACGGGAAGATTTGTGACGCGCTGCAGTCCCGTCATCAGACCATCTCTAGGCCCAGGGCCGAGGTTCGCGATCAGATAAAGTCCACTGCCTAAACCCACTAGCAGAATACCAAAGCCCGTTTGACCAAGTTGCCACAGATAGTTGTCGGGCCTCGGCAGATGCGGCAGCGAAAGCTCGATGGCGACGGAAATGATAACGGCGTTCAGTATAGTGCCTATGCCAGGTGTCTGCCTGAGAGGGATCCACAGCAGCAGCACCGCGAGACTCGTCAAGAAGGTAGTCACGCCAATGCTCCAACCGCTTATTTGGGAGACCCCCTGTGACAGAACTGTCCATGGGCTATTGCCGGCGTCTGCCGCTATTAATAGCGCCTCGCCAATACCGAATACGGTGAGGCCAGCGCACAAAATAAGCAGGGTCAAAAAGCGCGGCCTGAAATTTAGTGCCCGATCAGAACTCCAAGAGGCAGTGGGTATGCTTTTTACTGAGAATATTTCCATGACTCCAACTTCTCTATTCCCTAATTGCTAGATCAGGGCAAATTTCGTGCGCTTGGTATTGGCAAAGACTGCGGCCGGAGTCTATAGGTTCAGCAGTCGAACGGCGACCTGTTTGGTAAAAAAGGAAACAGCCAACACTTCGTAGCGAAAACTATGCGTGCTACAGAATTCGTTCAGGGCTCTGTATTCATCCTCTTCCCAGTTTTCGTTCACGATGAATTCGTCGAAGATGAGTACAGTATCGGCGTCGATGACAGACTTCGCATGGTTCAGCGCACAGAGTGTAGAGGAATACAGATCGGCGTCGAAATTTATTAGCGATGCTAGCGGCCGGGTCTCCGAGAAAAACACCGGCAGCGACTCTTCGAATCTCCCCGCAATAAATTCCCCGCCAGCAATTTCGGGAATCCTGCCTTCGCTCGAGTAGGCGCCAGCCTTCTCTTCACGCCAGTCCTCAGGCAGACCTGCGAAGGTATCGAAACCATATCCTGTCTTAAATGTCTGTATGAGGTATTTAAATGCCGCGCCTCTGAACACGCCGAACTCGTAGAACGGTCTTTCTTTATTGCACAGCTCGACGATGGCATCAAAGAAAGCCCAGCGATGGAAATACAAACTGGGCAATTTCGGCAAGGTGGAAACCCAATCCAGAGAACGCAAGACTGGGTGCGCTGCCGAAGGCGATGCTTTTAGATCATCGAAACGCTTCTGGTCTCCGCTAAAATAATCTAGAACTGCGAGCTGCAGCTTCGCGCTCAGGTAATTCGGATCCACCGCGAGACATCTTTCAAGCCAAGTGTGTGCTTCAGCAATGCTCTCTGCGATACCCACCCCATTCCAAGCAGCCGCGACGTAGTCTGGATTTATTCGCAGGGCCTCTAGATAACTCTCCCGAGCGCGACCTAACTCTCCACTATCCTTCAAGGCGCTGCCCATATTGTTATGCGCTTGGGCGTAGTCGGGATTTATCTGCAGCGCCTTCTCATAACTCGCTATGGCTTCTTTCAGATCGCCATGATCCTTAAGCGCATTCCCCAAGTTGCAATAGACCTCGGGAAAATTGGGATCTATCCTGAGAGCCTGCTCATAGCTCTGAATGGCCTGCAGCAAGTCTCCGTTGTCTTTCAAGGCATTGCCCATATTGATATAGGCGAGAACATAGTCCGGCGCGATATTCAGCGCCTGCTGGTAGCTAGCTATCGCCGCACTTAGCTTGCCTCGGCCATTCAAGGCGATACCCAGATTGAAATGCGTTTTCGCATCGCCGGGCTCGATTTCGAGCGCTAGACGATAGCTTGCTATTGCCGCATCAAATTGCCCAAGGCCGGCATGCGCGGCGCCCGATAAGTTATGCAGTAGGCTGGAGTTTGAAAATTCTAGAAGCAATTGCTCGGCTAACAACAAGGCCTGCTGCAGATTGCCTTCACTGTAAAGACTAATGAGGGCTTGCAGTTGATCAACGGGCGGATTCTCGGAGCCTGGTGTTGAAGGGGTAGCTCGGTGCATTCTTACACTTATCCCTCTTCTAATCGATTGTTAGAACCACTGCTGTGTTAGGCAGCGCACAGAATATGTAACGGCACACTAGGCCACAATCTCGCTGGCTGGTTGCATGCCATCAAAAACGCTAGGGGCCAGCCAGGTGCCGACATTTCTGATCAGTGCTTTCGGGCCAACTAGCTGCAAGCGACCGTCGGCCATCGCTTTCTTGTAACTAATATCACCCATCCAGAGTTCGCACATGACGCGTACACAGCAGTTGAAGTAGATATCTACTTCTTTACCGGGGTCTTTGACGCAAACTTCGACCGAGTCATCCTCCACCACTATCCACCAGTTGGGGTAGTCGTGCACATCATTAAAATTGAAGCGAATGACAGTCAGGCTGCCGGGTAGTTGATCTGGCTGGATGCTGCGTTCCAGATAGAGCATCAATAGTTCGGGATCGAAGTCTTCGTCCAGCATCTGATCCCGCGCCCAGTGCATGCCCCAGGAACCAATCTGCTCAAGTACCGGCATTAGCTCCTTGCAGGGATTGGTGGGAAAGTACTCATAACCTTTCTGGCCGGGAATCCGCTTCTTGATCAAGAGGCCTTTCTCTTCAAGATCTGTCAGGCGCTTAGTCAGCAGCGTCGGCGAGATGCCCGGCAGCCCCCGCTGAAACTCATTGAAACGGCAGCTTCCCATCAATAATTCGCGTATCACCAGGAGAGTCCAGCGCTCGCCGACCACCTCCATCGCCTTCGCTATAGGACAGAATTGCTTGTAGCTCATTATTCTCGCTCCTTTCCGGTCCCATGATTCTAACTACAGTTTCTGTAGTGCGCTAGTCCAGATTACATAGCGCTCTGCTACAGATTCGCGATGCAGCCTCCTGGCAGCTATTCCCTACTATAGATCCCGTCAGTTGATGACCCCTATTTTAAAAAACGAATACTAATTGAGGATTTTATTATGAATATGCCCGCTGCCACTGAAGCGTTTGTTGGACAAGTTGTGAACGATGTTGCCGCCTCCGTTTCGGGAGTGATGACTAGCATGGGAAACAAGTTGGGCCTTTACAACGCGATGGCCAATTCCGGACCCATGAGCTCGCAGGAGATTGCCGATAAGACCGCGCTAACCGAGCGCTACGTGCGGGAATGGCTCAACAACCAGACCGCAGGTGGCTACATCCATTACGACGCCGCCACTCAGCGCTATGAACTGCCTGATGCGCATGTGCCCGTACTGGCCGACCCAGACAGCCCCTTGTTTCTGATTCCCGCGCTGGAAGTAGGCGCATCGCTGTGGATGGACGAGGAAAATCTGATGAACATATTCAAGAATGGGCAGGGCATGGCCTGGGGCCAGCACCATCATCGCCTCTTCTGTGGATCCGAATCCCTGTTTCGACCTGGCTACAAGGCATTCCTAACCGCCGACTGGATCGCGGCGATGGATGGCGTGCCAGCGAAGCTCGAAGCCGGCGCTAAAGTCGCCGATGTTGGCTGTGGGCACGGCGCCTCGACCATCGTCATGGCTGAGGCTTTCCCCAACTCGACGTTCTATGGTTTCGACAGTCACACCAATTCCATCGAGACTGCAGGCCAGCGCGCCGAAGAAGCGGGAGTGACGGACAATGTACATTTTGAAGTCGCGAAGGCGAAAGACTATCAGGAGACTGGTTTCGATCTGATCTGCTTCATGGATTGTCTGCACGACATGGGCGACCCGATAGGCGCCGCTCGACATGCCGCCGCCGCGCTGAACCCCGATGGCCGCTTGCTGCTGGTAGAACCAGCCGCCGCCGACGAGGTTGAGAACAACATCAATCCCGTTAGCCGTCTCTACTATGCCGCGTCTACAGCAGTGTGCACGCCCTGCTCGCTTTCCCAGGAGGTCGGCCTCGCTCTAGGAGCACAGGCTGGTCAGAAGCGCCTGTCTGAAGTGCTGCTCGAGGCGGGATTCAGCGAAGTGAAGCGAATCGCCGAGACTCCATTCAACATTGTTCTTCAGGCGCGGCTGTAAAGCCGCGCTCTCGAGGCTCACGACACTCATTGGAATACGCAAAATGAAAACCAAAACTATTACCTCTGCAGGGAACGTCAAGGAAGACGATCCCATTGTAGAATCGTTGATTGAAGTAGTGGCTGAAATAGTAAGTTACTTAGAGGGCTGGGGCTTAGAGTTACTCCCGCTAATAGTCACGTTCAAACTCTATCTCGGAATTTCAATTTGATGTGTAACGGAAGTTGTAATTCGCAGCTGGCTTGTAGATGCCAGTTAGAGAACATGAACTCTACTCAGCCTCCATTCTCAGCCTATAGCGTCCATACTTATTGCCTGGCCACGTCAGGCATTAGATCGAACGCCATAACGATTCTATTCGCGTGTGTTGAATAAGGAATAGTCCGGTGATACAGCGACGATGGGAACAATACTATATCTCCAGCCGCTGGCTCATGCACAACTGTTGGCAACCCATCTGCCGAGTGGTTACGCGAATCCAATCTAAACTCTATTGCCCCCTCACCGCGATCTAGAGATGGGACAACCTGCAGATAAATAACACCACTCAACCAGCCCTTAGCGTGATTGTGAGGAGTTTGGTAGCCCTGTTGTTTCAAGACGACATGCCAGCAATACAAATTCTTCTCTTTTGGCCATTTCTGAATATATAAGCTGTCACTGTTCTGGAATTGCTCACAGTACCTCTCCAGCTCGGCGGCGATAATCGACTTAAGTTGCGCCACCTTTCCAGATGGGTTTGCAAACAAATTTATCTCGGCGGGTGCTTGAAAACCTCCATGGGTAGACTTATTCAGTGGCTCCCACTCGACTTCTACCTCTTGTAATTCCTTGATTACATCCGCAATAAATGCAGTTGGATTTTCAGTGTACGCACTAATATTTGAAATATTTATGAAGTCTAAAGGATTGTTGCAGAACGCATGCGCGGTATTCTTCTTTGTTACAGCAGCTATAAATGCGGAGAATCCTGCAACATGCAAATTCTCAGCATCCTCCTCGGCCTGATCTTCGATTCTTTGATAGATTTCCTCGATTCGACCCAACGCGTAGAGAGATTCCAAGCTGTTGAGCCTCGATATTTGGGTATCGCAACGATCAGCATATTCTAGCGCTGCCTCGAAATCTCCTCTATTGAAAAGCAATTCCCATATGTTCACTAACGCGGGAATAAAATCTGGCTGCAGATTGATCGCTTCGCTAAAGCTTGCCTCTGCCTCGTCAGGCTTGTTTAACGCTTTCAGCGTGTTGCCGAGATTGAAATGAGCCTCAACGTAATCGGGCTTCAACGCGATTGCTTTCCTATAACTTTCTGCAGCTTCCTCCAATTTACCCAGTTCCTTCAGCGCAACTCCAAGAGTTCGATAGACTTCTGCATTCGCAAGTGCGGACTGCGCTCCCTTGCTTGTTGTAGATTCTAATCTACGATTCAGAAGCGCCAGCTTCTCTTCTGAAAATCCTAGTCCTACACAATGCGCAAGGACGGCCCTTGCCCCATCTAATCGGCCTAGCCTGATAATCACATCGGCATAGCTGAGCCAGAACTGCTCTACTTCGGGATTTATCTCGAGGGCAGTTTCAAGAAAAGGCAGCGCCCCCTCAACGGCATTCGCATGGACAGCGATGAGTCCTAGGTTATGATTTGCTACCGGATGACCGGGCTGGATTTCTAGTATTGCTCGGTAGTGCCGCTCGGCTTCCTGAAGATTACCTTCTTGCTGGCGGGCTACACCTTGCTGTAGGACTTGCTCTATGTTTAGTGCCATATGAATTGATCAGACTCAGAGCCTTTTTTAACTCAAACTTTGGAAATCACCGGCCTTTGGCGACTCCCATTCAGTAGTAAAACGTCTGTAACATATTGATTTTATATACATTTTAAAGGGTTTGTAGTGAGATTGCAGTTGCGTAAGCGCCTAATTTTGCTTCCTTTTTCCTGACCACGAAAAATCAATAAATTGGAAACAACCTTACTACAAAGTTTGTAGTGCTTCCCTATAACCAAACCGATACTTGATTTAACACACTAACATCATTAATAAGATTCCACCTATTTATCAATGTAACCTTTACTTCCCTTATTTAGAATGATAAGTTTACGTTACATATTAAATTTTAGGACAGATTTATGGAACTAATATTACCGCTTGCTGGGATGTTTATCGGTGTCATTATTCCGTTGGCAGTCTTCTACTGGCAATATCATGAAGGGAAAAGGAAGAGAGAAACTGTACTAGAGATATCTAAGCACTTGGATGACTCTTCCAGGGTTGAAGAATTGTTAGGTATTTTTGATGAAAGAAAAAAAGAACCGATAGATTACCGCAGAGGGGGAGTAATAACGATTTTTACGGGTATTGGTATCTGCCTCCTTGGCTATATTGCGATGGGATCTTACTTTGTGGGCGTTGGATATTTAGTAGGTGCAATAGGTATAGGCACCATGGTCGCTGGATATCTTTATCCAAATACGAGCGAAGAACTAACAAATGCTGTTGAAGAGTTTGAAAAGAAATAGTTTTGGGCAAAAATCATAAAAAGCTTTTAAACAATCTTGAAGAACTTAGAAAGTCTGCGGGTTTAACTCAACAAGAACTTTCTGAGAGTGCAGAAGTATCAAGAAAAAGTATTAATGCTATTGAAAACGGGATTTATGTGCCCTCCACTGTTCTTGCATTAAGAATTGCTAAAACTCTCAAATGCTCTGTTGAGGATTTATTTCAATTGCCCTGATTCCATCTTTAAACCAGTTATTCCCACTCGATCGTCGCCGGCGGCTTGCTCGATATATCGTAAGCCACGCGCGAGACATCCGCGATCTCGTTCATGATGCGGTTAGACAAGCGTTCCAATAACTCGGGATCTAGCCTCGCCCAGCGCGCCGTCATAAAATCGATAGTCTCTACGGCACGTAAGGTGATGACATAGGAATAGCGTCTTGCATCGCCAACCACACCTACAGACTTCACCGGCAGGAAGACGGCGAAGGCCTGACTCACCTTGTTATACACATCCGCTCTATGTAGCTCTTCCATGAAGATAGCATCGGCTTGGCGCAGGATGTCGCAGTACTCTTTCTTCACCTCGCCCAGCACTCGAACGCCGAGACCCGGACCAGGGAACGGGTGACGGTAGACCATGTCATAAGGCAGGCCGAGCTCCAAGCCTATCTTACGAACCTCGTCTTTAAACAATTCACGCAGCGGTTCCACCAAACCCATCTTCATGTCTTCTGGCAGGCCGCCCACGTTGTGATGCGACTTGATAACGTGCGCCTTACCGGTCTTTGAGCCAGCCGATTCGATCACGTCGGGGTAGATCGTGCCCTGTGCCAGCCAGTTTACGTCTTTGAGTTTCGTCGCCTCTTCATCGAACACATCGATGAAGGTGTTACCGATTATCTTTCTCTTCTGTTCCGGCTCATCGATACCCGCGAGCCTGCTCAGAAATTTATCCTCTGCGTCGGCTCTGATGACGCGAACGCCCATATTCTCCGCGAACGTGGCCATGACCTGATCGCCCTCGTTCAGCCTGAGCAAGCCGTTGTCAACGAACACACAGGTCAGCTGATCTCCTATCGCCCTGTGTAAGAGCGCGGCAACGACAGACGAATCGACTCCACCGGACAGGCCAAGCAAAACCTTGTCTTTGCCGACTTTCTCACGCACCGTGGCGATCGCGTCCTCGATGATATTCGCGGAGGTCCACAGGGACTCGCAGCCGCAGATACCGTGGCAGAATCGCTCTAGGATGCGCTGCCCCTGAATCGTGTGCGTCACCTCGGGATGAAACTGAATGCCATAGAAGTCGCGCGACTCATCACACATCGCCGCGATCGGCGCGCTCTCGGTCGCTGCAATCAGTGTAAAGCCTGGGGGTAATTCGGTGACTTTATCTCCGTGACTCATCCAGACGTCTAGTTGCGCCGCACCGCCCTCAATAATGCGATCTTCGATGCCGTCGAACAATTTGCTAGCCGCGGTGATATCGACCTGGGCGAATCCGAACTCAGACTTCGCTGACGCCTCCACCTTGCCGGCGAAATGATCGGCCATAGTTTGCATTCCATAGCAGATACCGAGTATCGGCTTGCCCGCATCATAGATATATTCAGGAGGACGCGGTGACGCATCGTGATTCGCCGATTCGGGACTTCCAGAGAAGATGATGCCCTGCGGATCGAATTCGCGAAACAAGTCCTCGTCGACCGCATAGTCCCAAATCTCACAATACACGCCCAATTCACGAACGCGCCGCGCGATTAATTGTGTGTACTGGGAACCGAAATCCAGAATCAAAATCTTCTGGCTATGAATATTAGCTGTTGTCATCAGTGCCTTATCTCAAAAAAGTTTCCGCTAGTAGAATATTTCACCGCGCTCCTCGATCTCGAGGATGAATCATTGAGCTGCAGAGACGAGGCAAAAGGCCTACCCAAGTCAGGAGCTTACTGTAGTAAGTGACTGGCTTGGGCAGGCCTTTTAACGAAGTAACTGCAGTTCAAGGGTTTATCCGTTCTAACTAATTACTAGTTAGAAGCACATCCACGCTAACTTACCCGGTAGTTTGGAGCTTCTTTGGTAATACTAACGTCGTGGACGTGGGACTCGCTCATACCTGACGACGTAATCTTCACGAACTGCGTCTTCGTCCGCATCTCTTCGATGTTCGCGGAACCCGTATAACCCATGCTAGAGCGCAGTCCACCCATTAACTGATGCACGATTGCCGACATGGTGCCCTTGTAAGGCACCCGACCCTCGATGCCTTCGGGAACGAGCTTCTCCGTACCTGAATCCGAGTCTTGAAAATATCGATCGCTAGAACCCTGAGAGTGCGACATGGCACCCAACGAACCCATGCCGCG
Source organism: uncultured Pseudohongiella sp. (assembly GCA_964352295.1). Taxonomy (GTDB): domain Bacteria; phylum Pseudomonadota; class Gammaproteobacteria; order Pseudomonadales; family Pseudohongiellaceae; genus UBA9145. The sequence continues at coordinate 1,190 of CAYGRR010000056.1, read as the reverse complement.
ATAGGCCTTGTAGCTTCTGCCCTGATACAGTTCAACCTCGCCTGGCGCCTCCTCGGAACCGGCTAGCAGGCTGCCCACCATCACGACGTGTGCGCCAGCGGCGATTACCTTCGCTATATCGCCCGAATAACGAATGCCACCGTCTGAGATCACACAGATATCAGTGCCCTTCAGCGCATCGACGACATTCGCCACCGCCGACATCTGCGGCACGCCAACGCCCGTTACGATACGCGTTGTGCAGATAGAGCCAGGACCTATGCCAACCTTAACAGCATCGGCGCCCGCCTTTGCCAGGGCTCTGGCCGCATCCGCGGTAGCGATATTGCCGCCGATAACGGCTATGTCTGGGTATTTATTCTTTACGTACTTCACCTGATCGAGCACAAACTGCGAATGACCGTGAGCCGTGTCTACGACCACCACGTCGACACCCGCTTCGATGATCGCATCGATGCGATCGGGCGAGTCTGGTCCGGTGCCAACTGCCGCAGCAGCTCGCAGCCTTCCGTGCTCGTCCTTACAGGCGTTGGGATAGTCTTCAGATTTTCGAATGTCTTTAAGAGTTATAAGTCCCTTGAGAGCGAACGACTCATCGACGACTAGGATTTTCTCGATGCGGTGCCTATGCAACAGCTCCTTCACATCGTCTAATTGAAAGTCTTCTTTGACGGTTACCAGCCTGTCTTTCGCCGTCATGATCGTCGAAACCTTGGCATCGAGGTTGGCCTCGAAGCGCACATCACGACTGGTAACAATACCCGCCAGACCCGTCGAATCGAGAACTGGCATGCCAGAGATATCGTATTCTTTCATCAGAGCGACGAGGTCTCGGATGCTAGCTTCGGCTGAGATCGTTATAGGATCCTTCACCACGCCACTTTCAAATTTCTTCACGAGACGAACTTCTCGAGCCTGGTTCTCTACACTCATACTCTTGTGCAACACACCCAGACCACCCTCTTGAGCCATAGCAATCGCGAGACGGGACTCGGTAACCGTGTCCATCGCAGAGGATATGAGAGGAATATTGAGCGCGATAGAACGCGTCAACTGGGTAGTAAGTGCTACTGTTTTGGGAAGTACAAGGGAGTGCGCAGGCAGGAGTAGAACATCATCAAATGTTAAAGCCTCTTCAGCGATACGTAACATGAGATTACCACCATCTACAAAACGGGGATTATACAGAG
>CAYGRR010000055.1:0-20177 GCA_964352295.1 uncultured Pseudohongiella sp. | reverse complement strand
TGCCTTATCGATGCCGTCGTAGCTCAGTGTAGGTTCGATGCTGGAGAGTATGGTGAACATCTTATTAGCATCCATACGCCCCTTCGCAACCTGCTTATCCAGCTGCTTACGCGCCTCGGCCATGCCAAGATCTACGCCGTCCTGAGCGATGTCCTTCATGATGATAGGCGTGCCCTTGAGCGCTGACTGGTAGGCGATGCCGCCGCCCATGATGCCAGCTCCCAACACGGCGGCTTTCGCGATTGGTCTTGCTGCCGCCTGCTGCTTCTTGGCCAGACCTCCCAAAAACTGATCGTTAAGGAACATCTGTACGAGATTCGCGGCCACTTCGGTTGCGGCCAGCTTGATGAAACCCTTGTGCTCCACTTCCAGCGCACCGGCGCGATCCATAACCGCCGCCTCCTGCATCGCCTTCACCGCCGTGATCGGCGCTGGGTAGTTCGGCCCTGCCGCTGCCGCAACCATGCCCTTCGCCGTCTCGAAGGCTACATTTAACTCGATCGGTGTGAGCGTCAGTGGAGAGGTCTTCTGAACCCTTATTTTCTTGTAGTCCAACTTGCCAGCGTTGCACTGCCGGATAATCGTCTCCGCTGCCTCGATGAGGATATCTTCTTCTACGATTGCATCGAGAGCACCTTCGGAAAATGCCTGCCCTGCCTTAATGTGCGACCCGCTGCTAATCCATTGATTCGCATTGTCGGCACCAATCAGGCGAGGCATTCTCACCGTGCCGCCGAAGCCAGGCAGTATGCCCAACTTCACTTCGGGAAAGCCCACTACCGCGGTTTCCGTTGCCACGCGGTAGTCCGCCGAGATGGCTAACTCAAAGCCGCCACCCAGGGCAATGCCATTGATGGCGGCAACCGTTGGAAAAGGAAGGTCTTCTAGGTCTGAGAATATCTTGTTCACCTCGACCAGCCAGGCATGCACCTGCTTCTCGCCTTCCGCAAACTTGGATGTAAACTCGGTGATGTCCGCACCGACGATGAATGTTGACTTCGCACTCGACAGGATCAAGCCCGGCACGGCAGCCCCCTTCAGGGCCGCAATAGCCTGTTGCAACTCCATGAGGGTAGCCTGGTCGAATTTATTGACGGATGAGCCTTCCAGGTCGAACACCAAGTTGGCAATGCCAGAAGGCAATACATCGACGCTAAGCGCCTTGCCTGAGTAGATCATATTTAGCTCCAAGTTAGGATGAACCGCGCGCTGGCTCGGAACCGTGCATTATAGCCCCGCTGACACTATATAAGAAGCCACTCGCCTGCAGCCAAATAGGCAGAAACTGCGATACTATAGCCCCATGAATGAGCACAGCGAACACTTCCTAAAGCGAGCAAATTATCGGGGCAGTCTCCTCGCCCTCTGCCTACTTCTATTGAGCAGCCCTGCGCTGGCAGCGCAGAGTGCCGTTATCCTGCTCTACCACCACGTTGCTGAGGACACGCCTCCCTCAACCACTATCTCACCCGCCGATTTCGAGGCTCATCTGCGCTATCTGCGGGACAATGATTTCACCGTGATACCACTTGATCACATGGTGAACAGCCTGCGCTCAGGCCAGGCCCTGCCAGACAAAGCGGTCGTCATAACCTTCGATGACGGTTACAGCTCTATCTATGAGACGGCCTTTCCCATGCTGCAGGCCTACGGCTACCCCTTTACGCTATTTCTTAGCACCGAGCCCATCGACGATGGCCTGCGTAACTACATGAATTGGGAGCAAATAAGACAGATGAGCGAGGCCGGGGTGATTATTGCGAATCACATGGTCGATCACCCTTATATGTTGGAGACGAGGGGCAACGAATCGGAGCAGCAGCGCCTCGGCAGGCTGCGCAATGATCTACTCGCCGCGGAGCAAAAGATTGAGCAAGAAACCGGGCAATCGCATCGTTTTCTTGCCTATCCCTATGGCGAATACGATCCTGCGATAAAAGCGATCTTGCAGGATCAGGGCTTCGTCGGCCTGGCTCAGAACTCCGGCGCCGTGGGCCCCGATTCGGACTTTCTGGCCCTGCCGCGATTCCCCCTAGCGAGCATCTATGCAGACTTGGACACCGCCAGCACCAAGTTTTCGACCCTGCCGTTCTCCGTGAGCCAGCTTGAGCCTAGCTCGCCGGTAACTGAGGAGCGAAGCCCTTCGGTTACCCTGAAGTTCGAGCCGGGTGACTACAACTTTCAACAGATTGGGTGTTTTGCGAATAGCACTGCCATACCGATGACTTGGCTGGACCGAGAGCAGGGAGTGGTGAAGTTAACGCCCGAAGAGAGTTATTCAGGGCGACGCTGGCGTTATGTCTGTACGGCACCGGCGCCTAATTCTTCGCGCTACTACTGGTACTCGGTACAGTGGATAAACCTGAATTGAAAGAGAGTGAAGTCTAGTTAGTCGTCAACCCAGCGACGATCGCGTTGGCGCAGGTCGTTCTGCTGAATCATGGTTTGTACTTCATCGATATAGTTCTCACCGCGTTGTGAGTAGCGCTCCAGTCCTTCAACTAGCACCATTGGATCGAGATTCCGACCCAAGCTGCGCAGGCGCGCCCGCTCCTCGCGGAAATCGACGTAGAGGTGGTGGGTGTTAATGTTCAGAAAGTAACCTTCGATTGCCGCCTTGATAGTAGCGAAGCTCTTTACCTCGTGCGAGGCCCCCGCTCTTCTGCGGTTCGGGACAATGCCGCAGCCCTCTTCAAAACACCACTGACCGAAAATATTATTGCCCTCGAGCGCAAACCTAGAGGTGCCCCAAGCTGATTCGTTTGCGGCCTGGGCCAACACAAGCGAGGCTGGAATTACATCGACCCGCAATAGCAATTCATCCACGATAGCTTGATCACTCATGCCCTCAGTTACCACATCGTAGGTAATAGCCAGATCTATAATCCAGTCTCTTTCCTGTCCGCTTAATGGAACACCGCCAGCGACAATCTCGGCATGTGCAAGCAACTGCGAGCGCAAGTCATTAATCAAGCCATTTTCATAGCGCACATAGTCTTGAAGGAAATCGAAAAACTGCTGTTTCTTGGCATCTATATCGGAGATGGAGGCGAAGTCTGGGAAGACGACAATGGGTTCCAGCGGTAGCGAATTATTCGAGCTTGATACGGGGATAGGAGCGAGTCTGGTTACTGTTACAGTGAGGGCCAGAAGCGCTAGAGAGACTATTCCAGCAACGGCAAGTTCAAGCTTGCGCGAAGGCCCAGCAATTCCCTGTCCTGATTGCATCGAAACTCCCCAGCCACTATCTATGGTCAAACATTTGGGCGTTGAAACTAGACAATGCTCATTATTGTCTCTACGCCAAATGCTTGAAGTGACCTGAGTCACAGAAAGATTTTCACTGAATTTAGGGCTGAGGACAACAACTTCCAGCAGCCACTCTATAGGCATACTCCGTCCCACCTGAGCAATGAGATTCAGGTCACTGATAACCTTACAAATATCAGAATGCTCGCCGCGATAGCTCTGCACAAAGCCCAGGCTAGATTTATGTCGATTCAAAAAATTTAGCCCTAAACTTCCTCTGCCTGTTTACTACCTCCCCTGCAATCTGGCGATATCGGCGCGGAAGCGCTGCGCTGTGCCCACTCATCGGTTGTATAGAGATGCAAGGCAAGGGCATGCACGCCGGCGGCCAATTCCTGCGCTAGTAGTTTGTATACTGCTTGATGTCTGCGCACCAGGTTCAATTCTGTGAACGTGGCCGACACGGCCGTAATATTGAAGTGAGACTCTGTCGCCGGCCCACCATGCATATGGCTCTCATTCGCTACCTCTAACACCGATGGCTGCAGCGCCTGAGTCAGTTTGGCTTCTATCGTATCTTGTACTGACATTGGAAAATTAACTCCTCAACTTGCACTAGGGTGAATCCTAACAGCTCTCAAGTATAGCGTAATTACTCTCGATAAATCGGAGTGGTCTTGACCGTCCTGCCTCGTTACACTGTCGCCCTCATGGAGCCCCAAAATGGCCATTTCCTGGTATCCCGGACACATGCATAAAGCCAGCAAAGAGCTGGTGAAGATTATGCACAAGACAGATGCAGTGATTGAGGTGTTAGATGCGCGTATTCCCCAATCCAGTTGCAACCCGCTACTTGCAAATATTCGCGAGGAACGGCCCTGCATACGCATTCTGAATAAGACCGACCTGGCCGACCCCGACATCACTGCTGCTTGGGCCGCCCACTTCTCGAAGCTTCCCAATAGCGCCTGCCTGATGAATGGCCGAGGCATGCAGCTCACCCGCGCAGACATCGTGAACACCGCGAAGCGACTCATCAAGAACACCGACGAGAGCCAGCTGATTCAGGGGCAGTTAGTTATCGACGGGATCCCGAATGTCGGCAAGTCGTCTCTCCTGAACCAATTGGCCGAGCGCAAGCTGGCCAACACCGGCAATGAACCTGCCGTTACCAAGGGGCAGCAACGGGTGAAGCTGCAGGACGGTTGGTATCTTGTCGACACCCCTGGCATGCTGTGGCCGAAGCTGGAAGATCAGGAAAGCGCCTACCGGCTGGCCATAACCGGCACCATCCGCAATACCGCGGTGGAGGTGGCCGACATAGCCTGGTTCCTCGCTGAGCTCCTCCTGCGTGACTATCCTGAGCGTTTAGCCACAAGATACGCCTTGCCCGAGACAATCGTTGAACCCGAGGCCTTCTTCGATGTGCTCGCAAAGCAACGGGGATCAATAGGCCGCGGTGGAAAGGCAGACCTCAACAAAACGGCGGAAATACTACTAAACGAATTTCGCTCAGGTAAACTAGGCAGCTTTAGCCTGGAGAAACCTCCTCTATAGCGAGGCCGACAGAGCGCAGGTTTCGCTAGAACCCCACAAGTCACTCAAGTCATAAAAGGCAACGTCAGCATGGCCGTAGTAAGCAGTTCCGACACACGACAACACAATACCTGTCAGCCCGCGAAAATACACCCCGCATTCGAGTGGCAGCGAAGCGAGGAGATTGGCTCATTGAATATAACAATGGAAGAATATGTTCATAAAGTGACCGGCGCCAAGCACTTCCATCTGAGCAGCGAAAATCCGGAGAACGTATTCCTCGTGGCGTTTAGAACCGTGCCTATGGATTCTACAGGGGTAGCACACATTCTTGAACACACAGCCCTGTGCGGCAGCAAGAAATTCCCCGTCAGAGATCCCTTCTTCATGATGATTCGGCGCTCACTGAACACGTTCATGAATGCCTTCACGAGCAGTGATTGGACCGCCTATCCATTCGCCAGCCTGAACAAAAAGGACTTCAACAATCTTCTGACCGTATATCTCGACGCTACATTCTTCTCACGCCTACACGAGCTCGATTTCGCGCAGGAAGGCCACCGCCTAGAATTCGCCGAACCTGAGAACCCCGAGAGCGAGCTGCAGTACAAGGGTGTAGTCTTCAATGAAATGAAAGGTGCCATGAGCTCCACAAATAGTGTTCTCTGGCACGCCATAAGCAAATACGTCTTCCCAACTACAACCTATCACTACAACAGTGGCGGCGAGCCGGAGCACATTCCGGAGCTTAGCTATGAGCAGCTAGTCGATTTCTACAAGAGCCACTACCATCCTAGCAATGCAGTTTTTATGACCTTCGGAGACATCCCTGCCTACGATCATCATGAGAAATTTCAGGAACAGGCGCTTTCGCATTTCGACAAGCTAGACATAAAGATCGAGGTTCAGGATGAGAAAAGATACCTGACCCCCTTATCTGTCGAGGAGTGCTACGCTAGCGAAGCATCCGACAAGCCACAGAGTCACGTGGTCATTGCCTGGTTGCTCGGCCACAGCATCGAGCTGGACGAATTATTCCAGGCAGAGCTGCTGTCCAGCGTCTTACTGGATAACAGCGCCAGCCCTTTGCTGCGAGCGCTGGAGACTAGCGACCTCGGCACGTCTCCATCGCCGATGTGCGGACTCGAAGATTCGAATCGTGAGATGAGCCTGATGGCAGGCTTGGAAGGCTGTGCCGCAGAATCTGGCGCCGCCATCGAGAAACTGGTAGTCGAGACTCTCGAAGGTTTGGTCAAGACTGGCATCCCCTACTCTCAAGTCGAAGCAGCACTACACCAGCTGGAGCTTCATCAGCGCGAGATATCCGGCGACAGCTACCCCTATGGACTGCAGCTCATCCTCGCCGGCCTCTCTACAGCTATGCACCGTGGCGATCCCATCAAGCTTTTGAATATCGACCCTGTGCTGGCCGAACTGCGAGAACAAATAAAAGACGATAGATTTATACCCAATCTCATACAGACACTACTGCTGGACAATCCGCACCGCGTGCGGCTGACTCTAAGGCCAGACCCGGAGCTGGCACAGCGCAAGGTACAGGCAGAGCTCGATCAGTTAGCGCAGATAAAGAATGCAATGGCAGACGAAGAGAAACTCGCCATCGTAGAGCAAACGAAGCAGTTAGCCGCACGACAGACTGAGGAAGATGATCCGGGACTGTTGCCCAAAGTGGGTCTGGAGGATGTCCCCGATCTCGTCAGCGAGCCGGAGCGGGTTGATGCGTTTCTCAAGGGCAGCAAGGCAGCCGTTAGTTTCTACGGTCAGGGCACGAATGGCCTCTGCTACCAGCAGGTTGTTATGGCCTTGCCGCAACTTGATCAGGAATTGCTGGATGTCTTGTCTCTCTACACTAGCTGTCTCACCGAATTGGGTGTTGGCGAGCGAGACTACGTCCAGACTCAAGCCTGGCAGGCGCAGATCAGCGGAGGCATCAATTGCTTCAGCAGTGTGCGCAGCTCTCTGGAGGACGTTCAGGCCAGCAAGGCTATCCTCTCCTTCTCATCGAAATGTCTGCGCGTTAACCACCCTCATATCTCCGAGCTATTACACAGCACGATCCACGATGTGCGCTTCGATGAAGATAAACGCCTGCAGGAGCTTATCGAGCAGATCTGTGCGCGCAAGGAAAACAGCATTACCGGTCAGGGCCATAGCCTGGCCATGAGCCTTGCCAGCAGCCGCATGAGCCCTACCGCCCAACTCGCACATCGCTCTGGCGGACTTGAGGGCATAAAGCGACTCAAGGCGCTGAGGACGAGTCTCGAAGCGCAATCCAGCCGGATGGAGCTGCTTGAAAAATTCAAGGCGCTACACGAGAAGGTTCTAGCTGCAGACAAGGAGTTCCTTGTCATCGCTGAACCGGAACATCGAGAACCTTTGCTCGCCGATATCGATCGTGTTTGGGGGGCATCCGCCGGCGGAGCTGGCGATAGCCCACTGCTGCTACCGCCAATGCGAGAGAACCTGAGGCAAGCTTGGACTACGACTACGGCGGTTAATTTCTGTGCCAAGGCCTATCCAACCGTGGCCTCGGGGCATGCGGATAACGCGCCGCTACAGGTGCTAGCTGGCTTTTTGCGCAATGGCTTCCTGCACAGGGTAATACGCGAACAGGGAGGCGCCTACGGCGGTGGAGCCAGTCACGATGCGAACTCCGCGTCCTTCCGCTTCTTCTCCTATAGAGATCCGCGACTGGAGGAAACGCTGACTGACTTCGATGCAGCCATTGACTGGGTCATGGACACTGATCACAAGCCCCATCAGCTTGAAGAGGCCATCCTGGGGGTAATTGCGAGCCTGGATAAGCCTGCCTCGCCGTCCGGAGAGGCTAAGCAAGCCTACTTCAATCGACTATTCGGTCGCAGCTTGGAGCATCGAGCCAAATTCAGGAAGCAGGTGCTGGGCACGACTACGGCTGATCTGAAGCGCGTCGCGCAGCTGTACCTGCGCCCGGAACAGGCAAGTATTGGCATTATCTGCAATAAAGAAGCCGCAGACAGCTTGCAGATCGGTAATATGGAAGTTGTAAATCTTTAGTTATTACAATATTTTATAGACATTATTGAATGTTATTTGTGCAGAAGGAAAAATAGTAAAATATTCTAGAAAATAAGTGGAACTTTTCCATAAGCGCTCAGTCAGAGTAAGTGTAGGTAGATGTCATACAAAATTGTGGGTTTTGTTTCATTTATCTCTCCCTTGATAGTATATTTAGCCCAACTGCCCTAGGCAGTTGGGCTTTCTTTTTGGGGCCAGCAAAGCCGAAATTCCACCTCACTCCTTAGACCTCCATCGCGATTGAGGCCACTCCAACCGCCTAAGATGTGCTGTAATCCACCCAAATCCTCAGCCTTGATCTGTAGTAAAAATTAGCAATCTTATGGATGCACAGCGCGCACAGCGAGAAGCCACAAATGTCACCCTAGTAGGTATGGTGCTCGACATATTGCTCGGCGGCGGCAAGATAGTCGGCGGCATAGTCACCAACTCCTTCGCATTGATAACCGATGGCATTCACTCCCTCTCCGATGCAGGCACCGACATCTTCGTCCTGATCGTCGCACGCGTGGCGCACGCGGAGCCCGATGCAGAGCATCAATACGGTCATGGCCGTTTTGAGACCCTGGGCACCATCGCCATGGGAATCGTCTTCTTCATCACTGCAGCCATCTTGCTGTATGACAGCATCAATCGCCTAAGGCTTGGCGAAACCCTACCGACCCCCGCCGCAGCAGGAATAGCGATCGCGCTCTTGTCCGTAGCATCGAAGGAATGGATCTATCACTACACCATGCGTGTAGCGAAGAAGCTGAACTCGAACCTGTTAAAGGCGAACGCGTGGCACAGCAGAACCGATGCAATATCCTCGGTTGCTGTGTTTATAGGTATCGTAGGAGCTCGCCAGGGCTATCCCTGGATGGATACGGTGGCAGGCATGTTCGTCGCCCTTATCATCGCGAAGATAGGCTGGGAACTCTGCGCGGACAGCCTCACCGAACTTGTTGATACGGCTGTCTCTCCACAGCGCCGCAAACAGTTTGAATCCTGTATTCTAGGTATCGACGGCATCAGCGGCATCACCGATCTGCGCAGCAGGTCTACTGGTGGAAAAATAATCCTGGAGCTCAGACTACTCGTAGATTCCTACATCTCCGTATCGGAAGGACATCAGCTCGGCGAGTTAGTGAACAAATCCCTCATCAGTCAGTTCGCCGACATCTCCGAAGTGCTCATTCATATCGACCCCATCCATCACGAGATACTCGAAGATGATTCAGAATTACCGCAGCGCACTCAGGTAATCGCAACCCTGAAGACCTGTTGGCAAACACTACTAGCAGAACACACCATCGCGTCTATCGACCTTCACTATCTAGGCAATGCCATCGAAGTAGATCTCGTTCTCGATGTGGAGGAATTATCGCCTGCAACCGCCAAGGAACTGGAGGCAGCAATAGAAGCGGAACCCCATATCACCAAGCTACGAATCTTCAACAAATTGTATGAATCCACTCACGATCGTCCGCCATCATGAAATAGCTATGATGTCCCAGGAGGCAGACATATTTACTTACAATTGCACGCCAATTCCCTATACTGGTGCCATGCAACTGTCGTCACGACTGGGACATTAGGCATTAAAATAAGAACTACAAGGAAATGCAGTTAGAATGAAACCGACTGATATCTCCGATCCAAATTACTTTCATAAAGTAGTCGACTGCCAGTGGGCCTGCCCCGCTCACACTCCCGTACCCGAATACATCCGACTGATCGCCGAGAAGCGTTACTCCGACGCCTACATGATCAACTGGCATTCGAATGTATTCCCCGGCATCCTCGGACGAACCTGCGACCGCCCCTGCGAACCTGCCTGCCGACGCGGCCGGGTTGAAGAGGAGCCTGTCGCCATCTGTCGTCTGAAGCGAGTAGCGGCTGATTACAAGTCCGACATCAGCGCTCGTCTCCCGCTAATCCCTAAGAAGAAGAACGGCAAACGTATCGCGTTGATCGGCGCCGGACCGGCCTCCCTCACCGTGGCGCGCGACCTGATGCCACTCGGATACGACATCACTCTATTCGAGAAAGACGCGCTCAGCGGCGGCGCCATGCGCACTCAGATTCCACGATTTCGACTCCCCGCCGAAGTGCTCGATGAAGAGCTCAACTACATTTTGGATATGGGGGTCACGTGTCGTTTCGGCGAAGAGATCACCAGCATGCGCGACATTTTGGCCGAGGGCTACGATGCAGTGTTCGTCGGCACTGGCGCGCCACTAGGAAAGTGGCTGGATCTACCGGGACACGAAGAGGCTAAAGAGAATATTCATACCGGCGTCGAGTGGCTAGCAAACGTAGCCTTCGAACATATCTCAAGTGTGGGCAAGAAAGTACTCGTGCTAGGCGGTGGTAACACAGCGATGGACTGCTGCAGAACGTCCAAGCGTATCGGTGGCGAGGAAGTAAGCGTTGTGGTGCGCAGCGGTTTCGATGAGATGAAGGCATCGCCTTGGGAAATCGAAGACGCAATGAACGAAGACATCCCAATCCTGAATTTCCATGTGCCGAAACGGTATATCGTAGAGGACGGCAAGCTCGTCGCGATGGAGTTTGAGAAGGTGCGCAAGGAAGTAGATGCGAACGGCAAGCGCCAACTGATTCCAACCGGCGAAGGGCCTGCGATTCTTCCCTGCGACGATGTAATCTGCGCGATAGGTCAGGAGAACAGCTTTCCTTGGATCGAGAGAGACCTCGGCATCGAGTTCGACAAGTGGGAGGTGCCTGTTCTAAACAAGACCACGTTCCAATCGACACACGACAAAGTATTCTTCGGTGGCGATGCGGCTCTCGGGCCGGACAATATTATTACTGCCGTCGCTCACGGTCACGATGCGGCCGTATCAATTCACATGCTCTGCGAGAAACTAGACATATCGAAACGCCCTAACCCACTAACCAATCTTAGTAGTCAGAAGATGGGTATCCATCAGTGGTCCTACAAGAACGATATCAGCAACGACCTTCGCTTCGCGGTGCCTCATGCCGACAAGCAGGCTACGTTGAACGACATTAACATCGAAGTGGAGCTTGGCTTCGATGAACAACTCGCCTTCAACGAAACGAAGCGCTGCCTGAATTGCGACGTACAAACAGTCTTTACAGACAAGCTCTGTATCGAGTGTGATGCCTGCGTGGATATCTGCCCCACCGACTGCATCACCTTTACTCAGAACCAGGAAGAGTCATTACTTAGATCGAACCTACTCGCACCAGCGGAGAACACCGAACAAGACCTCTACGTTTCGGATCTTCTAGGCACCGGGCGCATCATGGCGAAAAATGAAGACCTGTGCCTGCACTGCGGCCTGTGCGCCGAGCGCTGCCCCACCAATGCCTGGGACATGCATAAATATCTATTCAACACGGCTAAAGCAGAGAACGCATGTCAGAGTTAATTCAAAGCTCTAAGGTCACTGGGCTAGCCAAGGTTAACGACTTCGTAATTAAGTTTGCCAATGTTAATGGCTCGGGCTCAGCCAGCGCGAATGGCATGTTCGCCAAGGCGGTGTTCCGCATGGGCATACCGATCAGCCCGCACAATATATTTCCGTCGAATATCCAAGGCCTGCCTACCTGGTTCGAGGTCAGGATTAGTGAGCAAGGCTATCTAGGCAGACGCGAGGGAGTCGATCTTATCGTCGCCATGAACGAGCAGACCATTGGCAAGGATATCGCCTCGGTAGTGCCCGGCGGCTATGTATTGTATGACTCCTCGAAAGTGCTGGCGAACGAGTTGCTACGCGACGACGTAAGCTATCTACCGATCCCCCTGAAAGACATCTGCCTCGAAGAATTTGAGAAGCCAGCGCAGCGGCAACTCTTCAAGAACATAGTCTATGTGGGCGCCCTCTCCGCGTTTCTGAAGATCGACTTCAAGGTATTAACCGAGCTCGTAAGCGATCAGTTCCGCGGCAAGGAAAAACTCATACTGCCGAATATCCATGCCTTAGAACTCGGCCATCAATACGCGAGTGACAATTTCGATTGTCCGCTCAATCTGCAGTTGAAGAAGAGCGACAAGAACAAAGGCAAGATACTGATGGATGGCAATACCGCTACAGGCCTGGGTAGCGTCTATGGCGGCGCGACCGTAGCTGCTTGGTATCCCCTTACCCCCTCTACCTCCGCGGTGGATAGCTTCGCGAAATATTGCAAACGCCTGCGCATCGATGCTGGCACAGGCAAGAAGAAATTCTCCATCGTGCAAGCCGAGGACGAGCTCGCCGCGATCGGCATAGCCATAGGTGCTGGCTGGAATGGTGCACGCGCCTTTACCGCAACAAGCGGCCCGGGCATCTCATTAATGCAGGAATTCCTCGGGCTCGCCTATTTCTCCGAGGTGCCCGTGGTAGTCTTTAACATACAGCGGGTTGGCCCCTCTACCGGCATGCCCACCCGCTCACAACAGGGAGACCTGCTGTGCTGCGCCTACGCCTCCCACGGCGACACAAAACACGCACTCCTGTTTCCCGCTACTCCGAAGGAATGCTTTGAGTATGCAGCCAGCGCGTTCGATATTGCTGATCGCATTCAGTCACCCGTGATTGTCATGAGCGACCTGGAACTAGGCATGAACGAGCAGATATGTGATCCGCTGAACTGGGATGACAAGAGCCGCTACGATCGTGGCAAGGTGTTAAACGCTGAACAACTAGAAGAGATTGAGCGTTACGGTCGTTATCTGGATTCCGACGGCGATGGCATCCCCTACCGCACCTACCCCGGCACACACCCGACGAAGGGCAGCTACTTTACGCGCGGCAGCTCACACGATTCCTATGCCGCCTATACCGAAGACGGCACAGTCTACGCCGGAGTGATGGACAGGCTAGCGCGCAAGATGAAGACTGCGGTGAGCTATCTCCCCGAGCCAGTATTCTCGGAGGGCGCAGCAAACCGACTCGGGCTCGCCTTCATAGGCACTACCAACAGCGCCATCAACGAAGTGTTAGATAACTTGGCGAAGAAAGGCATAGCGCTCGATACGATGCGTATCCGAGCATTTCCGTTTCACGAGAGCGTAGCCGACTTCTTCGATGCGCACGAACTCACGTACGTGATCGAACAGAACAGAGATGCGCAGCTAAAGAGCCTTTTGAAGATTGAATGCAATACTCACGAAGAGAAAATGCATTCCATCCTCAGTTACGATGGCGTACTTATAACCGCACAATACATCGAGAAATCGATCATCGATTCTCTGCAAGAGATGGATAAGAGCGGAGAAGTGTCCGCATAGACGGCAGCGACTATGAGCTATATCAGCAAACCCAAATTCAAACACCCGCAGATGCAGACCAATGACATCGGTCTGACTCGCCGCGACTACGAAGGCACTCTGACTACTCTGTGCGGCGGCTGCGGGCATGACTCGATAAGCGCTGCGATCATTCAGGCTGCGGCTGATATGTCCCTGGAGCCGCATCGTGTCGCGAAGATTTCGGGCATAGGCTGTTCCTCCAAGATCCCCTCCTATTTTTTAAGCAAGGCACACGGATTCAATTCCGTGCACGGCCGCATGCCCTCGGTTGCAACGGGCGCCAATATCGCCAACAAGGAACTCTATTATGTGGGCATTTCCGGAGATGGCGACAGCGCCTCGATCGGACTCGGCCAGTTCTGCCACATCGTCAGGCGCCGCATCAACATGCTGTACATCGTGGCGAACAATGGCACCTATGGGCTGACGAAGGGTCAGCTGTCGGCCACCGCCGACCTAGGTTCACGCACAAAGTCAGGCGAGGAGAGCCAGTTCGACAACATCGATATGGCAACACTCGCTATCGAGCTGGGCGCCAGCTTCGTAGCCCGGAGCTTCTCCGGAGACAAGAAGCAACTCATTCCCCTGATCCAGGCCGGGCTCACCCACAAGGGCTTCGCGTTTATCGACGTGATCTCCCCCTGCGTGACATTCAATAACACCGACCGCTCTACCCACGGCTACAAGAACACGTGGGAGAACTATATAGCGCTTAGCGAAGTGGACTTCGTGCCGATGCGGGAGGAAATCACGACCAGCTACGCGGCCGGACATGAGAAGGAGATAACGCTACACGATGGATCAGTCATACACCTGCATAAGACTGGCAATAACTATGACCCCTCCGACAAAGAGAATGCCCTGCATCACATCAACGCGCACAAAAAGCAGGGTAAGATCGCGACTGGCCTGCTCTACATCAATCAATCTGCATCGGACCTACATCAGCTGCAGGATACCGTCGACAAGCCTTTGAACAGCCTCGGCAATCAAGAACTGTGCCCCGGAAACGAAGCGCTAAACGACATTAACAACACGTTTCGCTAGAGCCATTAGCGCTGTTCTTTGAGCAGGTCGTAGGCTGCCTTGATCGCCTGTGTTTTCTCCGTCGCGATATCGATCATCTCCTCTGGCAAGCCCTTCGCCACCAGCTTGTCGGGGTGATGCTGATTCATCTGCCTTCGATAGGCCTTCTTAAGTTCCGCGTCACTGCACTGCGGCGAGACGCCGAGTAATTCATAGGCCGCCTCTATTCTTTGCTTCGACGATCCGCTGTCTACAAAGTGTGCCTGCCCGGACAGGCGACTAATGAGTGCATCGAAATCGGTTTTGGAATAACCGAGGTCCTGAGCGATGCCCTCGATCAGTATTTTCTCGCGCGCATCCAAGCGACCGTCGGCGAAGGCGGTGGCGACGATGATTTCCAGAAAAATCTGAATGAGGTTTCTGCGGCGAAAGCACTCTCGCTTGAACTGTGCGAGAACCTCATGCACAGGAAAGTCGTTCTTCTTACCCTCGTTGAATAGATTGATCGCCACGCCGCGCTGTTGAGCACTAAGACGCATCTGATCCATGACTCGCTCCGCCATGGCGATCTCGTCCTTCGTAACCCTGCCATCGGATTTCGCGACGAAGCCCATCAATGCGAAGGTCGTGGTAAAGAACACCGACTGCACGCGCTCTGTCGCGCCAAGTCCTAGCGAATCATCTAACGAGAGGCCGTCGAGGCCACCGTCGAAGTAATTGCCGAGAGCCGCACCTAACACTGCACCTAGGGGGCCGCCCATCATAAAACCAAACGTACCGCCGACTACCTTTCCCCACCAACTCATACGCGTATTCTCAACTACTGAAATTTGTCATTACTCGAAAGCCAGAGCGTTCGGCGAGCACGCTAAATAATTCTCTACGAAGGAAGTCTGCTAGGAAATTAGGCGCTGAAACCAGTTCTTGTCCAGTTCTCGTCTGCAGCTATCCAACTGCGCCGCAAACCTACTCGAATTCGCCTGCACGCGGCCAGCCGCATCCACAAGCCACTGCTTATTTCTGTAGGTGGCGCGCTGATAGCCACCATTGCCTTCATGGTAGGCATAGTAGAGATGCATGGCGTTGTTGTTAGAGATATTACTGATACGGGCTGAATTCGCGTTGTACCACGCGACGAAATCGATTGCGTCTTCGAAGTTGGCGCGAGAGGCGCGACTGTTGCCAGACTTCTGCTCGTATTCCAGCCAGGTTTCATCGAGCGCCTGCGCGTAGCCATAGGCAGAGCTAGGGCGGCGGCCGGGAAATATCCAAAGGAATCTGTTTCTATCCGGCTTCGCGCGAGACCGAAAAGAAGACTCCTGATAGATAAATGCCATGTTCACCGAGACAGGAATACCCCAACGCTGCTCTGCCCGCTTCGCCGCGTTATACCAGCTTCTGCGATCCTCAAATATGTTGCAGATGTCAGCTACGCTTTCTGGAGGCGAACTCGCACAGGCTACAAGCACTGGAGCAAGCAGCAATAGGCAGGCGCTTTTCAGACGCTGGGCATTCATCGGATTTCTATTAACCTTGTTTACGTTTTACTGTCAATGGCAGAAGTTAAGCTATTAGATCATCAAGCAGCGCTATAAATTCCCCTTCGTCGAGAATTTTTATGCCTAATTCTTCTGCTTTCGCGAGTTTCGAGCGTGCACCGGGTACAGCGAGGACGCAGTAGGTATTGTTAGACTCACTGCCCGCCACTTTCGCACCCAAGGCAATCAGCTTGGCCTTGGCCTCGTTTCGCGGCATCTGCTCTAGCGTGCCTGTCAGGACGTAGGTCTTCCCTTGCAGCGGCTTTGCGGAATCGTCATGCCCTGGCTCGAGTATCGGCCAGGTCACACCGCCGTCCTGCAGTTTTCGGATCAGGGCGAGGTTTTCTTCGTTGTTAAAGAATACTCGAATATGCTCGGCCATTATCGGGCCGACATCGGATACGAGCACCAGACTATCCAAGTCGGCGTCTATGATGTTTTCGAGTATCCCGAAATGCGTAGCGAGCTGCAATGCCGTCGCCTCGCCTACCTCGCGAATGCCTAGTGCGAAGAGGAAGCGCGGCAGTGTTGTCTGCTTGCTTTTCTCTATCGCGGAAATGATGTTCGCCGCGGACTTGTCTCCCATGCGCTCCAGACTCGCGAGCTGCGCGGCGCTGAGCGCATAGATGTCAGCCACGTTGGAGATAATCTCTTTATCGACGAGCAACTCGATCAGCTTGTTTCCCAGGCCTTCAATATCCATAGCGCTGCGGGAGGCAAAGTGTTTTATCGATTCCTTGCGCTGTGCCGGACAGATGATGCCGCCGCTGCAACGATAGAGCACCTCTCCATCCTTCTCTACAGCGGAACCACAGGCGGGGCATTCCTGTGGCATCGAAATGGATTTTCTTCTGACTTTCTTCACGCCCTCTTGCGCTATCACTTTTACCACTTTCGGAATCACATCACCCGCTCTACGGACGATTACCCGATCGCCAATGCGCAGCCCGAGACGCTCGATCTCATCCATGTTATGCAGCGTGGTATTACTCACCGTGACGCCGCCAACAAACACGGGGTCCAGCCTGGCAACGGGCGTTATGGTGCCAGTTCTACCTACCTGAAACTCGACGTCTAAGACGGTTGTTGATTTTTCTTCGGCGGGAAATTTATACGCCATGGCCCAGCGTGGGCTGCGCGCGTTGCTGCCCAGTTGCCGCTGTAGCGCTAGTGCGTCCACCTTCACAACGGCACCGTCGATCTCATACGAAAGCGCATCTCTACGCGCAAGCAGCTTCAGGCAATAGCGCAGGCAGGCATCGATGCCTTTCACTGCGCTTCGGTCCGGATTCACGGGAAGGCCCCACTTCTCCAACAGGGTAAATATTTCACTCAGCGAATGTGGCAGTTCGACACCCTCAACCAAGCCTACGCTGTAACAATACATCTGCAGCGGAATCTTCGCCGCCTTCTTCGGGTCGAGTTGGCGAATAGCACCCGCCGCCGTGTTGCGTGGATTGACGAATATCTTGCCTCCACCCTTCTCGGATGCCTCATTCAGCTGCCTGAAGCCTTCCTTATCGAGGAATATTTCGCCGCGTATTTCGACGACACTGTTTTTCTTCTTCGGTTTCAGCTCCAGAGGAATATTCTGGATAGTGCGAACATTGTGCGTGATGTCCTCGCCGGTAACACCATCGCCGCGCGTTGCAGCGCGCTCCAGCACGCCGTCTCTGTACAGCAGGCTAACGGCAATGCCATCTACCTTCGGCTCGCAGCTGTATTGAATACTCGACTCGCTCTCCAGGCGCTTCTTAAGACGCGTCTCGAACGCCTGCAGATCAGCCTCGTCGAAAACCTTATCCAGCGAGAGCATGGCGATCTCGTGCTTCACCTGTGTGAAGCCGGCAATCGCCTCGCCGCCAACGCGCTGGGAGGGAGAGTCTTCAGTCGATAGTGCGTATTTGTTTTCTAATTCTTCGAGGCGCAGAACTAGCGCATCGAAGTCAGCATCCGGAATCTCCGGTGTGTCATGGGCATGATACAGGCGATTGTGATGCTCGATCTGCTGCCGGAGAGCGTCTACTTCCCGAAGTATGCTTTGAGGAACTGCCATAGGGGTTAGTTCTGAGATTTGATTCTGAGAGCTATTGCTTTAATTCTACCCGCGCGCTGCTCCAGCCTTAAGGCGACGCAGCTCGAAGTCTCTAACGCGCTGACGATAATGTTCTATCGTCTGCCCGGTCATGCCATTTCTGTGATCGTCTTTCAGATCGCCATCAAGCGTAGCACGAATCTGTTGTGCTACACCTAACATTTGCTCGAAGGCATCCAAGTTGTTGATCGGCGAAGGCAGCGCCAGGAAGAAGCTAATGCCAAGGGTCGTGAACTCGTCCATGTTATTAAGGTCGAAGGTGCCTGGATTGAGCATATTCGCCACACTGAAAATAACCGAGCCCGGTCGATCTTTGCTCAGCCTCTTGTGAAAGATATTCATGTCACCGAACTTCAGTCCCGCGGTGATCAAGCCATGCAACAGGTCATCGCCGGAGAACACACGGCCCTGTTTCGCGGTGACATTCAGCACCAAGACTTCCGAATGCTCAAACTCAGCGGAGCGGCGGGCCTCACCCTGTTCTCGCTTCGGCTCTATTTTCGCAGCGGGTTTCTGCTCTAACTCAGCGACCCTCTCGTCTTCGTAATCGCTTTCTTCGTAGCCGTCTTCGTCGTAATCGGCTTCGTCTGTCTCTAACTGACGATACTCATCTTCTGGCGGAGGCTCTACCGGTTCGTCGTCTATAAACGCCCCCTCTGCATCCTCCTCGAGGCTTTCAGCATCGAGGCTCCGCTCCTTCTGCTTCGATTTTCGTCCAAACAGAGAGAATAGAGACCGGCCAGTGTTTGGCTCGCCTACCGCCTCATCCTGGGCATCGACGTCGTCGAATAAACCGGTCTGACCAGCCTGAGCGGTCACTACAGGCTTGCCGCCAATGCGCTCACCGGCGGTCATCGAGAAATTATCTACGGTGCTATCCGCATCGAAGACCTCAGATTCTTCCTCATCGTCTTCCAGATGTTGATCGGAAAATACGTCCCCCTCGCTCAGCTCTACTGCAGACGCATCGTCTTCATAACCTTCATCATCTGAATACTCGTCTTCCGCATCTACTTCATCGGCCTCATCGCCGTAGTCGGGCGCGACCGAGCGCATGGCATCTATGGGACTCCTAGCATCCCGCTCTGGCATGCCTTCCTGATCGTAATCGAACAGTACCGCATCGGTGTCAGTTAATTCGTCTGTGTCCGCATCCTGTGCCTGTTGAGGCTTGCTAGAGTAGTCGTCTTCTTCGGCAGCTTCTTCTTCATCCTCCCAGCTCTCACCAAAGCTGTGCTCGCTAGCGGCTATAGGGGAAAAGTCTTCTTCCAGCTCTTCTTCCAGCTCTTCATAGCGCTCTTCTTCTACGTCGTCATCGTCGTACTCTTCCAGCGCTGTATCCCCATAGTCATCATCCGCTTCGCTCGCGCCTGCAAAGGCAGGCACTGGCTCTTGCTTGGTCTCGACTGGGCGCTGCATCTGTGGACGGGAGGCGGAACGGGCGACGTTGGATGCCGACAGCTCGACGGCATCCATCAGCACGGGAATATGCTCATCGTCATTGGCATCTGCCAGATTGAGAGACTTTGCCCGTGTTTCAGCAAGGTCGAGGGCGTTATTCTGTCGGTTCACTTCTTCCAGCGAACGCGTTACTACGCGGGCGCCACCACCAGGCAGCTCGGCTAATTCCAGCGACTCAAGATCGACATCCTGCGGGATGTTCTTATCAATCGCTAATCTGAGCTGGCCGCGACGCGCGTTGATTGCTACATAGAGCCCGCGCAGCACCACGGCAACGATGGCAAGGCCTAACAACAGAATAACTAATTCGCGTCCACTCATAGGAATTCAACGATACTCGTAAGCTTGTTTTAAAAACGTGAAATTTTTAATGTTATCTTACGGTTACCGCATTTTCTTTAGCACTGAAAGGGGCTTTTTAGCGAGAAAGTCAGGGGGAATGCCCGAGCAGGTACTCGGGCTGCTACATGGCAGCCAGTTCGGCCGCCTCTTCGATATCCACGGCAACGATTCTGGAGACGCCGGGCTCGTGCATGGTCACACCCAGCAGCTGGTTCGCCATCTCCATGGTGATCTTGTTGTGTGTGATAAAGATGAACTGCACATTCTGTGACATCTCCTTCACCAGATTCGCATAACGGCCGACGTTGGCGTCATCCAGTGGCGCATCAACCTCGTCAAGCATACAGAATGGTGAGGGGTTCAGCCGGAATATGGAGAATACCAAGGCGATTGCGGTCATCGCCTTCTCACCACCGGAGAGCAGGTGGATCGTGCTATTACGCTTGCCCGGCGGTCGCGCCATAATGGCAACACCGGTATCGAGCAGGTCTTCGCCAGTCATGTCGAGATAGGCATGGCCGCCGCCGAACACTTTCGGAAACAGGTCCTGCAGGCCGGCATTGATCTTGTCGAAAGTTTCCTTGAAGCG